>NZ_CP038198.1:1580000-2477500 GCF_029909815.1 Paracoccus ferrooxidans | reverse complement strand
GCCTGATCCGGTCGAACCGCGAACGGTGGGCGGCTCAGTCGGCCAAGCGCCACGCTGGCAGCCGGATCCGCTTTATCCATGACGGCGATTCTCAGCGGCGAGCCGACGCCGCAGCGAGCCGATGGCCGCCCTAGCAAAACAGGTCCAAGATGAGGATGGCAAAGCCTTGCAGCGCGTCAGGCAATCAGCAGGCACATGCAAGGGCTGATGGTGACCCCGACAGGATTTGAACCTGTAACCTGCCCCTTAGGAGGGGCTGGCACCCCACACAGAATAAGGGAAACCATGCAGAAAACGCCGCCCCCATACAGTGCATGTTCCCGATTCGTGCAGGGGTTCGCAGGGGTCAACAGGTCCAGCGAACCAAAGAGCATCCCCCTAACACCCCACCACAGAGGAAATCCCCTATGACCCGAGCGCAGGGATACGAGCTTATCGGCATCGCATGGCTGTTCCTGGCCGCCTATGACCGCCCCTTGGATATGGGGTCACTGGTCTATTTCTGCGCCGCGATCTGGGCGTTCTGGCGTGCTGCTGACGCCGCTTTCCGTAGCCCCACCACAGAGGAATGACGCCATGAGCCTGCGAACGTTGCGTTGGCATATCGCGGGGCGGCTGATCCGCCTCGGCTTCTGGATCGCACCTCGCGGAAAGGCTCGCGACCTTTACTACACGGCCCTACTGGCGGTTAGCGGCGACATTATCAAAGCCGTCACCTCCACCCCCCGCGACCAGAAGGAGAGGACATGAGCGACCTGTGGGCCCGCTGGAAGATGGGGGAGACCATCGAGGCGCTGGCAAAAGAGCATGGCGTGACGCGCGAGAGAATGCGCTATCGGCTCGAAAAGCTGGCGAAGGGCCGGCAGGCTGTGCAGATGCACGAGGCGTTGCGGCTCATTTCCATCAGCGACAATCTGGATCTGCCGCCAGACGAGGCACATGCGCGGTGCGTCAGGATCGCGAAAGCGGCGCTATCGCCCCAGCCCCCGGAGGACGCGCGATGAGTGAGATCGACTGGCATGCCCTCTACCCCGATCCGCTCGATGCCGAATGCTGCCATGGCTATTACGATGGCCGTCGCCCCGACAGCCCAGAGCCGTCCAGCAATCGGCACCCGGCCTATATCCATGGCTTCCGCAATGGCCGGGACGATGCGGGGATCACGCGGCGGCACGAAACCGCACAGCAGAGGCGGGAGGCATGGGCAATGATCGTGGCTATGTGTTCGGAGGACGCGCGATGAGTGACTACGACGGCAAGGTCAATGGCGAGGTCGTCCTGAACCTAGCAGACTGGATCGAGCGCAGGCGCGACGCGGTTGGCCCCTACGCCGATCATATTATCCACTCGGTGCGGTCGCATGAAGCCGAACTCGTTCGCCTCCGCGCCGAGGTGGAGAGGCTGACCGCCGCCCTAGCCGACGAGCGGGCGCATGCGGACGTGATGGCGAAGGCCGCAGGGGCGTTGGATAGCCACGCCGTCGCGATCCACGATGCAGACGGCAAATGCTACAGCGTCAGAGCCACGGACTACGCGCGGCTCTTTGACGCCATCGCCCAGCACCGCGCCCGGCGTCAGGGCGCGAAATTGCCTTGATGCGGTGCGCGCTGTGTGGAGGCGTTGACCAAAGCAGGTGAAGCGTTGAGTAGCGTCTGCCCGGGAGAAGTTGGTGAAGCTCTACAGCGGCACCGCGCCCGGCGTCAGGGGTGACAGCCGGCCTTGCGCTTGTCCAGCAGCCGCAGCCCCGTGCGCTTGCTTAGCGCCCCGCCGTCGATCAGCAGCGCATCGGCATGGGCGCGCGCTGCCTCGGCCGTCCCGGCGCACACGGCGTCACCGCTTTGCGTGGTCGCGCAGCCGGCGATCAACATCAGCGTCAGAAGCGCTGTCCACGTCATTGCCCGCATGGTCGATCCTTTCCCTGGTCTCACGATAAGCCGCATCCTCTCGCGCCTGTGCGTCCGCCCTGCCCCGCGACCGGCCGCGCAAGAACGCAGCCACAGCGGCGGCGATGGCCCCGAGGATGGTGATGAGCCACGCGGTCACTTCTTCCCCCAGCGCCAGAACACCAGCGCGTTCAGCACCCCTGCCCCGGCCAGCGCGATTGCTGCCTGTTCCAGGTCGATGGTGAACGTGCCGGCCTCGGGATCGAACGTGCCGATTCCGAGCGAGGACAGGGCGATTGCCAGCGTGTAAAGCGCCATGCGCAGATAGACGGGGTTCATGCTTTTCCTCCGAACATGGACTTGAAAAGCGCCAGCAGCGCGGCGATTATGCCCACCGACGGCGCCGCAGGCTTGGTGGCGTTCGGTGCCGTCACCTTCGACATGGCGATTGCCTTCTCGCGCACGCTTTCCACGCGACGGGTCCAGCCCTTGCCGTAGGTGGGCCACAGCAAGGCGCCGGTCTTGGTGTTCTTTGCCACGCGCAGGAATGCCAGCCTGGCGCTGATCGCCCGGTCAATCACCGCCTCGGGATGAGCCTGCTGCGCAGCTGCGATGGTCTGGGGGCCGATCATCCCGTCAGCAGGGACGCCGAGGGCGGTTTGCAGCCATTTCGCGCCGCGCGAGACGCCGCTGTTCACGGCCGCGTCGAAGGCAACCAGATCCAGACCCGATGGCAGATCGTCGCCGCGCACGGCATCCCAATAGTTCTGCCGGTAGATGGCGGCCACCTCGGCGTCGGAGATGTTCCGCAGTTCGGCCTTGGTGATCGGTCGTCGCTTCCAGGCGCGATAGGTGGCAAAGGTGATGCCCTTCATGGTCGCCCCGCCCGCATCGCGCGGGTCGTCCGCCCAGCCCCCCTCGTGCGCGAGGGTTTCCGCTAAGCAGCGGTCGAAATTGCTTTTCATGTCGTCCTCGTGGGTTGGAGCGCCTTCCAGCGGCGATGGATTTTTTCGCAATGGCTCGGCTCGCCGAAGATCATGTCGAGAGCCACCATGGCCGCCGTTCGCCACGCCGAAGGCCGGGCCTCGTGGATGCGGGCGCAGAGCGGCTTTCCCCGTGGACCGCAGAGGGCGCGGGACAGGATCACGGAGGCGCGCCACCAGTGGGTCATGGCCCGCCTCTGTCGATCTTGGCCTCGATCTTCCGCACCGCGTCCAGGATCAGCAGCAGTCGCTCGTCCTGCCGTGCTGATAGCTGCTCCATCTGCCGCAGGCGGGTTTCATGGCCGGAAATGGCGGCCTGCATTTGCAGGATACTGCGGTCGAAACTGTCTGCTCGCTCGCTCAGCCGGCCGCCCCAGACGAAAAGCGCCGCGGCCATGCCGGCTCCGGTCAGAAGGGTGGCGCCGAGGGAGATGATGTTGCCGAGGCTCACGCGGTTGTCGATCTGGGCCATCACACCGGCACCCCCTCAAACCAGGTCACGTCTATGGAGCCGCTGACCGTCTTGTCGCCAGTGCCGGGACAGGTCAGATCGAGCGTGAACGTATCCGTGCCGTTTGCAACCACGGTGGCCGTCAGGACCAGGTTGTTGTTCCCCAGCACCGTTCTACCGACGACGCGGCGGACCGATGTCCCGTTCCGGAGAAGCCGCAGAGTGTTCGTCTGCTCTGACGTTGCCCCGGAGAAAACAACGCTTGCCTGGATCAGGTATCGGCCCGCGGGCGGCGTCCAGCCCGAGGCCGAGAAGAAACCGCCGGCATCCACGACCTCGTTCGGGAAGGTGATTTGCGTCGACGTCCCGGCGGGGATCGTTTGGTCAGTCGCGTTTTTGTTGGCCGCGAAAACGGGCCGACCCGCGCCGGCCTCGGCATAATACTGCCCCGTGCTGTCACGCTTCCGGAACCGCACCAGCCTGTGATTGCTCTGGCCGAATCCGATTGCCACCTCGACCGGCGACATGCCTGCGGCCTGCACCACGATCCCGGCGCCCACGTTTGTCGACAGCACGGCGAGATAGAACTCGTCCGCAGCCCCGTCCAGAATGGTCAGGTTGGTGACGGTGCTGCCGGTGACGTAATAGACCGCGCCGGGATTGGGCACGATGGTCCGGTTTCCCGAAAGCAATTCGTTCCATTGCTCATTGGTCTCGATCCCATCGCCGGCTGCCGTGGCGGCGAAGCGCTCGAACACGGCGGCGGCGGCGGGGTCTTCAAACCCGAGGTTCAGCGGCGTGCCGTGGCGGATGCCACGGGTGCTGCGCAGATAGGTCGGAGCCACCGAGCCCCAGCCGGCCGGCGTGGTTCCTCCCCGATAAACCATCATCCGCTGCGCGGATATCCAGTCGGGGATGGTGTTGTGACCCTCGCAGTAAAGATCCCAGGCCACATCCCCGCTGGCGAGCCTGCGCGGGACGATGGACGAGCCTTCAATGGCATAGGTCGTGTTCTCGATCTCTTCCTGGAACGCCCACGGCCCAATGATGCTGGGGCCGTTGTAGACCCGGATCGTCTGCTGGCTGCTATCCTTGACGTTCAGCAGCCAGTCGCCCGGCGTGCGGGTCACGGATGCGTCGATCATGGACGGCGGCGTATAGGTCCAGTTGCCGACGGCATTGCTCTGGCCTGCGATGACGATGATGCGCTTGACCGGCGATCCTCCCGAGCCGACCGAGCCGCGCAGGGCCGCGAACGCATCCCAATAGCGCGCGCCCAGCCGTCGATAGCTGGGCGCGTTGAAGTGCAGCGCATCGCCGCGATCCGTCAGACCCTCGCTGGACACGGCTGCGGTGTTGGCCACGGTGCCGGCGATGGTGTGCATGATGGCGTTGACGTCTACCGATCCCGGCGAGACGAAGCGGCCAATCTCGCCCATGACGAAGGGCTTGCCGGCGAGCGCGGGAATATCCGACCGCAAGCGGGTGATCAGGGACGTGAGGTCCGTCTCATAGTTGGTGTTCGCGCCTCGGTCGCGCTCGCCTTGGTGCCACAGCACCCCCTCGACCACGGCGTCGGGATGGGCGGCGATCACGGACTGAATGCGTCCGACAGCGCCCGTATATGCCGCGCCGCCGGCTGTCCATTCGCCGTCGATAAACCCGGTCCCGCCCTTCCCGCAGGGAACGATGATCAAATCGTCCAATTCGAAGCCGGCGCAGAACCGCTCCGCAAAGCCCATCTCCAGGCCTGCATCACCAGCCTGCCTGATGGTCTGGTGGTTCAGCGGGAAAGTCGGCGCCAGCAGGGGGCCGCTGGTGGACTGATACAGCCGCGTCGGGTGGCCGCTGGGGATATCCTCCAGCACCGGCGCCGAGAAGGTCATCGCCTCAAGATCGGTGCAGACCGTGCGATAGACGCGGCGGTTGCCGATGGTCCGGCCGCGCACATCGGTGATATCAGCCGCGAACGGCAGGGCGGCACGGACATGCAATTCGCCTGCTGGGGTGAAGGCCATATCCACCCCCCAGACCTCGTTGCAGGGCACGCTGGCGCCGGGGGCCGGATTGACGTTGCTGCTGACCGGCGTCGGGCCGAGATTGCAATTGAACGGGCCAAGCCAGTTCGAGAAATCGCGCGTCTTGTAGATGCGGAAATCGTAGTTGCCGACCGAGGTGAAGCTGACCAGCAGCCAGAACCACCCATCCCGATAGCACAGCACCGGGTTGCCGCCGTTGATCACCCCGCCGTCATATTCCAGCGGCAGGCTGTTCAGCAGCCGCCAGGCCAGCCCATCGGTGGACGAATAGAGCCGGATGATGCGCGGGCTGTTGTGGTCATGAAAGGCGGCGACATAGGCGTTCAGGGGCCGATCCGGGGCGCGAACGCCATCGATGCCAATATCCCACATCGCCGAGGACATGCCGACTGCGGCGCTGTCGATGATATAGCGCACGCCGGCAATGGTGACTTCCCTGCCATCGGCGAACTGCGGCAGGGCCGGTTCAGCAACAGCACGGCTGGTGAAGTTGGGAGGCACGGACGCCGCTGCGGCCTGCGCATCATCCGCCGCCTCGCGCGCCTGGTCAGCATAGCGTGGCGCCGCCAGAGCGGCGGCCATGGCGGTCTCGCCATCAATCTCTGATGATACAGACAGCGTCAGCGCCCTGCCCTGGGCCTCGCGCAAGTCCTGGATCTGCATGATCGTCAGGTCCAGGTCGCTCTCGACCTGTTCCGTCCTGACGCGGCCCTGCGCATTGTAATCGCTGCGCTGGAGGTTCGGCACGGCGCGCAGCAGATAGATCTGGTCGCCGCTCTGGATACCGGTCGAGATGACGACTGTTCCGTCCGCCGTGCCGATCCCGGTGTGCCCGATCCCCGAGGTAAGGTCGGTTTCCTCTCCGTCCCGAACGCGGATCACCCGCAGGTGATCCTCGTCGAGCAGGAGGAAGTCGCGAGGAAACGTCCCGCTCGTCCCGGTGACGTTGAAGGGGCCTGCCTTGTTCTTCGCGCTCTCTACCGTCATCTTCGCCTGCCTGCATGGGGTCAGGCGAAGGGTAGGAACCAGAAGGCGGGCGATATATGTTGGCGGGCGTCAGTCGATCAGAGGATTGCGGCCCATCAGAGCCTCGATCAGCGACCGCTCGTCGCTATCCTCCATCAACTCCTCGATGGGGCGCATGAACGCAGTGGATGGGAAGCCGGTCGCAAGGCCGACCGCATCCGCCACCGCGCGGCGAAGGGCCTTATCGTTCTCGCCCTGGGCCGCCTGCTGAACCAGACGCGCCGGAATTTCGGTGATCGAGCCGTAGACCCCGCCGCCGGTCGCCGCCGGGTTCGACATCACCGACCAGGCATCGCGAACCAGGGGAATGCCGCCGACGACAGCGCCCACCGTTTCACCCAAGACCCAGGTGAAGATCTTCTCGCGCTCCAGCTCGTCGTCATCGTCACCGGCCGCCATGGCGGCATAGAGCAGCCCCATCATGGCTGTCTCGGCCACATAGATCAGCATCAGGTTCGTCGCCATGTCGGCGGTCGCGCCAAACCGCTGCGCTACCGTCTCGCCCGCGCGGATGTCCCGCACACCCTGCCGGGCCGTGAGATATCCGCGGTTGAATTTGGCGATCATGTAGCCTTGCAGGGTGGTGAACAGCTTGATCCATTCGATCTGGCGCGCGTTCTCCGACACGGTGCCGCGCGAGATTGCCGACCTGTCCGGCATGGCGCCACTATCCTGCGCACGCGCTACCATGCGATCGGCAAAGGCGATGGCCCTGCCCTCGTCTCCATCGAACTTGCGCAGGCCGTTGCGATAGCCGGCAAGCCAGGTCGGAACGTCCACAGCATAGAATTGCACCTTGGTCAGCGGCGCAAAGCCCGCGCGGGCAAGAACCTCTGCCCCTTTCGCCACCCGGCCGCGCAACGGGCTGGTGATCATGGCGTCATTGGCAAAGTCGTTGATGTCCTTGTCAAAGGTGGTTTGGCGCCGGCGCATGAACTCTGACTTCGCCATGACCTCGCGCGAGGTTTCCGCGGGATGCTTCAGGTAATCTGCGAAGGCGCGGGCCATCTTGCGCTTGCCGACGGTCGCGGCCGACTGCGCCACCCCGGTGATCTGGAGCGCCGCCGTCTTCATGTTCAGCGCCAGCCGCGACAACGTGAAATTGTTCTTCACGATGCGGGCGAACATGTTGAGCGGATCGGTATGGACGATTGGACCCTGCGCCACATCCTTGAGCCAGAGGTTCATCATGTCGAGGTCGTTCTTGCGGCCCGCATCCATAAATGCCTGGGCGACCAGC
The DNA here is from genome assembly GCF_029909815.1 of Paracoccus ferrooxidans. Lineage (NCBI taxonomy): Bacteria > Pseudomonadati > Pseudomonadota > Alphaproteobacteria > Rhodobacterales > Paracoccaceae > Paracoccus > Paracoccus ferrooxidans. The sequence continues at coordinate 2,469,878 of NZ_CP038198.1, read as the reverse complement.
GGGTGATTCAGCACGCGATAGGAATTATCCACCGCCTCGGACAGCGCGATGTCGCGGATCACGTCCCGCAAGTGCGTGAACGCCACGTCCATGTCGAGGTTGAGTGTCCGTCCGTTGCCGGTCTTCTTGCGATCAATGGTGTGACCGTGCTTCGTCTGCGCCTTCGCGAACCGGCCGGCCGACATGAACTTGTCGAGCTCAGTTCGAGCGTCCAGGGCCGCTGCATGGCCATATCCGGCATCATACTTGATCGGGTAATAGCCGCCCTTGTAGGTGCCGAACTTCGTCGCGACCTGCCGGACCTCGACCCGGCCGGGCTTCACCCCGGTGCGGCGCTGCGTCACAGCCTCGATCTGCGGCCAGTAACTGCCGATCAGATCCCACATCGATTGCACGAAATCCCAATCTCGCTGGTCCAGCACGTCTAGAACGGCATCGAGGTCAGCGCGCGTCATGCGCTGGTCGGCGTGCGCATCCGGCGCCAGCAGGCGAGCAAGATTGTCCTCGTTCCCCGTGTTCAGGGCGACCGCGATGGCCTTCCACTTCGACCACATGAAGCGCGTGCCGTTGATGTGCCGCTCGACCTTCATGTCGCGGATGTCCTTGGCCGAGTAAACCTTGAACAGATCGGACAGCCTTTCCGACAACTCGCGGTTCATCTCGTCCACGCGCACATAACCGGCGTCGATATCCTCCTTGATGGCCTGATAGGCGGCGCCGAACTCGTCGCCTCCATCCATGTCGACCAGAACGGTATCGGCGGTCAGCACCAGGTCGAGGAGATAGCGGCCGCGGCTTTCCTGCTTGATGCGGCCCGTGCCAATGTTCGTCGCGATGGCGTCGGCCACGGCAGTCGCCGTCGCGGCCAGATCCCGCTGCTTGCGGGCGCTGACCAACTTCTGCTTGAACCGGCCGAGATGATCGAGGTTCGCCACCGTGTCGAGCAAACCCCGGAACTCGTCTAGCGACAGCCGCGAATAGTGGACCCGGCGCGCATCGTCCATCATGCGCGGATCGATCATCAGCTCGGCCTCGCGGCCCTCGGCAATCATGCGGTCCACGAACTCGCGCAGCCGTTCTGTCTTGGCCACCTGCCCAGGCGAACGGCGGCGGAAATCGTAGCGGTCAAGCAAGTCGTCGATCTGCTCGATATAGCCGCCTTCCAGCTTCTCGCGCACCGACTTCTTGCCATAAGCCTGCATCTTCTCGCGGGCCTTGCCCACCTCGGCCTCGGCCTCGCGCGACAGATCGAACAGCGCGGCATTGAGGATCTGCTGTTCCTTGGCCTGCAAGGCCGACGCCAGGGCTGACGCATCGCCCCTGGCGACCTTGGCAAAGGCGCGCTCGGCCTCGCGCCCCGCGCGCCGCTCGGCAGCCAGGAAGCGAGCCGGAGCCGATGCTTCGCGCACCGTCATGCGGCCAAGCATCATCCGGGCGCGCTGGCGATACAGCGTCGCGGTCATACTGCGCGTATCGCGCCCGAGCTGCGCCGCGATCTGCCGTGCCTCGGCGACGTTCTTCTGCGCCTGCTGCTCGTTGTGGATCGCGTCCACCGCCTCTTGTTCTATGGTGCCGTCCGTCATCGGGTCGCCATATCGCTCCAGCATGATCCGGTCGGTTTCGGCATTGATGGCATCGATCCTCTTGGTGGTGTTCTGGAGAATTTGCACCATCTCGACTGCGCCGGCAAAGCCGAACATCTCGGCAGCCACCCCGGTCGAAAGCCCATCATCGGCATAGATCGCACGCTTGCCGCCGAAACGCTCGCGCGAAAGCTCGGCCAGGACGCCGGGGCCGAACTGCTCCACCAGATCCTTGCGAGAAATCCGCACGTCGGGCGCGGGCTGCTCACCGTCCAGCGTGAGGATGCGGCCGTTGGCCATGGCCTCGATCAGCCGATATTGCGGCAAGGCATTGGTCCGAGCCTCAACCTCGGCGCGCAGCTGTTTGCGCTCGGCCTTCCACCAGGATTCCTTTTCCCGGCGAACCTTTGCCATGGTCTTTTCCAGCAGCATCGCCTCGGCTTGCTCTTTCGAGCGTCGGGCGAGCCGCTGATAGGTGTTCCAGTCGGTTTCCGACATCCCCGGCGGCCGGTCGCGGAACAGCGGGTCTGCCGCGGTTTCCGCGCGAGCCTGCGCAATCTCGGCATCCGTAGCCAGCATCCGGTCGAACACCTCGCGAATCTCGGGCGAAAGCTTCACGTTCAGGCCGGCTATCGAGCGATAGATGCGCGTCAGCCACGCCTTGATGCGGGCGAACACGTCGGCCAGCGCCAGAGACGGCGCCTCACCCTCCATCACATAAGCCTCAAAAGACCGGGCGAAAAGCTCGTGCTGCTCGGTGGTAAAGGCTGCGCCCTCCTCTGCACCGAGATAGGCCCGCACCGCCGCCATATCGTCACGCAACGCCTGCGGCGCATCGTCCGCCCGGGCCAGCGCGTCCGAAGTTTCCAGGAAGAAGTGCCCCGCCTCATGCAAGAACGTCGACAGGTCGGCCGTCTCGAACAGGTTGATGACGGTCTGCGCACCATCCGGGCCACCGGCGGGGAAGACGATGGAGCCGCGGCGGGTCTGGAAAAGAGGGGGGGCGCCTGACGGCAGCGCATTGATTTGAGCGACCGCAGTTGCTACATTGAAACCGGGAGCGGAACCCATGGCAGGCTTGGCCCCGACCTGCTCCTGATCGGAGACTTCCGCCTTAGCGTCTCTCCAGGCTATCGGGGCCATCTCGAACCCTTCCAGCGCATAGAGCTTTTCGGACCCACTTCCGTCATCGTTCAGCACCATGCGAACGATGATGCTTTGCCCGTCCAGATCAGCCAGCGCCACGGCATAGGCGCGTTGGGGCGTGTCAGCATTGTAGACCACAGCCGATTGCAACAAATCCGGGATCGCACCGGCCAGGCGCAAGCGCCCCTCGGGGAATGAACCAGAGAAAATCTTGCGCGTCGCCCGGCTTATCGTGACGGATTCGCCGCTGGCGGTTCGATACTCGCCCTTGGCATCGGACAACTTTGCAAGTGCGCTTTTCCGGTCATCCGCGCGGGCCGTATCGGGTATGGCCACGGCTCGCAGCGTCATATCGCCGTTCATGGATGCCAGCGCAGCACGGCCGCCCTTGTCGTGGGAACTCTGGAAAAGAGTGCGGAGGTCGGCAGGCGGTCGGACCATGGTTTCGCGGGTGCCGAAATCCTTGTTTCGACCCTTGTTTTCGACGAATCCGAACCGCTTGTAGAACTCCCGCAGGCGGGCGACCGATCCGCCGAAATCAGCAGAAGGGGTCAGGGCGATTACCTGCCCCGATGCGTCGGCATGGTCAGCAACGGCTTGCATGACGCGGGATCCTGCCCCGCTGCCGCGTTCGCCGGAAACAATACGACTGATGGTGATGTATCCGTTGCGCTCCGACACAGCCAGGTCGACCCCAAGGCTAGAAGCCATCGCCTCGATCTCGCCCATGCGCGCCGATTGCCAGAAAGTGTCACCCGCCCCCTCCTCCAGCGCCGCTGCAATCTCGTCGTTGCTCATCGTCGCCGGATCGAGGCCACGCGCCTGCAACTCTGCATTCAGCGCCGCGCGCGCCGGGTCCGGGCCCTCGCCGGGCAGGTATCGCATGCGGCCGCCGGCCTCCTCGCGCAGCGCCTCCAGCAGCGCCGCGCCCAGATCGGCAGCCTCGGCATCGTTCAGCCCCTGGACCTCGCCCATCAGCTCAGGGAAATAACCAGCCTCGACCGCCTTGCGGCCAAGCTCGTCGAGCGGCAGCCCGCGCCCCTGCACCGGCACCATCCCAGGCATGGTGCCCTGCGCCTGGCGTTCGCTGATCTGGGCCGCCGTTTCGGCCACAAGCCCTTTCACCTCAAGCGCGGCAACGTCGCCCCCCGCGTCCTGAACGCCACCCTCGTCGATGACGAATTGCGTCAGACTGCGCCCCGTCTTCTCCTTTCGGCCCGACCGCAGGTCGTTGAGCATGACGTCCAGAGCGCCGCGGCGCCGCGGCAGCGCCCCGCCATCCGGACCCTGAATGCGAACCCCGAACCTCTGCGCCAGATCCAGGGCGTCGTCGCCCACCCTTTCGGCCATGGTGCGGAAGAACGCGGACATGACCCGCGCCTCCTTGTCGGCAACGTCGGTTGTCCGGCCGGCCTCGCGAAGCTGGGAATAGAAGCCGTCGTAGACCTGCTGATCGGACGACCTGGCAGCGTCTTCGGCGCGCATCTCGGCCAGCTGTTGCTCGTAAGCCTCGGCGGCCTCCTCGGGCACCAGATCGGCGAACGCCTGAGCCTCTGCGATCGATAGCTCGTCGGCGTCCATCGTGGCGTTTTCGCGCACCCAAGCCTCGGCATCGGTTCCGGACAGGTAGGCGGCGAAATTGGAAAGCGGGATTGCCACCCGCCCGCCGCTGATTTCCATCTCGGCGAACGTGTCGAGGTCCACGCCCCACTGTTCCGCCATAGCGCCGTCAAATGCCACATCGCGGGCTTGGAAGAACTCGCGCAAGCCCTGCGCTGGGACATAGATCATCTGGTCGCCGGCGCCGGCGCGGTCCAAGGCGGCCTTGAAGGATTCGGGGGACCGCTCGCGAACCCGCGAAGCCTGCGCTTGCTGCGACACTCGGTCCAGGGCGTCGGCCGTGCGACCAGAAGTCCCGGCCCGCTCCGCGTCGCGCTCGGCGGCGATGGTGTTGGCGGCGTTCACCGTGCCTAAGGCCCCGCCGGACACAGCCCCGGCCATGCCGGCGTTGAACCATTTTAGCAGCGTCTCGTCGTTTAGCTCCACCTCCGCGCCGCCGCCCATCTGCACGGCGTAATCCTTGATGATTTCCTGCCCCGCCTCGTTGATAAACTCCTCGATCACGTCGGTGGTGACTTCGCGCCCGAGCCTCTTTGCCCAGCCCTCGGCCACCTGCTGGAGAACCTCGCCCGAGGCGCCCCGGAACGGCCGCGCGGCAGGGCCGAGAAGTTCGAGCCCGGCATAGGGAACGGCGCCAGCAACAGCTGCGCCAACCGCGCCAGTGTCAAACGGGTCTTGCCCCGCCGTGATCTGCTCGGCCCGGATGTCGCCCACGCCCATGCCATAACCGGCGCCGATGGCTCCGGCGGGACCAGCGGCCACGGACGCCGCGAGGGTGGTCAGCAGAAAAGGGCCCGCCTGACCGAGGTTGAACCCGGCCCAATCCATGAACCCTTTCACATCATCGACGTCGGTAAAGTTCGGGACGCGCCCTTGCGTCTCGCGCATCTGATCCTGATAGGAGCGAACCCTCTCAGACAGCGCCCCCATCAACTCCTTGTTCGACTGAACCGCCGCGATGGTCCGGTCCACATACCACTTGCGCTTGTCAGCATCGCCCGCGACGAAATCAGCCACCATGGCCGCGGTGGGCGACATGGGGTCGAGCCCAAGCTGTTCGGCGATCTGAAAGCGGGGCGTTGACGGGTCGATATCCTTCGCCCGGTCGAAGGCGTCGAGCCGCTGCAACATGGTCGCCTGCGCCCCGGCAATCGGGACGGTGGCGGCGGCCACGCCCATCTGCTTGGCGCCGGTGACGCCGGTTCGGAACCCGCGTCCGACCTGGCTATCGTTCAGACTGCCGCCGACTGCATCGCCATAGAGGTCGAGCCCCGGCTTGAGGTTGCGCTCGAACCAGGACAGGTTTTCCAAGTCGTCCTTGGCCAGCGCCGCATTCACCGGATCGGAGCGCAACCAGTCGGAAAGCTTCGGAGCCTCGGCCAGCGCGGCGGCGGCGCGCTGTTGCTCCAGCCGATCCTTGAACAGCTGAGGGAATGCCATGACCTGCCCCGCCGGGACGCCAAGCTCCTTGGCCGTGGCCAGCCCATCGGCGGCTTGATCCGGCTGCAATGGGTCGAGACGAACCCGCGCCGCGGTGCGCGCCGCTTCCTGCTGTTTCAGCTGGTCGAAATAGGCGTCGAAAGGTCCGGCCATGATGTCCTCGCTTCTGTCGCCAGCAGGCTAGGAAGCGAGGAGCGGTCGATATATGGCGGCGGTCAGCGGGCCTGTGCCCAGGCAAGACCCTCCACCACTTCTTGCGGCGTCGGCGCGCGCCCAAGGGCGGCCTCGAATTCCTGCACGAAAGTCTCGATCACCTCGGGATCGACGGCTTCGCCTGCAATTTTGAGACTTCCGTCCACGATGTCGCCAGGGGTCACGCCATCGAAATCGATATCGAAAGCGCGTCCATTCACCGAGTTGAACAGCCCGGGCGGGTCGATGACCACGGGCAAGAGCATGGCATTTGCCTGCTCGCGGATTTCCAGATGCGTCGGCATGCGCCCGCCGTTCTGTGCCTGAAACGACTGCGACCACCGAAGCAAACCTTCCTGCAACTTGGCCACCTGCTGGGCACCGGACTTCTTCTTGTCATCGATACCAGCCGAGACAAGCAGATCCTTGGTGACGGTGTTTATGGTGGAGATGGTCGCCGCCGAGGATGGGTTGGTTTCGCCTTTCGTGATTTCTGCCTGCTTCTGGACGAACGCCTTGAAGTCCGTGTCGCTCAGGCGATTGCGCCATTCCAGCGGGTCGCGCGCCGCGAAGCTGCGGGGATCGGTCGCCGCCTCCCTGGTCAGTTCAACGAACAACTCAGCGTCGGTTTCCGGGCGCTGACCGGAGCGGACCTTGTTTTGATACTCGATCAGGGACGACATGCCGGACATTCCAAACAGTGCTTTATCCTCCGGCCCGAGCTGGTTGACGTCCAATCCCCGGTTGATCATGTCGAATGCAGTCTGGATGGCACCATCCTGACGCGCCTTCGCCTCAGCGGCGATCTGGCCAGACACCGCTTGGTAGCCCTGCATCGCCGCCGCGCGTTCGTCCGGGTCAGAAATCTGGATAATGTCCCAGATTGCGCTGCGCTGCTGATCACCACCTGTTGCCACTGGCGCTGCCTGCCCGCCCATCTTCTTTTCAGCCCACCCGACGAAATCCGCGACTGTCATTCCTTCAAGGAATCGGTTGGCTGCTATGACACCCTGCCCGACGATATCGGCAACAGACGCACCCATGGGGGCGGTCAGCACCTTCAACGCGCCACCGGCCCCGAGGAAATGCGCCGCGTAAAGCGTGCCATTGGTGATCGCCACGCCGCCCCGGATAAGGGCGCGGGCGTTCTCCTCGGTGAAAGCGCGCATGGCGCGCTCTTGCTGTGCGGGATCGGTCCTGCCGTCGGCGGTAAGGCCAAGGTCCGGGCGACGTTTCCTCAAGCCGTCCCAAGTGCTCTGGATGAACTGATACCTGCCGGTGGCGGTCGAGTTCGGGTTCTTCGCGGCATCGTTGCCGCCGGATTCGGCTCCGCGCGCAGCCTCGTAATAATCCTGCCGGATTTCAACGCCCATTGAGCGCAGCGCAGCGTCCATTCCGCCCTGATACCCCCGGCGCCGCTTTACCTCTGGCACCAGCCGACCCTCCAGACTGGCCACCGCACCCGCCGCCATGCTGTCCCGATGGGCGTTGAGATACTGCAATGCCTGTTCCGGGTTCACAGCTTCCAAGCGCGACACGATACCGGCGTGCATGTCCGATTCCGCCGCTTTCAGGGCGACCTCGGTTTGCTCAGGCGACCAGCCATTCCGATTCGCCTGGTCTTGAACCTCGGCTCGGGTAATGCTCAGCGACCGGGGGAGATTGGCGGGGTCGATGATAGCGTCATCAATCGCAGACTGGACACGCGCCTTGGACTGACCGTCGAGGTAGGTAAGTCGCTCGCGCCCCGCGTGCTGGTCGATACCGAGGAGAGCGGAATCGAGCCGGCCTTGCATAACGCGGCTGGCCATGTCTCGCGATGCTTGGTTCAGCCCGGAAAGGCGTTCGTCAAAGGCCTTTTGCAGCGTCTCGGCAGCCTGCTGGCGCATCTGCAAGGCATCGCCGCCCTGGGCATAGAGATAGCCGCGCTCCGGGTCATAGAGCGTTTCCCTGACGGTCTTTGCGAACGCAGTATCCGCCGCCTTCGCGTCGGCCTGATCCACGTCGGCCTGCCACTGGTCGAACATCTGCCCGACATCGGCGAGCCCTTGCGCGACCTGCCCGAAACCGGACTGACGCGCCGCCACGCCCACGGGGCGCTGCGCCTGCACCACCTCGCGGCGCTCATATTGCGGAACCTTCATTGCCATCACGCATACCTCGGAGTTGCACGGTCACGCGCCCATTGGCTGTATTTCTCGCCCACCTTGGCGCCGGTCGACAGGATCGTGCTGGCTGCGCCCCAGCGCCCCTGCGACAAGGCATTGGCGCCCTCGGTGCGGCTGTTGGCCGCCATCTGGGAATAGTTGCCCGCCTGGTTGCGGAAGTTCTGCCGGATGGCGAAAGCGTCGTCCTCGATGGCGGCCTTGGTGTCGTCGAGCAGTTCGATGGCCGAGGCCGAGCTGACATCGACGCCGTTCGCCGCCATTGCGACGCGCTGCTGCGCCAGAACGGCCGCCCCGGCCCGGCGCTGGCGTTCGGATTCGTCCTCGCCCTGGCGCAGCGATTCGCGCGCGGCGGCTTCCTGCTGGCGCGCCGTCGCCTCGGCTGCGGCCTGAGCCGCCCTGCCCGACTGGATCGAGGAATATGCGCCGACGACGCCGGAGCCGACGGAGAACAGCGAGCCCAGGCTGCTGAACAGGCCGCCCCCCCCGGACGAAGTGGCGGCGGTCAGTGCGGCGGTCAGCGGATCAAGGCACATCAGTTCATCTCCATCTCGAAATGCAGGAAGCGATGCCCCCGCAACACCACCGTCTTTTCCGCGTCGAACCGGAACCCGATCCACCGAAGCCAGCGCCGCGCCACCAGGTTCTCCTCGGCCACCAGGTTCCAGAGCCGGCGGAAATCCTGCCCCAGCCACTCCACCCCGACCCGCGACCCCGCCACGAACTCGCGCCGCACCTGCGGCCGGTCCACGGCGCGCGTTGCCAGCGCCCAGGGAAAGCCGGTATCGGACATCGCCGTTGCCGCCTTCACCCCGAAGATACAGACCAGATCGCCATCCATGTATGCTGCGCGGCACCGTCGGGATTGCGCCACCAGCCGCAGCAGGTCATGGCGGGCGTCGCCGGTGCCCATGCAATCCAGCTCCAGGCGGTCGATGGGGCGCAGGCGCGGCAGCAGGGCGTCGACCACATCGGCGGTGATGGGCGCGACCGTTACCGCCATGTCAGTTCCTGCCGATGCTGAGTTCGACCGAGATGGCAAGCACCGTCATGGGCAGCGGATAGTCTTGGCGCAGGGCCACCGTGCCGTCCCGGTTCCATTGCGCCGGCACGGTCAGCTCGTGCATGCCTGTCCAGAGCGGGATTTCTTCGGCCAGATCGCCGCCCGTCTGCACCAACTCGCTTTCGCGCCCGTCCTCTGTCACCACCTTTATGCCGCGCGTGTTCTCCATCTGGATGCGCACCGCACTGACGCTGTGCGGGCGGCCACGCGACGCGCCGACATCATCGAACTGGATGGCCGGTGGCAAGGTTTCTATCTCAGCCGTGAACGGCAGGCCGACATGCACCTTGCTGGCCGGGTGCGGCAACGTGACCGCGCCGCCCGTGACCGTCAGGCCGGTTATCACGTCGCCATCGGCCAGCGCCGCCACCACGCGCCCTTCCAGATGGTCGAGGCCCGTAATCGTCGCCGTCGCCGGCCCGGCATAGGTGATGCCGCAATCCACGAAGAAGGCATCGGATGCGGTGGCGAAATCCCGGTCGTCGAAGCGCTCGACATAGCGCCGCTGCTGGCCGTCGATAAGGCGGCGCACGATCAGATAGGTGGCGTCGTTGGCCCCCTCGGGAACGCAGGCCACACTCTCGACGGCACCGTCGATGTCCATGTCCGTCCAGCCCCAGACCTGATGTTCGCGCTTGTAGGTCAGCGCCAGCAGCCTGCCGTCGTCCAGAGCAACCCAGATGATGGACCAGGGGTTCTTAGCCATGGCCCAGCTGACGATGCGGCGACCCTTAAGGAAGTGAGAGGCGAAAATGGTCAGGTCATTGCCGGAATAGCCGTCGCTTTCATAGGTGTAGCGCAGATCGCGCACGCCCCGACCAGATCGGTCGATGAAAAGGACCGTGTCGTCGGCCACCAACGGCTTGACCGGCGCGCTGCCGACATAGCCGTGCTGGGTGACGATGGGGTTCAGCGCATCGAATCCACCGTCCGGGCCGGTCACCGAGAACTCGCCGGCACTGGTGAACACCAGCAGCTCACGGAGCTGGAGCATGGCTCGGATGCGGTTCAGTTGCTCTCCGGCCATGTCGAACTCTGCCCGGTCGGAGGAGGTCATGTTCTGCGACCGCGTGAAGTTCAGGTAATCTGCGACGCGCGACATCCAGATCGTCTCGGGCTGATTGTCTGACGCCCCAAATGCGAGCCGTTGCTGATAGATCGAGACGATGGACGGGTATTTTCCAGGCCCGTCGAACAGGGTCACGGGCCGGGGAGGCGTGACGGTGCTGTCAGGCGAGATATTGTCATCCCGAAACTCGGTGTTCTCGGTGAAGCCGATATATCCGGCAACGCCATTTTGCATCCTGTAGACCCGGTATTCGCTCGCACCCGTGACGGCCGTGAAAAAGATGCGGTTCTGCGCTCCTTGCTCCGCCAGGTCTTGGGCGTTTTCAACAATGCCAACGCCAGAGGTGAAACTCTCGACGCCATCGACGATGGCAGTGACCCTATAGCGATAGGTCATACCGCCCGATCCGCCGCTGGTGACAGACGTGATGCTCGGACTCGGCACCGTGGGATTGATCGGCACGGTTGCGATGGTCCAGTCGGTATCGCTGTTGCGCATGATGCGGCGCGGGGCCACCTCTCGGTGCGCGGCAAAGATCACATCCACCGATTGCACCGCATCCAGCGCCTGGGCCTGATCTGCGGTCCAGGGCGTCGCGATGGTGTAATCCACACCGCCGGACTGGAGCCGCGCGCCGTTCTTCACGAACCCCATCTCGTTCTGGCCCATGATCAGGATCGACGCGTCATCCGTCTCTCGCACGAAGGGCAGCAGCCGGTGGCGATATGCGCTGTCCATGACCTCGCAGATGAAGCGCAGGCCGGGGCGATTGCTGATGCCCCCATGGGCGTGGACGAAGCAGTTGCGGCCCTTGCGCAGCGCTGTGTCGTAGCGCGCCAGATCGATTCGGCCCCAGAGCGCCGGACCAAGGACGCCCGAGGCAAATGACGGTTGGATGCGAGCGGCGGGCATCAGAGGCCCCTCACGGTCAGTTGCATGGGATAGAAGGTCTGCTCGGTGGACGGCCGGCTGTTGAAGTCCATCGTCATCGCCTGGTTCAGCAACTCCTCGGCCTCGCGCTTGGCGCCCGTGACCTTGGCGGCGTCACGGGTGATCGGCATCGCTATGGCGGCGGCCAGATGCGCGGCAAGGGCATCGGCGAAGCCAGCGGAAAATATGGTCGGATCGGTCACATCGCGGGTGTATTCGATCACGGCGTCGGGAACATCGGAATAGATCGAATCCGCCGTCGACTCGCGCAGCGTGTCGGGCGATTGTCCCATCTGCATCGCCATGCGCGCCGCGGTGACATCGTTGACCCAGCGTATCGCCGCCATGTGTCCGGGCCGGGAATAGCGATATGACCACGCGCCGGCCCGGTCGTTCAGCGTCTCCTCGACCAGCTTTTCGCGGCGCGAGGCAAAGACCCAGGGCCAGCGTTCCAGCAACGACCGGCGGATGCGGTCATAGTGCAGCTTGCACTGCACCGCCTCGGGTGAGGTTTCCTCGAATGCCGTGATGGTACTGGACCCCAGGTATGTGGTCAGCGCGACATTGCAAATGGCGATGGCAGATTGCATCGGGGGCTCCGGTTATCGCGGGTCGATCCACAGCCCCGCCGCCTGGAGGGCGATCACGGCGGCGGCATAGTTCATGGCGAGGATGATGAGCATGGGAAGGTTCCTCATGGCGGCGCCCAGCCCCATTACAGGACCGGGCGGACGATCAGTCGGCGTTCAGTCTCTCGGTGACGCGCTCGATCATCGTCTCGCGCTTCATCGCGTGGTGGGGCTTCTCGCCCAGCACCGTCTCGTAATGCGCGCGCAACTCGTCGTCGGTCATGGCGTCCATGCCTTTCGCCGTGGGCGCCAGCTCCGGCTCGGGGCCGCCGCCCGTCGCCTCGCGGACCTCGGCCGGGGTCGCCTCGCGCATCCAGCGTTCGGAGAACAGGCCCGCCTCGATGCGAAACGGGCCCTCCTCGGGGGCGTGCCAAAGCCGGTCGGGCGACTGCCCCCGCGACTTGGCCACGACCCACATCTTGCGCTCATCAGCCATTGGTCTGGAGCCCCGCAGCGATGCCAGCCGTGATCTTGCCCGCAGTGGGCGTGCCGACCACGACGTAGTTCAGCCGCATGTAGCGCTGATCCGCGCCGAACGGGATGACCGGCACGGGGAACTTGTAGCCCGCCTTGAGATCGGCGACCGGGATGGCGGGCGAGGACGCGACGACCTTCGAGCTGGCGAAACTGTTGGCCGCCGCGACCTGCACCTGCACCGTGACGCTGGTGCCGTCGGCGAAGTCCTCGACCACCTGGACCAGCAGCGGGATGTCGTAGTTGCCGCCGATGTCGCGGGTCAACTTGACCGGGGACAGCACGGGCTGCGCCGTATCGCCCAGGTCGATGTGATTCGTCGAAACGGCCGTGGCGGTCAGGGCCTGCGCGTCCGAGAACAGGTTCTGTGCGTCGAGATGCATGGCATCCTCCATTCGAGATGATGGTGATGCCCGGCCCCAGGGGAGCCGGGCCTGTTCTTACGGGAAGGTGATCGCAGCTTCGGCGTTGCTGATCGCGTCCAGTCGGCGCACCGGCATGTCGCCCCACATGGTGACGCGCTCGCCGGCGACTTCCTCGACGCGCAGCTGGACGTTCTTCTTGTTCAGGGCCTGCTTGCGCAGGAACTTCGCCACGGTGCGGCCGACATAGATGACGGTCTTGCCCTCGACCAGGTTGCCCTTGCTGTCGATGCCGACGCGGCTCGCCGTGTCGATCATCTCCTCGGCGTCGATCATCAGGTCGAGCAGGTCGGCGCCGGTCGCAGCGTCCTTGGTCAGCGCCGACACGTCGATGTTGCAGATCCGCGCGTTGCCGCGCCAGTCGCCCACCGACAGGCCCATGTCCCATTTCAGGTGGTCGACCAGGGCGCGGAACTTGCCGCTGCCATCCTGCGCATCCCAGAGCTGGGCGCCCATGTCCTTGTGAGACAGGCCGGCCGCCGAGCCTTTGGGATAGAGCAGCGTGGTAGCGCGAGGCCCCCAGGTCACGAACCAGATCGAAGTGTTGTCGGAACCCGTGCCGCCGGCATTGATCAGCTGGCGGCCCGAAGCCACGGCGGGATCGTCGTAACGCACGTCCAGACCCATGAACCCGTCGGGAGTCACGGCGGTCGAGCCATAGATCATGTTGCGGGCCATGAACTGGTTGAAGCCTTCGATATGGCCCGACATCTCGGAGGCACGGAAAGCCGCCTCGTTGCCGTTCAGCCTGGCCAGCGCCTCGTCCACGACCGAGAACTCCTCGACCATGCCGGTGGTGTCCACGACCTTGGCGGTGGTGGTCTTGCCCTGCTTGACGCCCGCGTTATAGCGGCGGAACGCCGGTTCGGGGATGCCCGTGCGGATGACGTGCTGGTGCTTGGTGCCGTCGTTGCACTCGGTGAACACCGCATCCTTGAGGATAGGGTTCGATTTCTCGGCAAGCTCGATGATGTTGGCGATCTTGCCGTCCGGGTCGGTGCGCGACAGAATATCGACAAGGCCCGGATTCTTCACGTTCAGCTCGGCCATGGGTTAGTCCTTTCCGTTGCCGTTGCCATAGAGTGCGTCGGCGAAACTGCGACGCGTCGAAGTGCCTGTCTGTCCGGTGACGACGGCGGTATCCGCCACCATCTGCCCCACCTTCCAGAAGGCGCGCACAACGTCCGGGTGGCTTCCCAGCCCCGTTTCGTCGAGCATCTTGCGGAGTTCGAGCGATCCGACCGCCTCCAGGCCCTTCACGGCCGTGGCGACATTGGCGTCGTATTTCTCGCCTCCGAACTCAGCATCCTTGCGCAGGTCGCCGGCCCAGGCATCCAGCTGGGCATTTCGCTGCTCCAGCATCTGTTTCTGGGCATCTCCCGCGACACGCGCCTGCCGCATCGCCGCTTCGGTCAGTGCCTCGCGCGCCGTGGCGTTCGGATTGGCCTTGAGCCAGGCGTCCATGTCGCCGGCGAAGGCGTCGAAATCGGCCTGGAACGCCTCGGCTCCTTCCGGCGCGGCAAGCGAGAAGGCTTCTTCGCCCGCCTCTGCGTCGCCGGCCTTTTCGGCATCCTTGCCCTCGGCGGCCTCTTGCTCGGCGGCCGCATCCGCAGTCGCGGCGGCATCCGTCACATTGGCGTCGGCCCCTTCGGTGGCGGCCGCCGCGGTGGCTTCGGCGGATTCGGTCGAGGCATTGGCTTCCTCACTCATCAGCTGTTTCCTTCTCGGCTTGCTGTTCTGCGGCGAGCTGGATGCGATCCATCAGCTCGGCGTGTTCGATCTGCATGGCGGCGAAGGTGCGCACGTCATGCGGGAAGATGCGCTCGTTCAGGATCATCAGGCCGACCTCGCGCTGACCGGCGCGCAGGCCGTCCAGGTCGGTCCCGAGGTGCGTCTGCGCGAACAGGTGGCAGCGTTCGAGGATCGACCACATGACCAGACGGCCCTCGCGGGTGCGCAGCACGGCGTCCCACGCCTGCCGGACCTCCAGCGCCCTGCGCTCGGTCATGATTTCCGCGATCCTCTCGGTCATAGCGCCGCCCCCCGTTGCAGGGCGTCGATACCGTTCAGGTTGGCCTCGCTGAGCAGCTTGGCCGCGCCCGCCATCGGCTCGGCCGCCGCCACCGCCTGGGCTTGCGCCGCGGCGCGCGCCTTGGCCTCGCGGACCTCGCGCAGCTCGTCGGGCGACAGCAGGATGCCGGGCGGGCCGCCGACCTGATCCGCGAATTCGCGCATCATCTGCTCGCCGTCGATCATGTCGATCACGTCGGGCTGGATCTGCGCCAGCGTGCCGGCGAAACCGATGGTCCGTTCGATCGCACCGATCCCGATGGCTTTCTGCGCCTGGGCGAGCAGAGAAATGTATTCGACCTTGATGGGCTGACCCACGATGCCCTCGGGCGCCTCGGGCAGAATGTCGGCGTCCTGCATGTAGGCGAAGGTCGCCTCGATCAGCGGTTGCAGCAGCTCATGGTCCAGGCTTTCCAGAACCGGGCCCAGGGCCATCAGCTTTTCCTCGTGCCGCTCGGCAATCTCGCGCGCGGTGATCTGGCTGCGCCCGTCCAGCGCCAGCGCGGTCATCTGGAACAGATCCTTGTAGAACGCGACCTCGACCCGGCGTTGCGTTTCCTGGATGTCGAGCAGCAAGCCCTGTATGTCCGGCCTGACCTCATAGGCCGGCTTGATGCCGCCGGTGGAAAGATCGGTCGTCGCCATGGCCGTGAATCCGCCGGGCACGTTTTTGAAAAACATGGCGCCCTGCGTCGGCCCGCCGATCAGCGGCGGGTTGTGCATCTTCTGGATCGCGATGGCCTTCTGTTCCTGCGACACTTGCAGCGAGCGAGCGTCGCCGAGGGCGACCATGCCGGGAGACGACGCCGACCAAGCCTCGCCCTCGACCTGTTCCCAGCGCGGCGCCAGAAGCGGCTTGACGCGGTGCCCGCCGATCTGGAGGAACTGCCCGCTGGGGGCATCCTTCTCCCAATAGATCGAGGCCCAAGCCCTGCCGCTGGCCTGCATGGCCTTCGGATCGCCGTCGGCGCGCTTGTCGATCATGTGGCAGATGGTGAAGGTCTGGTAGTATTCGCCCGTGTCCCAGGCGCGCCTGACAGGCTGCGACACGGCGTCCAGCCCCCAGGTTTCGACGATGCCGCGCACCGGCATCTTGATTTCTCGGAAAAGCGCGACGACGCGTCCGTTGCCGTCCTCGCCCAGCCGGAATCGCCCGACCTGGAGGTTATGCCCGCGCACCACATCCTCGAAATCCGGCACGATCAGGTTTGCAGCGGTGCCGTAAAGACCGAGGTCGCCATAGGTCGTGTCGAGCATCCGGTAGATGTTCGACCCGCGCATGACCTCATACATCCGGCGCTGGACCTCGTGCAGCCAGTCCTTGACCTCGAACTCGGCTTCGTCGGCGGTCGAGCCGCGCAGGCCCAGCCGGAACCAGGGCCGCGAGGGCGAGGTGACGCCCGACATCAGCCCGGCGCGCAGCGTGCGCAGGGCCATCTGGGCGGTGTTGTCGAGGATGCGCTTGTTGATCGAGGAATCGCTGCGCCGCTCCGTCGCCTCGAACCGCCCGCGCGTCGGCTGGATCGCATCCCGCAACTCGCGGAAATGCGCCCGCCAATAGTCGAACTCCTGGTCCATCGCCCCCAGGCGATAGTCCAGAGTCTTACGCAGTTGCTGGTTGACGACGGCGGGCATGAACTATCAGCCCCCCAAGATCGATTTCTTGCCGTCGGGCGCATAGCTCTGCCCGGCGGTATTGGTCAGGATCGTGCCCTGTCGCCCGGACTTCGACCGCGGCCGCGACGCGGTGTTGAACACCGGCGCCTTGCTGGCCTGGTATTGCGTCGGTTCAGGAACGTCCGGTGCGGTGCACATGATGACCTCTCGATTTCTTCGATGGCATCATGCGAGGCGGGCGGCAGGTGATATATGTTGACCTGCGTCGTAGCGTGACTGAGCTTTTCTTCGTCGAATGCTGTGCTATGTGGGCGATAGGGCGGAGGTCGCGGCATGGCGCTATTCATCGTTGGCGGATCGAACTCGATTTTCAGGGACGGATGGGTGGCGAAGCTCCCCGGCGCACGCAACCTGTCCGTGGGGGCGAACACCACCCTCTGCGGCATCTTCCGCTGCCTGCTGGATGATGGACCAAAGGGTGGCGATACAATCATTTGGGAGTATGGCGTCAACGAAATTGTCCACGGCAGGGCGCTCTACGCTGCGGAAACGATCCTCCGAAATCTAGAGCATTTTCTTCGGTTGGCTCACTGCCGGGATTGGAAAGTCCTACCGCTGATGCTCATACCTAGGGATGAGGAACGCGACGGACTTCCCGCCTATTATCATTCTGCCTTGCAGTTATTTAGGCACTATGGATTGACCGTTGTAGACGCCAATGCCGCTTTCCGTCAGAAGTTGGGGCGTATTCCGGCTGCATTCTACAAGGACCCGGTCCACTATCGCCTTGATCCCGAAGTCACGGGTCGGATCGGCCGCATGGCATTAGATCATCTGGATCTTGCTACCTGCCCGGTTGACGCTTCACCCATACAGGCCGAAGGGACTATTGAGCTTGTTAAGCTTCGCTACTCGTCCATCTTCATGAACTCAATCATGTCGGTTCCCATGATCTCCATGCCGATCCGCTTGCGGATGGACGGAAGGGGCGTAATCCGATCCATCGTGGCCTTATGCAGGCCCGGAATTTCATCTGGCATCCGCGTCCGCCTCCTTCGGAATGGGAAAGCCTTAGCCGATGCAAGAATATCGACCACCTGCCGAGTAGATAAGACTTTGCTCAAAGCGTTGAGCATGGACAGCCTTGGCGACTGGTCATTTCAGACCGGCGACACCCTATCGCTCCGCTATATCAACACAGGCGGCCTGATGTATGCGGAACAGGGGCTTAGAAAGCGGGTTCAGGACGCCATCATCCCTGATCTTGACACCCTTGCGGGAGTGCTTGTCGAGCGTCGCTAAATCCCTTGTCTAGCCTTGCGCCGCGCAAGCATGCCGCCTCCTGTCAGGGGTTATACCGTGTTTCCGGCGAAGTCGGTCCAGGCCGTGCCGTTCCAGACGATCATCAGGCCGAGGGTCGCGTCGAAATATACCTCGGCCACAGTTGGGCTGATCGGTCGCTCCGCTGTGGTTCCGCTCTTGATGATCAGCGCCTCCGCTTTCACCCGCCCCAGAGCCGTGTCGAACATATATTTCCCGCTCTGCCCCGAGCGGCGCTCAGAGCCATAGGACAGGAGCATATCGGACCGGCCATTCGCGCCGAGACGCACAGGCACCTGCTGGGCGGTCGGAAATGCGGTGGAGGTGGAAGACATCCCCCAATAGAGGGCAACGTTCGCACTTTCAGGAGGGAGTATCGGGTCCAGATAAGCCAGGGCGCTGCGGTTGTTCTCGGGATAGACCGTGTGCTTTCCCCTCAAGTCTCCGACCATAGTTCCACCGACGCCGATAATTGCCCCGTATCGCGGCGAGCGAGTAGCCTGTGACAAGAACCCGTCGAACGTCACGCCATTGACGAACCCGAGAACTGCGGCGCAGGCCGTGCCTCCGAAGTTGTTATGCGCAACGGCAGATCCATGCAGCTTGGCGTTGTTGAAGCGGACGGTCGATGCGTTCCCTAAGATCAGCGGAATGCTGGAATTGAAATGGTTGCCGGTGCTTTCGAGGCGGAGATTGCTGAAGCCGACATTGTCGGTGCGCGCCGCTCCGCTGGTTTCAGGGTATTTGTCGATAAGCATCAGCGGAGAGAACGCCAGCAGCGCGTCCGTCACATCCGTTTCGGGGGCATGAGCTACCTCAATTGACCTGCCCCCCGGAAGTTCCCTCGCTGTGATGTAGAGTCTGCCCAACCTGAGAAGGAGCAGACGACATGAGGAAAAGCCGGTTCACCGAGGCGCAGATTATCGGGATGATCAAGGAGCAGGAGGCGGGTTTGCCGACTTCCGAGCTTTGCCGGAAGCACGGGTTGAGCCCCGCGACGTTCTACAAGCTCAAGGCGAAGTATGGCGGGATGGACCTGTCGGACGCCAAGCGGCTGAAGCAGCTCGAGGACGAGAACGCGAAGCTGAAGCGCCTTCTGGCCGATGCCATGCTGGACAACGTGGTTCTGAAGGATCTCTTGGGAAAGCCCTGACGACACCGGTGCAACGGCGGGACGCGGTGCTGCGGGCGATGAAGGATCATCCGATCTCTCAGCGTCGGGCCTGTGTCCTGATCGGTGTCGATCCGAAGACGGTGCGGCGTGACAGGCCACCCGACAACCCGGAAATCCGTGAGGAGATGCACAAGATTGCCGAGAAGCGCCGGCGGTTCGGCTACCGGCGCGTGGGCATCCTGCTGGAGCGCAAGGGCATGATCATGAACGAGAAGAAGCTCTATCGCATCTACCGGGAAGAGGGCCTGTCGGTGCGCCGCAGGCGTGGCCGCAAGAGGGCACGAGGTAGCCGGACGCCAATACCAGCGCCGTTGAGGCCAAACCAGCGGTGGTCGTTAGACTTCCTGTCCGACACGTTCGGGGCCTGCCGCAAGTTCCGCATTCTGGCTGTGAACGACGATTGCTGCCGCGAGAACCTGGCGTTGATCGCTGACACGAGCATCTCTGGGGCTCGGGTGGCACGGGAACTGGATGCGCTGGTCAGGATTTACGGCAAGCCCGCTTGCATCGTCAGCGACAACGGAACCGAGTTCACCAGCAAGGCCATCCTGAAATGGGCCAACGCGAACGGCGTCGAATGGCACTACATCGACCCGGGCAAGCCGCAGCAGAATGGCTACATCGAAAGCTTCAACGGCAGCCTGCGCGACGAATGCCTGAACGAGGAAATCTTCGACAGCCTGGCTGATGCCCGCCGCAAACTGGCCCTCTGGCGCTACGACTACAACAACGTCAGGCCCCATTCCTCGCTGGGCAACAAGACCCCGTCCGACGCGCGCCGAGCGCTTGAGCAATCTGAGGGCTCCGCGCCCGGCGCGCTTGCCACACCCGAAACCAACCAATATCAACCCCAAGGACTCTCGTTATGAACGAGGGACGACCGGGGGGCAGGTCAGATCGCATCGTGCGCGCCAAGACGAACATCATCATCTGCACCCGAGCCAAGCCGGTCATGCAGAGCGGATTCGGCAGCAAGACCAAGAATGCCCGCAAGACCAAGACCCGCCGCGAGGACGTGCCGTGGGACCCGGCCAGCGACGGCGATCTGATGTTCGAGATGACGACGATGGTCATTCTCGACCCGTCGGCGCCCGGCTGCCCGGTCCACCAGATCAAGGTCGCGGACCAGTTCAAGACGCTGCTGGACCCGCGGCGCCCCATGGGCGTGGATACCGGGCGGTCCATGGCCGAGTGGGCCAAGGGCCAGGGCGACGCGCAGCGGCAGAAAGAGATCCTCGATCACGCCCGCGAGAAGGCGCGCGAAGGAACGGCCCGCTTTACGGACTGGTGGCGCTCAGAAGAAGGCATTGCCGCCCGGTCGGTAGCGCGAACGATCATCGACGAGTTGAAGGCGCTGGCCGAGACTGCGGATCGCGATGCCACCGCCTCCGAGGACGATCCGTTCGGCGGCGCTGTCCATGGCGACGATGACGGTCTGACCGCTGACCAGCGCGCCGAGATGGAGGCCGCAGAGGCCGCGTTCCGCGCAGCGCAATCCGAAACCGCCTGAACCCTGCCGCCGCGTCTCTGATCGCCGGGCGCGGTCCACTCCCCGGCTGGCCTGTTCGCCATCGCCAGCCGGGGCTTTTCCAGAGAGGAAACCGACATGACCGATGACACCCCATACACCATCGCAGCCGGAGAGCTTCGCCAGTTCATCGAGCAATACGAGCAGCTTGAGGCGGAAAAGAAGGACGTGGCCGAGCAGCAGAAAGAGCTGATGGCCGAGGCGAAGGGGCGCGGCTACGACACCGCCGCCATGCGCAAGATCATCGCCCTTCGCAAGCGCGACAAGGACGATATCGCGGAAGAAGAGGCGATCCTTGAAATGTACAAATCTGCGCTGGGGATGTGACCATGACCCATGACAGAACCGTAGGGGCGGCCATCGACACGGCAGAACTGGAACGGCTTGACGGCATCCTGCGCGACCCGCTTTCCGGGTTGACCTGGGACAACCGCATCATGGCGGCTGACGCGATCCGCGAAGTCCTCGCCCACCGCAAGGCAGAGGCGTGGCGGCCTATAGAGACGGCGCCCCATGAAATGCTGGTGGTCCTCGGCTGGTATGAGGGCGACGTTTGGAAGCAGGAAATCGCCCTTGCGTCTGCTGGAAACCGCTACCCGAACGGATATAGCGACCGCTGGCAGCATGGCCGGGCATCCCACTGGCGCCCCTTGCCCGCGCCTCCCACCACCCCCGAAGCCGAAGGAGGCTGCGATGATTGACGCACCCGACCGTATCTGGGCTATGCCGGACAAGCGGCTCATGTGGACCGAGGAAGATAAAGGGCATGAGTCCGCTACGCCCTACATCCGCGCCGACCTCTGCGCCTCGGGCCAGCAGGTGCGGGCGCTGAACCGCGCTGTTGGTGAAGACCGCAAGGCCTGGTGGACGCTGCCGGTTGGCGATCCCGCGACCGTTTCGGGATGGAAGGCCCGCGCCGAGGAAGCAGAAGCCGCCCTTGAAGCCCGTGACCGCGAGAAGGTGCGGGAGGGGATGCAAAGGGCGGTCGACCTATATCCGCAAGGCATCGCTGCCATACTCGCCGCCATGGAGAAGGAGGGCGGGGAATGACCCATCACGACAAAGCGCGGGAACTGGTGACGAAGCTGCGCGGCATCTGTGTCAGCGCCATCCGAGCGAATTATGCGGTCCTCGGAGCGTCCCCGCTGATCACCGCCAACGAGGCCATTCATGAAGCCGCCGACATCATCACCGCGCAGGCCGAGGAAAACCGGAGGCTGCGGGATGCGCTGCGCGGCATGGTCGGCCTTTATGAAAGCGACGGGGGAACGCGCAGCCTGCCGGAAGTTGTCGCCGCTCGCTCCGCCCTGTCCAGCACGGGGGAGAAGGGGTGATGTGGGGCGCCATGACAATCAGGATGGTCGAGGCCGGGACAGAGATTGAGAACCCGGACGGATCGCGACACATCGTCACCGACAACAACGCAGTCTCCAATGGGCGCACGCTATATATCACGGAGCGGCTTTTCGATGAAATAAAGGCGCGTTCCGCCCGCCGCACCGATCAAGGGGAGAAGGGGTGATGGCGCATCCAGACGACTACCAATACTATCTGAACTGCGGCTGCGAGGACGTGTCTCATTGCCTCGGCTTCCAGTCTATGCCTGATGGCTACGCCCTGATGCTGGACGCCGATCAGATGTATTTCTTCTGGATGGAAAAGGCGACGGGTCGAGAAAGCTCCATCCACCACGACAGATGGGCGGTTCGCAGAGGCGCAATTTCAGACGCCGCCCGCCGCGCCGGACAGGGAGGCGGGGATGAGTGACCTTCCTGCGGTCCCGATGACCGATGATGTTGTAGACCGGATCGCCGCAGAAATCGGCATCCAAGTGGCCTATCACATTGAGACGATGTATCCGGCTGCGGCAAAGGCCGTCGCTTGGAACAGTTGCAAGCGGTCCATTCAGGGCGTGGTTCGCAATGCCGTGGCGAGCGCGGGCAGGGCTGCCGAAGAAGGCCGGGCAGATCAATGGATCAAGGATAGCAGAGCGCACCGTCGCCGCCTGAATGAACTGCGGCGGATAGGTGATGCTGTTGCCCGCACAGAACAGAGGGAGGCGTAGATGGGGAGGCCATACACCCCCGACATGCTGGCCGAGCGCTGGGGCGTCTCGGGTGAGACGGTGCGCCATCTGATCCGAACGGGCAAGTTGCCGGCTTTCCGCGTCGGTCGCATGCTGCGGATCACGCATGATACTGTGGAGGCTTACGAATGCGGGATTATCGGATCGGCCGTCTCAAAGGACGATTCGTCGTCATCTGGAACGACGATGATGGAGGCAGACGGCGTTATCGCCTTGAGGCACACACGGCAAAGGAAGCCGAGCGTGAAGCGCGTGACCTGATTCTAAAAGCCAATGCGCCCAAGGCCGGGGTGCTGGTTTCGGAGATATGGGAAGCCTACACCCGCGAGGTTGAGGGCCGGCGGCAAGCCGCGAAGATGCGGCAGGTCGGCAAGAACGTCCTGCCAGACTTCGGCCACCTGTCGGCCAGCCAGATCACCGCCGAGGACTGCCGCAGTTTCATCGCCAAGCGCCGCCGGGCAGGCCGCAAGGATGGCACGATCAGGACCGACCTTGGTTGCCTGCGCACCAGCCTGTCATGGGCAGCGAAAAGCCGCCTGATCGAGGCCGCCCCGCGCATCGAATTGCCGCACA
The DNA here is from genome assembly GCF_029909815.1 of Paracoccus ferrooxidans. Taxonomy (NCBI): domain Bacteria; kingdom Pseudomonadati; phylum Pseudomonadota; class Alphaproteobacteria; order Rhodobacterales; family Paracoccaceae; genus Paracoccus; species Paracoccus ferrooxidans. Next base: position 2,446,777 of record NZ_CP038198.1, on the reverse strand, counting down.
CCCCGCAGCCTCGGGACCGCTACCTGACGCGCGATGAGGTTGAGAGGCTATTGGCCGCAGCGTCCGCGCCGCACATTCGTCTGGCGATTCTGCTGATGGTCACCACCGCCGGCCGGATCGGCGCGCTTCTGGATCTGACATGGGATCGGGTGGACCTCGCGCGCCGGGTGATCAAGCTGGCGCCGAACGACCTGGGGCCACGGAAGGGCCGGGCCACGGTGCCGATCAACGATAGCCTGATGGCGGCCCTGCAAACCGCGAAGCTATCGGGCGTCTCGGACTATGTCATTGAATGGGGCGGGCGAAAGGTCGGATCGATCAAGACCGGATTCAACGCCGCCGTGGCGCGGGCCGGGATCGCCCATTGCACCCGCCACGACCTGCGCAGGACTGCGGGCCGGTTCATGGCCGAGGCGGGGGTTCCTATCGAGGAAATCGCGGAATACCTGGGGCACTCGAACCCGAACATCACGCGGGCAACCTATGCCCGATTCAGCCCCCAGCACCTGCGGAAAGCGGCTGGCGCCCTTGAGATTCGACCTGTCGTTTCGGTTCGACAAACCAAAGGGCATACCCCTAATTGAAATGGAACCGTCAGTATGGCTGTGATATTATTTGATAAAATGGTGACCCCGACAGGATTTGAACCTGTAACCTGCCCCTTAGGAGGGGGCTGCTCTATCCAGTTGAGCCACGGGGCCGCCTGGGGCCTCTTTTGCCCTCTGGCCGCGAAAATGGCAAGCTTGCCGCGGCCGGGCGGAAAAGATAACGGTAACATGATTGCGTCCCGGTAGTTGCGATGAACACGAAAAGACCCCGCCGCCCACTGACCCTGCGCGATGTGTCCGAAGCATCAGGCGTGTCCGAGATGACCGTCAGCCGCGTGCTGCGCAACCGGGGCGACGTCTCGGCCGCCACGCGCGAGAAGGTGCTGACCGCCGCCCGTACCCTGGGCTATGTCCCCAACAAGATCGCAGGCGGGCTCGCCAGCCAGCGCGTGAACCTGGTCGCGGTGGTCATCCCGTCGCTGTCGAACATGGTGTTTCCCGACGTGCTGGGCGGGATCTCGGCCGAACTGGACGATACCGGCCTGCAGCCGGTGGTGGGCGTGACGAATTACAGCCCCTCGCGCGAGGATGCGGTACTTTACGACATGCTGAGCTGGCGGCCCTCGGGGGTGATCCTGGCCGGGCTGGAACACAGCCGGGCGGCGCGGGCCATGCTGGACAACGCCGGCCTGCCGGTGGTCGAGATCATGGATGTGGACGGCACGCCGATCGACACCGCCGTCGGCATCTCGCACCGCCGGGCCGGGGCCGAGATGGCCGACGAGATCCTGGCCGCCGGCTATCGCCGCATCGGCTTCATCGGCACGCACATGCCCGAGGACCATCGCGCCCGCAAGCGGCTCGCCGGCTTCGAGGAACGGCTGGGCGAGCGCGGCGTGCAGTTGGCGGCGCGGGAATATTACCAGGGCGGCTCGTCGCTGCTGAAGGGACGCGAGATGACCGAGCGCATCCTGACGCGCGAGCCGGAGCTGGACTTCCTGTATTTCTCCAACGACATGATCGGGGCCGGCGGGCTCTTGTGGTGCATGGAGAATGGCTACGACATTCCCGGCAGGCTGGGGCTTGCGGGCTTCAACGGCGTCGAGCTGCTGGACGGGCTGCCGATGCGGCTGACCACCACCGACGCGCGGCGCATCGACATCGGCCGGCGCGCGGCCCGCATCGTCGCCGGCAAGGAGCCGCGGCCCGAGAACGGCATCATCGCGCTGGCCCCGACCATCTTGCCGGGAGAGACCATCCGCAAGCATTGACGCCGCGCCGGCGGGCGGCGCTGCAGGAGTATTTGGCAGACGGTGAAACGGGCGCAGGCCTGGCCCTTGCGCACCGGCCTGCGTTTTTCTCCGTTTCACAAATACCCATGCGGCAGCGACGGTTGCGCGGTCGCATGGGTATTTTCGGAACGAAGAAGCCGGATCCGGGAAGTCAGCCCAGCTCGGGGAAGAACAGGCCCTTTGGCGAAGGCGTGAAGATCTCGCAGCCATCCGCGGTCACGCCGATCGAATGCTCGAACTGGGCCGAGAGCGACTTGTCGCGCGTCACCGCCGTCCAGTCGTCGGCAAGGATCTTGGTTTCGGGCCGGCCGAGGTTCACCATGGGCTCGATGGTGAAGAACATGCCTTCCTCCAGCACCGGGCCCTTGCCGGGACGGCCGAAATGCAGCACGTTCGGCGGCGCGTGAAAGCTGCGGCCAAGGCCGTGGCCGCAGAAGTCGCGCACCACCGACATGCGGTTCGATTCCACATAGGACTGGATCGCCCAGCCGATGTCGCCGAAGGTGGCGCCGGGACGGACGGCCTCGATGCCGCACATCAGCGCGTCATGCGTGACCTGGATCAGCCGGCGCGCCTTGACGCTGGGCCTGCCCGCCACATACATGCGCGAGCTGTCGCCATACCAGCCGTCCACGATCACCGTCACGTCGATGTTCAGGATGTCGCCCTCGGCCAGGATCTTGTCGCCGGGGATGCCGTGGCAGACGACGTGGTTCACGCTGATGCAGCTGGCGTGCTGGTAGCCGCGATAGCCGATGGTGGCGCTGGTGGCGCCCAGTTCCTCGACCCGGCCCCGGATGAAATCGTCCAGGCCGCCGGTGGTGGCGCCGGGCTGCACCAAGGGACCGACCTCGTCCAGGATCTGCGCCGCGATCAGCCCGGCCGCCCGCATGCCCTGGAAGTCCTGCGGGTCGTGGATGCGGATTCCCTCGCGGGTCTGGCGTGCGTCGTTCATGGCGTCCCCTTGGCGTCGTCCTGCTGGTCCGTCCCACAGATAGTCCCATGCCGCCACTTGTTCCAGCCCCTCGGGCGGACCTATACATTTGCGCAAGGAGCCAGATCGCCAGGAGGAGCGCGCCGATGCAATCCGACAATCCCACCGCCGCCATCCTCGTCATCGGGGACGAGATCCTTTCGGGCCGCACGCGCGAGGGCAATGCCCATTACCTGTCGCAGGTCCTCAATAGCATCGGCGTCGACCTGCGCGAAGTGCGCATCGTCGGCGACGACCACGACCAGATCACCGCCGCGATCAGGGCGCTGGATTGCTCGCTGGGCGGCGCCTGGGACATGCTGTTCACCTCGGGCGGCATCGGGCCGACGCATGACGACATCACCGCCGATGCCGTCGCCGCCGCCTTCGGCGTGGGCATCGAGATCAACGAGGAGGCGCGGCGCGTCATGGTCGAGCGCTGGCAGGCGCGCGGCGTCGAAGTGACCGGCAACCGCCTGCGCATGGCCCGCATCCCGCTGGGCGCGGCGCTGATCCCCAACGCGCATTCCGCCGCGCCGGGTTTCCATATCGGCAACACCTATGTCATGGCCGGCGTGCCCGAGGTGTTCCGCGCCATGGTCGAGGCGGTGGTGCCGGGCCTGCCGACCGGACGCCCCTCGGTCAGCGAGGCGCTGGAGGTGCTGCGCCCGGAATCCGACGTGGCCGACGAGCTGCGCGCCGTGGCCGATGCCTTCCCGGACCTGTCGCTCGGCTCCTATCCCTTCCAGAGCGGGCAGCGCTACGGCACCAGCCTGGTGATCCGCGGGCTGGACGACAAGCGCGTCACCGACGCCATGACCCTGCTGCGCGAAAGGCTGGCCCTGTGATCGGCGATCCCGACATCGCCCGCGCCTTCGAGACCACCTGGCCCGCCGCCGAATATGCGCCGGCCGGCGGTTTCCTGGTCGGCCGCGGCCGGGGCGGCGGCGGCCGCGTCAGCTCGGCCCGCGCCGCCCGGCCCGACTGGACCGAGGCCGACATCGCCCGCGCCGAAGCCATCCAGCGCGGCTGCAACGAGCGGCCGATGTTCCGCGTCGCCGATGACGATGCCGCGTTGGCGCAGGCGCTGGCGGCGCAGGGCTTTCGCCATGGCACGCCCACCGCGATCCTGGCCGCCGATTGCGCCCGGCTGACCGCCCTGCCCGTCCCGCCGCTGGCCACCTTCGAGATCTGGCCGCCGCTGGCCATGCAGCGCGACATCTGGAACGACGGCAATGTCTCGGCCGCCCGCCAGGCGGTGATGGAGCGCGTGGCCCTGCCCAAGACCGCGCTGCTGGGGCGGATGCAGGATCGCGCGGCCGGCGCGGCCTTCGTAGCGCTGGACGGGCCGGTCGCCATGATCCACGCCATCGAGGTGGTGCCCGCCCTGCGCCGGCAGGGCGTGGCGGGCTGGCTGATCCGCATGGCGGCGACCTGGGCCGAGGCGCAGGGCGCAACCCGGCTGGCGCTGGCGGTCGGCCGCGCCAATACCGGCGCCCGCGCGGCCTATGACCGGCTGGGCTTTGCGGAACTCGGCGGCTACGGCTATTGGAGCAAGGACTGAAGCCGGCGCTCAGGCCGGCGCGGCCGCCAGGCGGCGCAATTCCTTCTTGAGCAGCTCCAGCTCGCCGCGCATCAGGCTCAGCTCGGCATGCAGGTCGCCGTCCAGGATCTCGCCCGCGACCAGGGTCAGGCTGGCCAGGCGGCGGGCGCCGGGCCGGGGCGGCTCGCCCTCGGCGCCCCCGTCCTCGACCAGAAGGAAGCTTTGCGCGCCCTCCGACAGCCGCTCGGCCGGGATGGCGGCGGCGACGCGCCAGCGGCCGGGTGCTTCGACGGTCAGCCGGGCCTCGGCCACGCGGCTGCCCATATGCACCAGCACCAGCCGGCCCGGCTGGGCGTCGCGGTGGATCACCCCCTGCCAGATCCCGCTTTTCAGCCCCAGGGATTCAAATTCACTCATTAAAACATTCCTTGGTCAGAACCAGGGTCAGAACTGCGCCCGCAGATGGCGCGAGAAGAACAGCTCGCGGATCTCGACCGCATTCATGCGGGGCGCCTCGAAAATCAGGTCCAGCCAGATCTTTTCCAGCCGCTTCTCGTTCATCGGGGTATAGGCAAGGTCGAACTCGGTCACCTGCCGGCTGTAATGGCCCGGCTCGAAGCGGCGCAGTTGCAGCGTGGCCTGGTCGGTGTTCGGGCCATGGCAGATGTTCAGCCGGGCATAGACCTCCAGCGCGCGCTCGGCGATGATGCCGGTCTCCAGCCGCAGGACATGGCTGCGGGTCAGGCCCTGCAACGCGCTTTCGGGCAGGTCGATGGACAGCGACAGGAAGCTGCCGGCAAAGCCGAACACCTCGAGCCGCATGCCAAAGGGCGACAGGTCGGTCGCGCCGCCATTGGGCAGTTGCTCCAGGATCAGCGCGCGTTCGGAGCAGTCGTGCCAGACCGCCGCCCCCTCGCCCAGCCGGTCGCCGGTCTCGGGCCCGGCCAGCCCGCGCGGCGTGACCTGCCCAGCCATGAAGCCGGGGCGCCAGCGCCAGTCGGTGCCGCCGGGCAGGTGCAGCGCATCCAGCGCCGCACGCGAACGCGCCGCGCGGCGGTCGGCGCCGATCAGGAAGCGGTCGAGGCTGCCGCGCAGCGCGCGCGCCTCCTCGCGCAGGTGGCGCAGGCGGGCGGAGGGCAGCGTCTCGACGCCTCCGGCCAGCGCCGTCCATTGCCGTGCAGCCCGCTCTCGGGTCTTGCGTTCAAGCCATTTACCAGGGCGTATTGCCATGCGTCCGCCTGTCACTGATCCATGTAGACGTGGGTTTCGGCGGCCGCACCCGGATGGGTCACGGCGCCGTAGCGAGCCTTGCCGACCAGCTGGGCGTATTTCCACAGCGCGCCCGAGGCATAATCCGTCTTGCGCGGCCCGGCCCATGCGGCGCGGCGCTGCGCCAGTTCCTCGTCGCTCAGCGCCACGGAAATCTCGCCCCCGATCGCGTCGATGGTGATCATGTCGCCGTCGCGCAGCAGCGCAATGGGGCCGCCATGCGCCGCTTCGGGGCCGACATGGCCGACGCAGAAGCCGCGCGTCGCGCCGGAAAACCGCCCGTCGGTGATCAGCGCCACCTTCTTGCCCATGCCCTGCCCCGACAGCGCCGCGGTGGTCGCCAGCATCTCGCGCATGCCGGGGCCGCCGGCCGGGCCTTCGTTGCGGATGACGATCACGCAGCCCTCGGCATAGTCGCGGCGGGTGACGGCATCGAAGGCCTCTTCCTCGGATTCGAAGACGCGGGCGGGGCCGGTAAAGACCTGATGCTCGGGCGCCATGCCCGCGACCTTCACGATGGCGCCGTCGGGTGCCAGGTTGCCGCGCAGCCCGACCACGCCGCCGGTCCGCGACAGCGGCGCCGTCACCGGATGGATGACCTTGCCGTCGATCTCGCGCGCGACAAGGTCCAGTTCCTCGCCCATGCTGCGCCCCGAGGCGGTCAGGCAATCCTCGTGGATCAGCCCGGCACGGCGCAGCTCGCGCATGACCACCGGCACGCCGCCGGCCTCGAACAGATCCTTTGCGACGTAATCGCCGCCAGGGCGCAGGTTCACGAAATAGGGCGTGTCGCGAAAGATGTCGCAGACGTCGAACAGGTCGAAGGGGATGCCCGCCTCATGCGCGATGGCGGGCAGGTGCAGCCCGGCATTGGTCGAGCCGCCGGTGCAGGCCACCACCCGCGCCGCGTTTTCCAGCGACTTGCGCGTCACCACGTCGCGGGCGCGAATGTTCTTCTCGATCAGCGCCATCACCGCCTCGCCCGAGGCGAGCCCGTATTGATCGCGCGATTCGTAGGGCGCCGGCGCGCCCGAACTGTTCATCAGCGCCAGCCCGATGGCCTCGCTGACGCAAGCCATGGTGTTGGCGGTATATTGCCCGCCGCAGGCCCCGGCCGAGGGACAGGCCACGCGCTCCAGGATCTCCAGCTCGGCATCGGTCATCTTGCCGGCGGCGTGCTGGCCCACGGCCTCGAACACGTCCTGGACCACCACGTCGCGCCCGTCCAGCTTGCCCGGCAGGATCGAACCGCCATAGATGAAGACGCTGGGCACGTTCAGCCGCACCATGGCCATCATCATGCCCGGCAGCGACTTGTCGCAGCCCGCCAGCCCGACCAGCGCGTCATAGCAATGCCCGCGCATGGTCAGTTCGACCGTGTCGGCGATGGCATCGCGCGAGGCAAGGCTCGAGCGCATCCCCTCGTGCCCCATGGCGATGCCGTCGGTGACGGTGATGGTGGTGAACTCGCGCGGGCAGCCGCCGCCCTTCTTGACGCCCTGCTTGACCGACTGGGCCTGGCGGGCCAGCGCGATATTGCAGGGTGCGGCCTCGTTCCAGCAGGTCGCCACCCCCACCCAGGGGGAATGGATCTCTTCGTCCGAGATGCCCATGGCATAGAAATAGCTGCGATGCGGCGCGCGGGCCGGCCCCTCGGTGACATGGCGACTGGGCAGGGTCGACTTGTCGAAACGGCTGTTCTTCATGGCTGCATCCTCCGGCTGGATTCTGGATAGGCCCAGCCCGCCCGCGGAGCAAGGGGCTGCCGCCTGCCCTCAGCCCAGGGCCGCGTCCAGCCGGGCGGCCATGATCAGGTCGTTCATGGTCACGCCCCCGGCCGAATGGGTGGCATAGGTGACGCGGGCATGGCCCCAGCCAAAGGCGATGTCGGGATGGTGCCCGGCGGCCTCGGCCTGCCAGGCGGCCAGGTTGGCCAGCTGCGCCGCCTGCCTGAAGTTCTTGAAGCGCCATTCGCGCTGGATCGACTTGCCGTCCTCGGCCATGCGCCACTCGGGCAGGTCGGCCAGCGCCTTGCGCAATTCCTCCGGCGACAGCGCGGCGGCGCCGTCCACGATCTTGTCCTTGCTGCGGTCCGTCATCGCGTCCTCCGTCACAGGATCGGCGCCGCCAGCGCCAGAAGATTGTTGCGCAGCCGGCGCCGGACCGACCAGCCGCGGATGTCCTCCAGCGCGATCGGCCGGGCGCGGTCGATATAGCCCTGCTGGCGTTCGTCCAGCCGCTCGGTGATGTCGCCGCCCAGGAACAGCATGTTCATCTCGTAGTTCAGCTCGAAGCTGCGGCGGTCCATGTTGGCGCTGCCCAGCATGGCCATGCGCCCGTCGGCGGTGATGATCTTGGAATGCAAGAGCCCGCCCTGGAACAGCATCAGCCTGACCCCGGCCGAAACCAGCCCGTAATAGAACCCTTCGGACGTGGCCTGCACCACCAGCGAATCGTTGCGCTCGGGCAGGATCACGGTCACGTCCACGCCCCGCCGCGCCGCCGTGCGGATCGCCGAATCGAGCGAGGCGTCGGGCACGTAATAGGGCGTCGTGATCACCAGCCGCTCGCGGGCGGCATGGATCATCGTCACCATGCAGTCCGACAGCGAGCCCTGGCGCTCGTCCGGCCCGGTGGCGACGACCTGCGCCACCTCGCCCGGCGCGGTGACGGGGCGGGTCATGCGCAGCATCTCGCCCAGGTCCTCGCCGGTATAGCTCATCCAGTCCTGCAGGAAGACCGCCTGCATCTGCCGCACCACCGGCCCCTCGATGGCTAGGAAGACGTCGATCCAGGGCGCATAGCGCGGCTTGATGGCAAAGGCCCGGTCCGAGCAGTTGCGGCTGCCGGTAAAGCCCAGAACATGGTCGATCACCACGATCTTGCGGTGGTTGCGCAAGTCCATGCGCTGGAACAGCCCGCCGATCACCGGGATGCTCAGCGGCAGCGCCTCGACGCATTCGACCCCCGCCGCCTTCATCCGCGACCAGGATTCGGACCGGCCGAAGGCGCGCGAGCCGAAGGCGTCGATGATCGCCCGCACCTTGACGCCGCGCCCGGCGGCGCGGATCGCCGCCTCGGCCACCGACCGCCCCGAAGGATCGTCGAGCCAGATATAGAACAGCATGTGGACATGCTCGGTCGCGCCGTCGATCGCCTCGACCAGCGCGGCGATGGCGCTGTCGTCCTCGGGCAGCAGCGCGGCGCGGTTGCCGGCCACCGCGGCAAAGCCGGTGGTGGCGCGATTCGCCTTGATGACCGGCTCGGCGAAATCGGGCAGCACCTTCAGCTCTTCGGGGCTGGACTGCCACAGGCCGGACAGGCGCGAGCGGACATTGGCCATGGTCTCGACCTCGGCGCCGCGCATGCGGATCTCGCCGAACAGCACATAGGCCAGGATGCCGACCAGCGGCACCAGCTCGATCACCAGGATCCAGGACAGGCGGACCGTCGGCTCAAGCCGCGGACGCAGCAGCACGCGCACCGAAACGGCCAGCGCGGCTGCGTAATGCATGAACACAAGGGCTTCGGTCCACATGCCGCCATGAAAGCCCGGACAGCGCGGAATTGCAATTCGGCACCGCTTTGCATATCTGAGCCCAGAACGCAGCGCAGGGGGCCGCCGATGAACTGGATCACCAATTATGTCCGTCCGCGCATCAATTCGCTGTTCTCGCGCCGCGAGGTGCCCGAGAACCTGTGGACCAAATGCCCGGAATGCGGGACCATGCTGTTCCACCGCGAATTGTCGGACAACCTGAACGTCTGCACGAATTGCGACCATCACCTGGCGATCAGCCCGCGCGGCCGCTTTGCCGCGCTGTTCGACGGCGGCGTCTTCGTCGAGGTCAAGGTGCCCGAGCCGGTCGCCGACCCGCTGGGCTTCCGCGACCAGAAGAAATACCCCGACCGCATGAAGGCCGCGCAGAAGTCCACCGGCGAGAAAGAGGCGATGCTGGTCGCCGAGGGCGAGATCGGCCGCACCCCCATCGTCGCCGCCGCGCAGGACTTTTCCTTCATGGGCGGCTCGATGGGCATGTATGTCGGCAATGCCATCATCGCCGCGGCCGAACGCGCGGTAAAGCTCAAGCGGCCCCTGGTGCTGTTCTCGGCCGCCGGCGGCGCGCGCATGCAGGAAGGCATCCTGTCGCTGATGCAGATGCCCCGCACCACCGTCGCCGTCGAGATGCTGAAAGAGGCGCGGCTGCCCTATATCGTCGTGCTGACCCATCCGACCACCGGCGGCGTGACCGCCAGCTATGCCATGCTGGGCGACATCCAGATCTCGGAACCGAACGCGCTGATCTGCTTTGCCGGCCCGCGCGTGATCGAGCAGACCATCCGCGAAAAGCTGCCCGAGGGCTTTCAGCGCGCCGAATACCTGCTGGAACACGGCATGCTGGACCGGGTGACGCATCGCAAGAAGCTGCGCGAAGAGCTGATCTCGATCCTGCGCATGCTGGGCGGCCTGCCCGCGCCGGTGGTGGGCGACCTGCCCGCGCCCGGCACCATCGCCGCACCGCGGCCCGAAAACGCCGCCGACAACGCCTCCGCCTAGGCCGGACGACATCGCGATGACCTCCTCCGACGCCATTCTCGCGCGGCTCATGCAGCTGCATCCCAAGGTCATCGACCTGTCGCTGGACCGGATGCACCGCATCCTTGCCGCCCTGGGCAACCCGGAGCGCAGCATCCCGCCCGCGATCCACATCGCCGGGACCAACGGCAAGGGCTCGACCCAGGCGATGATCCGCGCCGGGCTGGAATCGGCCGGCAAGCGCGTCCATGCCTATACCTCGCCGCATCTGGCGCAGTTCCACGAACGCATCCGGCTGGCCGGGGAGCTGATCTCGGAGGCCGACCTGGCCGCGGCGCTCGAGGAATGCGAGGCCGCGAACGCCGGCGCGCCGATCACCTTCTTCGAGATCACCACCGCGGCGGCCTTCCTGGCCTTCTCGCGCACGCCGGCGGATTACACGCTGCTGGAAGTGGGCCTGGGCGGCCGGCTGGACGCGACCAACGTGATCGAGGCGCCGGCCCTGACCGTCATCACCCCCATCAGCATCGACCATACGCAATACCTGGGCGAGACGCTGGCCGAGATCGCCGGCGAAAAGGCCGGGATCATGAAGCGCCGCGTGCCCTGCATCGTCGCCCCGCAGGAGGCCGTCGCCCGCGAGGTGATCGAGCAGAAGGCCGAGCGGCTGTTCGCGCCGCTGCGCATCGGCCGGCAGGACTGGGACAGCCGGCGCGAAGGCGACAGCCTGGTCTACCAGGACGAACACGGGCTGATGGACCTGCCCCTGCCCGTCCTGCCCGGCCCGCATCAGATCGTGAACGCCGGCACCGCCATCGCCGCGCTGCGCGAACTGGGATTCGGCCGCATCGAGGCTCGCGCCGCCGTGACCGAGGCCGAATGGCCCGCGCGCATGCAGCGCCTGGGCCATGGCCCGCTGGTCGAGGCGGCGGGGGCCTGCGAGCTTTGGCTCGACGGCGGCCACAACCCGGCCGGGGGCGAGGCGGTGGCGGCGACGCTGGCCGCCCTGCCGCGCCGGCCGACGCATCTGGTCTGCGGCATGCTGAACACCAAGGACGTGGCGGGCTACATGCGGCCGCTGGCCGGGGTGGCGTACAGCCTGACCGCCGTGGCCATCCCCGGCGAGCCGAACACCCTGCCGGCCGAGGACACCGCCGCAGCCGCAACCTCGGTGGGGCTTGCGGCCAGCACCGCCCCGGATGCGCTGGCGGCGGTCGGCCGCATCGCCGCGGATCACCCCGGCGCGCGCATCCTGATCTGCGGCTCGCTTTATCTCGCCGGGCAGGTGCTGCGCCGGAACGGCTAGACCGGCAGGCGATTCGCGCCGGCCCCGGCACGGATTGGCCGCGTCCGGCACCGCCTCGGCGGGAATGCCCGGCCGCGTTGCCGGTGATGATTGCGATAGGCGCGGGGCGAACGGGCCCCATGTCGGATACGACTCCAGCAGAGGCTGGGCATTCCGGCAACCGCCATCGGGGCGACCCGCGCAGGATGCAACCCCAGGTCACGAAGGCTTCCCACAGGCAGATGCGCCGGCCTCTCGCAGGGCGGCGGGCCCGCGGGGGGGATCGTCCCGCCGCTCGGGCAATGGCCAGGCGACCGGCAGGAAACCTTGGTCAGCGCCCGTCCAGCATCCGCAATTCATGGGTGCGGCCCGCCTTGACATAGGTCAGCCGTCCGTCACCGATGGAATTGATCGTGCCGCCGTCGATGCGGTCGCCCAGCCGGACCGTCACCACCTTGCCGCTGCGCAGCCGGATCAGCGCGCGGCTGGCCTTGCCGGCGCCGATGATGCCGATGACCGTGGTGCGGCCCATGTCGATGCCGCGGGCCTGGGTCGCGGCCTTGGCCACCGAGGCCGAAGTCGCGCCCTTGGGCAGGGCGTTGGCGGCGATCTCGGGCTCGTTGTCGATCTCGGGCGGCTTGTAGTCCTGGCGTTGGGCGCGGGCGGCCCGTTCCTCGGCTGCGGCCTGGGCGCGGGCGCGGGCCTCGGCCTGGGCGCGGGCCTCGGCCTCGGCCTTGGCGTCGGCGGCGGCGCGGGCGCGGATGCGCGCCTCGGCCTGGGCCTGCAATTGCTCGTCAAGCTTGCGGCGGGCGGCCAGTTCGGCCTCGCTGGGTCCGGGCGCCGCCGCGGGCGCAGCGGCCGGGGCCTCGGCCGTCGGTGCCGCATCGGGGGCCGCGCGCTCGCCGCGCCGGGGCGGCAGGGGCGAGGAAGCCAGCGCCGAAAGCCGCACCCCGCCCGGCGTGGCGGGCGAAGCCGCGACCGCGGCCGAGATGGCGGCCTCGACCGCCCCGTCCGAAACCCCGCCGCCGGCCGAGGCGACGGCCGACGCGCCAGGACGGGCGCGGGGACGGGCCGAGCCACGCAAAAGCCCGCCCGAATCCTGGGCGGGCGCGGCGGCGCTTTCGACATGGTCGGGCTTGTCTGGTGGCGGCGTGGTCGCCGATCTCACCGCGGCGTCGATGGCCGATGGGCTGGCGGCATCGCTGGCCGAACCGGGCTTGCGCTGCGGCCGCGCCTGCGCCAGCCGCTCGCCGCGGGGCGGGGATTGCTGCACGACCAGCCCATCGCGGCCGATATCGCGGATAAGGTCGCGCAGATGCCCCTGTTCGGCCGGGGTCAGGTCGTCGGCAGACAGGCCCGCGCCCGGAACCTCGGGGGTCGAGCCCTCGGGGCGCGACGGCGGCCGGGCCGAGCCGCGCAGCATCGCATTGCCGGTCGCGGCGACGGGCTGGACGGCGGGCTCCTGCACCGGGGCCGGTGTCGGCGTCGACGTCGGGGCGGCGGCGGGCGGCGCGGCGCGGCTGCGTCCGGGCGGCCGCGCGCTGCCAACGGGCTGGGCACGGGACTGGCTGGCCTCATAGGGCAGCGGGTTCGAGGGCACGCGAGGCGCGGTATCGGCCCGCGGCGCCGAGGTCTGCGGCGTGCTGCGGCGCGGCGCAAGCTGCGGCCGGGCCGAACTGGTCAGACCGACGGCGACCGGCGCGGGCCGGGGCTGCGCGGCAGCGGGGGCCGAGGTCGCGGCAGGCAGCGTGGCGGCTTGGGCGGCGCTGGCCGTGGCGTCGTCCGGCGCGGGTGCGGCGGGCTCCGGCGCCGCTGCTGGCGCGGCGTTCTGCGCCGCGGGCGGCACCACGGCCGCTGCGACCGCCGCAGCGGCGACCATGACCCGGCGCCGTTCCTCCTCGGTCAGGGCCGAAGGCGGCGCGGCTGCAGGCTCGGCCGCCGCGCGCTGCTCCGGCGCCGGGGCCGGCGCGGGCTGGGACGCTGGCTCAGGCGCAGCCTCTGCCGGGGCGGGCTCGGTCGCGGCCGACGGAGAAGCGGTCGGTGCGGGCGTGGGTTCCAGTGCGGGTTCGGCTTCGGCCGGGGCGGCGGCCGCCGGCACCTGCTCGGCCGGGGCGGCTGCGGCAAGCTGCGCCTCCTGCCGGTCCGGCACCAGGAAGGCCCAGATCAGGATCAGCCCGACGACCAGCGCGCCCAGCATGGCGATCAGCCCGGCAAGCCCGCCCCGTTCGCCGGGACGGCGGGGCTGGGCCGGGGCGGCGCCCGCCGGTCGGGGGGCACGACGGGCATCGGCCGCGCGTTCATGCACGGCGCGGGCCCGCGGGTTCAGCGCGGCGCCGGCCTGCGGCACGGCTTCGGGCCGCGAGCCGGGTCCGGCCTCCGGCGCAGCCGCGTCAGGCTGGTCCGGCTCTGCCGCTTCGAGCGTCTCCGAAGCATCGCTTTCCGCTGGGGCGGCCTCCTCAGGGGTCGAGGCCGGGTCAGCCCTCTCAGCTTCCTCAGATTTTTCGATGTTATTTCTGATAAATACCGCAGCTTCCTCGGAAAACCCGACCCTCTCGCCCGGCTCCGCCTGCGGGGCCGGATCTTCGCCGGCCTCCCCGTCAGCCACCGGCTCGGGCGCATTTTCCGCCGCATCCTCCGGGGCCTCGGAACCGTCGCCGTCGAGATCCAGCGCGTCCTGGGTTTCGGCCGGCTCTTCCTCGATCAGCAGCGCCGAGGCCGTCACGCCGGCCTGCGCCGGATCGACCTGCGGGCGGCTGCGCGGCGCCGCCTCCAGCACGAAGACCGGCTCGCCCGGATAAAGTCCCGCGGCCGGCACGGCGCAGTATCCCCGCCCATCGAACCCGTATTGCCGGGCGAAATCGCGGGCCTCGCGCAGGGTCTGGCGGGCCACGGCGGCGACGCGGACGCTGTCGCCCTCGCCCTGCCAGTCGAAGGCCAGATCCTCGATCGCATAGGGGGTCAGCCCGTCCAGCGCGCGGCCCACCGCATGGTCGCGATCCGCGCCCGGCGCGACCGTCAGCGTCGTGTAGAGGATCTGGTCGTCGGGAATGATCAGCACGACGGGCAGCACCGCCTCGTCCCCGGTCGCCATGGCGCGCAGCCGCGCCAGCGCGTCGTGAAAGTCGGGCGAGGCGAAATCGACCGAGCCCAGATGCCGCCAAGCCCCCGGCGCGACGCCGTCCTGCCCCAGCGGGCCCCGCTCGCGACGTTCCAGATGCACGGCATCCTCGCTGAAGGAGAGTGCGTATTCGGTGACGGAATCAAGCGACATCGACAGGCTTTGCTTTCGGTTCCGGGCGCCCTGGGCTGTCCCGGACGCATCTTCGTGATTGATGGTTCTGAACTAGCCCAGAACGCGATCCGTGAAAAGCCGAACACCGGATTGTGACGCATCCCGGAACGCATTTGCGGCGTTATGGGGGCTCGTGAAGACAACCGCGCAAGGGCAAAGCACCCGATGCGCCAAGGAGTAAGACCCGATGCCCCGATTCCGACCCCTGCTGGCCGCCACGACGCTGATCGTTCTGGGCGCCGGCCCGCTGCTGGCCCAGACCGCCCCGGCCGACGCGCCGCCGCCGCCCGCGCAGATGGGACATCACATGATGAAACATGCAGCCCCCTTCGCCAAGCTGACCGTGACCGGCACCGGCCAGGCCACGATCCAGCCCGACATGGCCACGATCACCCTGGGCGTCAGCACCCGCGCCGCCACCGCGGCCGAGGCGATGACGCAGAACGCCGAGCAGCAGGCCAAGGTCATCGAGACGCTGAAGGCCGAGGGGATCGAGGCGCGCGACATCCAGACCTCGGGGCTGAACCTGTCGCCGGTCATGGATTACTCGGACCAGGGCCAGCCGCCGAAGCTGACCGGCTATGGCGCGCAGAACAGCGTGACCGTGCGGGTGCGCGACATCGCCGGGCTGGGCGCGGTGCTGGACAAGCTGGTCGCCTCGGGCGCCAACGAGATCAGCGGCATCGCGTTTTCGCGCGAGGACATGGCCGAGGCCGAGGACCAGGCCCGCACCGAGGCCGTGGCCGAGGCGCGCCGCCGCGCCGAGGTGATGGCCGAGGCGGCGGGGATGCGGCTTGGCCGGCTGATCTCGCTTTCCGAGGCCCCGGCGGGCGGCGGGCCGCGCCCGATGATGGCCATGCGCGCCCAGGCGGCCGGCTCGGCCGATACGCCCATCGAGGCGGGCGAGCTGGCCGTCAGCGCCGATGTCACCGCGGTCTTCGCCATGCGCCCGGCCGATGCCCCGCAAGGCGGCGAGCCGCCCGAAGGTGAAATCACACCCGAGGGCGAAATCGCACCCGAGGAGCCCCCGGTCGAGGCTCCGGCGAACTGATCCCCCGACGGGCGGCGCAACGATGCGCCGCCCTTTCCGGTTCAGGCCGTGGCAGCCGCCAGCGCCTGGTCCAGGTCGGCGATGATGTCGGCCGCGTCCTCGATCCCGATCGAGAGCCGCACCACGTCCGGCCCGGCGCCGGCCGCGATCTTCTGCTCGTCGGTCAGCTGGCTGTGCGTGGTCGAGGCGGAATGGATCACCAGCGAGCGGGCATCGCCCAGGTTCGCCACATGGCTGAAGAGCTTGAGGTTATCCACCAGCTTCACCGCCGCGTCGTAGCCCCCCTTGATCGCAAAGGTGAACAGCGCCCCCGCCCCCTTGGGATAGACCCGCCGCGCCGTCTCGTTCCAGGGCGACGAGGCAAGGCCGGCATAGGTGACCGAGGTCACGCGCGGATCGTTTTCCAGCCATTCCGCGACCTCGAGCGCGTTCTCGACATGGCGGGCCATGCGCAGGCCCAGGGTCTCGATCCCCATCAGCGTGTAATGCGCGGCCTGCGGGTTCATGGTCATGCCCAGGTCGCGCAGCCCGATGGCGATGCCGTGGAAGGTATAGGCCAGCGCGCCGAAGGTTTCGTGGAACTTCAGCCCGTGATAGGCGGGCTCGGGCTGGGACAGGCTGGGGAACTTGTCCGAGGCCGACCAGTCGAACCGGCCCGAATCGACGATGGCCCCGCCCGTCACCGTGCCGTTGCCGGTCATGTATTTGGTCAGGCTGTGGACCACCAGCGTCGCGCCCAGTTCGATGGGCTTGCACAGCCAGGGCGTGGCCAGGGTGTTGTCGACGATCAGCGGCAGGCCGGCCTGCTCCGCGACCTTCGCCACCGCCGGGATGTCGGTGACATAGCCGCCCGGATTGCTGATCGATTCGCAGAAGATGGCGCGGGTGTCGTCGTCGATGGCGGCGCGCAGCGCGTCCAGGTCGTCCAGGTCCACGAATTTGCACGACCAGCCGAAACGCTTGATGGTCTGGCTGAACTGGGTGATGGTGCCGCCGTAAAGCCGGGTCGAGGCGATCAGGTTCCGGCCCGGCCCCATCAGCGGGAACAGCGCCATGATCTGCGCCGCATGCCCCGAGGAACAGCAGACCGTGCCGGCCCCGCCCTCCAGCTCGGCCACCCGCGCCTGCAGCGCGGCCACGGTGGGGTTGGTCAGGCGGGAATAGATATAGCCGACCTCTTGCAGGCCAAAGAGCCGCGCGGCATGGGCGGCGTCCTGAAAGACATAGGCCGTGGTCTGATAGATCGGCACCTGCCGCGCCCCGGTCGCCGGGTCGGGCGCGCTGCCTGCATGGATGGCGGTGGTGTCGAAACCCCAATTCTCGGACATGGAAACTCTCCCCTTCTTCGGGCAGAGACTAGGCGCAAGCGGGCGGCGAAGGGAACAGCAAACCCGCCGCGAAACGCCGGAAAAGCCGGCCGTCCCGCTGGGCAGGCCCCTGGGGCGCGTGATTTCCCCCGCCGTTTCGCGAAAGGACCGGCTGCGACGACAAGCCCGCCCTTGCGGGTCCGCGCACGGCGCATGAAAAAGCCCGCCGATGTCCGGCGGGCCTCGCGCATCGGCCGGGCCGAGGGCTCAGCGGCATTCAAGCTGCACGTTGACCGGGTTCGGCACCAGTTCCAGCATCGCCCCCGAGGAGGCGTCGACGCCCGCGCCGATGATCCCGCCGACCAGCACGTTGCCGGCCATCGCCGCGCCGCCGCCGCCGGCCACGCGGTTGGTCACGCGGACCTGCTGCGGCTTGCAGCGGTCCTTCGTCACCGCGACGTTCAGTTCCGACTTGCGCGGAACCTTGAAGCTGCAGGGGGTATTCTCGCAGGTCTGCCCGTCGCTGAGCCTGACCTGGGCCCCGCCGGGGGTCGAATTGACGACAAGCACGTCCTTCGTCCCGCGGGTGATGGTGGCGCAGCCTGCCAGAGAAAAGGCTGCGCAAAGCGCAAAAACACGTCCGATCATGGGAAACCTCTCAACAAAGTGAGAAGGCTTTATTGTCTATTTTGTCTGACTACAAGGTATTCCTTGGTAGCCGAGCGTTTCGACAGTATTTCATGGCGACCCTGCCCCCACCCGGCTTTTCAAGGCAAGACTTTTCAAGGCAGGAGAGGGAATCCGGCCGATGGAAATGCCCGAAGGGCGCAGGAATATCCCAGGACATGAGGCGCTTTCCGACAGACAGAAAGCGGCATTATTGTCGATTTTGTGTGAGTGCAAATCTCGATAGATGGCTGGCCTTTCACCCCGGCTGGCGCCGCTTGGCGGATCAGGGCGGCCTTGAGCCAAGGCCAGGCGGTGACGCGCCAGCCGCAACCATGAATCGCCAAGATGCCGCGACGGTTTCTTCCAGATTTTCAGGGGATGAAAATGGTGCGGTCGAGAAGACTCGAACTTCCACTCCGGTTAAGGAACAGCGACCTCAACGCTGCGCGTCTACCAATTCCGCCACGACCGCACTTTCGTAGGCTCGCGTCTCATAGACGCTTGCGCGGCGGATGAAAAGGGCATTTTTTCGCCCGCCGCGCGTTTCTTTTCACTCGGCCGCGACCGCCGCCTGCGGGGTGTAGTTCAGGATCGGCGCCAGCCAACGCTCGACCTCGGGCACCGCCATCCCCTTGCGGTCGGCATAGTCCAGGACCTGGTCATGCTCGACCTTGGCGACGCCGAAGTAATAGGCCTCGGGATGGCCGATATAGAGGCCCGAGACCGAGGCGCCGGGCCACATCGCCATCGACTCGGTCAGCTCGACCCCGGTCGCCGCAGTCGCGTCCAGCAGCCTGAACAGCGTGACCTTTTCCGTGTGGTCGGGCTGGGCGGGATAGCCTGGCGCCGGGCGGATGCCCTTGTAGGGCTCGGCGATCAGCTCCTCGGGGGCGAAGCTTTCGTCGGAATAGCCCCAGTATTGCCGGCGCACCCGCTCGTGCATCATCTCGGCCAGCGCCTCGGCGAAACGGTCGGCCAAGGCCTGCACCAGGATGGCCGAGAAATCGTCATGCGCGGCCTTGAAGCGCTCGGCGATCTGCTGCTCTTCGCCGCCCGCCGTCACCACGAAGCCGCCGACATAGTCGCGATGCCCCTCGGGGGCGACGAAATCGGCCAGCGCCACGTTCGGGCGGCCGTCGCGCTTGCTGACCTGCTGGCGCAGCGTGTGCAGCGTCGCCAGTTCCGCCGCCCGGTCCTCGCCGGTGAAAAGCCGGATGTCGTCGCCAACCCGGTTCGCCGGCCAGAAGCCGACGACCGCCCGCGGCCGGAACCATTGCTCGTCGATGATCCGCTTCAGCATGGCCTGCGCATCGGCGAAAAGCTGGCGCGCCACCTCGCCCTGCTTTGCGTCCTCCAGGATGCGCGGATAGACGCCCTTCAGCTCCCAGGTCTGGAAGAACGGGGTCCAGTCGATATAGCGCGCGATCTCGGCAAGGTCGAAATCCTCGATCACGCGCGGGCCCAGGAACTCGGGCGCCTTGGCCTCGAACCCCGACCAGTCGACCCGCAGCGCATTGTCGCGGGCCGAGGCCAGCGGCAGGCGCTTCTTTTCCGCCTCGGCGCGGGCGTGCTTGTTGGCCACGTCCATGTATTCGGCACGGATAGTCTCGACATAGGCGTTCTTCTGGCCCGAGAGCAGGCTGCCCACCACCCCCACCGCGCGGCTGGCATCGGTGACATAGACCGCCTGCCCCTTCGCATAGCGCGGATGGATCTTGACCGCCGTATGCACGCGGCTCGTGGTCGCCCCGCCGATCAGCAGCGGAATGTCGAAACCCTCGCGCTCCATCTCGCTCGCGACATGCACCATCTCGTCCAGGGACGGGGTGATGAGGCCGGACAGGCCGATGATGTCCACCTTCTCGGCCTTGGCGGTTTCCAGGATCTTGGTCGCGGGCACCATCACGCCCAGGTCGATGATCTCGTAATTGTTGCAGGCCAGCACGACGCCGACGATGTTCTTGCCGATGTCGTGGACATCGCCCTTGACCGTCGCCATCAGCACCTTGCCGGCGCTGGAGGAACCGCCCGCGCCGCCCGCCGCGGCCTTCTCGGCCTCCATATAGGGCAGCAGATGCGCCACCGCCTGCTTCATCACCCGGGCCGATTTCACCACCTGCGGCAGGAACATCTTGCCGGCGCCGAACAGGTCGCCGACGACGTTCATCCCGGCCATCAGCGGGCCTTCGATCACATGCAGCGGGCGTTCGGCATTCAGTCGCGCCTGCTCGGTGTCCTCGTCGATATATTCGGTGATGCCGTTGACCAGGGCGTGCTCCAGCCGCTTCTCGACCGGCCATGTGCGCCAGGTCAGATCCTTTTCGCGCGCCTTGGCCCCGCCTTCGCCGCGGAAGCGCTCGGCGATCTCCAGCATGTTCTCGGTCGCCGTGCCGCCGGCCTTGGGCTTGCGGTTCAGCACCACGTCCTCGCAGGCCTCGCGCAGGCCCTCGTCGATCTGGTCATAGACCGCAAGCTGGCCCGCGTTGACGATGCCCATGTCCATGCCCGCCTGGATGGCGTGATACAGGAACACGGCATGCATCGCCTCGCGCACCGGCTCGTTGCCGCGGAAGCTGAAGGAAAGGTTCGAGACCCCGCCCGAGACATGCACATGCGGCAGGGCCTGGGTGATGCGCCGGGTCGCGCCGATGAAATCGACGCCGTAATTGTCATGCTCCTCGATCCCGGTCGCCACGGCAAAGATGTTCGGGTCGAAGATGATGTCCTGGGGCGGAAAGCCGACCTTGTTGACCAACAGGTCATAGGCGCGCGAGCAGATCTCGACCTTGCGGTTCTCGGTATCGGCCTGGCCGGTCTCGTCGAAGGCCATCACCACCACGGCCGCGCCATAGCGGCGGCAAAGCCGGGCCTGGGTCAGGAAGCTCTCCTCGCCCTCTTTCAGCGAGATCGAGTTCACGATCGCCTTGCCCTGGACGCATTTCAGCCCGGCCTCGATCACCTCCCATTTGGAGCTGTCGATCATCACCGGCACGCGGGCGATGTCGGGCTCGGCG
The DNA here is from genome assembly GCF_029909815.1 of Paracoccus ferrooxidans. Classification (NCBI taxonomy): domain Bacteria; kingdom Pseudomonadati; phylum Pseudomonadota; class Alphaproteobacteria; order Rhodobacterales; family Paracoccaceae; genus Paracoccus; species Paracoccus ferrooxidans. Next base: position 2,425,997 of record NZ_CP038198.1, on the reverse strand, counting down.
GCGATCAGGTTCAGGTAGTCGATCATCGCCTGCTTCGAATCGATCAGCCCCTCGTCCATGTTGACGTCGATGATCTGGGCGCCGTTTTCCACCTGGTCGCGGGCCACGTCCAGCGCGGCGGCATAGTCGCCATTGGTGATGAGCTTGCGGAACCGGGCCGAGCCGGTGACGTTCGTCCGCTCGCCCACGTTCATGAAGGGGATGTCGTCGGTCTTGACGAAGGGCTCCAGCCCCGACAGGCGCAGGCGCGGCTCGATCTCGGGGATCTCGCGCGGCGGCAGCTCGGCCACGGCGCGGGCGATGGCGGCGATATGCTCGGGGGTCGAGCCGCAGCAGCCGCCCACCACGTTCACCAGCCCCTCGCGGGCGAACTCGGCGACCTGCGCCGCCATCTCCTCGGGCGATTCGTCATACTGGCCCATCTCGTTGGGCAGGCCGGCGTTGGGATAGGCGCAGATCAGCGTGTCGGCGACGGCGGAAAGCTCGGCCAGGTGCGGGCGCATGGCGGCGGCGCCAAGCGCGCAGTTCAGGCCCACGGTGATCGGCGCGGCATGGGACATGGAATGCCAGAAGGCGGTCGGCGTCTGGCCCGACAGCGTGCGGCCGGAAAGGTCGGTGATGGTGCCCGAGATCATCACCGGCAGGCGCTGGCCCTTTTCCTCGAACACCTCCTCGCAGGCGAAGATCGCGGCCTTGGCGTTCAGCGTGTCGAAGATGGTCTCGATCAGGATCAGGTCGGCGCCGCCGTCGATCAGCCCGCGGATCTGCTCGGCATAGGCGATGCGCAGCTCGTCGAAGGTGACGGCGCGGTAGCCGGGATTGTTCACGTCCGGGCTGATCGAGGCGGTGCGGTTGGTCGGCCCCAGCGCGCCGGCGACCCAGCGCACCCGCCCGTCCTCGGCCGTGGCGCGGTCGAGCGCCTGCCGCGCGATGCGGGCGCCGTGCAGGTTCAGGTCATAGACCGCCGCCTGCATGCCATAGTCGGCCTGCGCGATGGTGGTCGAGGAAAAGGTGTTGGTCTCGACGATATCCGCGCCCGCCTTGGCATAGCGATAGTGGATCTCCTCGATCGCCTTGGGCTGGGTCAGGTTCAGCAGGTCGTTGTTGCCCTGCTGCGGATGCTCGCCCGGCGCCGGCGGATGGCAGCCGCAGGCGCAGCCCGTGCCATGGCCGGCGAAATCCGCCTCCTTCAGGCCAAGCTGCTGGATCTGCGTCCCCATCGCGCCGTCGAGGATCAGGATGCGTTCGCGCGCAGCCGCGCGCAGGGCGTCGAAGACGGGGGAAAGGGGCAAGGTCATGGTCCAGGGTCCGCGCGTTTCATCAAATGTGCTGTATAGCCGCAGACAGGCATTTAGTGAAATTCAACATCCGCACAATGATCTTGCATCGGATTCATGATCCGGCCCCGCGGATTCGTCATCTGCCCCGCTTCTTCGTTGCGGAAATACCCTCGGGGGCGTGGGGGCAGACAGCCCCCACCGCGAACCGATCCGCCGGAACCGCCCCCGCCCCCTTGCGACGGCCCGCGGCCGGGAATATCTCACCGCCCATGACCGAATGGATCACCGCCCCCGGCCTTACCGATTATCTTGAAGCCGTCGCCTTCATGGAGGCGCGCGCCGCCGCCGTCGCCGAGGGCCGGGCGGACGAGCTGGTCTGGCTGGTCGAGCACCCGCCGCTCTACACCGCCGGCACCTCGGCGCGCGCGGCCGACCTGCTCGAGGCGCGCTTTCCGGTGCATGCCGTCGGCCGCGGCGGGCAATACACCTATCACGGGCCGGGCCAGCGCGTGGTCTATGTCATGCTGGACCTGAACCGCCGCGGCCGCGACGTGCGCGCCTTCGTCAAGGCCCTGGAATCCTGGGTCATCGACGCGCTGGCCGAGTTCAACCTCAAGGGCGAGATCCGCGACGGCCGCGTCGGCGTCTGGATCGCGCGCCCCGACAAGGCGTCGCTGCCTGACGGCTCGATGCGCGAGGACAAGATCGCCGCCATCGGCGTCAAGCTGCGCCGCTGGGTCAGCTTCCACGGCATTTCGATCAACGTCGAGCCGGACCTGGGCCATTACGCCGGCATCGTGCCCTGCGGCATCCAGGGCCATGGCGTGACCAGCCTGGTGGACATGGGCCTGCCCGTCGGCATGGGCGACCTGGACCTGGCGCTGCGCCGCAGCTTCGCGCGCAATTTCCCCCCGCTCGGCGGCTGATTTTCGCCCTGCGACATATTCACCCTTCACCGTCCTGCGACCTTTTTCCGGTGTTCGGACGGCTTGACGCATGATAGCCCTGTCAAGGCGGGAGGCGGAGAGGTCCGCTCCCCCGGAAAAAGCGATTACCCAAGAGGAAACGCGATGAAGATCAGCATCTATGCCACTCTCGCCGCCCTGTCCCTCGCCCTGCCCGCCGTGGCCCAGGAAGGCGACGCCGCCAAAGGCGAGAAGGAATTCAACAAGTGCAAGGCCTGCCACATGGTCCAGGCACCGGACGGCACCGACATCGTCAAGGGCGGCAAGACCGGGCCGAACCTCTACGGCGTCGTCGGCCGCAAGATCGCCTCGGTCGAAGGCTTCAAATACGGCGACGGCATCCTTGAAGTGGCGGAAAAGAACCCCGACATGGTCTGGTCCGAGGCCGACCTGATCGAATACGTCACCGATCCCAAGCCCTGGCTGGTCGAGAAGACCGGCGATTCGGCCGCCAAGACCAAGATGACCTTCAAGCTCGGCAAGAACCAGGCCGACGTGGTCGCCTTCCTGGCCCAGCACTCGCCCGATGCGGGTGCCGAGACGGCCCCTGCCGAAGGCGCCGCGAACTGACCAGCGACCCCCGGAACGGCGCGCCCCTGCCTGCGGCAAAACCGCGCAGGGGCGCGACTTTTAGTCCCTTCTTCGCATTGCGAGGGGTAGGAATGTGGGCTAGAAACTTAGCGAGTCCGCTGGCCCTTGGGCCGGCCAGCCGCATGTCTAGGGAGTCCACGCATGGCAGACGCAGCCGTTCACGGCCACGGTGACCATCATGACACCCGCGGGTTCTTCACCCGCTGGTTCATGTCAACAAACCACAAGGATATCGGTATCCTTTACCTGTTCACGGCCGGCATCGTCGGTCTGATCTCGGTCTGCTTCACCGTCTATATGCGGATGGAATTGCAGCATCCCGGCGTGCAATACATGTGCGTCGAGGGCGCGCGCCTCATCGCCGACGCCTCGGCGGAATGCACGCCGAACGGGCATCTTTGGAACGTCATGATCACCTATCACGGGGTGCTGATGATGTTCTTCGTGGTCATCCCGGCCCTGTTTGGCGGTTTCGGCAACTATTTCATGCCGCTGCATCTCGGCGCCCCGGACATGGCCTTCCCGCGGCTGAACAACCTCAGCTACTGGATGTATGTCTGCGGCGTGGCCCTGGGCGTGGCCTCGCTGCTGGCGCCGGGCGGCAACGACCAGATGGGCTCGGGCGTGGGCTGGGTGCTCTATCCGCCGCTCTCGACCACCGAGGCCGGCTATTCCATGGACCTGGCGATCTTTGCCGTCCATGTCTCGGGCGCCAGCTCGATCCTGGGCGCGATCAACATCATCACCACCTTCCTCAACATGCGCGCGCCGGGGATGACGCTGTTCAAGGTGCCGCTGTTCGCCTGGTCGGTCTTCATCACCGCCTGGCTGATCCTGCTGTCGCTGCCGGTGCTGGCGGGCGCCATCACCATGCTGCTGATGGACCGCAACTTCGGCACCCAGTTCTTCGACCCGGCCGGCGGCGGCGACCCGGTGCTCTACCAGCATATCCTGTGGTTCTTCGGCCACCCCGAGGTCTATATCATCATCCTGCCCGGCTTCGGCATCATCAGCCACGTCATCTCGACCTTCGCGCGCAAGCCGATCTTCGGCTACCTGCCGATGGTGCTGGCCATGGCGGCCATCGGCATCCTGGGCTTCGTGGTCTGGGCGCATCACATGTATACCGCCGGCATGTCCTTGACCCAGCAGGCCTATTTCATGCTGGCCACCATGACCATCGCGGTGCCGACAGGCATCAAGGTGTTCTCGTGGATCGCCACCATGTGGGGCGGCTCGATCGAGTTCAAGACGCCGATGCTCTGGGCCTTCGGCTTCCTGTTCCTGTTCACCGTCGGCGGCGTGACCGGCGTGGTGCTGAGCCAGGCGCCGCTGGACCGGGTCTATCACGACACCTATTACGTCGTCGCCCACTTCCACTATGTGATGTCGCTGGGCGCGGTCTTCGCGATCTTCGCCGGGGTCTATTACTGGATCGGCAAGATGTCGGGCCGGCAATACCCGGAATGGGCCGGCAAGCTGCATTTCTGGATGATGTTCATCGGCTCGAACCTGATCTTCTTCCCGCAGCACTTCCTGGGCCGCCAGGGCATGCCGCGCCGCTACATCGACTATCCGGTCGAGTTCGCCTACTGGAACAACATCTCCTCGATCGGCGCCTATATCAGCTTCGCGTCCTTCCTGTTCTTCATCGGCATCGTGTTCTACACGCTCTTCGCCGGCAAGCGCGTGAACGTGCCGAACTACTGGAACGAGCATGCCGACACGCTGGAATGGACCCTGCCCTCGCCGCCGCCGGAGCATACCTTCGAGACCCTGCCCAAGCGCGAGGACTGGGATCGCGCCCAGGCGCATTGATCCCGCGCATTGAACGATGCCCTACGCATGGCATGACGCGGCCCCGGAGCAATCCGGGGCCGTCTGCTTTCGGCTCGAGATCTGGCCGCACCGCTCGCTGTCCCGGCGGGGCTTCGTCTGGGTCATCTCGCTGACCGCCGCGGGACTGGCGCTGCCCCTGCTGGCAGTGGTCGGATCGAAGGTGCTTTGGGGGCTCCTGCCCTTTGCCGCCCTGGCGGTCTGGGGGCTATGGCAGGGCATCGCGCGCAGCTATGGCGCGGCGCATGAGGTGATGCTGGTCGGACGCGACCGCCTGATCCTGACCCGCAGCGATCCCGGACGGCCGGACCGCATCTGGCAGACCAACCCCTATTGGGTGCGCACCGCCCTGCGCCAGAACGGCCCGGTCGAGGATTACCTGGTGCTGACCGACGGCCAGCGCGAGGTCGAGTTGGGCGCCTTCCTTTCGCCCGAGGAGCGGGTGGCGCTGCGGGACGATCTGGAGCGGCGGCTGGCCGGGCTGCGCTAGATGGGCCGGCCTGGCCGTCGCAGGCCATGGCTGCAGAACAGGTCAGCCGTCGACGCGAATCGCCTTGTTTTCCGGGCCATAGGAGCGGTCCCCGATCACGACCGCCTTCCACAGCGCGCGGCATGCGCAGCTTCAGCCTCGTGCCCGGCTGGGCCAGGTCCGGGCGAACATAGCCCAGGCCGAGGGACTTGCCAAAGGCCCGCGACCCGCCGCCCGACCCTTTCGCCGGCCGCATAAGGCGCCTGGCGCCCCAGCGTTAGGCGTCAGGCGGCCGCTCAGCCGGATCACCTCTTTGCGGCGGATAGCCCCTGCAGGCATCGCCTGCTCAGTTGAACGCCTTCTCCAGATCGACGAAGCGGTCCAGCCCGGAGCGGCACCGCATCGCGGCCGAGGCGCGATAGCCCCTTTCCTCCCGCGGCCAGTTCTGCACCCGCCGACCCCCTCCAGCCCATGCCTTTCGCGACCCGCCGCTCCCGGAGACGGCCGCCGAACGCGACCAGATCCCAGTTCGCCCATACAGGCGACGCAGATGGCGCGGACAGGGCACATGCCCGGCCCGGTATTGCGCATCGGCCGTCAACACGTCGCGCTCGACCGGCAGCGTCACCCCGCGCGGGCCAGGTGCAGCGCGATGCTGCAGCCCACGGCACCGCCTCCGATCCCAAGGGCCAGCACGGGGGTTTTCACGGCGAGCCCCTGCCCCGCTTCCCCGCCGATCAAATGCCGGAACGACGCGCGGCACTGCCGTTCCCCCCGACACGATCCTGGCAAAGAAACGACATGAGACATCCGGGCCGTCAGGCCAAAACGCCCCGGAAAACCGGGGCGCCAGGGTCACAGCATCGAGGGCACCACCAGGTCCGGTGGCCGGTGGCCATCGGCGAAGGTCTTGATATTGATGATGACTTTTTCGCCCATCTCAACCCGCCCCTCGATCGTGGCCGAGCCCATATGCGGCAGCAGCACGACATTGGGCAATTCGCGCAGGCGGGGGTTGATCTCGTGCCCATGCTCGAAGACGTCAAGGCCGGCGCCGGCGATCTCGCCCGCGCGCAGCATCCGGGTCAAGGCATTCTCGTCGATCACCTCGCCGCGCGAGGTGTTGATGATCACGGCCGAAGGCTTCATCAGCTTCAGCCGCCGCGCGTTCAGCAGGTGGAAGGTCGAGGGGGTATGCGGCGCGTTCACCGAGACGATGTCCATGCGCGCCAGCATCTGGTCCAGGCTTTCCCAATAGGTCGCCTGCAACTCGGCCTCGATCTCGGGGCGCAGGCGGCGGCGGTTGTGGTAATGCACCTGCATGCCGAAGACATTCGCCCGCCGCGCCACCGCCTGGCCGATGCGGCCCATGCCCAGGATGCCAAGGCGCCGCCCGCCCAGCCGCCCGCCCAGATGCGCGGTCGGCGACCAGCCGTGCCAGCGGCCGGCCTGCATCTCGGCCATGCCCTCGGGCAGGCGGCGGGTGACGCCCAGGATCAGCGCCATGACCACGTCCGCGGTGTCCTCGGTCACCACGCCCGGCGTGTTGCTGACCAGGATGCCGCGCTGGCGGGCGGAATGCACGTCGACATGGTCCACGCCCGCGCCGTAATTGGCGATCAGCTTCAGCTTGTCGCCGGCCTGGGCCAGCATGGCCGCGTCGATCTGATCGGTGATCGTCGGCACCAGCACGTCCGAGACGCGCATGGCGGCCACCAGTTCCTCGCGACTCATCCGGTGGTCGTCGGCATTCAGCGAAACGTCGAAAAGCTCGGACATCCGGGTCTCGACCGCCTCGGGCAGCCGCCGGGTCACGGTAACTTTAAGGCGCGAGCGGGTCGGATCGGTCGCATGAACGGCGGGCATGGTCGCTCCTCTCTTCCAAAGCCGGGCGGCTTTTGGCAAAGTGCCCGCGATGCGGGGCAGGCACAAGACCCCGAAAAAGCAGGACGGGCAGATGAAGCAAGGACAGGTCTGGCTTGGCGCCGCGATACTGGCGACGGTGGCGTGCTTGGGATCGGCGGCGCTGGCGCAAACCACCGATCCGGGCGAAACGCTGGACGCTAAGCAGATCCCCGGCCTGTCCGCCGATGCGACGATCAGCCGCCACCAGGACGGCCGGCGTGACCCGAATCGCGGCTCTGTCACCAACCTGCCGCTGCCGCGCTATGTCAGCCTGAAGGGGGGCGAGGGCAACGCCCGGCGCGGCCCCAGCCTGTCGCATCGCATCGACTGGGTGTTCCGCCATGCCGGCATGCCCCTGCGCGTGGTGGCCGAGTTCGGCCATTGGCGCCGGGTCGAGGACCAGGACGGCGCCGGCGGCTGGGTGCATTATTCGCTGCTGTCGGGCGTGCGCACCGCCATCGTGACCAAGGACATGCTGGACCTGCTCGCCCGCCCCGAGCCGCGCGCCGAGGTGGTGGCGCGGGCCGAGGCCGGCGCCATCGTCCGGCTGCACGAATGCAGCATCGACTGGTGCCGGGTCTCGGGCGGCGGGGAAAAGGGCTGGGTGCCCAAGACGACGATCTGGGGCGTCGACCCGGACGAGATCCGCGACTGAGACCCGCGCGCCGGCGGGTCAGCCGGCCTTGCGGATCACCACATGGCCCAGCGAGACGCGCATCCAGGCAAAGCGCGAGGCGCGCGGCGTGCCGGCACCGAAATCGGGATGGGTCATGTCCTCGGCCCCGCATTCGTCGATCAGTTCCTTGACGAAGCCGACCATGCCGCGGTCATGGCCGTGAAACCGCCGCCGCACCAGGTTCCAGCGCATCCAGCCGGTCAGCTTGCCCAGCGGGGAAACCGCCTGCGCCAGCCCCGAACGATGCAGCCTGTCGAGCAGCCTTTCACGGGGAGAAAGCCGGGGCGGCCGGGGGTGATAGGATTTGCCGTCGGGATATTGCCGCCAGTATCCGGTGCCCCAATCCTCGATAAAGTAATATCCGCCCGGCTTGAGATGGTTTTCGAAAAGATGCCAGAAACTGATGCGGGACAATTGCCCCACATGCGAGGCATCGTCGATGATGACGTCGAAACCCCGCGGCGCCCGTTCCGCCGCCATCCGGTCCAGAACCGCCCTGTCCTGCTGTTCGCCGACATAGCAGCGCACCCGGCCGCTTTCGAAACGTGCCTCGCAGGGCTTGATGTCCAGCCCGGTGATCTTGGCATTCGGCAGCCAGGATTCCCAGTGTCTTAGCGAATCGCCGCGCGCTATTCCCAATTCCAGCAATCGCAGCGGCTGCATGCGAAGAGGGCCGATATATTTCTCGTAATTGACGAAATAATGTCGAAGCCCCATCTTGTCGATCGGCACTTCATCGACGCTTTTCATCGAGGCCGCATTGGAAACCCGCATGCCTTCCTCCCGGACAGATCACCGCCTACTTTCTAAAAACTGCCTGGAAAGGATAGGCCGGGGCTGCCGGGCCATCAAGGAATTGGCACCCCGCCTGCCGGAATAGACGGGTTGATATCAACCTGGCAGCGACCGACCCTCAGTTCATATTTCCTGTGGTTGTGCAATCCGCCATGGAAGCCGCCGAACCGCGACGAAGCGGCGGATTCGCGCAAGCCCTTGCCCGGCGAATCGCGCCTTTGCGAAAGCGGCGGTCAGCGGGCCTCGGGCAGAAGCCCACGCCCCTTCAGCAGCGCCTCGACGCCGGGGGTCCGGCCGCGGAACTTCAGCCACAGTTCGTCGGCCGGCAGGGAATCGCCCTTGGAGAGGATCCATTCCTCCAGCCGCCGCGCGGTTTCCGCGTCGAAGGGATCGCCCTTTTCCAGGAAGGCCGCGAAAGCGTCGGCATCCATCACCTCTGACCACATGTAGCTGTAATAGCCCGAGGAATAGCCGTCGCCGGAAAACACATGCGCGAAATGCGGCGTGGCATGGCGCATGGGGATCGCGGCGGGCGCGCCCAGTTCCGCCAGCACCTCGGCCTGCCGCGCCATCGGATCGGCGGGCGGCGCGCCGCGGTGAAAGGCCAGGTCCACCAGCGCGCTTTCCAGGTATTCGGTGGTGGCAAAGCCCTGGTCGGCATTGCCGGCCGCCAGCATGCGGTCGCGCAGCGCGGCGGGCAGCGGCGCCCCGGTCTCGGCATGGCGGGCGTGGCGGTCCAGCACCTCGGGCCGTTCCAGCCAATGCTCGAAAAGCTGGCTCGGCAATTCGACGAAATCCCGCGCCACCGAGGTGCCCGAGATCGAGGGCCAGGACACGTCCGACAGGATGTGATGCAGCGCATGGCCGAATTCGTGGAACAGCGTATGCGCATCGTCCCAGGACAGATAGGCCGGCGCGCCCGCGGCCTCGGGCGGGGTAAAGTTGCAGACATTGGTGACGATCGGCCGCTGTCCCTCGCCGATCTTGTGCTGCTGTTGCAGCGACGAACACCAGGCCCCCGACCGCTTGCCGGGCCGGGCGAAGTAATCGCCGACGAAGACCGCCATGCGCCGGCCGTCCCGCGTCACCTCCCAGGCACGGGCATCGGGCGACCAGAGCGGCGCGTCGAATGCCCGCATCTCGATGCCGAACAGGCGCTGCGCGGTGTCGAAGACCGCGCCCAGCATCGCCTCCAGTGTCAGGTAGGGCTTGACCTCGGCCTCGTCGAGATCGTGTTCGGCCTTGCGCCGGCGCTCGGCATAGAAGCGCCAGTCCCAGGGCTCCAGCGCGCCGTTCACGCCGTCCTCGCGCAGCATGGTGGTCAGGCGCTTGGCATCGGCCTCGGCCCGCGTCTTGGCGGCCGCCCAGACCTGGGTCAGCAGCGCCTCGACATTCTCGGCGCTGCGGGCCATCTCGGGCTCCAGCTTGTAGCTGGCGAAATCCTCGTAGCCCAGAAGCCGGGCGCGCTCGTGCCGCAATTGCAGGATCTCGGCGGCGATGGGGCGGTTGTCGGTCGCAGCCCCGCCGGCCCCTGCGCCCGAGCCGCGCGCGCCCCAGGCCCGCCAGGCCGCCTCGCGCAGGGCGCGATCTTCGGCATATTCCAGGAAGGGCACGATCAGCGAGCGGTTCAGCGTCACCACCTGCCCCGGCATCCCGCGTTCGCGCGCCGCCGCCCGCATGGCGCGGACCAGCCAGTCGGGCAGGCCGGCCAGCTGGTCGTCGGCCACGCCCATGGCAAAGTCGCGCTCATCCGCCAGCACGTTCTGGGCGAAATCGGTCGACAGCACCGCCAGCCGCTCGCGGATTGCCGCCATGCGCTCGCGCGCCGCGCCGGTCAGGCCGGCGCCCGCCCGGCGCAGCCCGCGCAGGGTCAGCTCGGTCAGGCGGCGGTCCTCGGGGGCAAGCTCGACGGCGTCCTGCATCACCGCCTCGACCCGGTCGAACAGCCTCGGGTCCATGCTGACCTTGCTGCCATGCGCGGCCAGGCGCGGGGCGATGCGGCGCTGCAGATCCTCGCGCACGGGGTTGGAATCGACGCCGGCCAGGGTGAAGAAGATGGCACAGAGCCGGTTCAGCGGCTCCTCGGCCGTCTCGAGCGCGGCGACGGTGTTGGCAAAGCTCGGCGGCGCGGGATTGGCGGCGATGGTCTCGACCGCCTCCTCGGCCATGTTCAGGCAGGCGTCGAAGGCCGGGTCGAAATCCTCGTCGCGGATCAGGTCGAAACGCGGCAGGCCCAGCGGGCCGGTCCAATGCGTCAGTTCGGGGTTCATGCGAGCCTCCTTTTCCGGCCGGGAGTGTTTCAGCCTGCGCGGAAATGTCCAGAGCCGCAGGCGGGGCAATCGGCGCGTCGCGCGATTTTCATCAGCCGGTTTTCGCCATAAAGCCCGTCGAAGATCAGCATCCGGCCGCGCAGGGGCTCGCCGGCCCGCGCGATCAGCTTGATCGCCTCCAGCGCCATCAGGCTGCCGACGACGCCGGGCAGTGGGCCGACGACGCCCGCCTCGGCGCAGGCGGGCGCAAGGCCGGCGGCCGGGGCATCGGGAAAGATGCAGGCCATGCAGGGCGCGCCGTGGCGCGGATCCCAGATCGTCACCTGCCCTTCCCATTGCGCGATGGCGCCGGCGACCAAGGGCACGCCGGCGGCGATGCAGGCCGCGTTCACCGCGCTGCGGGCGGCGAAGCTGTCGGTGCCGTCCAGCACCAGGTCATGTTCGGCAACCAGCGCGGCATCCTCGGCCCCGATGCGGCGGTTCAGCGCCGTGACCTCGACATGCGGGTTCAGCGCCAGCATGGCATCGCGCGCGGCCTCGGCCTTGGGGCGGCCGTCGTCGGCGCTGCGAAAGATCACCTGGCGCTGCAGGTTCGACAGCCCGACCCGGTCGTCGTCGGCAACGGTGATCCGGCCCACGCCGGCGGCGGCAAGGTAAAGGCAGACCGGCGCGCCCAGCCCGCCTGCGCCCACGACCAGCACGCGGGCGCGCCGCAGCGCCGCCTGCCCCGGCCCGCCCAGCTCGCGCAGCACGATATGGCGGGCATAACGATCCAGTTCCGGGTCCGAAAGCGGGCCGGCCGGCTCGGGCACGGGCGGGTCAGGCAAGGGGATGGCGCGGCGATGCAGCTGCCGCAGCAGTAGGCGATAGCCCAGCCCCAGCGCCACCACGCCGCCGGCCAGCCCCCAGACCCGAGGATCGCCGCCGACCAGTCGCGCCAGGGCGCTGCCGGGCCCCAGCACCAGCGCGGCGATGGCGGCCAGCCACAGGGCCGCGACCCCCGCCCAGCCGCGCCATTCCGGCCAGCCAAGCAGGCGCGCCGCGACCAGCACGGCAAGCATGAGAAGAAGGATCAGCACGGGCTCAGCCCCGCCCGGTCGAGCCGAAGCCGCCTTCGCCGCGCGCGGTCTGCTCCAGCGCCTCGGCCATGACATAGGCGGCGCGGGTCACGGGGGCGATCACCGCCTGGGCGATGCGCTCGCCATGCTGGATCGCATAGGGCTGCGGGCCCAGGTTGATCATGATGACCCCCAGCGGCCCGCGATAGTCGCTGTCGATGGTGCCGGGCGTGTTGGGCAGCGTCACCCCATGCTTCAGCGCCAGGCTGGAGCGGGGGCGGATCTGCATCTCGTAGCCCTCGGGGATCTGCACGCGCAGCCCGGTAGGCACCAGGCGGATCTGGCCGGGTTCAAGCAGCAGCTCGGCCCCGCCCAGATCGGCCCGCAGGTCGGCGCCGGCCGAGCCCTGGGTCTGGTATTCGGGCAGGGGCAGCGCCGGGTCAGCGCCCGGTTCGCGCAGAACCAGAATCGTCACCTCGGCCGCCATCCCCAAAGCCCCTTATTTCGGCGAGATCATCATGACCATCTGGCGCCCTTCCAGCTTGGGCATGGATTCGACCTTGCCCGCCTCGCCGACATCGGCGGCGACGCGGTTCAGAAGCTCGACCCCAAGCTGCTGGTGCGCCATCTCGCGGCCGCGGAAGCGCAGGGTGATCTTGACCTTGTCGCCCTCGGCCAGGAACTTCATGACCGAGCGCATCTTGACGTCGTAATCATGGGTATCGGTTCCAGGACGGAACTTGATCTCCTTGATTTCGATGATCTTTTGCTTCTTGCGGGCCTCGGCCTCGCGCTTTTGCTGTTCATACTTGAACTTGCCCAGGTCCATGATCTTGCAGACCGGGGGCGTGGCATTCGGTGAGATCTCGACAAGATCCAGCCCGGCTTCCTGTGCAAGCTCCAGACCGCGGGCGGGTGTCACGACGCCGACATTCTCGCCTTCGGGACCGATCAGGCGGATTTCGGCGACTCGGATGCGCTCGTTGACGCGGGGGCCGGTGTCACGGGTGGGCGGAGCGTTATGCGGTCTGCGGGCTATGGCTGTCTTCCTTGTGTTGCCAGGGGTTCCGGGCGGTTAAATAGTCCTGCGCAGGCAGATTTTCAACCGGATTCGATGGCTCGGCCCCAGGTTCCGCCGCCGTTTTGCACGGTTTTGCGGGGCCGCTTCCCCCCCTTGGCGCGGCATGGCATAGAAGGGGCGACCCGCCGCAGCCCTGACGGAGAGACCGATGAAGAAATTCCTGGCCGTGATCGTGATTCTTGCCCTTGCGCTTGGCGGATTGTGGCTGTGGAGCGGCGGCGATCCGATGGGCCGGCTGGCCGGCGACGCGCCGCCCCCGCCGGCGCAGGCACCGGCCGAGCCCCCGCCCCCGGCGCAGCAGGGCGCCAATGCCGCAGCCGACGCCGCGGCCGATGCGGCGGCCATCGCGGCGGATGCGGCGGCCGAAGCCTCGGCCTCGGCCGGGCAGGCGGCGGTCGGCGCGGCGGGCGCTGCCGCCGACCAGGCCGAGGCGGCGGCCGAGGCCGCCATCGCCGCCGCCGACCGCGCCGCGGATGCCGCGGCCCAGGCCAACGCCACCCCCGAACAGGCCGAGGCCGCCGCCATCGCCGCAAGCACCGCCGCCCGCGAGGCGGCCAGCCCCACGCGCGAAGCCGGCGCCGCGGCCGGCGAGGCGGTCGGGATCGATGCCGCCCTGACCCCGCAGGGCTTCGATGCCGCCAAGGTGCGCGCCATGATCGACGGCTCGTCCCTTGCGCCCGAACGCAAGGCCGAGCTTCTGGCCCTGCTGGATCGCGCGGCTCTGGACCCGGCGGCGCTGGCGCAGGCGCTGGAACAGATCAAGGCCGCCCTACCATGAGCTTTCCCAGCCTGGGGGATTTCCTGAAGGCACCGGGCGGCCGGCTGGACAAGGGGCCGGTCGCGGTTTTGCTGATCGAGGACGAGGCGGCGGTGCAAAGGACGCTGGCGCACCACCTTGCAGCCGGTTTCCGGCTGATCCTGGCGCTGTCGCCCGAGCCGCTGCCCGCCCATGTCCTGCCCGGCGAGGGCGCGGACCGGATCCTCAACCTGCGCCACGATTCCCGCCGCGGCCGGGCCCAGGTCGAGGCGGTCAATGCGGTGATCGAGGCCGCGCCCGCCGATACCTGGCTCTACTACGGCTATAATGCCGAGTTCCTGTTCTATCCCTTCTCGGAAAGCCGCAGCGTGGGCGAGATGCTGGCCTTTCACGCCGAGGAACGCCGGCGGGCGATGCTGACCTATGTCATCGACCTCTATGCCCCGGACCTGGAGCGTTTCCCCGATGCGGTCAGCCTGGACGAGGCGATGTTCGACCGCACCGGCTATTACGCACTTGGCCGCGTGGACCGCGACGGCCGCCACAAGGACCGGCAGCTGGATTTCCACGGCGGGCTGCGCTGGCGATTCGAGGAACACCTGCCCCAGGATCGCCGCCGCATCGACCGCATCGCGCTGTTTCGCAGCCAGCCGGGGCTGCGGCTGCTGCCCGACCTGCGCTTCAACGTCGAGGAATACAACACCTATGCCTGCCCCTGGCACAACAACCTGACCGCCGCCGTCGCCTCGTTCCGGGTGGCCAAGGCGCTGGCCAAGAACCCCGGCTCGCGCGGGCATATCCGCAGCTTCCGCTGGCGCAACTCGCATCCCTTCCGCTGGAACGCCCAGCAACTGATGGACCTGGGGCTGATGGAGCCGGGCCAGTGGTTCTGACGCAAGCGGGCCGGTTCAGGCCGCGCTGACCCGCCAGATCACGTCGCCCACGTCATCGGCCATCAGAAGCGACTTGCCGTCCGGGCCGATGGCAACGCCGACCGGGCGACCATGGGAATATTTCTCGTCCTCGGAAAGAAAGCCAGACAGGATGTCGCGCGGCGGCCCGGCGGGCCGGCCGTCCCGGAAGGGCACGAAGATCAGCTTGTAGCCCGACAGCGTCGAGCGGTTCCAGGAGCCGTGCTGGCCGATCGCCATGCCGTCGGGGAATCCGGGCAGCGTGCCCTCGGGCATCCAGCACAGGCCAAGCGAGGCGGTGTGGCCGCCCAGAGCGTAATCGGGGGTGATGGCGCGGGCGACCTCGGCCGCGTCCTGGGGCACGCGGTCGTCCACCACCTGTCCCCAATAGGACCAGGGCCAGCCGTAGAAGCCGCCCTCCTGCACCGAGGTCAGGTAGTCCGGCGGCGTCTCGTCGCCCAAGCCATCGCGTTCGTTCACCACGGTCCAGAGCGCGCCGGTCGCGGGCTCCCACGCGAGGCCGACCGGGTTGCGCAGGCCCGAGGCGAAGATGCGGGCCTGGCCGGTCTCCAGTTCCAGTTCCCAGATCGCGGCGCGGCCTTCCTCGGCCTCCATGCCCTCGTCGGCGATATTGGTCAGCGAGCCGACGCCGCAATAAAGCCGCTTGCGGTCGGGCGAGACGATCAGGCTGCGCGTCCAATGCCCGCCCGGCTTGAAATCGACCAGCCGGCGGCCCGGCCCGTCCAGCCGCGTGGCACCGGGCGCATAGGGAAAGGCGACGATGCCGTCGGTATTGCCGACATAGAAGGTGTCGCCGACCAGGGCCATGCCGAAGGGCTGGCGCTGGCCTGCCAGGAAAACCTCGCGCGTCTCGGCGACGCCATCGCCATCGCCGTCGCGCAGCAGCGTGATGCGGTTGGCGCTGGTGCCCAGCGCGCGGGCGCGGCGCATGGTGGCCTGGGCGGCGCGGTCGAGCAGGGATTGCGGCGGGCTGGCCTCTTGCAGGGCCTCGGCCACAAGCACGTCGCCATTGGGCAGCACCTCGATCCAGCGCGGATGTTGCAGGTCGCGGGCGAAGGCATCGACGCGCAGGCCCGGCGCGGCCTTGGGCCGCAGGCCCGGCGCCCAGCCGCGGGCGGTGGGCATCTTCAGCGTCATGATGCCCTGTTTCTTCGCCTCGGGGATGGCGGGGCTTGGCCCGAACGCCGCCGTCCGCGGCGCGCCCATCCGCCGCATCAGCACCATCGCGCCGCCGATGGCGGCTGTCGCCCTGGCCAGAAGATCCATCGCTTTCCTTCCCGTCTGCGCAGGCCAAGGCTAGCCGGGATGCGCCGGGGGTCAATCCCGGAATGCGCAAGGGGATCGAATCGGCGAGGGCGGCGCCGGTGGCGCCGTCCCTGGAGTATTTGGGGAACAGAGAAGCGTTCAGCCGCGCGCGTCGCGGATCAGCGCCGCGAGATGCTCGGTCGAGGGGTCGTGGCCGGGCGCGGGCTTGCCCTGAAGCAGCGGCGCCAGCTTCAGCGCCAGTTCCTTGCCAAGCTCGACGCCCCATTGGTCGAAGCTGTTGATGCCCAGGATCGCCCCCTCGGCAAAGACGCGGTGCTCGTAGAGCGCGACGATCTGGCCCAGCGTGTAGGGGTCGAGTTCGGGGATCAGCAGCGTGGTCGACGGGCGGTTGCCGGGAAAGACGCGGTGGCGGGCCTGGCGTTCCAGTTCGGCGCCGGTCAGGCCCTTGGCCTGCATCAGCGCGCGCGCCTCGTCCAGCGAGCGGCCACGCATCAGCGCCTCGGATTGCGCCAGGCAATTGGCGATCAGCAGCAGGTGGTGATGCGCAAGCTCGGGCTCGTGGCCGCGGGCGGCGAGGATGAATTCGCAGGGCACCACCGCGGTGCCCTGGTGGATCAGCTGGTAGAAAGCATGCTGGCCGTTGGTGCCCGGCTCGCCCCAGACCACCGGGCCCGAGGGCAGCACCAGGTCGCTGCCGTCCATGGCCACGCGCTTGCCGTTCGATTCCATTTCCAGCTGCTGCAGATAGGCCGGCAGCCGGGCCAGGCGGTTGTCATAGGGCAAGACGGCACGGGTGCCGTAGCCGCAGACCTGGTGGTGCCAGATGCCGACCAGCGCCAGGATCACCGGCAGGTTCTGGGCCAGCGGCGCCTCGCGGAAATGGCGGTCCATGGCCGCGCCGCCGGCAAGGAAGCGGTCGAAGTTCTCGGGCCCGATGGCGATCATCAGCGAAAGGCCGATGGGCCCCCACATGGAATAGCGCCCGCCGACCCAATCCTCGAAGCCGAAGACGCGCGAGGGCTCGATCCCCCATTCGGCGGTGCGGTCGGTCGCCGAGGAGAGCGCGGCGAATTGCGCCGCCGGCTGCGTCACGGCCTTCGCCATCCAGTCCAGCGCCGTCCTGGCATTGGTCATGGTCTCGATGGTGGTGAAGGTCTTGGAGGCGACGATGACCAGCGTGGTCGCCGGATCGAGCCCCCTGAGCGTATCGGCGATGTCCGCCCCGTCCACGTTCGAGACGAAATGCACCCGCGGCCCGTCATGCCAGGGCGCCAGCGCCCGCGTGGCCATGGCCGGGCCGAGGTCCGAGCCGCCGATGCCGATGTTGATGACATCGGTGATGCGGCCGCCCTGCCCGGCGAAGCTGCCGTCGCGGATGGCGCGGGCGAAATCGCACATCCGCCGATGGGTGCGGCGCAGCTCGGGCATCACGTCCCGGCCGTCCACCGCGACGCTGCCTTGGAGGTTGCGCAGCGCGGTGTGCAGCACGGCGCGGTCCTCGGTCTCGTTGATGCGCTGGCCGGCGAACATGGCCTCGCGGCGCTCGGGCACCGGCGCGGCCAGTTCCAGCAGCAGCTCGCGCGCGCCGGCGTCGATGCTGGTCTTGGACCAGTCCAGCACCAGCCCCTCGGCCTGGGTCGAGAAGGTGGCGGCGCGGGTCGGATCGGCGTCGAACAGCGCCTCGATCCGCAGCGCGCCCTGGGATTTGCGGTGGTCTTGCAACCGGCTCCAGATGGTCATGTCACTCTGCCCAATGCACGGTAATGTCGCCAAGAAAGGCGCGGATCGGCGCCTCGGTGGGATCGAGGCCCTGCGCGCGCTCGAATGCCTCGCGCTTGTCGGCCCCGGCGATCAGCAGATGGGTGTTGATCGCGCCCTTCAGCGCCGAGGCGGTCAGGGTGATCCGCGGCTCGTCCTTGACGCTGTTGATCGCCATCACCACCGGCGCGTCCGGCGCCAGCGCCAGGACGGTTTCGGAAGCCGCGGGGAACAGGCTTGCCGTATGCATGTCGGTGCCCATGCCCAGAAGCAGCACGGTCAGCGGCAGGTGCGGCGCGATCGCCTCGGCCAGCGCCGGCACCGCATCCTCGGGGCGCTCGTCGCCGGTATAGAGGTCGATGTAATGCGCCCCCGCCGCCTTGTCCTTGAGCAGGTGGCGGCGCAGCAGCCGGCCGTTCGAGCGCAGATGCTCGCCATCCACCCAGCGCTCGTCGTTCAGCAGCACGGTGACGCGCGGCCAGTCGATCTCGCTGCCCGAGAGATAGTCGTAAAGCGGCGCCGGCGTGGTGCCGCCCGGCACGCAGAGGCTGGCGCTGTCGTTCACCCGCAAATGCTGCGACAGCTGCCCCGCCACGCGGTCCGCCAGCGACAGGAACAGCATCTCGCGGTCGGGATATTCGATGAACTCGAGCGTCATGGCCGGATCTCCCTCCAGCGGCGGTTGTCGCGATGCAGCAGGCGCAGCGCCTCTTCGGGGCCGCTGGAGCCGGCATCATAGGGCTCGGGCCGCTTCGAGCCGGATTCCCAGGCGGCGATGATCGGGTCGGTCCAGGCCCAGGCGGCCTCGACCTCGTCCCCGCGCATGAACAGGGTCTGGTTGCCGCGGATCACGTCCATGATCAGCCGCTCATAGGCATCGGGCATGTCAGAGCCCTCGGCCCCCAGCGCATCGGCAAAGCTCATGTCCAGCGGCACCTGCACCAGGCGCATGCCGCCCGGCCCCGGCTCCTTGATCATCACGGTCAGGTGCATGCCTTCGTTCGGTTGCAGCTTGATGACAAGCTGGTTGGCCTTGTGCGTGCCGCCGTCGTCGAAAATCGAATGCGGCGGCTCCTTGAAGGTCACGACGATCTCGCTGGTGCGCGCGCGCAGCCGCTTGCCGGTGCGCAGGTAGAAGGGCGTGCCGGTCCAGCGCCAGTTGGCGATCCGCACCTTCAGCGCCACGAAGCTTTCGGTGCGGGACTGCGGGTTCTCGGAATCCTCCAGATAGCCGGGGCCGTCGGGGCCGGCCAGATACTGGCCGCGCACGATGTCCTGGGGCGCAAGCGGCTCCAGCGCCCGGATCACCTTGAGCTTTTCGTCGCGCACCGCATCGGGGTCGAAATGATAGGGCGGCTCCATCGCGATCAGGCACAGAAGCTGCATCAGGTGGTTCTGCACCATGTCCCGCATGGCGCCGGAATGGTCGTAATATTCGCCGCGCCCGCCGACGCCCACCGTCTCGGCCACGGTGATCTGAACATGGTCCACGTATTGCGCGTTCCACAGCGGCTCGAACAGGATGTTGGCGAAGCGCACCGCCATCAGGTTCTGGACGGTTTCCTTGCCTAGGTAATGGTCGATGCGATAGATCTGGTTCTCGTCGAAATGCCGGGCCAGCGTGGCGTTCAGCGCGCGAGCAGTGGCAAGGTCGCGGCCGAAGGGCTTTTCGACAACGATGCGGCTGTCGGCATCGGCGATGCCGTTGCCGGCCAGCCGCTCGGCGATGTCGCCGAACAGCGCCGGCGCCACCGAGAAATAGAAGGCATGGACCACGCCGGGACGCACCCGCGCCTTGAGTTCGGCCCAGCCATCGGTGCCGCGCGCGTCGATGGCGACATAGCCCAGCATGTCGAGAAAGGCCGAAAGCTGCGCCTGGTCCTGGCCGGGGCCGATGAATTCCTCGATCGCCTCGCGCATCTCGGCGCGGAAGGCTTCGTCGTCCTGGCGGGTGCGGGCGGCGCCGATGATGCGCGCGCTGGCCGGAACCTGCCCGGCCACAAAGCGGCGATACAGCCCCGGCACGATCTTGCGCCGGGCCAGGTCGCCGGTTGCACCAAAGATCACCAGGTCGAAATCCTCAACCGGAATGACGCGTGAAACCATCGCTGCCTCCTCATCGCTGCTCTGCCGATTAGCGGATGTTAGCGATAACATCAAGTCCTTCAAATCCGTCCCCTTTCAATCCTGTTCCCGCGGGGTCGCGCCATGCAACGGGAAGGGCGCGGTTTCGGTTGCATCAAGCCGCGCCATCGCCTTGGCCAGGCGCGGCAGGCGGGCGCGGCGCATCAGTTCCTTGCGGGTCATGTCGCCGCCGGCGGCACGGGCGCGCGCCTCGGTCGCCTGCACGGCCGCGAGCACGGTTTCGGGGGCCCGCAGGCAAAGGTCGCGCAGAAATTCGT
This sequence comes from Paracoccus ferrooxidans, assembly GCF_029909815.1. Classification (NCBI taxonomy): domain Bacteria; kingdom Pseudomonadati; phylum Pseudomonadota; class Alphaproteobacteria; order Rhodobacterales; family Paracoccaceae; genus Paracoccus; species Paracoccus ferrooxidans. The sequence goes on along the minus strand of NZ_CP038198.1, from coordinate 2,405,956 downwards.
CGGGATGAATCGCCCGCAGCCCGACCGGGGCCAGCGCCCTGCGCGGAAAGTCGCGCAAATTGGCGGTGACGATCGCCTGTGCCCCGGCTGCCAGCGCACATTCCACCACATGCCGGTCGGCCGGATCGGGCAGGTCCAGCCCGAAGACCTCCTGCCCCGGCTCGACCAGCGCCTGCGGAAAGCGCGCTTGCAGCAGCGCGATCTCGACCCCGGCCTCGACGCCCTGGCGGGTTGCGGCATGGCGCCATTCGTCCAGGATGCGGCGCGACCAGAGCGGCTGGAACAGCCCCGCCGCCGCCGTGTCGGCCAGGATCTCCCGCAGCACGGTCGGAAACAGCACGCAGGCGTCCAGGACTGCCTTCATCCGTCCAGCCGGAAGAACAGCGCCTTGAGATAGCCGGTCTCGGCCAATTGCGGCAGCGTGGGATGGTCCGGGCCGGCCTGGCCGGTATGCAGAAGCTGCATCCGCCGCCCGCCGCGGCCGATGCCGCGGGCGCTGGCGTTGCGAAAGGCGTTGAGATCGGCGGCATGGCTGCAGGAACACAGCCCCAGATAGCCGCCCGGCGCGACCAGGGGCGCGGCCAGCTTCGCCACCCGCTCATAGGCGCGCAAGCCCGCCTCCAGCGCCGGTTTCGAGGGCGCGAAGGCCGGCGGGTCGCAGATCACCAGATCGAACTGCGCGCCCTCGGCAGCCAGCGCCTCCATCTGCTCGAAGGCGTCGCCCTGGCGGATGGTCAGCCGCGATTCGGCGCCCATGGCGCGCGCGCCGCCCCGTGCCAGCTCCAGCGCGGCGGCCGAGCCGTCGACGCAGGTGGCATGGGTGGCGCCGGCCGCCAGGGCGGCAAGGCCGAAGCCGCCGACATGCGAGAACACGTCCAGCACCCGCTGGCCCTGGGCCAGCCGCTGCGCAAAGGCATGGTTCGGGCGTTGGTCATAGAACAGGCCGGTCTTCTGCCCCTGCGTCAGGTCGGCCAGGTAGATCGCGCCGTTCATCGGCACCTCGACCGGGCCGTCGACGGCGCCCGACAGGATCTCGGTCCGCTCGTCCAGCCCCTCCAGCGCCCGCGCCCGGCCCTGCCCGTTCAGGATCACCGTCGCGACGCCCGCGACCTCGCGCAGCGCCGCGGCGATCTCCCCGACCATGCGCTCGGCCCAGGCGGCATTGGGCTGGATCACCGCGGCATCGCCGAAACGGTCGATGATGGTGCCGGGCAGCCCGTCGGCCTCGGCATGGACCAACCGGTAAAAGGGCCGGTCGAACAGCCGCGCCCGCAGCGCCAGCGCCCGGTCCAGCCGCGCCGCGATCCAGTCGCGGGTGATCCGCGCCTGCGGGTCGGGGTCCATCACGCGGGCGATGATCCGCGAATCGGGGTTGACCGTGACCAGCCCCAGGGGGCGGCGCTCGGCATCCTCCAGCACGGCGAAGCTGCCCGGCGGGATCGCCCGCGTGCGCCGGTCCGTCACCAGCTCGTCGGCAAAGACCCAGGGAAAGCCGTGGCGGATCGCCTGGGGCTTGGATTTCGGGCGCAGTCGGATGATGGGCAGATCGGCGGTCATGGCGGCCTCGTGCAAAACGGCGCAGGATTGCCACGCCGCGCGGCCGCGGGCAAGAGCCGGCCGGTTGCCTTGTTAACGCTAACGGCTTACATTGGCGCCAAAGGAGATGCCAGCCATGACCCTGCACGCCACCATCGACCGGGTGACCGACCGTATCCGCGAGCGTTCGATCCAAAGCCGCAGCGCCTATCTGGCCAAGATCGCCCGCGCCGCCGAGGAAGGGCCGCGCCGCGCCCACCTGTCCTGCGGCAACCAGGCCCATGCCTATGCCGCCATGCCCGACAAGCAGGACTTCGCCGAAACGCGCAAGCCCAACATCGGCATCGTCACCGCCTATAACGACATGCTTTCGGCCCACCAGCCCTATGAGCGTTATCCCAACCTGATCCGCCAGGCCGCCCATGCCGCGGGTGCCACGGCCCAGGTCGCGGGCGGGGTTCCGGCCATGTGCGACGGGGTGACGCAAGGCCGGCCGGGGATGGAGCTGTCGCTGTTCTCGCGCGATGTGATCGCGCTGGCTTCGGGCGTGGCGCTGACGCATGACACCTTCGACGCGGCGCTTTACCTGGGCGTCTGCGACAAGATCGTGCCGGGGCTGATCATCGCCGCCGCCACCTTCGGCCACATCCCCGCCGTCTTCGTGCCGGCCGGCCCCATGCCCTCGGGCCTGCCCAATGACGAAAAATCCAAGGTCCGCCAGCAATTCGCCACCGGCGAGGTCGGCCGCGAGGCGCTGATGGCGGCCGAGATGGCCAGCTATCACGCGCCGGGCACCTGCACCTTCTACGGCACGGCGAACACCAACCAGATGCTGATGGAGTTCATGGGCCTGCATCTGCCGGGCTCCAGCTTCGTCAATCCGAACACGCCCCTGCGCGATGCGCTGACCAGCGCCGCCGTGCAGCGCGCGGCCTCGATCACCCGGCTGGGCAACGACTACCTGCCTGCGGGCGAGGTGCTGGACGAACGCGCCTTCGTCAACGGCATCGTCGGGCTTATGGCGACCGGCGGCTCGACCAACCTGGTGCTGCACCTGCCGGCGATGGCGCGGGCGGCCGGCGTGATCCTGGACCTCGAGGATTTCCACGACCTGTCCGAGACCGTGCCGCTGATGGCCCGCGTCTATCCCAACGGCCTGGCCGACGTGAACCATTTCCATGCCGCGGGCGGCCTTGGCTTCATGATCGGCCAGCTGCTGGAGGCGGGGCTGCTGCACGAGGACGTGCGCACCATCGCCGGCGGCGGGCTGGGGCAATATGCGCAGGAACCCCGCCTCAAGGACGGCCGGATCGAATGGGTCGGCGGCGCGCGCGAGACGCTGAACGACAAGATCCTGCGCCCGGCCGCCGATCCCTTTGCCGCGACCGGCGGGCTGAAGCAGCTGTCGGGCAACCTGGGCCGCGGCGTCATCAAGGTCTCGGCCGTGGCGCCAGAACGCCATGTCATCGAAGCCCCCGCGCGCGTCTTTGCCGACCAGGAAGAGGTGAAGGCCGCCTTCAAGCGCGGCGAGTTCACCGAGGACGTGGTGGTCGTCGTCCGCTTCCAGGGCCCCCGCGCCAATGGCATGCCCGAGCTGCATTCGCTGACCCCCACCCTTGCCGTGCTGCAAGATCGCGGGCTGCGGGTGGCGCTGGTCACGGATGGCCGCATGTCCGGCGCCTCGGGCAAGGTTCCCGCGGCAATCCACATCTCGCCCGAGGCGGCCGATGGCGGGCCGCTGGCGCGGCTGCGCGACGGCGATCCCGTCCGGCTCGACGCGGTGGCCGGCACGCTGACCTGCCTTGCCCCCGGCTTCGAGGACCGGCCGGCGGCCACGCATGACCCCTCGCATTCGGCCGAAGGGCTGGGGCGCGAGCTTTTCGCCGCCTTCCGCCGCAATGTCGGCCCCGCCACCGAGGGCGCGGCGGTCGTCGTCTGACCGCCCCCCTGCGAGACACCCGCCGCACGGCATCCGTCAATGGTCGCGCCGCGCCGGGGCGCACAGGGCGATGCCGGTCCCCGACCGGCCGCATCGGCCCGGCCGCGACCGCGGCTCGGCCAGGCGGCGCGGCGGCAGGCGAAGGATCTGTGCCATGCCCGCGATCCGCGGCAGGTCCGGGTGCTGCGGCCCCGCCTCGTCCGCCGCTTCGCGCAGGAACAGCACGGTCAGGCAGACCCGGCCCCCCTCGTCGCGAATCGGGCAGATGCGGGCATCGACCCGGAAGCGCCGCCCCGACTTGGCCACCTGCGCCAGGTCGTGCAGCCGCGCCTCGCGCCCGTCCGGCGTCTCGAGCATGCGCCACAGCCGGTCCGGCACCTTGTCCACGGGATCCAGAAGCATCACCACCGGCCGGCCGATCAACTCCTCGCGCCGATAGCCGCACATGCCCAGGTAGCTTTGGTTCACCGCGACGATATGCCCGGCAAGGTCGAGGATCAGCACCGCGCGATGCGAGCCCATCGCCCGCATGGCCCATTCAAGATCGTGGTGAAGCCGCTGGATTTCGGTCATCCGGGAAACCTCCTGCAAGGGATTTCCGGCAGCATTGCGCCAATAGGCTAAGATTCCGTTAGCGCGCGGAAGTTTTCTTCAGCCTTCGGTCGGCGGGCCGAAACGCTCGATCATCCGCTTGCGGATCTGGTCGCGCACGGTGCGGTAAAGCGCCAGCTTGGCCTCGCGCCCCTCGGCCAGGCCGCTGGGGTCCATGATCGGCCAATACTCCACGTCCAGATGCGAAACCCGCGTCAGTTCAAGGGCTTGCCTCTGGCTGGCCGGCGAAAGGGCGATCACTAGGTCAAAGCTGGTCAGGTCGTCGCCCCAGGCCTTCATCTCTTCGAAAGACCGGGCGCGATGGGTCGAAAGCTCGACCCCGATCTCCTTGCAGACGGCGATGGCGAAGCCGTCGATCTCCATGTCGTTCTTGACCCCGGCCGACTGCACATAGGCGGCGCGGCCGTAGAATTTCTTCATCATCCCCTCGGCCATGGGGGAACGGATGGCGTTGTGGTCGCAGCAAAACAGCACCGAATGGGGAATCGGTCCGACCACGAATCACCCCGGAACGAGCGCGCAGATCAGGGTGAACAGGCGCCGCGCCGTGTCTATGTCGACCTCGGCCTTGCCCTCCAGCCGCTCTTGCAGGGTGCGGGCGCCCTCGTTGTGGATGCCGCGCCGGGCCATGTCGATCGCCTCGATCTGCGCCGGCGGCAGACGCTTGACCGCGTCGAAATAGCTGGTGCAGATCTGGAAGTAATCCTTGACCGTCTGCCGGAACGGACCCAGCGACAGGTGGAACTCGGCCACCTTGTCCCCCGCTTCGGTGGCGATGTCGAAGACCAGGCGGCGTTCGCGCACCGCCAGCGCCAGGGCATAGGGGCCTGCGGGAACCTCCTGCCCCTCGCGGCCGGGCAGGATGAAGCTGTTGTCCTCGAGCAGGTCGAAGACCGCGACGCGGCGGTCCTGCTCGATCTCGGGCGTGGGCGGCGGCAGGGCGCTGTCGTCGATGTCGATCCGGCACAGCCGGTTCGTGGACTGGCTCATGACTGCCCCCCGTTCAGAACCGCCAGCCGCGCCGAGACCGAGCGGCCATGCGCCGAAAGCCCCTCGGATTCGGCCAGCCGCACCGCGGCCGGGCCGATCGCCCCCAGCGCCTGGGGCGAGAGCCGGGCGATGGTGCTGCGCTTGAGGAAATCCATCACCGACAGGCCCGACGAGAACCGCGCCGAGCGCGCCGTCGGCAGGACATGGTTGGGACCGCTGACATAATCGCCCACCGCCTCGGGCGTCCAGCCGCCCAGGAAGATCGCCCCGGCATGGCGGGTCTTTTCCGCCAGCGCCTCGGGATCGTCGACGCAAAGCTCCAGATGCTCCGGGGCGAGCCGGTCCGAAAGCGCCGCCGCCTCGTCGAGGTCGCGCGTCACGATCACCGTGCCATAATCGCGCCAGCTGGCGCCCGCCACCTCGGCGCGCGGCAGGGTCGGCAGGATGCGCTCGACCTCGGCCACCACGGCGCGGGCCAGGGATTCGTCGGGGGTGACCAGGATCGACTGGGCATCGGCATCATGCTCGGCCTGGGCCAGCAGGTCCAGCGCCAGCCATTCCGGGTTCTGCGCGCCCTGGGCGATGATCAGCACCTCCGAGGGGCCGGCGATCATGTCGATGCCGACACGGCCGAAGACCTGCCGCTTGGCTGCCGCGACATAGGCATTGCCGGGGCCGGTGATCTTGTCCACCGGCCGGATGGTCCGGGTGCCATAGGCCATGGCGGCGATCGCCTGCGCCCCGCCGATGCGATAGATCTCGTCCACCCCGGCCAGTTCGGCCGCCAGCAGCACCAGCGGGTTCACCACGCCGCCGGGCGTCGGCACGCAGACCACCAGCCGCTCGACCCCCGCCACCCGCGCGGGAATGGCATTCATCAGCACCGACGAGGGATAGCTCGCCTGCCCGCCCGGCACATAGAGCCCCGCGGCCGCGACCGGCGTCCAGCGCCAGCCCAGGGTCGCGCCCTCGGGATCGGTCCAGCTGAGATCGTCGGGCATCTGCCGGGCATGATAGGCGCGGATGCGGCTCGCAGCCATGGCCAGGGCGGCGCGATCCTCGGCCGAGACCTTCGCGGTCTGCGCGGCGATCTCCTCGCGCGAGAAGGCCAGCGTTTCCGGCGTCAGCGCCAGGCGGTCGAAACGCCCGGTCAACTCGACCAGCGCGTCGTCGCCCCGGCTGCGCACATCGGCGATGATCGCCGCCACCGCATCGTTCACATCGGCCGCATCCTCGCGCTTCATCGAAAGAAGCGCGGCGAAGCGTTCGGCGAAATCGGGCTGGGCGGTCGAAAGGTGGATGGGCATGGCTCGAGCCTTCAATGACCCGCCCTTGTTAGCCGCTGCGGGCAAGGGGCTCAAGCGGCTATGGCAGCGCTGAACCTGCCCGTTCAGCGCGGGATGCAAGGCCGGATTCGAGTATTTGTGGAACAGAGAAGCGCTCGTCTTCTTCGTTCCCCAAATACCCATCCGGCCGCGAAACCGGCGTACGCGCACCCTGAAGTGCGCGGCGGATCAAGTGTCGGAATGCTGGGGCGCGCGGCGCGAGGGGGCGACATAGGGCCGCGTCACGTCGCGCAGCTCGACGTTCAGGCATTCCGCGTCGATGGCCAGCGTGCCGTCGCCGGCGAACTCCAGCAGCAGACGGCCGGTGCCATCCTCGCCCGCCTGCCATGTCAGGGCCAGCAGTTCCAGGACCAGATCCTTGTCCTTGCGGTCGATGCCGTCGCTCAGCACCCGCTGCACGTCCGAGATCAGCAGCACCGAGCGCACCCGCTCATAGGGGCGGCCGTCGCGGCGCGCGAGTTCGGCATCCTCCCAGCGAAAGCGGTTCAGGAGCAGCGCCAGCTGGCGGTGGCGGCTGTCATAGGCGATCTCGGTCACCGGCAGGATCGCATCCTGCGTAAGCGTCGAGATCACGGTCAGGTCGTCGGCATCGCCGGCCAGCAGCGCCAGCGGCGCGGGATCGGCATCGGTGAAACGGGCGTCAGCCATCGGCGGGGGTCTCCTTGATGCGTTCGATATCGGCGCCGACGCCGCGCAGCTTGCGCACCACCTTCTCATAGCCGCGATCCAGGTGATAGACGCGGCTGATGATGGTTTCGCCCTCGGCGGCGAGCCCGGCGAGGATCAGGCTGACCGAGGCGCGCAGGTCGGTGGCCATCACCGGGGCACCGCGCAGCTTTTCGACGCCGTGGACGGTGGCGTGGCCGCCGTGAACCTCGATCCGGGCGCCCATGCGCGCCAGTTCCGGCGCATGCATGAAGCGGTTCTCGAAGATCCGCTCCTCCAGGACCGACGTGCCCTCGGCGGTGCAGAGCAGCGCCATCATCTGCGCCTGAAGGTCGGTCGGGAAGCCCGGGAAGGGTTCGGTCACCACGTCGACCGCGCGGATCCGGCCGTTCTTGCGCGCGACCTTCAGCCCGCGCCCGGTTTCGACCACCTCGATGCCGGCCTCGTCCAGCTTTTCGCAGAAGGCGGCGACCAGGTCGATGCGGCCGCCCAGGCATTCGACCTCGCCGCCGCAGATCGCCGGGGCCAGCATGTAGGTGCCCAGCTCGATCCGGTCCGTCACCACCGGATGCGTGGCGCCGCCCAGTGCCTGCACGCCCTCGACGGTGATGGTCGAGGTGCCTTCACCCTCGATCTGCGCGCCCATGCGGCGCAGGCATTCGGCCAGGTCCACGATCTCGGGCTCGCGCGCGGCGTTGTTGAGAACGGTCGTGCCCCGCGCCAGCGTCGCCGCCATCAGCGCGTTCTCGGTCGCCCCGACCGAGACCAGCGGAAAGTCGATCACCGCGCCCCTGAGGCCGCCCGAGGGTGCCTTGGCATGGACATAACCCTCGCGCAGGTCGAGTTCCGCCCCCATCGCCTCGAGCGCGCGCAGGTGCAGGTCCACCGGCCGGGCGCCGATGGCGCAGCCGCCGGGCAGGGACACGACGGCATGGCCGTCGCGCGCCAGCATCGGCCCCAGCACCAGGATCGAGGCGCGCATCTTGCGCACGATGTCGTAATCGGCCCGGTGGCTGGTCAGGTCGTGGCTCGACAGCGCCAGCACCTGCCCGTCCTGGAGGCTGGCGACCTCGGCCCCCAGCGATTGCAGGAGCGCGGTCATGGTGCGGATGTCCGAGAGCCGCGGCGCATTGGTCAGCGTCAGCGGCTGGTCGGTCAGCAGGGTCGCCGGCATCAGCGCCAGGCAGGCGTTCTTGGCGCCGGCGATCGGGATCTCGCCCTTGAGCGGCCCGTTCCCCCTTACAATGATCTGGTCCATCTATTCCTCGTTCGTGGGCGCTTGCCGGCTTGGCGGCATCCCTGGCCCATGCTGCTCGTTCGTCGTTTCCGCCGATGTCCCGGCCCGCGCGCGCCCCTGCGCCTTGCGCCGCGCGAGATTGGCCCGCAGCGCGGCCTTGAGCCGCGCTTCGCGTGTATCGTCCTGGGGATCGCGGGGTGTTCTTGTCATGCCTTTCTGTTAGCGTCCTTGCCGGCTTGCGTCCAGCGGCGGCGCCCTGGCCGCGCGGCGATCGGCAACGATCGGCGAAATACATTTTTCCCGATCTTCCCCCTTGCACGCCCGGCACAGTCGGTCTAAAGCCCCGTCCACGGCGCTGCGGTAGCTCAGTGGTAGAGCACTCCCTTGGTAAGGGAGAGGTCGAGAGTTCAATCCTCTCTCGCAGCACCATTTTATCCTATTGAAATCTAAAAAAGTCCTTGCTTTGCTGGGGTTAGTGCCTCTTTTGGTGCCGGTGTTGGTGCCAGAATGAGGTCTGCGGATGGCTGGGCAGGTGAAGAATTTGAAGATCAAGGGCGGGCGATTCTATGCCCGTGTTTCGGTCCCGACGCATCTTCGCCCCACCCTCGGCAAATCGGAACTGGTCACGGCGCTAGGCGGCGAGCGCCGCGCTGCCATGAGGGCGCTGCCCGCTGCCGTGGCGACCCTACAGCGCCAGATCGCGGCGGCAGAGGCAAAGACGGCGGGCGACCGGCTGGACGACCTGCGCACACCCATCACCACGGCAGATTATGGCAGCGCGGTCTGGAAACGGTATCAGGCAATGCTGGCCGAGGACGAAGCGAAACGGGATCGCCTGCCGAGCGGGGATGCTATCGAGGCAGAGCAAGACAGGCTGATGCAGAGGGCCCAGGCCGGTCAGATCGCGCTTGCTGACCCGCTGGCCGTGCTGGACGCCTCGCTTGACCTGCTGGTGATGAAGGATGCCCAGGTATTCGACCAGAGCGCCCGGCAGGCCAAGCTGGACGCCCTGCGCGCCGACCTGACCGCAAACCAGACGCATCTGGTTGAGCATGAGATAGACGCCTATCTTGATCGCCATAGCCTGACCGCGCCCGAGGGATCGGCGGAACGCGCCACCTTGGCTAGGGCGTGTTGACAAAAGGGATTCACCGGGCGCGGTGATCGTGATTCAAGCTGGTATCTGCAATGGAGACCAGCGTGGCACGAAACCTGATGTCGAACGACGAGTGGGCGTTCTTTGAACGCTTCATCCTGGCTGTCCGTTCTCCGAACGGCCGCAAGCCCACGAACCATCGGCTTGTTCTGGATGGGATTTTCTGGATCGCCCGAACGGGGTCGCCCTGGCGCGACCTGCCGGAAGAGTTCGGCAAATGGTCGTCTGTCTATCGGCAGTTCCGGCGCTGGACGTTGGCGGGGCTGTGGGAACAGATCCTGGAGGCGCTGAACGAGAGCCGGATCGTGCCGGATGCGCTGCAGATGATCGACAGCACCGTGGTTCGCGCTCATCATCAGGCAGCGGGCGCAAAAGGGGGACTCCGCGCCAAGGTTTCGGCCGCTCGCGAGGTGGCTTCACGACCAAGATCCATCTGCGGGTCAATGCGGCAGGCCTGCCCATGAGAACCGAGATCACGGCCGGGCAGACATCGGACTACCTCGGCTTCGATCTGGTCATGGCTGACAACCTGCCCGAGCCAAGCGTTCTGCTCGCAGACCGCGGCTACGACTCCGACAACATCCGCAAGACCATGGAGGTGCGCGACGTGGTGCCGGTCATCCCCATGCGCAAAACCCGGAAGCTACGGGTCGCCGTTGACCGCAGGCTCTACCGCCTGCGCAATCTCGTTGAGCGGTGCTTCAACAAGCTCAAGAATGCCCGTCGCGTCGCCACCCGCTACGACAAGACCGCCGAAAGCTTCCTGGGCTTCATCGACATCACGTCGATCCGCCTCTGGCTCCGCCATTTGTCAACATGACCTAGTTCGATCTGGACTGGATACGACATTCCAGAAACGATTCTTGAGCAACTGGAAGATACCGAACAGCCCCTTGAGGAAATTGAGGAAGCCATAGGCGATCTTGAAAGCATTTTGGCTAGTTTTCGCGTGCTGAAACGCGAATTTCAGATGTTGGCCGATGCGACCATTGATCGAACGCCACCCGAGGAAACCGGCAATGAGGAAGCCGACGCCGAAGCCTATCAGGTGTGGGAAGATAACCCCCGGTTCATTCTGCCCGTGACCGAACAGAAGGAGGCCGCATGATGGGGAACGAAATCAGCGCCCGCGAGAACTTCCACGACAAGCTGACGTGGTGGCACCAGATCAACGACGATGACGAAGGCGCAGAACGCGCCCGCCTCGACCTGATCCAAGCAGGTGGCGGGGTATGGAACGATACCGGCCGAATCCCCGAACCTTTCCGGCATGAGGTGCGGGATGCAATCGGCAACTGGAAGGATGCCGACGAATGGGAAGCGAAAGGCCGCACCTACGCCGTTGCCGTGCGGCAAATCGTGGCGCGGCTGAAAGCGCAGGAGGCCGCCTGATCCACTACGACAACCGAGGCCCCGGCGCACCCGCGACCGGGGCTTTCTCATGGCGTGACGCAACGTCAATTCGGTGCCAGAATTGGTGCCAGAATCGGTGCCGGCACCTCTTATAACTAATTGATTTTATTTTGATAATCGAAAATTCAATCCTCTCTCGCAGCACCATCTCATACCTTCACATCTTGGCCTTCAGACCCTGGGACTTCCTGCATTGCAGCGGCTGGCCGGTGCAGTTGATGCGTGCCGGGGCGCAGTTTGCGGATTAGCCGTGCAAGCCTGCCGACCCTGTCGCAGCTGCCGACGGGCGGCCCGGAAACGCAAGCGGTGCCCACTCGCAGGCCCGTTTCCGAGTTGGTTCCGGGGCAGGAAGCCCCCGGCCCTCTGCCACGGTCTCCTCGACGGAAAAGCGCCGCGATTTCCGGCGTGTCCTGTGGGTTACGCAGCCCCTTGAAGACGGCCGCCTCGCCCTTGCGCGACCTTGTGCGACGAGGTCGCAGGGATGCTGTTCCCGCCCCAGTGCCCTGTCCGTCGCGTCGGCGGCAGGGCGGATGGTCCGGCGAGAAGCTCGGAGGCGTCCGCCCCGCCCTACTGCTTGCGTTCCCAGCGACCGCCGGCCTCGGACCAGTATTCCGCGGCGACATCCTCGGCCTTCAGCGCCCGCCATTGCGTCCGGGCGCGCTCCAGCGCCTCTGCGTCATTGCCGTCGAAGACGATGCAGGCGCGTTCCAGCGCCAGGCATTCGGCACCCGACACCCCGGCCCCGTCCAGCGCGATCAGGCAGCGCGGGTCATTGGCGGCCGCCTGGCCCTCGACGGTCAGCAGCACCGGCTGGCGGGCGTCATGCGGCCCGCCGGCCAGGCCATGCGGCAGGAAGCCCTCGCCCAGCCACAGCCGTTCGTCCAGGGCCACCTGCCGCGCCCGGTCCCTGCCCCGCAGCTCGACCCGCCAGCCCGCCTGCAGGCTCTTGCCGATCAGCATCGGCAAGAGCTGCACCGGGCCCGAGCGGGTCAGGTGATAGAACAGGGCCGAGCCCATCAGCCCCGCCTTTCGAAACGGTTGCGCACCAGCCGGTCCAGCGTCATCACCCCCCAGCCGGATGCGCCCTTGGGCGCAAGCCCGGTCTCGGCGGGCGGCAGCGCCACCCCGGCAATGTCCAGATGCACCCAGGGCAGGCCCTCGCCCACGAAACGCTGCAGGAACTGCGCCGCGGTGATCGAGCCGGCCGCGCGACCGCCGGTGTTCTTGATGTCGGCCAGGCGCGAATCGATCAGCTTGTCATAGGCCGGGCCCAGCGGCAGGCGCCAAGCGCCCTCGCCCTCGGCCTTGGCGGCGTCCAGCACCGCGGTGGCGAAGGCGTCGTCGTTGGAAAACACGCCGGCATTCTCATGCCCCAGCGCGATGATGACGGCGCCGGTCAGCGTCGCCAGATCGACCAGGGCGGCGGGCTTGAAGCGTTGCTGCGCATACCAAAGCACATCGGCCAGCACGAGCCGGCCCTCGGCATCGGTGTTGATCACCTCGATCGTGTCGCCCTTCATCGAGCGGACGATGTCGCCCGGACGCTGGGCGCGCCCGTCGGGCATGTTCTCGACCAGCCCGACCAGGCCCACGACATTGGCCTTGGCCCGGCGCAGCGCCAGCACCCGCATGACGCCGGCGACCACGCCCGCGCCGCCCATGTCCATGGTCATCTCTTCCATGCCGGCGGCGGGCTTGATCGAGATGCCGCCGGTGTCGAAGACCACGCCCTTGCCGACCAGGGCCAGCGGCGCGGCATCGCCGCCGCCGTTCCAGCGCATGACCACGACCTTGGACGGGCTTTCGGAACCCTGCCCCACGGCCAGCAGCGCGCGCATCCCCAGCTTGGCCAGCTCGTCCTCTTCCAGCACCTCGACCTCGAGGCCCAGTTCGCGCATGGCCAGCAGCCGGTCGGCGAAATCGCCGGTGGTCAGGACGTTGGCGGGCTCGTTCACCAGGTCACGGGTGAAGAACACCCCCTCGGCCAGGGCGGCGCCATCGGCCGCGGCGCGGGCCAGCGCCTCGGGGTTCTGGTGCATGAAGATCACCCGGCCGCGCGGCGTGGCGCCCTGGGTCGGCTCGGATGCCGGATCGTCGGTGCCTGCCGCATCGGACAGCCGCGCATCCTGGGGCGCGCCGGTGCGGCTGGTGGTCGCGGCGGGCTCGGCCGGGGCCTCTCCCTCGGCGGCGGCGCCATTGCCGGATTTCTTCGTCTTGTAGGCCGAGAAGTCATAGGCCCGCAGCGCCAGCCCCAGCGCCACCTCGGCCGCGCGCGCATGGTTGCCGGCCAGCATCAGCGTCTCGGCCTTGCCCAGCTTGGCGCCGATGCTGGCGCCCGCCGCCCGCGCCGTCGCCACGTCGGCATCGGCCGGCAACAGCACGAGCTGCAGCGATTCGGCCTTCAACCCGGCGGGAAAGGCCAGTTCCAGCGCCTTGCCGGGCTTGACCGCCTTCCATGCCTCCGAGGCGAAGGCGCGCCCCAGCGCCTCGCGCGTGGCGCGCGGCAGTCCGGCGGGCAACCGCCCCGCCTTGGGCACCAGGATGGCGACGCGGCCGGGCCGCTCGGCCAGCCCCGCGACATCCGTCGCCGTAAAGGAAATTTCGACCGGATGAGTCATGGTCCCGCCCCTCGCGTTGCTCTGTCTTGGCGGAAACTAGTCACGCCCGCGCGGCTTGACCAGAGCCGGGGCTTTCCCAACAGCCGCGCAGCGGCTAATCAGGCGGGGTCCGAGCCCGCGAAAGCCCCCATGCCCCGCATCGACCGCTACATCCTGTCGCAACTGCTGACCCTGTTCGGGTTCTTCGCGCTGGTGCTGGTCTCGGTCTATTGGATCAACCGCGCCGTCTCGCTGTTCGAGCAGCTGATCTCGGACGGGCAGACGGCGCTGGTGGTGCTGGAGTTCACCGCGCTGACCCTGCCGCTGGTGATCTCGGTCGTGCTGCCGATCGCGGCCTTCGCGGCCAGCGCCTATGGCACCAACCGGCTGGCCTCGGAATCCGAGCTGGTGGCGATGCAGGCGACGGGCATGTCGCCCTGGCGGCTGGCGCGGCCGGTGCTGGTCTTTGGCGTGCTGGTCGGGCTGATGGTGGCGCTGCTGGTCCATGCCGTGGTGCCGATGGCGCGCGGACGGCTGGCCGACCGCCAGGCCGAGATCGCGCAGAACGTCACCGCGCAATTCCTGCGCGCCGGCGCCTTCCAGTATCCGGTGCAGGGGGTCACGCTTTACATCCGCGACATCGCGGCGGACGGGCGTCTGGTGGACTTCTTCCTCGAGGACGCCCGCGACCCGGGCAGCCAGACCACCTATACCGCGGCCGAGGCGCTGCTGGTCAGGACCGACGAGGGGCCGCGGCTGGTGATGATGCAGGGCATGGTGCAGGACCTGCGCCACGCCGGCGACCGGCAAAGCCTGTCGGTGACGCGGTTCTCCGAACTGGCCTATGACCTCGGCACGCTGATCGACACGGGCGCCAGCCGCAAGCGCGACCTGCGCGCCTATTCGACGCCGCGGCTGCTGGATCCCGACCCCGAGCTGCTGGCCGCGACCGGCGCCACCCCCGACCGCGCCCTGGCCGAGGCGCATGAGCGGCTGGCCAAGCCCTTCCAGGCGCCGGTGGCGGCGCTGCTGGGCTTTGGCATGCTGCTGCTGGGCGGCTTCAGCCGCTTCGGCGTCTGGCGGCAGGTGATCTGGGCGGTGGTGGCGCTGATCGTGGTGCAGTTCCTCAGCACGGCGGCCGAGAACCAGGTCGCCGGCAATGCCGCGCGCTGGCCGCTGATCTATGTCTCGCCCCTGGTCGGCGCGGCGATCTGCGCCGCGGTGCTGTGGCTTGCCGCCCGGCCGCGGCGGCTGCGCGGCGCCGCCAAGGCGACCGCGGCAAAAGGGGGCGCGGCATGATCCTGTCCACCTATGTCGCGCGGCGCTTCCTGCGCATGCTGGTGATGATCGCGGCGATCTTCGGCGCCATCCTGTTCCTGATCGACGTGGTCGAGCAGATCCGCCGCTTCTCGGACGAGAATATCGGGCTTTCCGGCGCGGCGGGCCTGTCGCTGCTGAACATCACCGCCAGCTTCTATTCCATCCTGCCACTGATCACGGTGCTGGCGGGGAGCGCGCTGTTCCTGGGCCTGTCGCGCAGCTCGGAACTGGTGGCGATCCGCGCCTCGGGGCGTTCGGGCATCCGGGTGCTTTGCGCCCCGGCGATCACGGCGGCACTGGCCGGGATGCTGGCGGTCGCGGTGCTGAACCCGATGGTGGCGGCGACGACCAAGCGCTATGACGACGCGGTCGCGCAGATGCGCAGCGGCGGCGGCCAGACCGTCAGCGTCGGCGACAATGCGGTCTGGCTGCGCCAGGCCCTGCCCGAGCTGGACGCGAACGGGGCCAAGACCGCGGGCCAGGTCGTCATCCGCGCCAGCCGCGCCAGCCCCGATGCCACGACGCTGTATGACGCGACCTTCATGGTGTATTCGCCCGAGACCGGGCCGACCCGCCGTATCGACGCCGCCACCGCGCGGCTGACCCAGGGCGCATGGGAGCTGACCGACACCAAGGAATGGCCGCTGACCCAGCCCAACCCCGAGGCCATGGCCCGCACCGCGCCGCGGCTGGAGCTGCCGACCGACCTGACCGCCGCGCGCATCCGCGACAGCTTCGGCCGGCCCGAGGCGATCCCGGTCTGGCAGTTGCCGACCTTTATCCAGGGGCTGGAGCGGGCGGGCTTTTCCGCCCAGCGCCACAAGGTCTGGTTCCAGATGGAACTGGCCCGGCCGCTGCTGATGGCGGCCATGATCGCCATCGCGGCGGTGTTCACCATGCGCCACATGCGCGGGCGCCGGATGGGGCTTCTGGTGCTGGGCGCCTTCGGCTGCGGCATCGCGCTGTTCTTCCTGCGCAACCTGGCGCAGGTGCTGGGCGACAACGGCGGCATCCCGCCGGCGCTGGCCGGCTGGGCGCCGCCCGTCGTGGCGCTGCTTTTCGCCCTCGGGGCACTCTTGCGGCTGGAGGACGGTTGATGGCGCGCAGGCACAAGGGACGCAAGACTGCGAAAACGGCGCGCGCGGCGCTGCTGGCGGCGCTGCTGCCCGGCATGGCGCTGGGACAAAGCCTGACGCCCGAGGGCCAGACCCTGCCGGTCTATGACCAGCCCGAAGAGGTGCCGCAGGGCCCCGCCGGCCCGGCGCTGGCCCCGACCGAAAGCCCCGATGACAGCGCCCGCTTCGCCGACGGCACCGAGGCGTCGCAGACGCCCCGCGTCGCCGCCCGGCCCGGCGGCCTGCGCATCACCGGCAGCGAGGCCGAGGGCACCGGCAGCCCGGCCACGCTGCTGGCCGACCGGGTCACGCTGGGCGCGGACAACCGGCTGACCGCCTCGGGCGGGGTGGTGATCTGGTATCGCGGCGCGCGGCTGGTTGCCTCGCGCGTGGTCTATGACAACGAAACCGGCTCGGCGGTGATCGAGGGGCCGATCCACCTGACCGAACCGGCCCGCGCCGGCACGCCCCAGGAAACCATCCTGATCGCCGACAGCGCCCAGCTGGACCCGAACATGCAGGACGGCATCCTGCGCGGCGCCCGGCTGGTGCTGGCGCGCGAGATGCAGATGGCCGCGCGCGAGATGCGCCGCAGCGAGAACGGCGCCGTCACCCGGCTGGACAATGTCGTCGCCTCCAGCTGCCAGATCTGCGCCGAGAACCCGATCCCGCTGTGGGAAATCCGCGCCCAGGCCATCACCCATGATGCGCGCACGAACAAGCTGCATTTCGACCGCCCGCAGCTGCGCGCGCTTGGCCTGCCCATCGCCAGCCTGCCCTGGCTGACCGCGCCCGATCCCAGCGTCGAGCGCATGACCGGATTCCTGCGGCCGCAGTTCCGCACCACCTCGGGGCTGGGGTTCGGCATCAAGCTGCCCTATTTCGTCACGCTGGGCGATCATGCGGACATCACGCTGACGCCCTATGTCGCCGTTTCGCGCACCCGCACGCTGGAGCTGCGCTATCGCCAGGCCTTCAGCAACGGCGCGATGGAATGGAACGGCGCCATCTCGCGCGACAGCATCGAGCAGGGTCGCACCCGTGGCTATCTGTTCGGCGGCGCGCGGTTCGAGCTGCCGCGCGGCTACATGCTGGGCTTGCAGATCCAGATGGCCAGCAACCGCGCCTATCTGCTGGATTACGACATCTCCAGCGCCGACCGGCTGTGGAGCGGGCTGACGCTGGACCGCGTGCGCCGCGACCGCATGATGATGGCGCGGATCGGCAATTACGAATCGCTGCGCGAGGACGAGGCCGATGAGTTCACCCCCTCGGTCGTCGCCGATGCGCTGTGGAAGCGGCGCTGGACCCCCGGCCGGATCGGCGGCATCGCCAGCCTGGAATGGTCGCTGCACGCCCACCGCCGCTCGTCCTCGCTGGATCGCGACGGCCGCGACATGGCGCGCGGCTCGGTCGCGCTGGACTGGTATCGCAGCGCGATCCTGCCCGGCGGGCTGGTCGGCACGGTCGAGACCCGGCTGGACGCCGATTTCTACCGCATCAACCAGGACAGCGGTTATGACGACTGGGTGGTGCGGGCCGATCCGGTGCTGGCGGCCGAGCTGCGCTGGCCCTTCGCCCGCCATTCCGGCGGCGTCACCCATATCGTCGAGCCGGTGGCGCAGCTGGTCTGGTCGCCCGAACGCGACGCCGAGGACAAGGTGCCGAACGAGGACAGCCAGCTGATCGAATTCGACGAGGGCAACCTGTTCGCGCTGAACCGCTTTCCGGGCTGGGATGCGCGCGAATCGGGCTGGCGCGCCAACCTGGGCATCGGCTGGACCCGGATCGACCCGGCCGGCTGGTCCATCGGCCTGACCGCCGGGCGCGTCTTTCGCGACGAGGCCGACGCGGCCTTCGAAAGCGGCGCCACCGATCCGGGGTTCTGGGACGGCGGCCCCTTGGGCGGCAAGCGCTCGGACTGGCTGCTGGCGGCGCATTACTCGGGGTCGAACGGGCTTGCCATCGCCAACCGCGCGCTGTTCGACGACGGTTTCTCGATCAGCCGCAACGAGCTGCGGCTGGGCTGGTTCAGGCCGGGACTGCAGGTCTCGGCCGGCTATCTCTGGCTTGATTCGGATGAAGGCGAAAGCCGCGACCAGGATGTGTCGGAACTGACCATGGCCGGGGGCTGGCAGGTCGCGCCCGGCTGGTGGGCCACGACCGAGACGCGGTATGACTTCACCGCCGATCGCGCGCAAAAGGCGCAGCTGGGTCTGGAATACCGCAATGAATGCATAACCGTCGAAATGTCGGTCGAGCGGCGCTTTACCTCATCGGAAGAGGTGCGGCCGGACACCCGGCTGGACCTGGGCATCCGGCTGGGCGGCTTCGGCCAGCAAAAGCCCGGTCCGGGAACGGTGGCGCGCCGCGCCTGCCTGCGCTAATGTCCGGCGAAACCATGCGGCGAGGGAGCTGATGCGGCGAATTCTTCTGGGGGCGGCCATGGCCGCGATGCTGGCAGCAGGCGGGGTGGCCCCGGCCTTTGCGCAGGGCAATCCGTTCCAGCCGCTGGTCTATGTCAACGATTCGGCCGTCACCCGCTATGAGCTGGAACAGCGCATCCGCTTCCTGCAGATCCTGCGCGCGCCCGATGCCGACCGCGCCTCGGCCGAGCAGGCGCTGATCGACGACCGGCTGCGCCTGTTTGCCGCGAACCAGATGGGCATCACCGCCAGCGACGCCCAGATCGACGCCGGCCTGGCCGAGTTCGCCGGCCGCGCCAATCTTGGCGTCGAGGAATTCACCCGCGCCCTGGCCCAGGCCGGGGTCGAACAGCAGACCTTCCGCGATTTCGTCGCCGCCGGCATTGTCTGGCGCGACGTGGTGCGCCAGCGCCTGGTGCCGCAGGTCCAGGTCAGCGACGCCGAGCTGGACCAGGAAATGCAGCGCCTGATCGAGACGCCGCGCATCACCCATGTCGCGCTGTCCGAACTGATCATCCCCGCGCCGCCCGGCCAGGAGGCGCAGGCCATGGGCCTGGCGGAATCGCTGGTGCAGAGCGTGCGCTCGGAGGCGGATTTCGCCGCGGCGGCGCGGCAGCATTCCGCGACGCCCTCGGCCGAGGAAAGCGGGCGGCTGCCCTGGATGCCGCTGGAGAACCTGCCGCCCTCGCTGCGGCCGATCATCCTGTCGATGAAGCCCGGCCAGATCAGCCAGCCCCTGACCGTCGAGGGCGCGGTGGTGCTGTTCTTCCTGCGCGACAGCCGCGGCGCGCTGCGTCCCGGCGCCAGGGAACAGGTGCTGGACTACGTGCGCTTCCGGCTAGCCAGCCTGGCCGAGGCGAACCGGATCGCGGCGCTTTCCGACAGCTGCGCCGATCTTTTCGTCCATGCCCGCGGCCTGCCGCCCGAGCAGATCCAGCGCCAGACCCTGCCGCAAGGCCAGATCCCGGCCGCCGAGGCGCTGCGGCTGGCGGTGCTGGACGACAACGAGACCTCGGTGGTCAGCCAGGGCGGCGCGGCCGAATTGCTGATGCTGTGCAAGCGCCAGTCCGCGCTGCTGGCCTCCGGCGCCGCGGCGGAGGCGCCGGTGGCGGTGACGGCCGAGGGCGAGACGGCCGCCGCGCCCGATCCCGACGCGCTGCCGGACCGCGAAGAGATGCGCAGCCAGATCTTCAGCCGCAAGGTCGGCCAGGCTGCCGACAACTACCTGGCCGAGTTGCGGGCCAATGCAATCATCCGGCGGCCTTGAGCCCGGTTGAGCCACCGGGGGCGCTTCGCCCCCCGGACCCCCAGAGGGTATTTGGGAAACGGAGAAGATGACTGAAGCCCGCCCCATCATCCTGACCTGCGGCGAGCCGGCGGGCGTCGGGCCGGAGCTTGCGCCCAAGGCGCTGGCCTCGGGCGTGCCCTTCGTGTTCCTGGGCGATCCGCAGCATCTGCCCGAGGGCACCGCCTGGGCCGAGGTCGCGGCGCCGGGCGAGCCGGTGGCCGAGGGCGTGCTGGCGGTGCTGCGCCATGACTTCCCGGCGCCGGCGGTGCCGGGCCGGCCCGATCCCGCCAATGCGCCGGCGGTGGTCGAGGTCATCGCCCGCGCGGTCGACCTGGCCATGTCCGGCGCGGCCAGCGGCATCTGCACCCTGCCGATCAACAAGGAGGCGCTGAAGCGCGGCGCCGGCTTCGGCTTTCCCGGCCATACCGAATATCTGGCGCATCTGGCGGGCGACGTGCCGGTGATGATGATGCTGGCCTCGACCCGTGTCGAGCCGCCCTGCCGGGTGGTGCCGGTGACGATCCACATCCCGCTGTCCGAGGTGCCGCTGGCGCTGACGCCCCTGCGGCTGGAGCAGGCGATCCGCATCACCGATGCCGCGATGCGGCGCGATTTCGGCTTGGCGCAGCCGCGGCTGGCCATCGCCGGGCTGAACCCCCATGCCGGCGAGAACGGCGTCATGGGCGACGAGGAAGCACGCTGGATGGTGCCCCTGGTCGAGCGGCTGCGGCGCGAGGGGTTCGACCTGCGCGGGCCGCTGCCGGCCGATACCATGTTCCATCCGGCAGCACGGGCGCGTTACGACGCAGCGCTTTGCGCCTATCACGACCAGGCGCTGATCCCGATCAAGACGCTGGATTTCGCCGGCGGGGTGAACGTGACCCTGGGCCTGCCCTTCGTGCGCACCTCGCCCGATCACGGCACCGCCTTCGACATCGCCGGCCAGGGCATCGCGGATGCGCAAAGCGTCATCGCCGCCCTGCGCATGGCGCATGAGATGGCGGCGCGGCGATGAGCGCCATCGACGGGCTGCCGCCGCTGCGCGAGGTGATCGCGCGCCATGAGTTGCGCGCCAGGAAGCAGCTGGGGCAGAATTTCCTGCTGGACCTGAACCTGACCGCCAAGATCGCCCGCGCCGCCGGCGACCTGACCGGCTGCGACGTGATCGAGGTCGGCCCCGGTCCGGGCGGGCTGACCCGCGGCTTGCTGGCCGAGGGTGCGCGGCATGTGCTGGCGATCGAGAAGGACGCGCGCGCCCTGCCCGCCCTGGCCGAGATCGCCGCCGCCTATCCCGGCCGGCTGGAGGTGATCCATGGCGATGCGCTGGAGGTCGATCCGCTGGCGCATCTGTCGCCGCCGATCCGCATCGTCGCGAACCTGCCCTATAATGTCGGCACCGAATTGCTGATCCGCTGGCTGACGCCGGCGGCCTGGCCGCCTTTCTGGCAGTCGCTGACGCTGATGTTCCAGAAAGAGGTGGCCGAGCGCATCGTGGCGCAGCCGGGCGGCAAGGCTTACGGCCGGCTGGCCGTGCTGGCGCAATGGCGCAGCGAGGCGCGGGTGGTGATGACCCTGCCGCCCGAAGCCTTTGTTCCCGCGCCCAAGGTGCATTCGGCGGTCGTCCATCTGACCGCCCTGCCCGAGCCGCGCTATCCGGCCGATCCGGCGGTGCTGAACCGGGTGGTGGCGGCGGGCTTCAACCAGCGCCGCAAGATGCTGCGCGCCTCGCTGAAGGGGCTGCATCCCGAGATCGAATCGCTGCTGCTCCAGGCCGGCATCGCCCCCACCGCCCGCGCCGAAGAGGTCGGGCTGGAGCAATTCTGCGCGCTGGCGCGGGGCCTGGCCGCCGCGCCGCGCTGAGCATCATTCGCCGGAGGCGCTTTCGGCCTGGGTCTTTGCCGTCCTGGCACCCTGTCCGCGGCCGGTTTTCGCCGGGGGCTTGGCACCTTCCTCGGCCGGTTTCTTGCGGCTGCGCGGCGCGGCCGCCCCGGTGGTGCGGCTGCTGCGCCGGCGCGCCGCAGGGGCGGGCTCGGCGGCCGGTTCCCCGGCTGCCGCGTTCTCGGCGGGGGCCGGTGCGGCCGGGGTCGGTTCGGCAGGGGTTTCGGACCGGACGGCGCTTTCCGGGGTTTCCACCGGGCCAGCGGCATCCTCGTCGGCAGCGATCACCGGCGGCAGCCCGGAATCGGCGGGCGCGGCGGCGGGCTGGACGCGTTCTTCCGCGCGGGGGGCGGGCTGCTGGCGTTCCTCGCGGCGGTCATCGCGACGCTCGTCGCGGCGATCCTCGCGCCGGTCGTGACGGTCCTGGCGTTGGCCGTGATGGCCGTTCTGGCCATTGCCGTTCTCGGACGCAGCCGAGCCATTGCCATCCTGGGCATCGTCGTCGCGGCCCTGGTGCTGGTGGCCCTGGCGCTCGGCCTGCTCGCGCTGCGCCTCGCCCAGCATGCGGGTGTAATGTTCTGCGTGCTGAAGAAAGCTCTGCTCGGCCACCCGGTCGTTGGAAAGCTGGGCGTCGCGGGCGAGCGTCAGGTATTTCTCGATGATCTGCTGGGGCGTGCCGCGCACCTTGCCCTCGGGGCCCGAGGAATCGAAGACGCGGTTGACGATATTGCCCAGCGAACGCTGGCGGTTCGACTTGTTACGCGAACGGGATTTGGATGATCTCATCAGCTTGTTGTCAGTTTATGTCCGGCAAGGGCCGGCTAAGGTTGGGGTCATTCCGAAGGCGGGTGTCAGCGCAGGCGCAGCGTTTGCTCCGGCTCCCGCGTCACCAGTAAAACTGGATTATCTGAGTATGACTGACCCGTGCGTGGGCGGTGCGCCCCCGTCACAATTGCGAATAAACACGCCGCAGCGCCGCTTACAAGCGAAAATTTCGTCAAAAGCCGCGAAAGGCGCGGAAGCTTGCCGGATCAAAGCGGCTTGCGGGCGGCGACGACCCGGTCGCGCCCATCCAGGTCGGGCAGGATCCGGGGCTCGGCCAGCCCGGCTGCGCGCATCAGCGCCGCCACGGCCGCGCCCTGCGTGGGGCCGATCTCGACCATCAGCCGGCCGCCGGGCGACAGATGCGCGGGCGCCCCGGTGGCGATGGCGCGATAGGCGGAAAGCCCGTCCGCCCCGTCGGTCAGGGCCTGCCGCGGCTCCCATTCCCGCACCTCGGGCGCAAGCTGCGCCATCTCGTCCAGCGCGATATAGGGCGGGTTCGAGACGATCAGGTCGAACTGCCCCGTGACCGAGGCGAACCAGTCGGATTCAAGGAAATCCGCGCAAACCCCCACGGTCCTGGCATTTTCCCGCGCCACCTCCAGCGCGGCGGCCGAGATGTCGGTGCCAAGCCCGCGCGCGCCCGGCCGCTCGGCCAGAAGCGAGATCAGGATCGCCCCCGTGCCGGTGCCCAGGTCCAGCACCGAGGCAAAGGGCCCGGCCAGCGCCGCCTCGACCAGGGTCTCGGTTTCCGGGCGGGGATCGAGCGTGTGGCGGGTCACGCGGAACTCGTGCCTCCAGAAGGCGCGGCGGCCCAGGATCTGGCTGACCGGCTGGCGCGCGGCGCGGGCGGCCAGGGTTGCGTCGAAACGTCGCAGAGCCTCGGGCGGCAGCGGCGCAGCCAGCGCGGCGGCCAGGTGGTGGCGCGGCAGGTCGAGGGCATGGGCCAGGAGCAGCCGGGCATCCTCGGCCGCGCCAGGCACGCCGGCCTGGGCGAGTCGTGCGGCGCCTTGCCGCAGGGCCTCGGCCCCGGTCATGGAATCACGCGCCCTGCGCGGCCAGGCGCGCGGCCTGGTCGTGCGCGGTCAGCGCCGCCACGATCTCGCCGATCTCGCCCTGCATGATGCGGTCGAGCGCATAGAGCGTCAGGCCGATGCGGTGATCGGTCATCCGGCCCTGCGGGAAGTTGTAGGTGCGGATGCGTTCCGAGCGGTCGCCCGAGCCGACCTGGCTCTTGCGGTCGGCGGCGCGCTCGGCATCGGCGCGCGACCGCTCCATGTCGTAAAGCCGCGCGCGCAGCACGGCCATGGCATTGGCGCGGTTCTGGTGCTGGGACTTTTCCGAACTGGTCACGACGATGCCGGTCGGCAGGTGGGTGATGCGCACCGCCGAATCGGTGGTGTTGACGTGCTGGCCGCCGGCGCCGCTGGCGCGCATGGTGTCGATGCGGATGTCGCTGGCGGGGATGTCGATATCCACCGCCTCGGCCTCGGGCAGCACGGCGACGGTGGCGGCGCTGGTATGGATGCGGCCGCCCGATTCCGTCTCGGGGACGCGCTGGACGCGGTGGACGCCCGATTCGTATTTCAGCTTGGCGAAGACCCCCTCGCCCTCGATCCGCGCCACCGCCTCGCGCACGCCGCCCAGGTCGGATTCGGCCAGCTCGAGCATCTGGAACTGCCAGCCCTGCGATTCGGCAAAGCGGCGATACATGGCCAGCAGGTCGCCGGCGAAAAGCGCCGCCTCTTCGCCGCCGGTGCCGGGGCGAATCTCCAGGATGGCCGGGCGGGCATCGGCGGCGTCGCGCGGCAACAGCGCGATGCGCAGCGCATGTTCCAGCTCGGGAAGCGCGGCGCGCAGGCGCGACAATTCGTCCTGCGCCAGCTCGCGCATCTCGGGATCGGCCAGCAGGGCCTCGGCCTCGCGGATGCCGTCCTGCGCGGCGCGCCATTCGCCGATCTGCGCGACCACGGGCTTCAGTTCCGCATATTCGCGGCTGATCGCGGCGATTTCCTCGGCCGCCGGCCCGGCGTGCAGCCGCGCTTCGAGATATTCGAAACGCGCGACGATCTGGGCAAGGCGGTCTTCCGGCAGCATTTGATGCAATTAGCTGTTGAGCCGCGGGCCGACAAGGCGGAACCTTGCAGGCATCTGACCCAGATCAAAGCAAGGCCGGCCGTCTTGGTGCAGATTGCTGCAAGACGCGCCCACCAAGCCAAAGGAGGCCCCAAGTGAAACTCGTCCCCTTTCTGACAGCGACGAGTCTTGCCCTGTCCGCTCTGCCGGTCATGGCGCAGACTGAAGCCATCGACAACGGCGCCCTGCGCGAGGAAGCCAAGGGGGTGTTCGAGGCGATTCCCGAAAAGATGACCGCCATCAAGCAGACCGAGGACAATCCCGAAGGCATCCCCCTGACCGCCGAGAAGATCGAACTGGGCAAGGTGCTGTTCTTCGACCCGCGCATGTCCAGCTCCGGGCTGATCTCGTGCCAGACCTGCCACAACGTCGGCCTTGGCGGTGTGGACGGCCTGCCGACCTCCATCGGGCACGGCTGGCAGAAAGGGCCGCGCAACGCCCCCACCATGCTGAACGCGATCTTCAACGCCGCGCAATTCTGGGACGGCCGCGCCGGCGACCTTGCCGAACAGGCCAAGGGTCCGGTCCAGGCCGGGGTCGAGATGAGCAACACCCCCGACCAGGTGGTCAAGACCATCAACTCGATGCCGGAATATGTCGAATCCTTCAAGGCCGCCTTCCCCGACGAAGCGGACCCGGTGACCTTCGACAATTTCGCCATCGCGATCGAGCAGTTCGAGGCCACGCTGGTCACGCCTAACAGCGCCTTCGACCGCTTCCTTGCCGGCGACGATGCCGCGATGACCGACCAGGAAAAGCGCGGGCTGCAAGCCTTCATCGAAACCGGCTGCACCGCCTGCCACTATGGCGTGAACTTCGGCGGGCAGGACTATCATCCCTTCGGCCTGATCGCCAAGCCCGGCGCCGAGGTGCTGCCCGCCGGCGACAGGGGCCGCTACGAGATCAGCCAGACCGTTGACGACGAATATGTCTTCCGCGCCGCGCCGCTGCGCAACGTCGCGCTGACCGCGCCCTATTTCCACTCGGGCGTGGTCTGGGATCTGGCGGAAGCGGTGCAGATCATGTCCTCGGCGCAACTTGGCACCGAGCTGACCGATGAGCAGGCCGACGACATCACCGCCTTCCTGGGCACGCTGACCGGCGATCAGCCGGTGATCGACCACCCGATCCTGCCGGTGCGCACCGACTCCACGCCGCTGCCCACGCCGATGTAAGGCGCGGCAGGCGAGACACGAAAAGGGGCCCTCGCGGGGCCCCTTTTGCTTGCGGTCCGGCCGGCGGATCACTCGGCCTTGACGGCCTCGACGGTGATCTTGATCTCGACCTCGTCCTCGACCGCCGGGGCGAACTTGCCCAGGTTGAACTCGGAACGCTTGATCTCGGCCTCGGCATCGAAGCCGGCCGCCTCCTTGCCGGTCATGGGATGGGCGGCAATCTGGTTCAGGTCGACATCCAGCACCACCTGCTTGGTCACGCCGTTCAGCGTCAGATCACCGGTGACCTTCGCCTCCTTGTCGTCCTCGGGCTCGACCTTGGTCGACTTGAAGGTCGCGACGGCGCCGCTGGCATCGGTGTTGAAGAAATCCGGCCCGAACAGGTGCTTGTCCAGCTCCTCGGAGACGGTGCGCAGCCCGGACAGCGGGATGGTCGCCTCGACGCTGGAATTGGCCGGGTTCTCGGCATCCAGCGTCAGCTTGCCGGTGACGCCGTTGATGATGCCGGTGCTGCTCGAAAAGCCCATGTGGTTGTATTCAAAGACGACCTGGCTGTGCGAGGGGTCGAAGTCATAGACCACGGGCTCGGCCAACGCGGCACTGGCGCCAAGCAGGCCGATCGCGGCGACAGGGGCGAGGATGGATTTCATGCTGAACTCCCGAATGAAAAAGATCATGATGGTTCTGCCAGAAAATGCCCGCGCATCAACAAGGGTTTCCTGACATTTTCGTGTTTCGCCGCAGCGCGGAAACAGTATCGCCGCAGGGACGACTTTCCGGGGTTTCCGGGCATTTATCCTTGCATTCCCCGGCCTGCCCGCTATAAGGCCGCATCCTTCCGCAAATGCGAAACCGGCGCAGCCTCTCGTGGCGGGGCGCGGAAGGGCTGTCCCGCCGTTGAAGTGCGCCCCGATGAAAGGTGCAGACATGCCGCTTTACGAGCATGTGCTGATCGCCCGCCAGGACCTGTCGAACGCGCAGGCCGAGGGGCTGATCGAACATTTCTCGACCGTGATCGCCGACAATGGCGGCAAGGTCGTGGACAACGAATACTGGGGCGTGCGCACGCTTGCCTACAAGATCAACAAGAACCGCAAGGGCCATTACGCCTTCCTGCGCTCGAACGCCCCCTCGGCCGCCGTGCAGGAGATGGAGCGCCTGGCCCGCCTGCATGACGACGTCATGCGCGTGCTGACCGTCCGCGTGGACGAGCACAAGGACGGCCCCTCGGTCCAGATGCAGAAGCGCGACGAGCGCGAGCGCGGGGATCGTGGCGACCGCGGGGATCGCGGCGAGCGTCGCGAGCGTCGCGACCGCGACGACCGGAACTAAGGGAAAGGAACCAGGATCATGGCCAACAAACCCTTCTTCCGCCGCCGGAAAGTCTGCCCCTTCTCGGGCGACAACGCCCCCGCCATCGACTACAAGGACACGCGCCTGCTTCAGCGTTACATCTCGGAACGCGGCAAGATCGTGCCCTCGCGCATTACCGCCGTCTCGGCCAAGAAGCAGCGCGAACTGGCGCGCGCCATCAAGCGCGCCCGCTTCCTCGCCCTGCTGCCCTATGCCGTGAAGTAAGGAGAGACGATCATGCAAGTCATCCTGCTGGAACGCGTGGCCAAGCTGGGCCAGATGGGCGAAGTCGTGAAGGTCAAGGACGGTTTCGCGCGCAACTACCTCTTGCCGCAGGGCAAGGCGCTGCGTGCCTCGGACGCCAATATCCAGGCGTTTGAAGCCCGCAAGGCCGAACTCGCCTCGCGCAACGACGAAACCCGCGCCGAAGCCGAAAAGACCGCCCAGAAGCTCGACGGCCAGACCTTCGTCATCATCCGCTCCGCCTCGGACGCGGGTGCGCTCTATGGCTCGGTCACGCCGCGCGACGCCGCCGATGTCGCTAATGCCGAAGGTTTCGCGATCGAGCGCCGCCAGGTCGTCCTGACCGCCCCGATCAAGGATCTGGGCCTGCACGAGGTCCGCGTGCATCTGCACCCGGAAGTCGACGTCATCATCAAGCTGAACGTCGCCCGCTCGCCCGAAGAGGCCGAGCTGCAAGCCTCGGGCAAGTCGATCCAGGAACTGGCCGCCGAAGAGGAAGCCGCCGCCGAATTCGAGATCGCCGAGCTTTTCGACGACATCGGCTCGGCCGGCCGCGACGAGGACGAAGCCGCGAACTGATCGCGCCTTTGCCGGAACAGGGAAAACGCGCCGCAACCGGCGCGTTTTTTCATGCCCGCATGGCAGCACCCCTTGCTTGCGCCGCGGGTTCGGCGGAACATTCGCCGGGCTGCGGGGTTGAAACGCAAAGCGCCCTTCGCCAGAGGATTTGCCGGCATGCATCACCAGGACGACCAGCCGCCCATCACCCATACCCCGGCCGACGAGACCAGCCAGACCCGCTTCGGTCCCCGCCCGGTCCCCGAGGGGCATCGCCGGCCACCGGGCCCGGTGGAATCGCGCCGCATCCCGCCGCATGGCGATGTCTCGCCCGACGGCAGCCATTCATGGCCGCGTCCCTCGCGCGGGGCAAAATGGCTGGTCTGGGGCGGCACCGGGCTGGTGGCGGCGACCTTGACCGCCGGCACGGTGATCGCGGCGCGGCACCTGATCGACCTGGTCTCGGACGACGACGGCCCCGCCCGCCCGCGCGGCGCAGGCACCCCGCGTCAGGCCCCCAAGGCCCCGCACGAGCCCAGGCCCAAGACGCAACCCGCCCGGCCTGTCCCGCAGGGCCGGCGCCGCCCGCCGCGGCAAAGCCTGCTGCAAGAGGTCGAGGCCAATACCGCCAACCTGACCAGCGGCGTCGAGAACGTGATGCAGGCGCTGACCGCCGCCGTGACCGGCTTCCGCTCGGTCGCGGGCCAGGCCAGCGCCATCGTGCAAGAATTCGGCGATGCTGCGGCGATCATCCGCGACATCATCGACCGCAAGCCCGCGCCGCAACCCCGCAAGCCGCGACGCGAGGCGCATATGCCGGACCTGCGCGACGACCCGCTGCTGCACGACCCGATGGAGGGCCCGGACCCCGGCGGCCCGGCCGATCACGCCCCGCGCCTTCACCGGCTCTGACGCGGAACGGCCCTTGACCAGCCGGTGCCGCCAGCAGCGCGCTGCGGCCCGGCTGTCCGGCTTCTTCGTTGCATAAATACCCATCTGCGCCACCGCGCCCCGCGCCCTGCCCGGGCCAGCGGGGCGCGGCAACGAAAAAGGCCGCCCCCGCAGGACGGCCCTTCTTTTGCGGCAAGACAGCGGATCAGAGCTGATCCAGCGCCTCGATGGCCTTTTCCAGCTCTTCCTTGGTCACGGATTTCTCCGAAACCTTGGCGCCCTCGACGATATGGTCGACGACCTTGTCCTCGAAGAGCGGCGCGCGCAGCTGCTGCTGCGCCTGCGGGTTCTGCTGGATGAACTCGAAGAAGGCGCGCTCCTGGCCCGGATACTGACGCGCCTGGCGCAGCACGGCCTGGGTCATCTCCTGGTCCGAGACGGTGATCTCGGCCTTCTGGCCGATCTCGGCCAAGAGCAGGCCCAGGCGGACGCGGCGCTCGGCAAGCGTCTTGTGCTCGTCCGTCGGCTCGATCTCGCCATGGTTATGGCCATGCTCCTCGGGATGTTCCTCGTGCCAGAGCTGGTGCGCGATCTGATGCGCCTCGGCCTCGACCAGCGAATCGGGCAGGTCGAACTTGACCAGCTCGTCCAGCTTGTCCAGCAGCGCGCGCTTGAGAACCTGGCGCGAGGCGCCCTTGTATTCCGCCTCCAGCCGCTCGCGGATCTGGCCCTTCAGCGCGTCCAGGCTTTCGGCGCCGAATTTCTTGGCCAGCTCGTCGTCGATCTCGGCCGCTTTCGGGGCCTTCACCGCCTTGACGGTGGTCTCGAAGATGGCGTCCTTGCCGGCCAGGGCCGGATGGCCGTAATCCTCGGGGAATTTCACCTCGACCTTGATCTCGTCGCCGGCCTTGGCACCGACCAGCTGTTCTTCGAAGCCGGGGATGAAGCTGCCCGAGCCCAGCACCAGCGGATAATCCTCGGCCGAGCCGCCCTCGAAGGCTTCGTCGTCGACCATGCCCTTGAAGTCGATCACGACCTGGTCGCCGTCCTTGGCCTTGGTGCCCTTCTTGCGGTCCTCGAAGCTCTGGGCGTTCTTGGCCAGGTTCTCCAGCGCCTCGGTCACCTGCTCCTCGCTGGCCTCGACCACCAGCCGCTCCAGCTCGACGCCGGACAGATCGGTTTCCGGGATGGCGGGCAGCGCCTCATAGGCGACGGTGACGACGACGTCGTCGCCCTCTTTCCAGGTCTCGCCGTTGACCATTTCGATCTTGGGCTGAAGGGCGGGACGGTCGCCCGATTTCTCCAGGTGGTCGCGCAGCGCCTTGTCGATGGCCTCCTGCATGGCATCGCCCATGATGCGCTGGCCGAACTGCTTCTTCAGCAGCGCCATCGGCACCTTGCCCTTGCGGAAGCCCTTCATCTCGACCTCGGGCTGGGCCTCTTTCAGCTTCGCATCCACCTGCGCCGCCAGATCGGCCGCAGGCAGGGTGAATTCATAGCCCCGCTTCAGCCCTTCGTTCTGGGTTTCCTTGACCTGCATTTGTCTTCCTTCATCCACGAACCATCGTGCGGGTCCGAGGCATTACAGCCTCGCCGGCGCCGGAACCTGCCGTCCCGCGCCTCCGCCTGTTTCAGCGCGCTAGCTATGGGATTTCGGCCCGCATAGCAAGGAGGAAGGCGGGAATCGCCGCCCTCCCGCCGGGTTTCGCGCGCCGTCGCAAGCCGCGCGCCGCCACGGATCCTGCCAGAAACCGCCCGGCCCCCACCCGCCCCCGACGCGAGAGCGAAAAGCGCCGCCACACCCCTTGGTTGAATTGTGCATTATCGCCTCATCCACCCTGGCCCATGCGCCCGGATCTATTGACGCAAGGGCAACCGGGATGAGCGATCTTCCGCCAGCAGGCCCGTCTTGCAGCCACAAGTTGCAGCCGCCGGAATATCAACGGACTGCCATTATTAGGTCAGCAAACGCAACCTAACTTATGGATATATTCCCTTCCCCGCCCCGGCGGTGCATACAGGCATCGTTGCGTAAGCGGTTGTTTGTTAACCTTGGTAAACGGTTCTTTGGTCATGTGTTCAAAACTGACCGGGCGGGTGCGCATCCTTGTTCCCGCCCGGTTGTGCGCCGGCAAGGGATTGCGGGATTCCCTCTGTCCTGGTTGCGTCATTATTGGGCATGGTTCGGCCCGACTCGCCCCTGGCGATTCCCGCATCTGGATATATCAGACAAAAAGATCGAAACCGGCCCCTCTCGCAGCAGGGTCCGGTCGGCCTTGAATCGACATTGAAACGGCAAAGGCCGCCCCTGCAGGCGGCCTTTTCGCATGGGGTCCGCCGCGGGCTCAGTCGCGCGCGCGCACGACCTGCAACAGCGGCATGACCTCGGACATGTCCGGCCCATGTGCCTGGCCGGTCAGAGCCTTGCGCAGCGGCATGAACAGGCCCTTGCCCTTGCGGCCGGTCGCCTGCTTGACCGCATTGGTGAACTCGCCCCAGGTCGCGTCGGTATAGGGCGGCGGCGGCAGCAGCTTCATCGCCTCGGCGATGAAATCGGCGTCCTCGGGATCGATCTGCGGCTCGGCCCCCTGCGAGAATATCTGCCACCAGCCGGCCAGGTCGTCCAGCCGGGTGATGTTCTGCGAGGCGACGCACCAGAACCGCTCGGCCAGCTCGTCGGGCACGCCAAGCGCGGCGATGCGGTCCCTGACCTCGGCAAGGGGGCGCGACTGGTTCGCCTCGCGCGTCAGCGGCCACAGATCCTCGGCGTCGAACTTGGTGGGCGAGGCGCCGAATTGCGACAAGTCGAACCCTTCGGCCAGTTCGTCCAGCGACATCCGCAGCTCGACCGGCTGCGACGACCCCAGCCGCGCCATCAGCGACAACAGCGCCTCGGGCGCCACGCCGCTTTCGCGCAGGTCGCGGATCGACAGCGTGCCCAGGCGCTTGGACAGTTCCTCGCCCTGCGCGCCGGTCAGCAGGCTGTGGTGGGCAAAGGCCGGCGGCTCGGACCCCAGCGCACGGATGATCTGGATCTGCGTCGCGGTATTGGTCACGTGGTCGGCACCGCGCACGATATGGGTCACGCCCATGTCGGCGTCGTCGACCGAGCTGGCGAAGGTGTAAAGCACCTGCCCGTCGGCGCGGATCAGCACCGGGTCCGAAACGCTGGCCGCGTCGATCGAGATCTCGCCCAGGATGCCGTCGGCCCATTCGATCCGCTCCTGGTCCAGCAGGAAGCGCCAATAGCCGGCGCGGCCCTCGGCACGCAGGCGGTCCTTGTCCTCGGGCGAAAGCTTCAGCCCGGCGCGGTCATAGACCGGGGGCTTGCCCATGTTGAGCTGCTTCTTGCGCTTCAGGTCCAGCTCGGTCGGGGTCTCGAACACCTCGTAGAGCCGGCCGGCGGCGCGCAGCCCCTCGGCCGCCTCGGCATAGCGGTCCAGGCGGTCCGACTGCCGCTCGATCCGATCCCAGGTCAGGCCCAGCCATTCCAGGTCGCGCTGGATGCCGTCGGCATATTCCTGCTTGCTGCGCTCGCGGTCGGTATCGTCCAGGCGCAGGATGAAGGTGCCGCCCGCCTTGCGCGCGATCAGATAGTTCATCAGCGCCGTGCGCAGGTTGCCGACATGGATGTGGCCGGTGGGCGAAGGGGCGAAACGGGTGGTGGTCATGGGAGGTCTCCTGTCGGCTTCGCTCTTTCACAAACGGCGGTTTTTGTCCATATCGGGACCAAAGACAGAGGTAAGCCGATGCTGGACTGGAAGAATGCCGAGGCCCCCGACGCGGCCATGATCGAGGAACTGGCGCGCGAGGCCATCGCCGGCCTGCCGCCGGCATTCGCCGGTCCCGCCGCCCAGGTGGTGCTGCGCATCGAGGATTTCGCCAGCGAGGAATTCCTGGACGAGCTGGAGATCGACGACCCGCTGGAGTTGACCGGGCTTTACGACGGCGTGCCGATGACCGAGAAATCGCCCAGCGACCCGCAGCATTTTCCCGACACGGTCTGGCTGTTCCGCCGCGCCATCCTGGACGAATGGGCCAGTCGCGGGGACGTGACGCTGGGCCAGCTGGTCGCCCATGTCGTGGTGCATGAATTCGCCCATCACTTCGGCTGGTCCGACGACGACATCGCCGCGATCGACCGCTGGTGGGAATGATGGAGCAGGCGCCGATCCTGACCATCACGCTGAACCCGGCGCTGGACGTGACCACGGGCGTGCGGCAGGTGGTGCCCGACATCAAGCTGCGCTGCGAAGCGCCGCGCTTTGATCCGGGCGGCGGCGGCATCAACGTCAGCCGCGCGATCCGCGCCATGGGCGGCGACAGCACGGCGCTGGTCGCGCTTGGCGGCGCCACCGGGCAGCGCATCGCCGAGCTTCTGGCGGAAACCGGCGTCCCGCTGATGACCCTGCCCGCACCGGGCGAGACGCGGCAGTCCCTGACCGTGGACGACCGCACCATCCGCCAGCAATATCGCTTTGTCATGCCCGGCCCGGAATGGTCCGCGGCCGATGTCGAGGCCGCGCTGGAGGCCGCCGCCGACGCCGCCAAGCCCGGCGCGCTGGTGGTGCTGTCCGGCTCGAACCCGCCGGGCGTGCCGGCGGGCTTTGCCGCGCTTCTGGCCGAGCGGCTGCGCGGGACCGGCGCGCGGCTGGTCGTGGACACCTCGGGGCCGGCGCTGGCCGAGGTCGCCGCCGCCACCGACCGCCGGGTCGAGATCCTGCGCATGGACGACGAAGAGGCCGCGGGCCTGGCCGGCCATCCCCTGCCCTATCGCGCCGACACCGCGGGTTTCGCGGCCAGCCTCGTCGCCTCGGGGGCGGCGCATGGGGTGATCGTGGCGCGCGGCCGCGACGGCAATATCATCGCCACCGACCAGGGCATCTGGCATGCCGAGGCCGCGCGGGTGCAGGTGGTCAGCAAGGTCGGCGCCGGCGACAGCTTCCTTGCCGGCTTCACCCTGGGCCATGCTCGCGGCTGGCCGGTCGGCGAGGCGCTGGGGCTGGCGGCGGCCGCCGCCTCGGCCGCGGTGCAGACGCCGGCGACCGAGCTGTGCCGGGGCGAGGATGTCGAGCGGCTGTTCGCCGCCCGCGTGGTGACGCAGATGCGGGGGCCGCGCTAGCCGCGGCCGTCCATGCGCACGAAGTCCAGCACGCTGCCCTGCGCCGGGGCCAGTTCCGACCAGTCGTCGATCTGGAAATCGACGACCAGCGTCGCCGCCGTCGGATAGCGGCGGAAATCCGGGTCCAGCGGCGCGCGCGCCGGCAGCATGCCGGCAAATTCTGCGATGCCGGGATTGTGGCCGATCATCATCACCGTCGGCGCCGAGGCGCTGCGCAGGATCTCCAGCATCTTCTCGGGCGCGGCGTGGTAAAGGCCGGGCTCGTAGCGGATATGCGGCCGCACCTCCAGCGGGGCCATGGCGATGCCGGCCCAGGTCTCGCGCGTGCGCTCGGCGGTCGAGCACAGCACTTCCTCGGGCTCGTAGCCGCGGCTGGCCAGCCAGTCGCCCAGCTCGCGGGCCGAGCGGCGGCCGCGCGCATTCAGCGGCCGATCATGGTCGGGCTGCGCCGGATCGTCCCAGGACGATTTCGCATGGCGGGTCAGGATCAGACGGCAGTGCCCGAGTGGAGTCATCGAATTGCCTTTTCGGCCATGCGGTTAAGATTACGCGACGTCGCCGAGCCTGCCATAGCTTCCGCGGGGCGGGCAAGCCTTCTCTTTGGGGCGCAACGTCGCGCCGCTCACAGGCCGCTGTCGCCCTGGCGCAAGCCGCGCGGCTTGACCCGCGGCTCGGTCGAGCGGATCAGCGAGCCGGCGCCATGTTCGGTGAACAGCTCCAGCAGGCAGGCGTTGGGCACCCGCCCATCCAGAATCACCACGGCCCGCACCCCTTCCTCCAGCGCCTTCAGCGCCGTTTCGGTCTTGGGGATCATGCCGCCGGCGATGGTGCCCTCGGCGATCATCGCCCGCACCTGATCGGGATGCATGGCCGTCACCACCTCGCCCGAGGCGTCCTTGACCCCCGAGACATCGGTCAGCAGCAACAGCCGGTCGGCCTTGAGCGCGCCGGCGATCGCGCCCGCGGCGGTGTCGCCGTTGACGTTGAAGGTCTCGTTATCCTCCATCCCCGTCGCCACCGGGGCGATGACCGGGATCAGCCCGGCGTTGTAGAGGTCGCGGATGATCTGCACGTTCATCTCGACCGGGCGGCCGACGAAGCCCAACTCCGGGTCGTCCGGCTCGCAGACCATCAGGTCGTCGTCCTTGCCGGAGATCCCCACCGCGCGGCCGCCGGCATCGTTGATCGCCTGCACGATGCGCTTGTTGACCAGGCCCGACAGCACCATCTCGACCACCTCGACGGTTTCGCGGGTGGTGACGCGCTTGCCGCGCACGAAGCGGCTTTCGATGCCCAGCCGGCCCAGCAGGTCGTTGATCATCGGCCCGCCGCCGTGGCAGACGACCGGATGGATGCCCACCTGCCGCATCAGCACGATGTCGCGGGCGAACTCGGCCATCGCCTCGTCGTCGCCCATGGCATTGCCGCCGAACTTCACCACCACCACCGCGCCCGAATACCGCTGCATATAGGGCAGCGCTTCCGAAAGAGTGCGGGCGGTGGCGATCCAGTCACGGTTCATGTTCTGCTTTCTCATCAGGGGCCCCTGTTCGTCGCACCCGACCCTAGGACGCGGGCGCCGATCAGTCCAGAGCGGCTATGATGGCGCGCAAGGTGGCGATGCCCTGCCCCTTGTCCGAGCTTGTGATCACAAGCTCGGGATAGGCGGCGGGGTGCTTTTGCAGCGCCTCCTGCACCTGCGCGACCGTCGCCTCCATGGCCTGCGCACCGATCTTGTCGGCCTTGGTCAGCACCACCTGGAAAGGCACGGCCGAGCGGTCGAGCAGCTTCATGATCTCGTGGTCCACGTCCTTCACGCCGTGGCGCGAATCGATCAGCGCGAAGGCGCGGCGCAGGGTCGGCCGGCCGGCCAGGTAGTTCTTCAGCAGCGCCTGCCATTTCGCCACCACCGCGACCGGGGCCTTGGCAAAGCCATAGCCCGGCAGGTCCACCAGATAGGCCTGCTCGCCCAGGGTGAAATAGTTGATCTCTTGCGTGCGGCCCGGCGTGTTCGAGGCGCGGGCCAAGCCGTTGCGGCCGGTCAGCGCGTTGATCAGGCTGGACTTTCCGACATTCGAGCGGCCGGCAAAGCAGACTTCGGGCCGGTCGGCGGGCGGCAGCCCGTCCATGGCGACGACGCCCTTCAGGAAATCGACCGGGCCGGCGAACAGCTTGCGCGCTGCCTCGGCGGTTTCTGCATCGGGCTCGGGGGCGATGGGAAAGGCAACCTTCATGCGCGCACCTCGTCACCCAGGGCAATGTCGCCGCCGGTCACCACCTCGGCATAGATGCCGAAGTCGCGATGGCCGAACTGGGCCTCCAGCGCCTCGGGCATGTCGATGTCGATGCGGCCGGTCGTCGGGTCGGCACTGGTCGCCGGGCAGCGGCCGATGGTCTCGGTCACGCGCAGCTCGACCCCGCCCAGGGTCAGCACATGGCCGATCAGCTCGCGCTCGGCATAGGGCGCCCAGCCCTCGAGCCACAGGTTCCCGCGCCAGCGCTCGATGCCAAGGGGCTGGCCCAGCCGCCCTTCCAGATCGGCAAGGCTCGACAGCGACAGGATCGAGATCCAGGGCTGGCTCACGTCGGTCCAGCCGGTCGGGCCGCGCACCAGCCGCGTCGGCGCCGGCTTGTCCTGGGGCCAGAGCGGGCGCACCCATTCGACCAGCCGCGGCCCCTCGGCCTCGGGGTCGAAGTCCAGGTCGGGCAGGTCGGGATGGGTCAGGCGGATGCGGCCGCCTTCCGCCCCCTCGCCCCAGCCGCCGCAAACGGCCTGCAGCCCGGCCGAGGCCGCGCCGCGCAGGAAGCAGGATTTCGGCAGCCAACGCTGCGGCACCGCGCCGGCGTGACGCTCGCCCCCTTCGGTCAGCAGCGCCCAGAGCCGGTCGCCCGGCAGGCGCCGCGCCGCATCCAGCCGGGTGCGGGGCAGATCCTCGCCGCCGATCGCCTTGATCGGGTGCCGGCGTATCCGGGCGACGCGGGCGGTCATTTGCCGCCCTTGTCCCCGCCCTTGTCCCCAGCCTTGGCCCGCGACGGCAGGCTGGAGCGGATATTGCCGAAGAAGTCGGGCCGGTGGCCGTGCATCGACATGATGGTGTATTGCTGGATGATGGTGATGGTGTTGTTGGTGATCCAGTACAGCACCAGCCCCGAGGCAAAGCCGCCCAGCATGAACATGAACACCCAGGGCATCCAGGCGAAGATCATCTTCTGCGCCGGATCGGTCGGGGCCGGGTTCAGCTTCTGCTGCATCCACATCGAGATGCCCAGCAAAATCGCCAGCACCGGCAGGGTGAAGCTGTGCAGGAAGCTGCCCTGGCCCGGCGCCGCCCAGGGCAACAGGCCGAACAGGTTCCACAGGCTGGACGGGTCGGGCGCGGCAAGGTCGCGGATCCAGCCGATCCAGGGCGCGTGGCGCAGCTCGATGGTGACGAAGATCACCTTGTAGAGCGCAAAGAAGATCGGGATCTGCAGCAGCACCGGCAGGCAGCCCGCGGCGGGGTTCACCTTTTCGCGCTTGTAAAGCTCCATCACCTCTTTCTGGAACTTCATGCGGTCGTCGCCGGTGCGCTGCTTGACGGCCTCCATCTCGGGCTGGAGTTCCTTCATCTTGGCCATCGAGATGTAGGACTTGCGCGCCAGCGGAAAGACCAGCAGCTTCAGCACGAAGGTCAGCGCGATGATCGCCCAGCCCATGTTGCCGATCATGCCGTGCAGCCAGTGCAGCAGGCGGAAGATCGGCTTGGTCAGGAAATAGAACCAGCCCCAGTCGATCGAATCGACGAAACGGTCGATGCCGGGGGCTTCCTGGTAGCCGTTGATGACCTCCCAGACCTTGGCGCCGGCGAACAGATAGCTCGCGCTGGTGGCGGTCGCGCCGGGGGCGACGGTCTGCACCGGCATCCGCGCCTCGGTCTGGTAGATGTCGGCGCCGGGGGCGTATTTCACCACCGCGGTAAAGGACTGGCCGGGCGCAGGCGCCAGCGTGGTCATCCAGTACTTGTCGGTAAAGCCGATCCAGCCGTTTTCCTGCACCTCGATCAGCTGCGCCGGCCCCTCGCCCGGCAGCGGGTCGAGCTTGGCCATGTCCTTGTATTTTTCTTCCAGCAGCTTGCCGTCGGTCATCCCGACCGCGCCCTCGTGCAGGACGAAGAAGTTCTGGGTGTCGGGCTTGCCGTGGCGCGCGAGGATGCCATAGGGCGCCGCCGAGAAGGGGGCGGCCGCAGTATTTTCCAGCGTCTGGGTCACGGTGAACAGGAACTTGTCGTCCAATTCATAGGTGCGGCGGAAGATCTGGCCGGCGCCATTGTCCCAACGCAGCGTGACCGGCTGGCCGGGGGCCAGG
Organism: Paracoccus ferrooxidans; assembly: GCF_029909815.1. Taxonomy (NCBI): domain Bacteria; kingdom Pseudomonadati; phylum Pseudomonadota; class Alphaproteobacteria; order Rhodobacterales; family Paracoccaceae; genus Paracoccus; species Paracoccus ferrooxidans. Next base: position 2,367,792 of record NZ_CP038198.1, on the reverse strand, counting down.
GTCGAGCCGGATTCGACCTCCCACACCGTGGCCGGGCCGGGGACCAGGGCGGGATCGGTGCCGGCGGCCGGCATCCAGCCATAGACCGCGTAATAGGGTTTCTGCACCGCGACCTCGGCATTGCCGCCCGGCGCGACCGGGCTGCCTTCGGCCCGCACGGTGGTCTGCGCGGTGGGCGACAGCAGGCGGACAAAGGGCGAGCGGGGATCCAGCGTCTCGTGATATCCGGTCAGTTCCAGGTCGTCGACGCGGCCGCCCGCCAGCGAGATCGTGCCCGCGAGCGAAGGGGATTCGATCCTGACCCGCCCGGCATTGGCGGAAGGGTCGCTGCTCGTTGCCGCGGCTTCCAGTTCCGGCGCCGCGCCCTGCGGCACCGCGCCGGGCGTCGCGGGGGCTCCGGTCTCGGGCTGGGCTGCGCCTTGGGTGCTGGCCGGCACCGTATCCTGCGCGGGCGGCACCGGCTCGGGGGCGAAGAAGATCGACCAGACGAGCATGACGAGGGCGGAAAGCACCATCGCCAGGATGAGGTTGCGGTTGTTGTCTTGCATGCCGGACCAGCCCTTCGTCGTCACCCAGTCTGAGGGTTCGGGCCGCTTCAACAGAAGCGACCGGCAAAGGTCAAGGGAATTTGCCCGAAAACCGGGTCGGTTTCCATCCCGACGCGACGCCCCGCCTGTCCCGACCCCCTATTCGACTCGGCCCGTCCGGTCTGTCCGTCCGGCCCCTGGCTTGCCGGGCCGCCGCCAAGGCGCGTCCTGTCGCCCAGGCGCATGGCGTGCGTAAGGGCGAAGCTTGCCGGCGTGAAGCCGCCCTTCGGCTCCCGGCCAGCGAGGCGCATGCCCCGCGCGGGCGAAGCTTGCCAGTCCCGCACGAGGCGGGGCGGTCAGATGGCGTTCGGCGCATGCCGCCCGCGGGGCCAAGCCTGCCCCCGGCAGCGCGACCGCCCCCGGCCTTCATGCCTTGCGGCGCAGCTCGAAGGGCGCGGGCAGCGCATGGTCGCGGTCCAGCAGGAAATCGTCCACCGCCGAGGCGTCCAGCGGCAGCGCCACCGCCGGTCCCTGCACCGCGTTGAAGCCGATCTGGGCCAGGAAGGCGTTCTCTTCCTGCGTGGCCACCCCGTCGGCGACGGTCGCCAGGCCCAGGTGTTCCGCCAGGGCCAGGATGGCCAGGATCATGCGTTGCTGGTCGGCACGCAGGTCGCAGCCGGCGATGAACTCGCGCCCGATCCGCACCCGGCCGATGCCGAAGCGGCGCAGATCGTCCAAGCCGGCGCTGCCGGTGCCGAACCCGCCCAGGGCCAGCGAACAGCCCGCGGCGGTCAGGCGCTGCAGGCTGGCGGTCACCGGCATGCGGCCGCCGCCGCGGCCGATCGGCTCGCTCACCTCGATTTCCAGCCGCTGCGGGGCCAGGTCGTTGCGGTCCAGTTCCCACAGGATCGTGTCGGCGATGGCGACATCGCCCAGCATGCGGTCGGACAGCGGCAGGGACAGCAGCGGCACCGGCCTGCCCAGGCGATCCCAGCCGCGCAGGCCGGCGAAAGCCTGGCGCAGCAGCTCGGCCACGACCTGCCCCAGCACCGCGTCGTCGAGCCGAGGCGCCACCTCGGCCAGATCGCAGCCCTCGCCATCGTCCATCCTCATCCGCGGCAAGGCCCGCAGCGCCCGGACCTGCCCGGTGTCGCAGCAAAGCTGGGGCTGGAACAGCACCCCCACCCGGTCGAGCGCCGAGATCGCCAGCCCGCCCGGCTCGACCTGCGCCCCCGTCTCGACGAAGCGGATCTGGCCCGCGGCCGAAAACGGGCTCAGCCCCTGCAAGGCCATGCGGCCATGGGCGTAAAGCGCCGCGGCCTCCTGCCGGCCGGTCTCGTCGCTGACGATGGCGGCGTTCATCACCGGACAGATGCGCAGGTCCGGCAGCACGATCCCCTCCGCGCAGATGGCCTGCAGCCGCGCCAGCAGGCCCGGCACCGCCTGCTGGCGGCCGATGGCGAATAGCCCCAGGATCTCGCCACAGCCCTGGCTGCGGCCCTGCGGCAAAAGCCGCAGCTCCGCCACCAGCCGCAGCAAGAGCCTGTCCAGCATCTGCTCCAGCAGGGCGGGGCCGATGCTGGCGCGCAGCATCTCGACATTCTCGACCCGCAGCACCAGCGCGAGCCGGGTTCTGCCCTGCGCCGCACCCCGCCCCCTGACCAGCCTTGCCAGCCCCGAGGCAGCCCCAGCGATTCCGTAAGCCATTGCCTGATCCGAATCTTGTTGCACGGATCGCAACCTAGGCCGACGAAGCTTTTCGTTCCGTTAATGTTCGCGCAGGATCGGCACGTCTTTTTCGCTAAAATCCGACATATCTGGTATCAGCGACGTGAAATCGAACAGCTTGGGGTCCGGCAGATGCGAGGGGCGCACGTTCATCAGCGCGCGGAACATGACCTGGCGTCGGCCAGGCGCCCGCGTTTCCCATTCGTCCAGCAGCTTCTTGACCTGCATGCGCTGCAAGCCCTCCTGGCTGCCGCAAAGGTCGCAGGGAATCACCGGATAGTTCATCGCTCGGGCGAAGCGGTCGCAATCGGCCTCGGCCACGAAGGCCAGCGGGCGCAACACGTTCAGGTCGCCTTCCTCGTTCAGCAGCTTCGGCGGCATCGAGGCCAGCCTGCCGCCATGGAACAGGTTCATGAAGAAGGTTTCCAGGATGTCGTCGCGGTGATGGCCCAGCACCACGGCCTGGCAGCCCTCTTCGCGGGCGATGCGATAGAGATTGCCGCGCCGCAACCGCGAACACAGGCTGCAATAGGTCCGGCCCTCGGGCACCTTTTCCTTCACGATGGAATAGGTGTCCTGGTATTCGATGCGATGCGGCACGCCGCGCTCGGTCAGGAACTGCGGCAGCACCGTCGCCGGAAAGCCCGGCTGGCCCTGGTCGAGGTTGCAGGCCAGCAGTTCGACCGGCAGCAGGCCGCGCCATTTCAGCTCGTGCAGCACGGCCAGCAGCGTATAGCTGTCCTTGCCGCCCGACAGGCAGACCAGCCAGCGGTCGCCGGGGCGGATCATGTCATAGGTCTCGATCGCGGCGCGGGTCTCGCGCACCAGGCGCTTGCGCAGCTTGCGGAACTCGGTCGAGCCGGGCGCGCCGCGAAACAGCGGATGGATCTCCTCCGCCTCATGGTCCTGGGTTTCGCCGGTCTCGTCCCGCATCTGTCGATCCTTGTCGCGCCCTTGCGCCCTGATGAAAGCGCCGCCTCAGTCCTGCGGCGTCGTCTCGCTGCCCGGCACCGGGTCGAAGCCATGCCCGCCCCAGGGATGGCAGCGGCAGACCCGCCGGGCCGCCAGCCAGCCGCCCTTGGCCGCGCCATGCCGTTCGAGCGCCTCGAGCGCATAGGCCGAGCAGGTCGGCTGGAAGCGGCAGCCATGCCCGACCCATGGGCTGGCCACCAGCCGATAGGCCCGCACCGGCAGCGCCAGTAGATGCGCCAGCGGGGTCACGTGCCATCCCCCCGCGCGCAATGCACCCGAGAAAGCGCCGCCGCCAGATCGGCGCGCAGCTCGGCAAAGCCGCGCTCGACCGTGGCGCCGGGGCGACCGACCAGCACGTAGTCCCAGCCCGGCCGCGCCGCGCCCGGCATGACCTCGCGCGCCAGCGCCCGCAGCCGGCGCTTGGCGCGGTTGCGCATCACGGCATTGCCCAGCTTTTTCGAACAGGTGAAGCCGACCCGGATCGCCTGCCCCGCCTCGCCCTCGGGGCGGCGGCGGGCCTGGAGCAGAAAGCCGGCCGTGCCCTGCCGCCGGGCAGAGGCGGCGCGCAGGAAATCCGCCCGCTTGCGCAGGGTTTCCAGCCGCGGCCCCGAAACAGCAGAAGCCGCCCTGTCCGGCATCGCATCTGCGCGGGTCCGGTCAGCGGCGGCGGCTTTGGGGGTGCTGTCCATCACGGCAAGCCCACGCCCTGCGGCGCGCGGGCTTACGCGCTGAGGGTCTTGCGGCCCTTGGCGCGGCGGGCGTTGATCACGCGGCGGCCGCCCTTGGTCGCCATGCGCGCGCGAAAGCCGTGGCGGCGGGCGCGAACCAGGTTCGACGGCTGGTAGGTGCGTTTCGACATCTTTCAACTCCGGGTCGGGGCGGGTCAGGGTATGGGCCATCGGCCCACGCAGGACGCGCCGGTCATTCGAGGCCCGCTGGATAGTCGCCCCCGCAGCCCAAGTCAACCACATTGAAAGGATTTCGCGGCTGCGGCAGGTTCGGGGGAACCGGGACCATGTCACGCAGGTTTGAACTGCACAATGTCAGCCACTATGTGATGCAACGGCGCCGCGACGAGGGGAATAGCAGAACCGACCATGTCCCTGAATAGCTTATCGGGCCGATTCGCGGTGATCACCGGCATTTTCGTGCTTCTGGCCGAATTGCTGATCCTGTTGCCCTCGATCGCGAACTATCGGCTGGATTTCCTGGAATCGCGGCTGGAGCGCGCGCAGATCGCCAGCCTTGCGCTGCTGGCGACCGACGAATCGCTGGCCGCGGACCTCGAATCGGAACTGCTGGAGAACGCCGGCGTCTTCAACGTCGTGCTGCGGCGCAACGACGTGCGCCAGCTGGTGCTGTCCTCGCCGATTCCGGGGCCGATCGCGGCGACCTACGACCTGCGCGAACAGCCGTTCTGGACCTCGATCCGCGACGGGCTGGCGCAGCTGGCCGATCCGCAGAACCGGGTGATCCGGGTCATCGGCGCGCCGGTGAACCAGGCCGGGCAGCTGATCGAGATCACCACCGACACCCAGCGGCTGCGCAACGAGATGATCGACTACGGGCTGCGGCTCCTGCTGATCTCGGCCGCCTTCTCGGTCCTGACCGCGCTGCTTCTGAACCTGGCGGCGCAGCGGCTGCTGCTGGTGCCGATCCGGCGCGTCATCAGCCACATGACCGCCTATGCCAGCGCCCCCGAGGACGCGCGCTCGATCATCACCCCCGACGCGCGCCTGACCGAGTTGAACGAGGCCGAGACCGCGCTTGCCGCCATGCAGCGCACCGTCACCTCGGCGCTGAAGCAGAAGGACCGGCTGGCGCAGCTGGGCCAGGCGGTGGCGCGCATCAGCCACGACCTGCGCAACATCCTGACCACGGCGCAGATATTCGCCGATCGGTTGGAAACCAGCGCCGACCCGGCCGTGCGCCGCGCCGCGCCCAAGCTGGTGAACTCGATCAGCCGGGCGGTGAACCTGTGCGAGACGACGCTGGCCTTCGGCAAGGCCGAGGAGCCGGCGCCCTCGCTGTCGCGCTTCAACCTTTCGGCGCTGGTGGGCGAAGTGACCGAGGGCGAGGCGCTGGCCTCGGACCATCCCGAGGGCGCCGAGCCGATCGAATTCCTGACCGACGTGCCATCGAGCCTGACGATTCGCGCCGACCGCGACCAGCTGTTCCGGGTACTGTCGAACCTGGTGCGCAATGCGCGCCAGGCGATCGAGGCCACGCGCCGGCCCGGCACCATCGAGATCGGCGCCGGCGAGGACGAGCAGGAATGGTGGATCCGCATCGGCGACACCGGCCCCGGCCTGCCGAAGAAGGCGCGCGATTTCCTGTTCCAGCCGTTCTCGGGCGGGTCGCGCAAGGGCGGCACCGGGCTTGGCCTTGCCATCGCCGCCGACCTGGTGCGCAACCACGGCGGCCGGCTGGAGCTTTTGCGCAGCGACGAAGAGGGCACGCAGTTCATCCTGCACCTGCCGCGCGAGCTGGCGGGCCTGGCCTCGCAGGCCGAGGCGACGGTGGGCTAGGCCGCACCCGCGCGTTTTCCAAAAAAGTTTTCGACACGGGTCGTTTTGGCCTTGCGCCCCCCCGACGCTCACTCTAAATCACCGGCTCACAGCGGACCCGTAGCTCAGCTGGATAGAGCACCAGACTACGAATCTGGGGGTCGGGCGTTCGAATCGCTCCGGGTCCGCCATATAACATCCAGACATCATTGTGTTTCTTCATCGCTCTGCTCCTTCTTCTGGGGGCCGGTTTGCAACTGGTTTGCAAAGGCGGTGGCCGGGCTGCTCTCGAATGCCTGAATCGCGGCCCTCGAAAGCGCGGGCGTCATCGCCAAGTATTTCTCAAGAATGCGAGTCGCCGATTGCAGCGTGTGCCCGGTGATCGACGCGATCTGGGGCACCTCGCAGCCGGCCTCGGCCAGCAAGGTGACCGCTGTGCCTCGCAGGTCATTGAAACGCAGGAACTGAGACTTTTCCTGCTGCGTCAACGCTGCATAGTTCTGGGGACGCAGCCCGCAGACGATCATGTGGGCGGACCATGCCTTGCTCAAGGCCTTATCGTTGGCATCAGTAAACCACGGGCGCCCATCCGCGCGGGTCAGGATGTTCCTGCCTAGCCGTGGCATTCCATCCAGCGTCCGCCGCAAGTTCTGCGAGACATGGATCGGGACCAAGGCCTTGGTTTTCCGCTGGCGCAATAGGATGGTCGTGCCAGAATACTGCGACCATTCCAGCCGGATGAGGTCACCGTAGCGTTGCCCGGTATGCAACGCTAGAATCAATGCGACCTGCAACTCCACAGGAGCATCGGCCATAAAGGTGGTGATGTCGTCAGCTGTCCAGATCTTCTCTGATCTGTCGCCGGAATAAAGGCGCTCGAAATCGTGTAATGGATTGCTTCTGATCTTTCCCTTACGCTTAGCCCGGCTGAAGACGGTGGACAAAACAGAAAGTCGATTGTCCGCCTCGCGTGGTCGCGTGCGGGCTATTTCTTCCTGATAGTCCAAGAACACGCCGGATACTCGCGGGCTCGCGAGCGCCCGAAGGGGTAGCGTTCCGAATTTCTCTCCCAGCGCCAGCAACATCCTTTTATACTCTCTCTTCGTGCTCGCGGCCTTACGCTCGAACGCATAACTTTGGAGGTACTCGCGAATGATGGCGTTCACATTTTCCACGTCATGGGGTCGTAATCTTTCAGCCTCCGCAAACGCAGCAAGGAATTTCGGGTCACCAGGCAAGCCTGGAAGGCGCATGCCACTGGCCCGGTGATAATAGTAGATCGCAATAGAACCATCAGCGAGGCGCTTGCGCACCGTATTGATGCCTTTGATCTTGGCCTTAACCACGCTGAGACCTTATCCATGCATCCAATGCTGCATCCGCGTCACGTTGTTTTTCCAGGGTGGTCTCAAGCCTGAAAGTGCCGTTTGCCAGAACTTCACAGGCGGTGACTGGCAAGCCCATTTCCTGCACGATCCTGATCATCTTCTTGGCCATGGGCGTGCTCAACTTGACTGAAGCGGCTCTTGATATCCGGGCATCCGTGGGATGCGTCGAGTGGCTAGTCATCGCCGTGATCCAGCTGTGCCGCAGGCTCGACGGTCTGGGCAGCAAGGTATTCCTCGACAGCCCCAGCAGGCACGAAGTAGAGCCCGCCTATCTTCATGTGACGCAAGGCTTTTTGGCGGATCAGCTTCCTGACACGCGCAATCGGCCAGCCCAGCCGCTCGGCCAGTTCCTTTGGCTTTTCCAGGCGATTCCTGCTCATCACCATCTCACTGTGACTCCTGTTCGCGAAATGCTACGGTTCCGCTCGAAGAAAGTTCGAATCAAGCAGAGCGTTCACATATGTTTACATCAGTTCAAAATTCGCGTCAACTTGCGTTGCGTGTAGGATGACGCGCGAGTCGGGCATCGGCGCGCGGCTTGAGCAAATCAGGCAATCCAGCGGTACATCGCAGGCAGACTTTGCGGCATCGCTTGGGATCAGCCGAACGACGTTGCACAACTATGCCCGCGAGGAGCGCGACTTGCCTGCCGCCGTTTTGGCAAAGCTGCTGGAGCTTTATCGCGCGGACCCGTTATGGGTTCTGGATGGTGAAGCGGGTATCCAGAACCGTGAGGGAGAGATCATGCAAGAATTGGGGTTGATCTTCGAGGCCGTCGAGCGCCGCGTCGTTGAGCGAGACCTGCGGCTCAGCGCCAAGAAACGCTGGATGATCGTCTGCCGGCTCTATTCAGAACGCATCTCGGCCCTACGCCAGACAGGTGAAAAGCCAAGCCTTGAGGCGCTCGGGCTCGACAATCTTCTGGATATGGCGGCATGACAATTCATTCATTTTCCGCACACCGGCTGCCCCCGCGCGCGCAGATCGAAGCGCAGGAGATCGACGCCTTGCTGGACCGCGTTCAGCCTGACGAATGGCTTCCTACAGCCCTTCGCGGCCCGATCCTCCTTGGTCTTCTGGCAACGGCTGGCGCGCTGCTCATATACTGTGCGCTTGTGGTCGTCCCTTTTTCCCACGGGCAGGTGCAAGCGAGCCGAGCGCTTTGGATCATCCTGATTTGGGGCACACTCTGCCTGTACTCCCTCTGGGAAATGCACCGCCTTCGCAGAGCGCGGGCACGGATCGACTGATGCATGGCGCCGCCGCGCCCAATGAGAAAGAGACGAGCAGATGCCGACACTGCGATGGTTAACCCGGGATGATGATGTGCGCGCCGCCGACAGGGTGCCCTATCGCCTGCTGGAAGAGGTGCCGGAGCTGGGATATGGCGACCGTGATACAGGCAACATGCTCATTCAGGGTGACAATCTGGAGGCGCTGAAAGCGCTGCTGCCCTATTACGCGGGACAAGTGAAGTGCATCTATATTGACCCGCCCTATAACACCGGATCAGCCTTCGAGCATTACGACGACAATCTGGAACATTCGCAATGGCTGGCGATGATGTGGCCCCGGCTGGAATTGCTGCGCGAGTTGCTGGCCGAGGATGGCTCGATCTGGGTCAGCATTGATGACCGGGAAGGACATTATCTCAAGGTCATCATGGATGAGGTGTTTGGGCGAGAAAATTTCGTCGCCAATGTTGTTTGGCAGAAAAAATACGCTCCGCAGAATGACGCACGATGGCTTTCTGATAGTCACGATCACATACACGTCTTTGCAAAGAGCAAACTTCGCTGGTCGCCTGGTCGCTTGCCTCGTTCGGTCGCCACGATGTCTGGCTACAAAAACCCGGATAATGATCCGCGCGGACCGTGGATGTCTGACAATTTATCCGTCAGGACATATTCTGAGGCTACAGACTATTCAATTACGACACCCACCGGGAAAGTAATGAATCCACCCAAGGGACGATGCTGGAGCGTTAGCAAGGAACGCTATGCTGAGTTATTGGCCGATAATCGCATCTGGTTCGGCGTGAACGGAACCGCAGGCCCTCGTCGCAAGCGATTCCTGAGTGAGGTGAACTCGGGCATCGTCCCTGTTACTGTTTGGTTAAGGGACGCCGTTGGAGACAACCAAGAGGCAAAGCGGGAAGTTCGAACCGCGGTGGAGGAAAATGTCTTCTCGACTCCTAAACCCGAACGATTGATTGAGCGAGTTATCCAGATAGGAAGCAACCCCGGCGATCTCGTTCTGGACAGCTTCCTCGGCTCCGGCACCACGGCCGCCGTGGCGCAGAAGATGGGGCGAAAATATATCGGCATCGAGATGGGCGACCATGCCGTCAGCCATTGCGTCCCCCGGATGAAGAAGGTGGTCGAGGGCGAACAGGGCGGCATCTCCAAGGCGCAGAACTGGCAGGGCGGCGGGGGTTTCCGCTTTTACCGCCTCGGCCCACCGGTCTTTGCCGAGGATGGCCAAATCCAGCCGGAAATCCGTTTCCCGGTGCTGGCCGCACATATCTGGTTCGCCGAAACCGGCAGCCCGTGGTGCGCGCCGCAGGAACCCTCGCCCTTCCTTGGGCAGCATAGCGGGCGCGGGTTGGCGCTGCTTTACAACGGCATCCTTGGCGACAAGTCGATCTCGGGCGGCAACGTCCTGACCCGCAAGACGCTGGCGACCATCCGGGCAACCTCGGGCGGGTTCGAAGGCCCGATGACCGTGTACGGCGAACGCACTGCCCTGTCGGAAGCTACTCTGAAGGCCGAGGGCATCACCTTCCGCCAGACTCCCTATGACGTGAAGGCGCGCAAATGAAGCTGAAGGATTATCAGAAGGCGTCCCTCGCCACCCTGCGCAGGTTCCTTGAGGAGGCGCGGATCACCGGGCCGAAGGCGGCCTACGAGGCGATCACTGCCGAACCGGCGCTTGCCGCCCGGTTGCGCGGCTATGCGGCGGGCTACAGGCCGATCAAGGCGCTGCCGGACGTGCCCTATGTCTGCCTGCGCCTGCCCACCGGCGGCGGAAAAACAATTCTGGCAGCGCATGCGATCCCCGTTGCCAAGGATGCCTGGGTCGAGAAGGATTTTCCGCTGGTCCTGTGGCTGGTGCCGACGAACACGATCCGGGTCCAGACCGCCGAGGCGCTGAAAAACCCCCGCCACCCCTATCGGCAGGTGCTGGACGAGGCGTTCGAGGGCCGGGTGCGGGTCTTCGACATCGGCGATTTCACGCAGATTACGCCGCATGACCTGCGCGCGAACCTCTGTGTCGTGGTGGGCACGATCCAGACCCTGCGGGTAACGAATACCGACGGCCGCAAAGTTTATGCCCATCACGAGATGCTTGAGCCGCACTTCACCAGCGTCTCACCCAATGCGCCAGGGCTGGAGCGCAATGACGATGGCCCGATGAAGGGCGATATCCGCTTTAGCTTTGCCAATCTGATGCACCTGCACCGCCCGCTGGTCATCATGGACGAGGCGCACAAGGCCGGATCGGACCTGTCGAAAGAGGTTTATGAGCGGATCAACCCCACCGCGCTGATCGAGTTTACCGCCACGCCCAAGGGGTTCAACAACATCCTCTATTCGGTTTCCGCGCAGGAGCTGAAGGACGAGGAAATGATCAAGATGCCGGTCGTGCTGGACGAGGCAGAGACCTGGCAGGGGGCGGTCAACTCGGCCATCCTGAAGCGCGCCGATTTGCAGGAATATGCCGACAGGGACCGCGACGGATACATCCGCCCCATCGTGCTGTTCCAGGCGCAGAGGAAGAACGAGGAGGTCACGGTCGAGGTACTAAAGCAACATCTGATCGAACATGAGGGGATCGACGCGCGCAAGATCGCCGTGGCGACGGGCGCGCAGCGGGAACTGGACGGGATCAACCTTTTCGATCCGTCCTGCCCCATCGAATATGTCATCACCATCGAGGCGCTGAAAGAAGGCTGGGATTGCTCTTTCGCCTATGTCTTCTGTTCGGTGGCGAATATCCGCAGCTCGACTGATGCCGAGCAGTTGCTGGGCCGGGTGCTGCGGATGCCCTATGCCACGCGGCGCAAGGAGCCGAAGTTGAACAAGTCCTATGCGCGACTGGTGTCGAAACGCTTTGCCGAGGCAGCGAATACCCTGCGCGACAAGCTGGTCGAAATGGGGTTTGAGGAAAGCGAGGCCGAAGCGAATATCGAGGCGGAACAGCCGGGGCTGGATGACGGGCTGTTCGGCCATCAATCCCGCCCGCGCCCCGTGCTGGAGGTCAAGATCGAGGCGACGCCGGAAGAAGCCAAGGGAATCGAGCGCGTCGCCCCCGGCAAGATCACCATCACCCCGGACGAATCCGGTAAGGCCACCCTACGTCTGACCGGCTTCCTGAAGCCGCGCGAGAAGGAAGCGCTGTTCGCCAGTGCCCCTGAGCGGTTCCACGGTGTTTTCCGCGAACGCATCGCCGAGTTCGAAGCCAAACACAACCATGAGGTCGCCCCGGCCCATCGCGGAGAGACCTTCGTCATCCCCCGGCTGATGGCGCATGTGCAGGGTGATCTGGTCTTTGGCGACACCGACATCTTCATGGAATACCATGACTGGTCCCTGGCCGATCACCCGGCCCGGCTTGAGAAGGACGAGTTCGACATCATCGAGACGACGAACACCTTCGAGATTGACCTTGACGGCAACCGGCTGCTGATTTCGGCCGGTGACACATCCGAACAGTTGACGCTGGACGTGGAAGTGGACGGCTGGACGCCGAGCAGTCTGGTGCAATGGCTGGACCGGAAAGTGCGTGATCCGTGGATTTCACAGGCCGAACTGCTGGCCTGGCTGGGCGATGTCATCACCTATCTGACCCGCGACCGAGGCCTGCCGCTGGCGCAGCTCATGCGGTGCAAGTTCATCTTGGCGCGGAAGCTGGCGGCCAAGATCCAGGGCTTCCGGCAGACGGAGCGGGACAAGGTCTATCAACTGAACCTGTTCGGCCCCGCGGCGCGGGTGGAGGTATCGTTCAACGACGGCTTCCGCTTCTTCGACGACATGTATGCGGATGTCCCGAAGTATCGCGGCACGAAGTTCAAGTTCACCAAGCACTTCATGGGACCGGACGAGGTGCCTGCCTTCGACGGCAAGGACGGCGGCGAGGAAGAGCAATGCGCCCTCGTCATCGACAGCCTGCCGGGACTGAGATACTGGACCCGCAACGTGATGCGGCACCGCAATTCCTTCTCGCTTCCCACCTCGACCGACAAGTTCTATGCCGATTTCGTTGCCGTGATGGAGGACGGGCGCCTGCTGGTGGTCGAATACAAGGGCAAGGACCGCTCACCCGAGGAAAGCCGCGATAGCCGTGAGAAGGAAGCAATCGGCCAGGCCTGGGCGAAGGCATCGGACGGCAAGGCGGTGTTCGTCATGGCGACGATGGAACGTGGCGATCCGGGTGAGATCAGGGCAGCAATCTTGGCAGCCTTAAGGCGGTAAGCAGCGCTGCGCCGTGTCGAGGCTTGCCAGGCGCGCCTTGCCGCAACGGATACCTTGGAGCCGACTGCGCCAATGCCCAGATTCGAGAGCTTAGCAGCGGACCTTTCCGCAGCCTAGTCAGCGCAGAGCGTTACGACCCGAAGTCGCCGGCAATTAATCCCAGCGCTGATCTCGGACACGTACATGGTCGATTCCGATCTGCACGCTCATTACAGGTTTGCCCGCTGCCTTGCCGCAAAGCCCTCTAGGCGAGATATGGCACCCGGTCAGATTTCTGGCCGGGTGTCTTTCTGCGTCCATTTGTAGGAGGTGTCAACGGCGGTGCAATATCCGGCCACGCGGCGGAGTAAAATCCGGCCACGCGGCGGTGACCGGCGCCATGGCGCGCGCGCTTACCAGATAGCTGGCGCGTGCCATGGCGCATTGGCCCCTTGGGCCAAAACAGCACCATCTGATTTCAGGACTTTTGTTGCTGCTTTCGGGCAGTGCTGTTGGCGAGACGATAACTCTCGCCGTTCATCTCGAGGATGCTGACGTGATGGGTCAGCCTGTCGAGCAGTGCGCCGGTGAGGCGCTCGGAGCCGAAGGTCTCGGTCCATTCATCGAAGGGCAGATTGCTGGTAATCAAGGTCGCGCCGCGCTCGTAACGTTGCGAGATCAGCTCGAACAACAATTCGGCGCCGGTCTTGGACAGCGGCACAAAGCCCAGTTCGTCGATGATCACCGCGCCTCCTCTGCTGGGCGCGCAACCGAGGTGGGGTCCGGCGCATAACGGGGATCGCGCAGCCACTTGAAGATCAGGTTCGCGTTCACCGCGTAGCGCCGCGCCACCTGAGCCACGGAAACGCCCGGCGCCGCCGTCTGGAAACAGATCGAACGCTTCTCCTCATCCGTCCAAAGTCGCTTCGTCCGACGCGCCACGCCATCACCATAGTGTCCACTATCAATGGTGGACACTATCCGCCTCTTTCACCACGCGGCAGGGCGGTCAGGCCGGACGCTTACCAGCCACGCACCATATCAAGCGTTTCGCGCGTGGCGGGCACAATGGCGGGCGCGCTCCAAAATGCATATTTATCAATTAAATCAACGGAATATGGCGGAGGGGATGGGTCTGAAAGACAACCTTTTCCACTGATTTACTTTACAAAGCAATGACTTACGTGCGTTTCCGTCAGCCGTCCGGCTGCCTTACCAATAAAATCCGAAGGACCTGAACCGCGGTTGAGCCTGTGGCGACGTCAGTGCGGGCATCGCGTGCCCGGCCATCGGCGGGACGGAAAGCGTTCGGCTGGGGGCCAGCGCGCGGAGCCTCGCGATCCGGCTTTCTACCGGCGGATGCGTCCGCAGCAGCGAGGGTTCGGGGATGCGTCTGCCGGGCAGGAAGATGTCCTCCCAGAACCGGCCGACGCGGCGCTCGAGCTTGCCGAGCGCGCCGATCAACCCCTCGGGGTCGCCGGTCAGGTCCGCCGCCACCCGGTCTGCATCGTATTCGCGGGTGCGCGACAGCCCGAGCTGGATCAGCGCCATCAGCGTGGGCGCGAAGATCAGGAGCACCACGACCGACCAGGGCACATGGACCATGCCCGCCATCACGAGCGGCAGGTTCACCAGCACAAGCAACTGTCCCATCCAGCTTGCCAGCGACACCAGCCGCGACATCACGTCTGCGAGTCCCATAATCCAGAGGTCGCGATGGGCGATGTGGCCGATCTCGTGCGCGAGGACGCCGGCAAGTTCGCGACCGTCCAGGATCTCGAGCAGCCCGTCGGTGACGCAGATCGTGCTGTCCTCGGGGCTGCCCATGGCAAAGGCGTTCGGCAGCCGGCTCGCCGAAGTTCGACAGCAAAACCGCTAAGCGATTGATTTCTCTGAGGCGGATTTCGCCTTTGTGTGACTACGGGACGGCTCTTAGGCAGGTTTTGGCAGGTTCAGGGTGTTGAACAGCTCCAATTGTTCCGGGGTTGTCGTTGAGAGGCCATCAATTGAGCGTTCGCCGATTTTCGTGCTGTGGCGCTGTATGCGCGCGAGCATGTCGAGCGCGGTTCTGGGGCTTGCGCTGTGCCCCCTGGCTTTCAGGCGCATGCGCATGACGCGGTAGAGAACGAGGGCCAGGAAGCAGATCAGCGCGTGCGCGCGGATGCGCTCGGGCAGCCGATGGTGGACTGGCGCGATCTCGATGTCAGATTTGAGCACGCGGAAGCCCCGCTCGATGTCGGCAAGGCCCTTGTAGCGGGCGACGGCCTCGGCAGGGGGCAGGTCCGGGGCGTTGGTGATCAGCGCGAGCTTGCCGTCGAAGAGTTCCGCCTCAGCAATGGCGTCTTCATCGACGTGCCAGCTGAAGCGATCTGCGTCGAGATCGGCCTTGAGGAAGCGCGTGAGTTCTGCCTCTGCGACGGCTCGGGTGAAGCGGCTGTAGGCCCCGCGGTCGGAAGCACGGCGCCCCTTTGCGGTCTTTCCCGCATCCTGGGCATCAAGCTTGCCGACCATCTTCTCGGCCATGGCCTCCAGCTCGGCGATGCGTGCCCGGCGGCGGCCGGCCTGCTCGGCGGCGCGGAAGGGATCATGGGCAACGATCAGGCGGTGACCAGCAAAACGATCCTCGGTCAGCCCGTTCTCGTCAAAGGCCATGTCTCGGAAGGTCTCGACCAGGTCGCTGTAGCGGCGCGCGGGGACGGCGAGGATGAACTCCAACGTTCGCCCGCCCTGTTCGGCCAGAGATGTCAGGGCGCCAATATTGTCGAGGCTAAGCAGCCCGCGGTCGGCCACCAGGATCACGCGCTCGATCGGGAAGCGCTGCAGGACGGTGGTCAGCATGGCTTGCAGCGTCTTGGTCTCGGCCACGTTGCCCGGATGCACGGTATGCATGAGCGGCAGCCCCTCGGCGGTCTGCACGACGCCAAGCACGAACTGGCGGGCGATCCCACCGGTCTCCTTGTTCATGCCAAAGGCGCGGATGTCGTCCTCGACCTCTCCTTCACCGTGGATGCGCACGGTGGTCAGGTCGTAGAAGACAACCGTCAGATCGCGATCGACCAAGGGCCGGATCTGACGGGCCAGCTCAGCCTCTACGCGATCAACATTGTCCATCAGGGCGTCCATGGCGCGCAGGAGATGGTGATGCTCGACCTTGGCCGGCATCTCGGGCATGGCCACGGTGTCGAGCCAGCGCAGGCACCCCAGCTTGCTGGAAGGGTCGCACAGGCGGTTGAAGACCATCGCCCGCACCAACGCCTCGACATCCAGCTTGCGCTTGCCGGATCGAAGAGCGCGGCCGAGGGCGCGGTCAAAGCCGAGATCCCTCCATAGTTCGTGCAGCGCGAAAACGTCTCCAAATGCTTTGGCAGGTGCGTGAGAGATCTCTGGTGCTTCTGGTTCGTCGCGCCCGGCCACGCGGCAAAGGCCGCGGATCAACGGGTCGAGATGGCCATCCTGCATCCCGTCGATGCGGCCAAGGTTGGCAACAACCCGATGGCGCGGTTGCCCCGCCTCGTTCCGATAGGACTCGACGAGCTGCAGGTAGCGCCGTTCACCGCTTTTGCTGATCCGAACAAACATACCTACAGAATATTGCAGTTGAACCATCCAGGCAAACCAAAACAGCTGTCGACGTGTGACTACAGAACTTTGACCCTTAGATATCACTAACCCATTGAGATGACTCGATCAGACGGACCGACACCCCTCAAACATAGACCAATTTTGTCGAACTTCGGGGCTCTGTCGATCTGTTTTCAACATGGAACGGTCGCGACACCAGCCTCGCGACCGTGCGGCCGATTTCGACCTTCATTCTGGCGGCAACGATCAAAAACGCCCCCTATCTGATGTCTGCAAGAACGCTGGAAAAAAGCCGGATCGTCCTGATCCCCAGCCAGGACGTACGCGCCGTCTTCGATGTAGACGGCAATTTCGCCCGGGCGATAGTGACGGAACTTGCGCAGTGTTATCGCTCGGTCATCAAGGCACAGAAGGATCTCAAGCTTCGGACCTCGCTCGAACGGCTGGCAAACCATCTTCTGCGTCATCAGAAGCGTGCTGGCGGAGGAGGTTCCTTCGAGCTGGATTTCGAAAAGCGCCGTCTCGCCTCGGTCCTGGGCATGACCGCCGAGAATCTCAGCCGGGCCTTCGAGGGCCTTCAGCCATACGGTGTCACTGTCGAGGGACCGCGCATTTACATTGACGATCAGGCCGATCTGGAGAGGTTCGCAAAACCGACCCCCCTCATCGATGATCACTCGATTTGATTGTAAGGATAGCGGGCTGGCCTAAGCCCGCGGCCGATATGCGGCGATCAGCTGCAGATACAGGGCCAGACCTGCCGCAAGACGCGAAAGCGGAACGGAAGGAATGCGGCGGTTTGACATTAGCGCGCCGAGGGTCCCAGTCTTTGCCCATCTCGCGCCGCTTGCGGAAACCGTATCGACCAAGGAATTGCTGCAAGTGAGTGCGAATGGTCGGCCGGACTGGCGCAGAATGGCTGACAAAAAAAGCCGCGAAGGCCGCAGTGAATTCCAGCCAGTTTACGAGTCGTACCACCTTTCAAATGTGCTTTGCAGCCGGCATGCGCAACAACAGGCGGCCATAGATCACGGCAAATCCCACAAAGGCCAGGATCCACGCCATAGCCGCAACCATGTGCAGGGCAGACACCTGAGCCGGTAAAAAACCGGCGGCAAATCGGGCCAGCACCGCCACCACCAGCGCCGTATAGATGCCGACCGTGCCCGGCCCGACGGTCAGGGTCTGTCCGGTATGGCCAAGCGTGGCCCGGGTCATCATGGCCAGCGTTATCAGGCTCGCAGCACCGCCCGTCCACAGATGCTGCGCTGCAGCCATGCCGAACAGGCCGGGCACAAGGATTTCTGCACCCATAGCCAAGGCCCCCAACGGCAGGAAAGCATATCCCAGATGCAGGACCGCGACCAAAGGCTCTGCCAAGGTATGGTGCCCCGCCCAACGGGCCAGCCGGATCGTGTGCAGCGTCCCTGCCAGGGCCAGCAGCATGCCGGTTAACAAGTGATCGGGCAGGACAGCCCAGACCATGAGCGCCGCAAGCAGGGCCAGAAGCGCTATCTTGTCGAACCTTTGCATCGGTGGCACAGGCAGCCTGCCGGGCCCCCGCTTGACCAACCAGTTGCGCGTGAAGGACGGCACGACTCGCCCGCCGATCACGGCAATCATCATGATCACGGCCCCAAGCCCGACCCTGAGGCAATAACCCTGAGCGGCATAGTGGCCACGCACGGCCTCGATATGAAAAAGACCGTTGCCGAAGATCAGCACATCCAGCAGCGCCAGCACGATCAGGTTGCGCCAACTCTTGCCCACCACAATCTCGCACCCTATCACGGCCGCAAGAGCCAGCGGCATCGCCAGATCTGCCAGCGCTACGGCCAGCGGCGGCAGATGAGCAGACAGGGCCACCGCCACCCGCCCAATCAGCCACAGCCCGAACAAAGCACCCAGTGGCCAGCCGACAGTCGGCAACCAGCCGGTCCAGTTCGGCACCGCTGTCAGCAGGAACCCGGCGATAACGGCCGCCAGATAACCGAACAGAAATTCATGCGCGTGCCACGACACCGGATCAAAGGCCGTGGGCAGTGTAAGATCTCTCGATAGCATCGGTACCCACAGCGCCATGGCCAAGGCTGCCCAGACACTTGCGCCAAAGAAGAACGGGCGAAATCCGAAGGTCAGGATCGCAGGCCCGCGCCAGGCACGCATCTGTTCGGCAGATGTAGTCATCGTCCCTCGCCTGGAAACTGGACGCCGGTCTCCGTCAGGACGACATTCAGCGGGATATAGTGGGGTTCGGGAAAGATGTTGGCAAGCTGCGCCGCTTGCAGACCAATCCCGATGGGAAAAGGTCGTGGGGCGAGCTTCACCAAGGTGCGGTCGAAATAACCCCCGCTATAGCCCAGCCTGAACCCTACCCTATCCCATCCCACAACCGGGGACACTGAAACATCAGGTGTCAGCCTTCCGGTATCGGCCGGTGGAACCGGAATATCCCAGTCACCCCGCACCATCCGCAATTCGGGCGGCCAGCGACGAAAGACCAGCGGGCTATCCCTTACTTCGACCACCAGCAATGCGAAGATAAGGCCTGCGTCATACAGGTCTGCCATCATGCCTCACAGATCGGGTTTCCCCCTTGATTGGCCAATAGGCCGGCAGGACCATGCCCGACGCCCCTCAAACCTGACCGCCAGAAGCTGCCGCAGATGCCCGGCGTGATTCGCCCGCATCACCGTGATCGGCTGTTTGATTCCGAGTATCCCACCGCGGCGGATTGTTGGAAAGAGTATCAGATCCTCTTTCTTGATACGCACTTCCATCTCGCCAATCATCCTTTGCAGCAGGACCGACAGGCCCTCGGGTACACTGACTTCGCAGAAGTGCACGTCTTCGACCCGCTCGGCCATGCTCGCTAACTGGTCAGCCATGAACCAGCTCAAATGTGACGGAACCGGTTTCGTCGTTCCGACCGTCCTTCTGACCGAGGTCTTCGACATGACCGAAGACGCCGTGTGGCCTGCTGCCGGTTTCGTGGACAGCAGATCAAGTTAGATGCCGTATTTGGCCGACATCGAGACCCCGAACGCCGGTCCGAACCATCCTCGGATGAAGCAGGGAAAATATCGGGACTCAGCTCATGGCCAAAACCCTTTGTCCGGAGAGCGCAGATATATAACCGAAGCTACCTAACAAAATATGGCCCTGTCGATGAAAGCTGCTGTCCCCGGAATCCGGTTCATCCGGGTCCAAACGCGACCAGCGTCCCTGCCCGCCTTTCCAGGATCGCACGGGCATCCTCCAGCCGGCCGATCCCGGCCACCCTGCCCGGCGATGAGGCGAAGGTGCGGGCGGCCTCGACCTTGGGCGCCATCGAGCCCTGGGCGAAGCCGCCCGGATCCAGCTGGTCGGGCCGTGCCTTGCGGATGGCGCGCTGGTCCGGGGTACCCCAGCCGTCATAGACCGCATCCACATCGGTCAGCATCAGGAAGGCGTCGGCCTCCAGCTGCCCGGCCAGCAGCCCGGCGGCGTGGTCCTTGTCGATCACGGCCTCTACCCCTTGCAGGCTGCCATCGGCCAGCCGGATCACCGGAATGCCGCCGCCGCCCGCGCAGATCACCGTGACGCCCCCGTCGACCAGCAGGCGCACCGCGCGGATCTGGGTGATGTGTCGGGGACGGGGCGAGGGCACGACGCGTCGCCATTTGCCGGCACTCTCCTCGGCCATCGGCCAGCCATGGGCGGCGCGCATCTTCCCGGCCTCCTCGGCGTCATAAAGTGGGCCGATGGGTTTTTCGGGCCGGGCGAATGCGGGATCGTCCGGCGCCACCTCGATCTGGGTCAGCAGCGTGGCCAGCGCCGCGCCGCGCGGCAGGGCGTTGGCCAGCTCCTGCTCGACGAGATAGCCGATCATGCCGACGCTTTCGGCGCCCAGAATGTCCAACGGCCAAACCGTCTCGCCGCCATAGGCCGCCGCCTGTAGCGCCAGCAGCCCTACCTGCGGGCCGTTGCCATGCGCGACCACGATCTGGTGGTCGCGCGCCAGATCGGCCAGTGCTCGCGCCGCCTTGCGCACATTGGCGCGCTGCGCCTCGGCCGTCATCGGCTCTCCGCGGCGCAGAAGGGCGTTGCCGCCAAGGGCCACCACGACACGCATCGCCCTAGCCCGCCAGGGTGGCGACCAGCATCGCCTTGATCGTGTGCATCCGGTTCTCGGCCTGGTCGAAGACGATCGAGGCGGCGGATTCGAAGACCTCCTCGGTTACCTCCATGCAGTCGATGCCGTAGTCGCGGAAGATCTTCTCGCCCATCTCGGTCTCACGGTTGTGGAAGGCGGGCAGGCAATGCATGAACTTGGCGTGGGGATTGCCGGCCGCCTCCATGATTTGGCGGGTGACGCGATAGGGAGTCAGCTTCTCGATCCGCCCGGCCCAGACCTCCTCGGGCTCTCCCATCGAGACCCAGACATCGGTATAGACGAAATCGCAGCCGCGCGCGGCCTCGGCCGGATCCTCCGTCAGGGTGATCGTCGCGCCGGTGGTCGCGGCGATCTCGCGGCAGCGGCCAACCAGGGCCGCGTCGGGCCAGCAGTCGCGGGGGGCGCCAAGCCGCACGTCCATGCCGATCAGCGCCGCGCCCTCCAGCAGCGAATTGCCCATGTTGTTGCCGGCATCGCCAAGAAAGCAGAAGGCTAGCTGCGACAGGTGCTTGCGAGTGAATTCGCGCATGGTCAGGAAATCGGCAAGGACCTGGGTCGGGTGGAATTCGTCCGTCAGCCCGTTATAAACCGGCACACCCGACCATTCGGCCAGAAGCTCGGCCTGCTGCTGGCCGAAGCCGCGATATTCGATGGCGTCATAGATGCGGCCCAGCACGCGGGCGGTATCCTTCATCGATTCCTTCTTGCCGATCTGGGTGCCGGTCGGGCCCAGATAAGTGACATGCGCGCCCTGGTCATAGGCGGCCACCTCGAAGCCGGTGCGGGTGCGGGTCGAGTCCTTTTCGAAGATCAGCGCGATGTTGCGCCCGCGCAGCCGCTGCTGCTCATAGCCGCCATATCTGGCCTGCTTCAGCGAGGCCGACAGCCGCAGCAGGAAGCGAATCTCGTCGGGGCTGAAATCCATGAGTTTCAGGACGCTGCGTCCCAGAAGATTGACGGGCATTTGCTTGCCTCTCCTAGGCCGGATCGCGGATCAGCGGGCTGGTCATGCAATGGCCGCCGCCGCGCCCGCGGCCCAGTTCCGCGCCGGGGATGGTGATGACCTCGACCCCCGCCTTGCGCAGCTGGGTGTTGGTATAGGTGTTACGGTCATAAGCGATGACCACGCCGGGCTCGAGCGCGATGACGTTGTTGCCGTCGTCCCATTGCTCGCGCTCGGCCACATAGGCGTTGCCGCCGGTCTCGACCACGCGCAGCTTCGGCAGGCCAAGCGCCTCGGCCGCCACCTCGACCAGCGGGCGGTTTTCCTCGCGGATATCCAGCGTCCAGTCCCTGTCGCCAGGGCGGATCGAATAGGGCACGATCCGGGTCGCCACATCGGCAAAGACCGTGACCAGGTCGCGGTCGCAGAAGCTGAACACCGTGTCCAGGTGCATCGAAGCGCGCTCGACCGGCAGCTTGCAGGCGATCACCCGCTCGGCCCCGCCCTGCGCGAACAGCGCACGGGCAAGCTGGTCAACCGCCTGCGGCGTGGTGCGTTCGCCCATCCCGACCAGCACGGTGCCGTTGCCGATCGGCATGACGTCGCCGCCCTCCAGCGTGGCAAGGCCGTGGTCGCGATCCGGGTCGCCCCACCAGACCGGGAAGCCCGCATCGCGGAAATCGGGATGGAAGCGATAGATCGCGGCGATGTTCACCGTCTCCAGCTTGCGCGCGTTCCAGCGCATCGGGTTCAGTGTCACGCCGCCATGGATCCAGCAGGTCGTGTCGCGGGTGAACAGGTGATTGGGCAGCGGCGGCAGCACGAAATCCTCGGGCCGCAGGGTGGCGGGGAACAGCCCGCCCCCTTCAAGCGGCAGCTCGGCCCGGCTCATCCCGCCCAGAAGGATCAGCGACAGCGGGTCGGCGTCGATTTCCATCAGATGGGCGCGCAGCTCGTCGGCCAGGCCCACGCCGACGGTGTTTTCGTTGACGCGCCGCCGCAGCAGCCAGTCGCGGGCCTCGGGGATGCGCATCGTCTCGGCCAGAAGCTCGCGCAGGAACACGACCTCGGCGCCGCGATAGCGCATGGCATCGACGAATTCCATGTGATCGGTGCGCGCCTGCTTGACCCAGATCACGTCGTCGAACAGCAATTCGCGACAGTTCGAGGGCGTCAGCCGCGCCAAGGCCGAACCGGGCCGGTGGACAAGGACACGGCGCAGCTTGCCGATTTCCGAATGGACGCCATAGGTGATGGACATGTTCGCTCTCCGGTTTCAGACGATCAGGGCGGCGATGCTGAGGCAGGCCATGATGATGACGGTCAGGATCAGCAGAAGCGGCCACATGAAGCGCAGCCAGCGTTCATAGGGCACGCGCCCGATGGCCAGCGCGCCCATGACCACGGCGAAGGTCGGATTGATCAGGTTCACCAGCCCGTTCGCCGACTGATAGGCCGTCACCACCAGGTCACGCCCCACGCCGGCGAAATCCGCGACCGGCGCCATGATCGGCATGGACAGCACCGCCAGCCCGGACGAGGACGGAACGAAGAAGGACATCAGCACCTGCAGCCAGTACATCACGTTGATGAAGGCCACCTCGCCCAGACCGGCAACAGACATCTCGGCCCAGTGCAGGATGGTGTCGGTGATGCGTCCGGCATCCATGACGACCACGATGCCGCGCGCCAGCCCGATGATCAGCGCCACGCCCAGCAGGTCGCGCGCGCCGTCGACGAAGGAATCGACGAAGTCCTTCTCGCCCGGTCGCACGACCAGCCCGACCAGGATCGCCGCGCCGAGGAACAGCGCGCTCATCTCGCCCATCCACCAGCCCCCGGCCAGCACGCCCCAGACCATGACCAAGAAGGTCAGCCCGAAGATCGACAGGACGATCTTGTGGATGGTGGTGAATTCGGTCTTCTCGCCTTGATGGCCGCTGAGGAAATGCGCCTCGTTGCGGGCCTTCATGTCGTAGACCAGCGATTTCGACGGATCGCGGCGGACCTTTTCGGCATAGCGCATGACGTAGACGACGCAGGCCAGCCAGCACAGGACCAGGATCACCAGCCGCAGCACCAGCCCGCGCGTGAAGGGGATCCCTGCCGCATCGGACGCGATCACGGTGGCGAAGGCGTTGACGGTCGAGCCCAGGACCCCCACGCCCGCGCCCAAGAGGATGATCGCCACCGCCGTCACCGCGTCATAGCGCGCGGCGATCATGATCGGGATCAGCAGCATGTAGAAGGCCAGCGTCTCCTCGGCCATGCCATAGGTGGTGCCGCCAAGCGCGAACAGCCCCATCAGCACCGGGATCATCCATTTCTCGCGCCCCGCCAGCCTGGTCATGGCGTGGCCGATGCCGGCATTGATGGCGCCGCTGGCGGCGACCACGCCGATGAAGCCGCCGATGACCAGCACGAAGACGGCCACGTCGATGGCATTCGCCTCGTAGCTGTCGGGATCGTAGAGCCCGGCGATGGGCGCCATCAGCACATCGGCGATGCCCTGCGGATTGGGCTCGGTCTCGGTATAGGTGCCGGCGACGGGAACCTCTCGGTCCAGCGCCTCGTTCATCTCGCGCTGATACTGTCCGGCGGGCACGATCCATGTCAGCGCGGCGACCAGGATGATCAGGCCGAACAGGATGGTGAAGGCGGTGGGGAAACGCAGTCCCCGCTTCTCGGTCTTCTCGGGCGTCTTGTCCATGATTGCCTCCGGCGGCTGGGATGGCAGCTGGCGCGGCGTCCTGTCGGTGCTGGCTGCTTATGCGACGCGAGATCGCCGCTGTCGAACTCATCCGAAACTGCAGGGATGCTCTTCAGTGGCCTTGCGAACTGTATTCAGCGTCTCACGACGCACGCATCGCCGCATTGATTCAGATCAACCGGCAGAAATTCGTTACCCTGCCTGCATGGCAGCGCTGAATTGTGTGAGGACGAGCGCGGCGCATGGACGGGTTTTAAGCCTTGATTACATTGAGAAAACCTGCGTGCAGCCCGGTCAACCGGTCGTCGCAATCATCTTGCTGCCACTGATGCCGCCTTACCGAACGGGGCTGAAAATGAAATTCATTGAATTCTCCGCCCCCGCCCGGCAGAGCTCAAAGGGCCCCCGGCCTCTCGATCTGCCCGCCGCCGCCGCGATGACCGCATGGCCAGAAACACAACAGACGCAATAATCTGCCAAAGGATCAAACGGGATGGGTGTCGTTTGTTCCGGGAGGCGGGATGAGTTGACGGTTGAATGACGGACAGAAGCTGAAGCAGACTTCTTCTGACGGGGAATTCGCGGAAAGCAGGCTTTCCACATATACAACCCAAAGGCGTCCAGAACCGCGGATTGCTTATGAGCCAAAGAACAGGGATTGTCGGCCAGCATACATCACCAGGGCGGAGTCCGGAACATGCTTGATCGCGTGAAAAGATTCTTTTCCAGATCATGGGTCTGGATCGCAATGCTGGCCATGACAATTGCCGGTGGCTGGTATCTGACGCAGAAGCTGGCGGAACCGCAATTGCCGGACTGGATCGCCACAGGCAATGGACGGATCGAGGCAGTGGCCATCGACATCTCTGCCCGGACCGGCGGCCGCATCACCGATATCGTTGCGCAAGAGGGGCAGACGGTCGCCCGCGGTGAGATTCTCGCACATCTGGACACCCAGCAGCTTGACGCCCAGCTGCGCGAGGCCCGCGCCCAGTTCCAGCGCGGGCGGATCGCGCGCGATGTGGCGGAAAGCGGCGTCACGCAGGCCGAGGCGGAACATTCCGCCGCCCTTGCCGTGGTGGAGCAGCGCCGGAGCGAACTCGATTCGGCTGAAAACCGGTTGCAGCGGGCCGAACAACTGGCCCGCACCAGCGCGATCTCGCAGCAGACGCTGGACGACGACAGGGCGCGCCGGGCCGGAGCGCAGGCCACGCTGGATGCGGCACGCGCGCGGGCCGCCTCAGCCGAGGCAGGGATCGCGACGGCGCGGGCGCGGATCGTCGATGCGGAGGCGACCATCGAGGCAACCGAAGCCGCCATCGAACGCATTCAGGTCGAGAGAGACGACAGCACGCTGCGCTCGCCCCGCGCCGGTAGAGTGCAATATCTGGTCGCCCAGCCCGGAGAGGTCGTGGCTGGCGGCGGACGGGTGCTGAACCTGATCGATCTCGACGATGTCTACATGACCTTCTTTCTGTCCACCGTGCCCGCAGGCCGGGTCGCGGTGGGGTCCGAGGCGCGGATCGTGCTGGACACTGCACCGGGCGTGGTGATTCCGGCAGAGGTGTCGTTCATCTCGGATGTGGCCCAGTTCACACCGCGCACGGTCGAGACGACGGAAGAGCGCCTCGGCCTGATGTTCCGCGTCCGCGTCCGGGTGCCGCCCGAATTGTTGCGCAAATATCCCGATTACGTCAAACCGGGCCTGCCCGGCATCGCTCATGTCAAGCTGGAGGCGCAGGCTGAATGGCCCGACAGCCTGCGCGCCGGGCTGCTGGAATGACCAAAACCCCGCAGGACAGCGGCACCCCCCGGCTTGCCGCCTGCGTGCGGTCGGTCGGCCACGCCTTCGGCAAGACGCGCGCGCTGGAGGATGTAACCCTGGATTTTCCGGCGGGCCGGATGATCGGGGTGATAGGACCAGACGGGGTGGGCAAATCGACCCTGCTTTCGCTGATCGCCGGGGCGCGCCGCGTCCAGCAGGGTGAGGTTTTCGCACTGGACGCCAACATGCGCGATGCCACGCAGCGCGGCGAGGTCGGACCGCGCATCGCCTATATGCCGCAGGGGCTGGGCAAGAACCTCTATCCGACGCTTTCGGTATTCGAGAACGTCGATTTCTTCGGCCGCCTTTTCGGCCATGCCCGGCGGGAACGCGAACGGCGCATCCGCGAATTGCTGGCGGCGACCGGACTTGCTCCCTTTGCCGACCGGCCTGCGGGCAAGCTGTCGGGCGGCATGAAGCAGAAGCTGGGCCTGTGTTGCGCGCTGATCCACGACCCGGACCTGCTGATCCTCGATGAGCCGACCACCGGCGTCGACCCGCTGGCGCGGCGGCAGTTCTGGGATCTGATCAACGGCATCAGGACGGGCCAGCCCAATATGGGCGTCATCGTCGCCACCGCCTATATGGACGAGGCATCGGGTTTCGACTGGCTGGTCGCGATGGACGGTGGGCGAACTCTGGCGACGGGCACGCCCGACGAATTGCGACGCCAGACCGGCACCTCGTCGCTTGAGGACGCCTTCATCTCGCTGATGCCCGAAGAGAAGCGCAGGCACCACCGCCGGGTCGATATCCCACCACGATCCGACACCGGTAACGGGGATGCCGCGATCGAGGCCGAGGGGCTGACCATCCGCTTCGGCGATTTCACCGCGGTCGACAATGTCAGCTTCCGCATCCCGAAGGGCGAGATATTCGGCTTTCTCGGCTCGAACGGCTGCGGCAAGACCACGACAATGAAGATGCTGACCGGCCTTCTGCCCGCAAGCGAGGGCACGGCGCGGCTGTTCGGCCAGACGGTGGACCCGCATGACATCGACACCCGCCGCCGCGTCGGCTATATGTCGCAGTCCTTCTCGCTCTATACCGAACTGACGGTGCGGCAAAACCTGGACCTGCACGCCCGGCTGTTCCAGCTGCCCGCCCGCGACATCCCCGCCCGCATTCAGGAAATGGCGCAACGTTTCGGCCTGCTGGAGGTGATGGACAAGCTGCCGGATGCCCTGCCCCTCGGCGTCACGCAGCGGCTGTCGTTGGCCGTCGCCATGATCCACGCGCCCGAGATGCTGATCCTGGACGAGCCGACCTCGGGCGTCGATCCGGTTGCCCGCGACGCGCTGTGGCAAAGTTTCGCGGACCTGTCGCGCAAGGATGGGGTGACGATCTTCATCTCGACCCATTTCATGAACGAGGCCGAGCGTTGCGACCGCATCTCGCTGATGCATGCGGGCAAGGTGCTGGTCTCGGACACCCCGGCGCGGATCGTCGAAGACAGCGGCGCCGCCGATCTGGAAAACGCCTTCGTTACCCATCTGGAAGACGCCATCGCCGATGAGGAGGAGCCGGACAACACCGCGCCGCCCCCGCCCGACCGGGTGCAAACCATCGCCGCGCATCACCGGCAGGCGACATCCCGGCGCTTTCTCGACCCGCGCCGCATCGGCAGCTATGCAAGACGCGAGGCGCTGGAACTGCGCCGCGATCCGATCCGCGCCTCCTTCGCGTTTTTCGGCAGTCTCATTCTGCTCTTCGTACTGGGTTACGGCATCAGCATGGATGTCGAGGATCTGCCCTTCGCCGTGCTGGACCACGACCAGACCACGATCAGCCGCGACTATACGCTGGACATCGCCGGGTCGCGCTATTTCACCGAGCGCCCGCCCATCGCCAGCCCGGCCGATCTGGACCGGCGCATGCGCAATGGCGAGTTGAGCCTTGCGCTGGAAATCCCGCCGGGTTTCGCCCGCGAGGTCTCGGCCGGGCGTGAAGCAGAGATCGGCGGCTGGATCGACGGCTCGATGCCCTCGCGCGCCGAAACCGCGCAGGGTTATGTCGAGGGGCTGCATGCGCATTGGCTGATGCGGCAGGCGCGCGAGTCACAGGGCGTGCGCGCCGGCGATTTCAGCCTGGAGACGCGGTTTCGCTACAATCCGAACGTGGAAAGCCTGATCGCCATGGTGCCCGCCGTCATCGGGCTGGTGCTGCTGTTCATCCCGACCATGCTGGCCACGCTTTCCGTCGTGCGGGAAAAGGATCTGGGCTCCATCGTCAATCTCTATGTCACACCAGTTTCGCGGCTGGAGTTCCTGCTGGGCAAGCAGATCCCCTATATTGGCCTCGCCATGCTGAACTTCGTCACGCTGACCGCATTCGCCGTGCTGGTGCAGGGGGTGCCGTTCACCGGTTCGGTCCTTGCCTACACGCTTGGCGGGCTGCTTTACGCGGTCGCGTCGACGGCGCTCGGCCTGTTCATATCCAGCTTCATGAACAGCCAGATCGCAGCTATCTTCCTTGCGACGCTCGTCTCGATGCTGCTTGCCGTGCAGTATTCGGGCATGATCGACCCGGTCGCGGCGATGGAGGGCTCGGCGGCCGTCATCGGCACGATCAACCCGGCCAGCCATTTCATCACCATATCGCGCGGGGCGTTTTCCAAGGCACTGGGGCTTGGCGATCTGGCCGCATCCCTGCTGGCCTTGCTGGCTGCAGGTCCGGTCCTGATTGCGCTCAGCGTGATTTTCCTGAAGAAACAGGCGCGGTAGGCCATGCGGATATCTACGGTCTGGCGTCTGGGTATCAAGGAGTTGCGGGGGCTGTTGCGCACACCCGCGCTGCTGGCGCTGATCGCCGCGGCCTTCTCGATCCAGATCTACGCGGCGGCGACGGCCACGCCCTTCACGCTCAACAAGGCGCCGATCTCCATCGTGGACGAAGATGTCTCGGCCCTCTCGGCGCGGATCGGATCGGCCTTCTATCCACCTCATTTCACGCCCCCGGCACCAATCACCCTGCCCGAGATGAACCGGCGCATGGATACCGGCATCGACACCTTCGCGCTGATCATCCCACCCAATTTCCAGCGCGACCTGCTGGCCGGTGCCGAACCCGCGCTGCAACTCAACGTCGATGCCACGCGGATGACGCAGGCCTTCACCGGCGCGGGCTATGTGCAGGCCATCGTCTCGGGCGAGGTCGGGGAGTTCGCTCAGCGATACCGCACCGTCCCATCCGCCCCGGTCGAACTGGTCCTGCGGGCGCGCTTCAATCCCGAACTCAATCCCGGCTGGTTCAGCGCGATGATGGAGGTGATCAACAACGTCTCGCTGCTTTCGGTCATCCTGGCTGGCGCAGCCCTGATCCGGGAACGCGAACGCGGCACCATCGAGCATCTTCTGGTCATGCCCGTCACTCCCACTGAAATCATGCTGGGCAAGATCTGGCCCGTGGCGCTGGTGGTGGCGGGGGCGGTGCTGTTCGCGATGACGGTCGTGGTGCAGACATGGCTGGCGATCCCGGTCGCCGGGTCGCTTGGGCTGTTGATGCTGGGGGTGGTGCTTCAGCTTTTCGCGACGACGTCGCTCGGCATCCTTCTCGCCAAGATCGCAGGCTCCATGCCGCAATTCGGGCTGCTGTTGATGCTTGTGCTGTTTCCCCTGCAAATCCTCGCCGGCGGGCTGACGCCGGTCGAGAACATGCCGGCCGGGCTGCGCATCCTGATGTCTGCAGCGCCAGACACGCATTTCGTGTCGCTGTCACAGGCGATCCTGTTCCGCGGAGCCGGGCTGGACGCGATCTGGCCGCGTTTCCTTGCGCTGATCGTGATCGGCCTTGCCTTCTTTTCCGTCTCGCTGTGGCGGTTCCGGAAGACGTTGCAGTAACGACATCTCGCCGTTCAAAGGGCTTGTTTTGCCCAATATTCCTCGACTCTTCTGCACTGCAAATCCACAGGCGGTGTCTCCACGGCACTCGGCGCCTGCAAGGAATCAGGCGATGCCGATGATGCCACAATTACCGACCCTGCCGCTACGCAAGCTCCGGTTCCGGTCGAATAGACTTCCGCTTCGGCGGAAAATACTCTCGAGTTTGACTACGGGTAAGCAAAACCGGATTGGATGATCCGCCAGATGGATACAACCTTTCGGAACGTCACCTTGACGATATCAGGAATGACCGATGAATGGTTTCTGGCGTATGAAGCTTTCGCATTCCAGACTGTCGAGGATGAAGTCGACGACCTCGGCACGGGTGATGGATCTCAGTTGTAAACCTGTCGGAATTTCCGTGTGGACCTGCAAAGGGCCGACTCTCGCGCCGGCGGCAAAGGGGGCTGGCCGAACGATGGTCCAGTCCAGATCGCTCTGTTCGATGATCGTCTCCTGGCGATCCTTGTCGGCATAGCGATTGCGGGTGAAAAGCGGATAGATGATGTGGTTGTAGAGCCATCCGCCATGGCCCTTGCTGTCGCCGGCGCCGATCCCGGTCACAGCGACAAGGCGCCGGACACCGGCCGCCTTCATCACATCCACAACCGCTTTCATGGTTTCGGAGAACCCGAAGTTCGACAGCAAAACCGCTAAGCGATTGATTTCTCTGAGGCGGATTTCGCCTTTGTGTGACTACGGGACGGCTCTTAGGCAGGTTTTGGCAGGTTCAGGGTGTTGAACAGCTCCAATTGTTCCGGGGTTGTCGTTGAGAGGCCATCAATTGAGCGTTCGCCGATTTTCGTGCTGTGGCGCTGTATGCGCGCGAGCATGTCGAGCGCGGTTCTGGGGCTTGCGCTGTGCCCCCTGGCTTTCAGGCGCATGCGCATGACGCGGTAGAGAACGAGGGCCAGGAAGCAGATCAGCGCGTGCGCGCGGATGCGCTCGGGCAGCCGATGGTGGACTGGCGCGATCTCGATGTCAGATTTGAGCACGCGGAAGCCCCGCTCGATGTCGGCAAGGCCCTTGTAGCGGGCGACGGCCTCGGCAGGGGGCAGGTCCGGGGCGTTGGTGATCAGCGCGAGCTTGCCGTCGAAGAGTTCCGCCTCAGCAATGGCGTCTTCATCGACGTGCCAGCTGAAGCGATCTGCGTCGAGATCGGCCTTGAGGAAGCGCGTGAGTTCTGCCTCTGCGACGGCTCGGGTGAAGCGGCTGTAGGCCCCGCGGTCGGAAGCACGGCGCCCCTTTGCGGTCTTTCCCGCATCCTGGGCATCAAGCTTGCCGACCATCTTCTCGGCCATGGCCTCCAGCTCGGCGATGCGTGCCCGGCGGCGGCCGGCCTGCTCGGCGGCGCGGAAGGGATCATGGGCAACGATCAGGCGGTGACCAGCAAAACGATCCTCGGTCAGCCCGTTCTCGTCAAAGGCCATGTCTCGGAAGGTCTCGACCAGGTCGCTGTAGCGGCGCGCGGGGACGGCGAGGATGAACTCCAACGTTCGCCCGCCCTGTTCGGCCAGAGATGTCAGGGCGCCAATATTGTCGAGGCTAAGCAGCCCGCGGTCGGCCACCAGGATCACGCGCTCGATCGGGAAGCGCTGCAGGACGGTGGTCAGCATGGCTTGCAGCGTCTTGGTCTCGGCCACGTTGCCCGGATGCACGGTATGCATGAGCGGCAGCCCCTCGGCGGTCTGCACGACGCCAAGCACGAACTGGCGGGCGATCCCACCGGTCTCCTTGTTCATGCCAAAGGCGCGGATGTCGTCCTCGACCTCTCCTTCACCGTGGATGCGCACGGTGGTCAGGTCGTAGAAGACAACCGTCAGATCGCGATCGACCAAGGGCCGGATCTGACGGGCCA
This sequence comes from Paracoccus ferrooxidans, assembly GCF_029909815.1. NCBI lineage: Bacteria > Pseudomonadati > Pseudomonadota > Alphaproteobacteria > Rhodobacterales > Paracoccaceae > Paracoccus > Paracoccus ferrooxidans. The sequence continues at coordinate 2,336,262 of NZ_CP038198.1, read as the reverse complement.
GCTCAGCCTCTACGCGATCAACATTGTCCATCAGGGCGTCCATGGCGCGCAGGAGATGGTGATGCTCGACCTTGGCCGGCATCTCGGGCATGGCCACGGTGTCGAGCCAGCGCAGGCACCCCAGCTTGCTGGAAGGGTCGCACAGGCGGTTGAAGACCATCGCCCGCACCAACGCCTCGACATCCAGCTTGCGCTTGCCGGATCGAAGAGCGCGGCCGAGGGCGCGGTCAAAGCCGAGATCCCTCCATAGTTCGTGCAGCGCGAAAACGTCTCCAAATGCTTTGGCAGGTGCGTGAGAGATCTCTGGTGCTTCTGGTTCGTCGCGCCCGGCCACGCGGCAAAGGCCGCGGATCAACGGGTCGAGATGGCCATCCTGCATCCCGTCGATGCGGCCAAGGTTGGCAACAACCCGATGGCGCGGTTGCCCCGCCTCGTTCCGATAGGACTCGACGAGCTGCAGGTAGCGCCGTTCACCGCTTTTGCTGATCCGAACAAACATACCTACAGAATATTGCAGTTGAACCATCCAGGCAAACCAAAACAGCTGTCGACGTGTGACTACAGAACTTTGACCCTTAGATATCACTAACCCATTGAGATGACTCGATCAGACGGACCGACACCCCTCAAACATAGACCAATTTTGTCGAACTTCGGGGCTCGGGACGCGATACAGCGCCGGGGTGCGCGGCAGGCCGGCGCGGCGCGCGAGCTCGGCAAGTGCTGCGACGAGACCGGGGGCCTCGCGCCCCGTCAGACGCTGGGCGCGATAGGCCGACAGCAGCATCCGCCGCGACAGGTCGGGGGCCAGAAACAGGCCGGCGACCATGCCGAGCGCGACGAGCAGCCCCGTTCCGGGCCCCAGGATCACCGTGACCGAAACCCAGGCGAGCGCCGCCATGAGCCCGAGCAGCAGCGCCGATTGCACGAAATTGAGCAGGCGGTGGCTGGCGGAGGCCGCGGTCATCGCGTCTCGTGGCCTCCGAGTTCGCGCCGGTCCTGATCGCGCACCAGCCAGTGGACAGCGCCGAGCGCAAGCGCCGCGCCCGCGAGTGCGGCAATCTTGGATGATTCCGTCTCGCCGAGGTCCAGGATGATGAATTTGCGCGCGATGGCCAGCAGCGCGATCAGCACGATCGTGCGGACCTGGAGGATCCCGAAGCTGCGTTCGGTCGCAACAAGAAGGGAGCGCTTGAACTCGAGCGCGATCACCACGGTGAAGATCATGCCGAACACCACCTGGAAGGTGGCGTAGTCGAGAGTGTCGAATGCCCCCAGAAGCAAGCGGTTCACGACTTCGCGCATCAGCGCCCAGACCGACGCCACGACGATCGCCGCAATGATGACGCTGAGGACGAAGATGACAACTTGCTCGAACTTCTCGTAGAGCGTCATCGCCGACCATTGTTCACGGGTCAGCCCGGATCGTTGCAAGTCTTTCATGATTGCCTCTCGAAAGCCGCCCTGGAGAGACAAGCTCCCCGGGGCTTTGCCAGACGGTGCGATATCGCACGGAGCGGAGGGGACGCCGCAAACCGGCGACACCCAATGTGGCAAATCAGCCGTTCTTGACCTCGATGCGCTTGACCTTCGCCTGCGCCTCGGGAGTCTGGGGCAGCTTGATCGTCAGAACCCCGTTCTTGAAGGATGCCTGCGCCTTTTCGCCATCCACACCGGGAGGGAGCGGAATTGTCCGGTAGATCGCGCCGTAGCTGCGCTCGGACAGGTAATACCCCTTTTTCTCCTCCTGGCGCTCGATCTTCTTCTCCCCCTTCACAGTCAACATGTCATCGTTGACCGTCACCTCGATGTCCTTCATCTCCATGCCCGGCAGCTCGATCGATACTTCGATCGCCTTGTCGGTCTCGACCACGTCGGATTTCGCTTCGCCGCTGCCAAAGGGCCATTCGAAATGACCGACACGGTTCCAGAAGTTCTCGAACACATGGTTCATTTCGTGCTGGAGTGTCGCGATCGGGTTGTCTTCGCTGCTCTTGGCATCTGGCGCGCCGTCCTTGCGCGCCCAGGGAATGAGGTCTTTGATCTGCATGATATGGTCTCCTTCGGTTTTCAGGCGCCCTTGACGGCGATCTTTTTCGGCTGCGCTTCAGGGGCTCGGGGGAGCGTCAGGGTGAGGACACCTCCACGCATCTCGGCTTCGATCCTGTTGGGGTCGAAGTCCTCGGAAAGCGTGAAGGCACGCTCGAAATCGCCCTCGCCATATTCGGCATAGGCAAGTTCGAGGTTTTCCGGCCGCACCGGGTCAACTTTGCCGCGGATCGTCAACACACGATTTTCGAGCGTGATCTCGACCGCATCGGCGGCGACCCCAGGCATTTCAAGCATCATGGAGACACCCTGATCGGTCTCGACGATATCGGTCAACGGGCGGTAGATGCGTCCGCCGCCGGTGGTCTCGGGCGAGTCGGTCGGCGTCTTTTCGGCGGCTTGCGTGATGTCGGTGCTCATCGTTCCAGCTCCTCTCAGGCTGCCTTGATCTCGATTCTCTTCGGCTTTTCTTCCTCGGGCCGGGAGATGACGATCCGCAATACGCCGTTCGTCATCCTCGCCTCGACCTTGTCATCCGAGGCCGCGAACGGCAGGCGGATAGTGCGGGAAAACCTGCCGAAACCGCGTTCGTTGCGGTGCCAGCGCGCACCGTCGGGAACCTCGGGCGCCTTGCGTTCGCCCGAAAGCGTCAGGACGTTGTCCTTAACCGAAATCTCAATGTCGCCCGGTTCGATGCCGGGAAGTTCAGCGGCGATGGCAACGGCCTCAGGGCCTTGCCAGACATTCACCGCCGGGAACGCCGCGCGGGACGGGGGCAAGAAGCCGCGGTCGAGATCGCGCATCATGGAGCGCATCAGCGCGAAGGGATCGCTGCGGCGCAGATATGTCGGATAGAGCATTGCTGGCCTCCTGTAGCTGATCGATGCCCCCGAACCGGCGGCATGGTCCGACCGGGCAACGGTGCCGGCTGGATGTCGGTTCGGAGACCGCCCATCAAGATAGGCAGATCCATTTATTATGCAAGCATGTATGATGCTTGCATTGCACTTTGGATGGAGTGCGGTCTATCCTGTGTCTCATGCCACCGGAGGAAGGATACCTATGATCTCTTCGGACATCGCGCTGATCGGGACGACGATCCACCGGGTCGCGCAGCTCATCCAGCAGCGGATCGACCAAGACATCCGCGACAGCGGCCTGACCCGCCTGTCCTGGATGGCGGCGGCGCATGTCGAGGATGCGCCCGGGCTGACCATCGGCGATCTGGCCGACCGACTTGAGGTCGGCCCGGCCACTGCGGGCCAGCTCGTCAATCGCATGGTCCGGGACGGCTGGGTCGAGCGGTCGCCCTCGCTCGACGACAGGCGGTCGCAGATCGTCACCGCAACGTCGAAGGCCCGGGCGATGCTGGAGGAACTCGCGCCGCGGCAACCGGCGCTCGAACATGAAATCCTGCAGGATCTGTCGGCAGACGAAAGGCGCATCCTGCTGGCGCTGCTCGAGCGGATCAGGGCGCGGCTCGGGCGCCAGTGAAAGGGACAAGCGGCATGGAAAGGAAGACCGAATATAACATCTGGTACTGGGTGGTGGCTTTCATAGCCGTGATTTTCATCCAGAACCTGATCGCCGGCTGGCAATCCGTCGCACCGATCAGCTACAGCCAGTTCGAGAGCTATCTCGAGGATGGCAGGGTCGCGTCCGTTGCGGTCGGCGCGGACACCATCACCGGCACCTTCACCGACCCCGTCGACGGCAAGAGCCAGTTCGTCACCACGGTCGTGGATCCCGCGATCCTGCAGCGGATCGACCGCTCCGGCGTCGAGATCACGGGCGTTCCTCAGAACACCTTTCTCGGCACGCTGATTTCCTGGGTGGCGCCAGCGCTTGTCTTTTTCGGAATCTGGATGCTGCTGTTCCGTAAGTTCGCCGACAAACAGGGTTTCGGCGGGTTCATGCAGGTCGGCCGCAGCAAGGCCAAGGTTTACATGGAAAAAGAAACCGGCGTCAGCTTCGCCGACGTGGCCGGTGTGGACGAGGCCAAGGCCGAGCTCGAGGAGGTCGTAGAGTTCCTCAGGAACCCCGCCGAATACGGAAAGCTGGGCGCACATATCCCCAAAGGCATATTGCTTGTCGGGCCGCCGGGCACCGGCAAGACGCTTCTAGCGCGCGCAGTGGCAGGCGAGGCCGGCGTGACCTTCTTTTCGATCTCGGGCTCCGAGTTCGTCGAGATGTTCGTGGGCGTCGGTGCCGCACGGGTGCGCGACCTGTTCGAGCAGGCCCGGAAATCCGCCCCGGCGATCATCTTCATCGACGAGCTGGACGCTCTCGGGCGGGCGCGCTCCTCCGGCCAGATCGCTGGCGGCCACGATGAGCGTGAGCAGACGCTGAACCAGCTTCTGACCGAGCTCGACGGCTTCGACCCTTCGGTGGGCATCGTGCTCCTGGCCGCCACCAACCGACCAGAGATCCTCGACCCCGCGCTGCTGCGTGCGGGACGCTTCGACCGGCAGGTGCTGGTGGATCGGCCGGATAAGAAAGGACGTGTGCAGATTCTCGGCGTTCACATGAAAAAGGTGAAGCTCGCCCCGGACGTCGATGCCGAGAAGGTCGCAGCGCTTACTCCCGGCTTTTCCGGGGCGGACCTCGCCAATCTCGTCAACGAGGCTGCGCTGCTTGCCACGCGCCGCAAGGCCGATGCGGTGACGATGGACGACTTCAACAATGCCGTCGAGCGCATCATCGCAGGGTTGGAAAAGAAGAACCGCGTTCTGAACCCGCGCGAACGCGAGATCGTGGCGCACCACGAGATGGGGCACGCGCTGGTGGCGATGGCTCTGCCGGGGGTGGACCCGGTGCACAAGGTCTCGATCATACCGCGCGGAATTGGCGCGCTCGGCTACACGATCCAGCGCCCGACCGAGGACCGCTTCCTGATGACGCGGGAGGAACTCGAGAACAAGATCGCCGTGCTGCTGGGCGGGCGCGCGGCCGAGAAGATTGTCTACGACCACCTCTCGACCGGGGCGGCGGACGATCTGGTCAAGGCCACCGATATCGCCCGCGCCATGGTCGCGCGGTACGGGATGGACGAAGACCTCGGGCATGTCAGCTACGACACCGATCGGCCCGGCTTTCTCGGCACCGGCGACCAGTCGTCGTGGCTGAACCGCCGCTACAGCGAGGCCACTGCCGAGCGGATGGACGCGAAGGTGCGCGACATCGTGGATGGCGTGTTCAAGCGCACCGTCTCGCTTCTCGAAGCCAACCGGGCGCTGCTCGAGCAATCGGCGCAGGATCTCCTGCAACGGGAGACACTGGACGAGCCCGAACTGGTGGCAATTGGGTCCAAGGTGAAAAGAACGGAAGCAGTCGCTGCGTGACACCGTCACTGACGCAGATGATCGGCGGACAACCCTGACTGGATAAAGAAACGGAGAAGACGAATGGCAAACGGAGCTTGCGATATTTGCGGTCGCCCGGCGACGGCGCGCGTGCGCGCCTCGGTGAACGGCAAAGTTCAGAACATGGAGCTGTGCGATCAGCACTACCGCGAAATGGTGCGCCGGTCGGGCCGCAGCGCATCGCCGCTGGAGTCCCTGTTCGGACGACATTCCCTTTTTGACGAATTCTTCGGCGATAGCGGGTTCGGCAGCCTGTTCAGCGACAGCCCGCTGCGGGGTGGTGCACTGGGCGCCACGGGCGCGGGTGAGGACGACGTCGTGGATGCCACCTTCGGGGAGGGCGCGCCGCGGCGTGGATCGCGGCGCGGCGGCGGACGCACCATCGCCGACCGGCTGAGCGAACAGGGCAACAAGCTGCTGCAGGATGCAGCACAGAAGGCCGGGGAATTCGGGCGCAGCGAGGTCGATACCGAACATCTGCTTCTGGCATTGACCTCGTCTGACGTCGTCAAGACGATCCTGGAACAGTTCAAGGTCGATGTGGACGATCTGCGGCGCCAGATCGAGAAGGAAGCGAAGCGTGGAGACGCCAAGACGGAAGGCGAAATCGGCGTAAGTCCTCGCCTGAAGGACGCGCTGAACCGGGCCTTCATCGCCTCGAACGAACTCGGCCATTCCTATGTCGGCCCCGAGCACCTGCTGATCGGCCTTGCCGAAGAGGGCGAAGGCCTCGCGGCGGCGATGCTGCGCAAGCTGGGGTTGACGCCGCAGGCGCTGCGTCAGCAGGTGACGAAGGTGGTCGGCAAGGGTGCCGAGGAAGGCCGCGTCGAGACTCCGTCGAACACCCCCGATCTCGACCAGTTCAGCCGCGATCTCACCAAGGCCGCGCGCGAGGGCAAGCTCGATCCCGTCATCGGCCGCGCCCGCGAGATCGAGACGACGATCGAAGTGCTGGCCCGCCGGAAAAAGAACAACCCGGTGCTGATCGGCGAGCCCGGCGTGGGCAAGACCGCCATCGTCGAGGGACTTGCACAACGGATCGTCGCGGGCGAAGTGCCCGAGGCGCTGCGCGACAAGCGGCTGGTCGAGCTCAACATCAACTCGATGGTGGCCGGGTCGAAGTATCGCGGCGAGTTCGAGGAGCGCGTGCAAAAGATCCTCAAGGAGATCACCGAGGAGAAGGACAGCCTCATTCTCTTCATCGACGAGATCCACACCATCGTCGGCGCCGGCCAGGGCGGTGGCGAAGGAGGTCTCGACATCGCCAACACCTTCAAGCCGGCGCTGGCGCGGGGCGAGCTGAACCTGATCGGCGCGACGACGCTCAACGAGTACCAGAAATACATCGAGAAGGACGCGGCGCTCGAGCGACGGTTCCAGCCGGTTTATGTGGACGAGCCCACGGTCGCACAGACGATCATGATTCTGCGCGGGCTGCGCGACACGCTCGAAAGCCACCACAAGGTGACGATCACCGACGAGGCGATCATCGCCGCCGCGGAGCTTTCGGATCGCTATATCACCGGTCGCTTCATGCCCGACAAGGCGATCGACCTGATCGACCAGGCCGCGGCGCGGGTGAAGATCTCGGCCACTGCTCGGCCCGTGGACGTGCAGGAGCTCGAAGCCGAGGTCGCGCAGATCAAGCGCGAACAGGACTATGCCGCAGCCCGCAAGCAATTCGACCGTGCAGCGGAACTGAAGAAGGAACTCGAGCAGAAGCAGAAGGAGCTGGACGAGCTTCTGGAAATCTGGAAGCGCGACCAGGCTTCGGCGACCGCCGAGGTGCGCGCCGATCACGTCGCGCAGATCGTCTCCAAGATCACCGGCGTTCCGGTCACGGAGCTGACCACCGAGGAGAAGGACAAGCTCCTCAAGCTCGAGGAGAAGCTGCACGAGCGCGTCATCGGCCAGGAAGAGGCCATCCGCGCCGTGGCGGATGCGGTGCGCCTGGCGCGCGCAGGACTGCGCGAGGGACGCGGCCCGACCGCGACATTCCTCTTCCTCGGGCCGACCGGGGTTGGCAAGACGGAACTGGCCAAGACGCTCGCCGAAGTAATCTTTGGCGATCAGGACGCAATCATCCGCATCGACATGTCCGAGTATGGCGAGCGCCACTCGGTCGCCCGGCTGGTGGGCGCGCCTCCCGGCTACGTCGGATACGACGAAGGCGGGCAACTGACCGAGAAGGTGCGCCGTCGGCCCTACTCGGTCGTGCTGCTCGACGAGATCGAGAAGGCGCACCCGGATGTCTACAACATTCTGTTGCAGGTGTTCGACGACGGCCGGCTGACCGACGGCAAGGGGCGCGTGGTGGACTTCACCAACACCATCATCATCGCCACGTCGAACCTCGGTTCGGACATCATCCAGCGCAACCTCAAGAAGCGCGGCACCAAGGAGTTCGACGAGGCAAAGCAGAAGTCCGAGCTGATGGAAGTGTTGCGCGGTCATTTCCGGCCAGAGTTCATCAACCGGATCGACGAGATCATCGTCTTTCATTCGCTGAATCAGTCGGAGATCCGCCAGATCGTCGAGTTGCAGCTCAACCGGGTGAAGCGGACCGCCCTGACCCAGGGTGTCGAACTCGAATTCGATGTGAGCGTCGTGGATCACTTCGGCGCGGTCGGCTTCCGTCCCGAATTCGGCGCCCGCGAGCTGCGCCGGCTGATCCGGTCGGAGTTGGAGACCGAGTTGGCCCGCGAGATGCTCTCGGGGCGGATCGAGGATGGTGACAAGGTCCGCGTCGCCTGGTCGGCGGACGAGCAGAAGGTCGTGTTCGAAAAGATCGCAAAGGACACCGCTGACGACAGCCCGGACGATCAGGCCAAGGCCGGGATCGACGAGTCCGGCAAAGTTGCCCAAGAAAAGGCGCACGCTCCGACGCCCGACGTCCCGGCCGAGGCCAAGGATGAGGTGCAGTCCAAGGACGACAAATCCGCCGGGTGACTTTGCGAAGGACTGGCCCGGCGCGACGACGGTCGCGCCGGCCCATTTCGTCGGAGGGTTGCAGGAAGGATCCGCGGCATGGAAGTCATCAGAGCATTTCGCAATCTTGACCGGCACGGCCAACAGCGCGCGCCTGAGGTCATCGAGGAAGAGGTGCGGCAACTTGAACCGCATCTTATACGCTTCCGCGAGAATCTCGTCCGGCTCGAAGTCGTCGCCTCGCAGACGAGGGGCAAGACGCGCATCAAAGTCGGCCTGCGCCTGCAACTGCCCTCAGGCGTGATCGCGGCGCAGGAAGAGGGGTTCGAGATCGAGCCGGTCCTGCGCAAGGCCTTTGCCGACCTGCGCCACCAGGTCGATCGGCATGTGGCGCGCCTCAAGCACGAGCCGGAGTACAAGCGTCCCGCCCGCCGGCGCCGGATCGGCGCCCCGCTGCCGCCCGCGCGGGATGCGGCGGAGGCGGAGCGGCGCCAACTCTTCTTCGACCTGATCGAGGATCATCTCGATACGGTCTACGACACCGTCAGGCGCGAGTTGACCTATCTCGAATGCAGCGGATCTGTGCCGGAGGGTTACCTCAGCGTTCGCGATCTTGTCGATGCGACGATCCTCAAGGGACTGGAAAGGTTCGAGCAGCGGCCCACCGAGTTTTCCATAGGCGACTGGCTGCTGAAACTGGCTTTCGAGACCATCGAGGCCGAGGCGCGCGCCGCGCGCCGCGCGGTGCCGGAGGACGCCGCCTCGATCGACGCGAAACCCGAGACTCCGGCCGAGGAACCCACCGAGTCGGACGAGGAGATGTTCGAGTTCTACCAGCCCGACGACGTGCTGCTGCTCGAGGAGCTCATCGCCGACGACGGCGGGGACGACCCCGAAACGGCGGTCGCGAAACGGCAGGACGGGCTGGCCCTTCACCGGGCGATCGCCGGTCTGCCGGCGCTATGGCGCAGGGTCCTGTTTCTTGTCGACCTGAACGACACCCCGCTTGAAACGGCCTCCTCGGTTCTCGGCATTCCCGAAGACGACGTGACCCGGATCGCCCAAGCGGCGCGCGATTATCTTCGCGATAAACTGCGCGACTCAGGTCAGTCTTCCGATACCGTTCATGCGCTGTTTGACAGTGCTCATCAGAGAGGGTCGCGAATTCCCCAGCCCCTGCGGGATCGCGCCCGGCTGGAACACGCTTTTCTGGGAGACAACCGAGGTGTAGCACCATGATGCGCGGTCACAATCGTCCACCCTTTCCGCCGAAGATACCCGGGACCGATATGAGGTCGTGGGACGTTCCGACGGCGATCATCTACCGGCCGGCTCGTTCCGCGATGACATCGGCGCCGCGGCCCAACGACTGGATACTGGAATTCGAACCGTCGCGCCCGCCCCAAATCGAGCCGCTGATGGGATATACCTCCAGCGACGATCCCTATCGTCCGCTCCGGCTGAAATTCCCTGACCGCGAAAGCGCGGTCGAATTCGCGGAGCGGCAGGACTGGCGCTATTTCGTGCGTGAGGACACAGCTCACCGGCATGCGCCTGACCGCTGGCGGGGAGAGGAGCGGCATCGCCTCTACAAGGGAGCCGACGCCCCGGACGCCTTTCGCATACCGTCCCGCCTGGATCGGGGTCGCACGGATCACCGCCTCCGGCGCGCGGTCGAGGAGAAAGGCACGGTGGACCTGTCGTCGCAAGAACAGGCCGAATTCGATCCGGTGCTCGAAGCCTCGCTCGAATCCTTCCCGGCCTCCGATCCGCCGGCCTGGACGGGCGTGACGATAGCCGGGAAAGAACAATGAACGGAATGGCCAGCGCGAGCGAGGATCTGCGGCTTGTTTCCCTATCTTGACAGCGTCGCGCGCCGCTACTCCCCCGTCATCGTATGGACGGTCATCGGCATGAACGTCGTCGCGTTTCTCTATCAGACCAGCCTGCCGCCGCGCGTGCTGGACTGGTTCCTGTTCGAGTTCGCGCTGGTGCCCTCGCGCTTCTTCGGACAGCTGAGCCTCGTCGCCCCGTCCGACTGGACCCCATTCCTGACCAATATCTTCCTGCACGGGGGCTGGCTGCACCTCATCTTGAACATGTGGACGCTCTGGATCTTCGGCCCCGCCGTCGAAGATCGGCTCGGACCGGGTAGATTCACGTTGTTCTATCTGTTCTGTGGTGTTGCGGCCGGACTGGCTCACGCGCTGGCGAACCCGGACTCGGTCGTTCCCGCGCTTGGCGCGTCGGGGGCGATCGCGGGCGTGATCGGTTGCTACGCACGCATGTTTCCGGCGGCTCGGCTGGTGGTGATCGTGCCGATTCTGTTCATTCCGCTGTTCTTCGAAGTGCGCGCGTTCATTTTCGCAATGATCTGGTTCTTCATGCAGGTCATTCCCGGCTTTCTGTCGCTCGGCGGCGATCAGGCCACGGGCGGGATCGCCTGGTGGGCGCATATCGGCGGGTTTCTCGCCGGTTGGATTGTCACGCCACTCCTGCGAAGGCGGGCAGCCACCTATCGCCATTATTATCGCGACGAGGGCATCTATGGCTTTCTGCCGGATGGCCGACGGGAAGGGGGACAAGGTCCATGGACATAATGCAGCTTTTCTGGCTGTTCTTCATCATTTCGGCGCTGCAGCCGGTTCTCCAGCGCCGCTATCTTGAGGCGATGCGCACACGCAAGATCGCCCAGATCGAGAAGAAACGCGCCAGTCGCGTCATCCTGCTGATCCATCGACAGGAGACGATGAACCTGCTGGGATTCCCTCTAATGCGTTACATCGACGTCAACGACTCGGAGGAAGTCCTGCGCGCTATCCAGATGACCGACGACGAAGTGCCGCTCGACATCGTGCTGCACACACCGGGTGGCCTTGTGCTGGCGGCAACACAGATTGCCCGCGCCATTCAGGGACACAAGGGCAAGGTCACAGTGTTCGTGCCACATTACGCGATGTCCGGTGGCACGCTGATCGCACTCGCTGCCGACGAGATCGTGATGTGCGAACACTCCGTGCTGGGACCCGTCGATCCGCAACTTGGCCAGTTGCCTGCTGCCTCGCTCATCAAGGTCGTCGAGGAGAAACCCATCGCCGAGATCGACGACCAGACCCTGATCATGGCCGATGTCGGCCGCAAGGCCATCGCGCAGATCGAGGCATTCGCGAAACGGCTTCTCTCGGACAAGATGGATGAGGCCCGGGCGGCGGATGTGGCGGCGAAACTGGCGACCGGCACCTGGACCCATGATTATCCGATCTCCGCCGATGAGGCACGCGAGCTGGGCCTGCCCGTCGGAACGGACATGCCCAAGGAAATACTGGAGCTGATGACGCTCTATCCGCAGCCGGTTCGACGCCAGGGCGGTGGCGTGGAATACCTGCCCGAGCCGCGGCAGCGACAGGCGCGCCGCGCCATGTCCACGCGCTGAATGCTTGCATCAGCCGGCCGTCAAGACCGGCCCGTCAACGAAAGGATACAGGATGCCCACGGTCGCTTGCCCGCAGTGCAACTCCACCAACAGAGTGCCGCAAGAGCGCCTGACCGATACTCCCAATTGCGGACGCTGCGGCGCGCCTCTCTTTCAAGGCAGGCCCGTCACGCTTACAGCGGCTAATTTTGACCGTCATGCGAATGCCGAACTGCCATTGCTGGTCGATTTCTGGGCCGAGTGGTGCGGGCCATGCAAGATGATGGCGCCCCAATTCGAGGCGGCGGCGCAGTCGCTCGAACCAAATTTCCGCCTTGCTAAGCTCGATACGGAAGCCGAACAGCAGATCGCCGGCCGCCACGGGATCCGCGGCATTCCCACCATGATCCTGTTCAGGAGCGGGAAGGAAATTGCGAGGACGAGCGGTGCGATGCCTACCGCGCAGATAGCGCTGTGGGCGCGCTCGCACGTCTAGAGTTTACAGGTATTGGCCTTCCCTGCGCCATGCCATCAGGAGAAGAACATGCATGGCGTGACCGGATTTGTCGAGAGTGCGGCCTTGTTGGTCTTTGCCGCGTTCGTGCTCGTGACGATATGTTCGCGGATCGGCGTGCCCAGCATTGTCGGTTACATTCTTGCCGGTACAGCCATTGGACCTGCCGGCCTCGGCCTGCTTGCCGAAAACGCTGCCCTGACCAGCATTGGCGAGATCGGAGTTGTGCTCCTGCTGTTCGCGCTTGGCCTGGAATTCTCGTTCGAGAAGCTCGTAAGGCTCAGGAAGCATGTCTTCGGTCTTGGAGCCGTGCAGGTTGCAGTCACGACGATAACGGTGTCTTTGATAACAATTCTGATCTTCGATCTCGCGCCCGTCCCCGCAATCCTCATCGGCGGGGCCGTTGCCATGTCATCCACGGCCATGTGCCTCAAGGTGCTCGCAAGCGCGAACGCTCTGGGATCCAGAAGCAGATGGCTGCCTACAAGCTGCTGATCATCGACGAGCTGGGCTTCGTGCCGCTCTCAAAGACCGGTGCGGAGTTGCTGTTCGAGCTGATCTCGCAACGCTATGAGCGCGGTGCCACCCTGATCACCAGAAATCTACCCTTCGACGAATGGACGGAAACGCTGGGATCCGAGCGACTGACCGGTGCTCTGCTCAACCGCATCACCCACCACGTCAACATTCTCGAGATGAACGGCGACAGTGACCTGCCCCGGGATTTTTCCTCCAGATGCGATTAGAGTCCGGCCCAACTTGAGGACGGACAATGAAGCGAACGAGATTCACGGACGAACAGATCATCGTAAGCGGCGGCTGCGCCGCACCTGCTTTCAGCTTGCCGGCTTGAAGTTCCAGGGCAGCAGGTCGTCGATCTTCGCCTGTGGGTGGCCGGCTGCCACGGCTTCGAGGGTTGCTTTGAGGTAGGCGAAGGGCTCGACGCCATTGACCTTTGCGGTGGCGACAAGGGATGCGATGCGCGCCCAGGATCGCCCGCCTTCGTCATGACCGGCGAAGAGCGCATTCTTGCGGGTCAAGGCGATCGGCCGGATCAGGTTCTCGACGCTGTTGGAGTCGATCTCGACGCGGCCGTCGCGCAGGAAAGTCTGCAATCCGTCCCAGTGGCGGTGGACATAGGCCAGCTTCTCGCCGAGGCGGGACTTCACAGAGATGCGCCGGCATTGCGCCTGCAGCCATTCGCCGAAGGCGGCGACCAGCGGCGCGCTGCGCACTTGGCGGGCCGACAGCCGCTGGCCGGGGCCCATGCCACGGATCTCGGCTTCGATCCGGTAAAGCTCGGCGATCCGGCGCAGACCCTCGGCCGCGACCTCGGAGCCGTCGCGATCGAAGATCTCCTTCAGCTTGCGCCGCGCATGGGCCCAGCAATGGGCGACGGTGATCGGCACACCGCCTGTCCGGGAGGGCCGTGTCAGGCGGTTGTAGCCGGGATAGCCATCCAACTGCAGAATGCCGTCAAAGCCCTGCAGGATACGCTCGGCATTCTCGCCCGCGCGGTCGGGGGCGTAGGTGAAGACCACGCCGGGTGGATCTGCCCCGCCCCATGACCGGTCATCGCGCGCCAGGGCCCAAAGGTAGCCTGTCTTCGTTCGCCCCCTGCCAGGATCGAGCACGGGTGCGGTGGTCTCGTCCATGAACAGCTTGTCCGAACGCTTCAGGTGTTCGGACAGCCGATCGACCACGGGACCGAGATGGAAGGCGGCGGTGCCGACCCAATCGGCCAGCGTGCTGCGATGCAGTTCGATCCCGGCGCGGGCCAGGATCTGGCTCTGGCGGTATAAGGGAAGATGGTCGGCGTATTTACTGACCAGCACATGCGCAAGGGCACCCTCGGTCGGCAGTCCGCCCTCGATCAGGTGCGCGGGCGCCGGTGCTTGGGTAACACCGCCGGCGCATCGACGACACGCATATTTGGGGCGGATGGTCACGATGACCCGCAGTTGCGCGGGCACGATGTCCAACCGCTCGACCCGGTCCTCGCCAATGCGGTGCATCTCGCCACAGCCGCAGGGGCAGAGCAGGCTGTTCGGCTCGATAACCCGTAGGATCCGGGGCAGATCCGCCGGAAGATGCCCGCGGTTGCGGCGTGCGGCTCGACGCGGAGGCGTGCCGGGCGGTGCCGCGGCGTCCTGCCGCGCCTCGACCTCGGCCACCGCTGCTTCGAGATCCTCGAAAGCCAACTGGCGCTCGTCATCGCTCAGCTTTTCGGAGCGTTTGCCATGCACGACCTGGTTCAGTTCGGCAATGAGATGCTCCAGCCGTCGGTTCGTTTCCCGCAGCGCATCCCGTTCGCGCAGCACCGCCAGCACAGCTGCACGTTGGCTTTCAGGGATGGCGGAAAGTTCGATAAGCGGGGCGGCGGACATGCCGCCAATATAGCTTGATCTGTCTGTAATTGCCTAATTTTTTGTTGCGTGCAAGTCATTCTGCCACAGATGGCTTCGGGATCTCCAGAGGCCGAACCCGGCGCCAGTCAAGGCCTGCAAAAAGCGCCTCGAACTGCGTTCGGCTCAATGTCATGGCGCCATCCCGGACCGCCGGCCAGGTGAAACTGTCGGCCTCGAGGCGCTTGTAAGCCATCACCAGGCCGCTGCCGTCCCAGAACAGCAACTTCAATCTGTCAGCGCGTTTGGAGCGGAACACAAAGATCGTGCCGGTGAAGGGATCCTCTGCCAGCATCGACTGCGCCAGTGCCGCCAATCCGTCGTGCCCTTTCCTGAAGTCTATCGGCTTTGTCGCCACCAGGATCCTCATGCCCTGCGACGGCATCAGCATCCGGCGGCTCCCAAGGCACGGACGATCTCGGCCAGCCGAACGGCCGGCGTATCCGCGGCCAACTCGAGCCTCAACTCACCGATCACGATCCGGATCCGTTCGTTCGCAGGGACGCTATCCCGCGAAGGCCCAGCAGGCGGTGGATCGCAAACCACCAGCGGTGCAAAGTCCGGCTCGTCAGGTGCGATAGCTGGCAGCACCAGCTTGCCCTGCTTGGCCATCCGCCGCCACGCCGACAACTGGTTCGGCTGCACTCCATAACGTTCCGCCACCGCATTCACCGTGGCCCCGGGCTCCAGCGTATCGGCGACTACCCGAGCCTTCTCCTCATCCGGCCACCGCCGATGCCCCGTCGCATAAATCTCGACGCCCAGAGAAGTGAGAAACGAATTCTTGGCACACATTGCGAAACGCACTCCCCATCAGCCGATGAAAAGGACTTCGCAGCACCGCCTCAGCCAGACAATGTGGGCAGCCGCCGCCGCTTACAGATCATCGGCATCCTGGCAGAGCATGAGGCAGGCGCGAAGTGCGCTGACCTGTGCCGGAAGCACGGCATGTCGGAAGGCACCTTCTACAACTGGAAGGCCAAGTTCGGCGGCATGACGGTGTCGGAGGCGAAGCGGCTGAAGGGGCTCGAGGATGAGAACGCCAAGCTGAAGAAGCTGCTGGCCGAGCAGATGCTGGATCTGGCGGCGATGAAGGACCTGGTTGCAAAAAAGTGGTAGGGCCCGCCGTGAAGCGTAACCGTCCGGCCTGACCGCTACCCGTTCCATCGCCAGGGCAGCAGGTCGTCGACCTTGGTGGACGACTTTTACGCCGCCCGCAGCAGCTCCATGCCGCCGCTTCCGTGGCCTAATTTCTCACCGCCGTTCTCAACCAGCCAGAACGGCGCCAGTCTGGACAACAACCCCAGCCCCGGCAACAAGCGCGGCGGCATCACCACCATTCTGGAAAAGTCGCTTGGCGCCGTGGCCAAGGGGGGCCTTGCGCCGGTCGCGGGGGTTTACGGCTATGGCGAGACCATCCGCACCCCCGGTTTCGTCTATATGGACAGCCCCGGCTATGATCCGGTTGCGGCGACAGGGCAGGTGGCCTCTGGCGCGAATCTGATCGCCTTCACGACGGGGCGGGGGTCGTGCTTTGGCGCCCATCCCGCTCCTTCGCTGAAACTCGCGTCGAATTCGGCGCTGTGGCATTCGATGCAGGCGGATATGGATATCGACTGCGGCAAGGTGGTCGAGGGCACGATATCGCTGCCCGAAATGGGGCAGGAAATCTATCACAAGCTGCTGGACACCGCGTCCGGGGCGCGCACCAAATCCGAGGAATTTGGCTATGGCGACGCCGAATTCGTGCCCTGGCGGATCGGTGCGGTTCTGTAGCTGACGCGGCGGCGCGGCCGCTGACCCTTGTAACCGCAGGCAAAGCCCTTGCATGATCGCCGCGACGATAATCGGGCGGGGTGATCGGAGCTTGATGGACAGGGTGACAGGACCAGTCCCTGATCCTGTTCCCCGAGGGCACGCGTACCTGACGGATCAAACCCTGCTGCCCTTCAAGACAGGCCTGTATCATCTGGCCGTACAACGCCCCAAGATCGACATGGTCCCGGTCTGGATCGAGAACCTGAACCGGGTGATGCCCAAGGGTGAAATCATCTCGGTGCCGATCATGTGCAAGGCGATCTTTGGCTCGCCGCTGCGGCTGGCGCCCGACGAAGCCAAGGACGACTTTCTGGCCCGTTCGCGCGACGCGCTGCTCGCGCTGCATCCCAACCCCGCGGAGGCTGGAGATGGATCAGGCGAATGGCGATCTGTTGATGGTGCTCTTGGCCGCCAGCTGTATGTTGGTCGTAGGCCACCCTTATCACCGACTACTCGGCCTTCAGCAGCGTCCAGCTCTCCACCCCGAACCCTTGTGCAACTCGATATAGGTTGTCGATGGAGATGTTCTGCTCTGACCGCTCGACTGCGCTGAGATAGGTCCGGTTCAACCCGCATTCATGCGCCAGGTATTCCTGCGACCAGCCGCGCTCGGCCCGCAGCCTGCGCATGTTGCGCGCCACGATGTCTCGCAGAGGGCTCTTAGGGGTCGTTTTCATGCACAATGCTATTGTGCGCCGACGCTTTTAACTCTACCTGTTTTAACATTCATTCGACATCAAGGAGCCTGTCATGCCCCAACAATGTCCACATTGCATGACCGAGATTCACACCGAGGCCTCGACCTGCCCGGCCTGCGGGGCGATCCGCGGTGTGTGGGGCCGGTCGGTCGAAAGCTGGCGCCAGGCATCGACCTTCATGCTCGGCGTGGCCGCATTCTTCGTTCTTGCCGGCATAGTCTTTGGCACTTGGGTTGCATCGGTCGATGACCAAACGACGGCATTCGACGGCTTGATCGCCTTCCTGTTCCTTTCGCCGTTCATGCTGTTCGCTGGCGGTGTCGGCCTGTTCCTGCGCTACGTGATCCCCCGGATGCAGGAGGGTTGGTATCGATGAGAGCCACGAAGCGGAAACCAGCCGCCGGTCCGAAGCGCACCTCGATCTGCCTCAGCACCGAGGCGCACAAGTCCCTGCGGATCGAGGCGCTGCGGCGCGACATCACCATGAGCCAGTTGATCGCACAGGCGCTGGTCGATGCCGGCATCGACATCCCCCCGGAGGATCTGGAATCATGAAACACCTGTTCACCGCCGCGCTGATCGCCCTTGCCAGCCCCGCCTTCGCCGCCGGCTGGTATTTCGAGGCCTCCGTCGAGGGCGGCGCCGAATACTGGACCTTCACCAACGAGACCGGCGATGTGAGCCCGCGCCGGGTGCGCGGCAACGAGATCTGGATCACCCGCACCGACCAGATGAACGACCTCGACGCCAACGGCACCTGCGACTTCAACAACTGCCGCGTCAGCGTGACGCTGGACGGCCGCAACGCCGAGGCGGGCGAGCGGGTCAGCATCCTGTTCTCGAATGGCGAGAAGCTGGATTTCGTGGCTGCCGGTGGCGACATCCTGCTGAGCAATTTCGACACGGCCGGCATGGGCGCGACCAACCTCTTCGTCCAAAATGTCCGGCAGGCAGAATGGGTCGAGATTGGCTTCGGCGGCAAGCGCCACCGCTTCAGGCTCGCCGGATCGGCGGCGGCTCTGGACGCGATCCGGCCATGGATGACGGGAGGCAAGTGATGACCTCCCACGGGACCATGCACGCAACCAACGGATATCGGCGCAAAGGGCCTGACTACCTGAACAACCCGGACATGGTTGCGTTCACCATCGGGCGGGTCGTGATGGCAAAGATGACGACCGGCCGCCCCCTCAGCTGGAATACGCTACGGGCACGGCTGATGCATATCGCTGAGGGAGATACCGTCGATCTGCCGGCAGGCGTGAATGCGGAGATGGCATTGGCAGCCCTGCGATATCTCCCGGAACCTCCAGACGCTTCCCGTTACAAGGGCTGAGGGCAGGAACCTCACGCGCTGATCGGGGGGCTCCCGCCCAGGAAATGGGCCAGGCGAGGCACGGGCCACCGCCACCGCCTCGCCGGATCAGCGGCAGCGCTGGATATGACCCAGCGACAAATGACAGGAGACAAATAATGCCCCCGCAACCGTTCAAAGGCGAACTGCCCGCATCGATCTTCGAGCCGGATGAGGTCAAGGCACGCAATTGGTGGGCCGCGCTGACCGAGCCGGAACAGGAAGAGCGCATCTACGACCTGACCCAGGTGCTGGAATTCTACGGCATCGACCTGCCCGACAGCGATGAGCGCTGGATGATGGCCTGCTGGGAAAACGAATTCGCCTGACCCCGTCCCTACGGCCCGTCGTGAAGCGAGCGGGCCGGGGTCAGGCTGCGCGCAAACCGCATTCCGACCGCCCCCACGAGGCTGGGGCGGAATGCGGTTTGCGGCCGCCCATCGGGCGGCATCCTTCAAGCTGCCGCCGGTCAAGATACCCTACATCTCCATCGCGCTTTGACTGTGCATGCGCCGCACTGTTGGTTGTCATGCACAAGCCCGAAGACATGCCGTGTGCCTTCCGACAACTGGACTCATTGAAGTCAGCCCGACAGCAAATGGAAATATCCCCCTATTAACCTTGCAAATCGGGAATCAATCTCCATAATTGCAAGGATGTTGATCGAGCGCCGCATCACCGACACCGTGAAGTCCCTGCTGGACGACAGTCCCGCCGTTGCCCTGCTGGGGCCGCGCCAGGTCGGCAAGACCACGCTGGCCCAAGAACTGGGGGAAGAGCGGCCGTCGCTCTATCTCGACCTCGAATCCAGCGCCGACCAGGCGAAGCTCTCCGATCCCGAGCTCTACCTTTCGGCGCATGAGGACAAGCTGGTCATCCTTGATGAGGTCCAGCGGGTGCCGGACCTGTTCCAGAACCTGCGCGGCCTGATCGACCGGGGACGGCGCAAGGGGCTGCGGGCGGGGCGCTTCCTGCTGCTCGGCTCGGCCTCCATCGACCTGCTGCGGCAGTCGGGTGAGACGCTGGCGGGCCGGATCGCCTATGCCGAGCTTGCTCCCCTTGATGCGCTGGAGGTTCCCGCCGCCGATCTGGATCGGCTCTGGCTGCGCGGCGGCTTTCCCGACAGCTTCCTCGCCCGCGACGATCAGGCCAGCCTGCGCTGGCGGCGCGACTTCATCCGCACCTATCTGGAACGCGACATTCCCGCACTCGGCCCCCGCATCGCGGCCGAGACGCTGCGGCGCTTCTGGACCATGCTGGCGCATCGGCAGTCCGGCCTGTCGAACGCCGCCGAGCTTGCCCGCGCGCTCGGGGTCGATGCCAAGACCGTCGCCTCCTATCTCGACCTGCTGGTCGATCTGATGCTGGTGCGCCGGCTGGAGCCCTGGCACGCGAATATCGGCAAGCGGCTGGTCAAGTCCCCGCGCATCTATGCGCGCGACACCGGCATCCTGCATGCCCTGCTGGGACTGACGACGCTGGACGACGTTCTCGGCCACCCCGTCGCGGGCGCCAGTTGGGAAGGTCTGATCATCGAGACCGCCCATGCCCTGATGCCGGATGGGACGCAGGCCCAGTTCTATCGCAGCGGTGCGGGGGCCGAGGTCGATCTGGTGCTGACCCTGCCGGGCGGCGCGGTCTGGGCCGTCGAGGTCAAGCGCAATCTGGCGCCGAAGGTCGAGCGCGGCTTTCACTCGGCCTGCGAAGACCTGCAACCTGCGCGGCGGATCGTGGTTTATCCGGGGGACGAGGCTTTCCCGCTGCCGAACGGCATCGAGGTCATGTCGCTGCACCAGTTCGGGCAGGATCTGCTGGCGCTTCATCCGTAAGCAATGCGGCCGCCCATCGGGCGGCGTCGGGGATCGATCTTCTTCCTGGGCGGAGAAAGCGGGGTACCGGGGCGCAGCGCCTGGTCCGACATTTTGCGGGTGGTGCTTTGCACCGGGCCCCGCAAAATAATAGTCGGTCACTAATATTTGGCGAAATCGCAAAAAGTAGGCCACTCTGGGCTACGGCCTGCAGCCGGCGCAGGACAGCTTTGCACCGCCCGGATCAGGCAAGATCCAGGACCTCGAAACTATCGGGTTGGCACGACAGGATGCGCCCATAGCCGAGAAACCCCATCGAATCGGCACTGACATTCCCGCATGCACAACTGGCCACGCCGATCCTTGCCTTTGCAGGAGCAGGAAAGTCCCGATGCCAGCTCTCAGCGACGCTATTGCAAAGCAGGCATTTCACCCTGAAGGGACCGGGGATCATGTCCGGCTCGCCGGACAGATCGTCCAGGAAGGCCTTTTCGTCGGCAATGCGCCGGAAACCATCGGCCCTGACCTGCGCCTGAATCGCTGCAATCGGCCCGCCGGAGCCCGGCACCGGCTCGCTCGTGGCCAAGCTGTCGTAAAACCCGCGCTCTTTCGGCCCCATCGCGCCCAGATCGTCGGCCGTCGCCAGCGCGTAGAGCCGGCGGCAGGCGCGGACGTCAAGCCGCGTAGCCATGGTTCTGCCGGCCGCGAGCCGCGCCAGGACCGGATATTCGCTGAGCCGATAGGTCATCGCCAAGCCCTCCATGCCCACAGACGCATATGCCAATATTGCAATCCGCTCATCGGCGCATGTCCCGTCACAGATGCCGTGCGTGACCTCGGCCCCGAGGCCACCATTCGACTTCCGTATAATTGCAGATATCCTCCAGATCGACCGTTGCCGCGACGGTGAAGGCCAGTGCCTTCATGCGTTGCGACCGGCCATCTTGCGAGCAATGAACCGGTCGAGGTCGAAGCCTTCCGCCCGGCCGGAGTCCTCTCCGGCGATCAGGGCGTCCTGGAGGGCCTTTACCTTGGCCTCATGTTCCTCCAGTAGCCGCAGCCCCGCCCGCACCACGTCGCTCGCCGAGCCATAGCGGCCGCCCTTCACCTGCGCGTCGATGAAGCTGACGAAGTGATCGCCGAGCGAAACCGAAGTGTTGCGGGACATGCGGGCCTCCTGTGCGTTGATACCGAATATTACCAAGAAATCGTATCAATCGCAATTGTCGGCTCTCCGCCGCCGGATGTGCATATTGGTATAGGCGCATGTTGTCATACGCCCCTCTGCGATGAAGCATCTGGCCGAGAGTCGCGCGGATGCGCCAGAGCCTGCACCGCGCGTGCCTGATCCAGCCGCGCTTGTGCCTCACGGGTGAAGAACTGCCATACCGGCGAGGCTTCGATGACCCCGGCTAGGGTCGAGGCCGAGTATGTCGTGCCGAACGCCTGCTTCGCCCCTTGCGCCACATAGGCCACGGTCTCCGGCCATTTCAGCCAGCGCGGACTGGCATCTGCGAGGCGATTGACCCAGCCAGCCAAGCCGCGCAGGAAACCGGAGAGCCCTTCGAACAACCCCGGTCCTGCCGGTGGCTGGCGCAAGGCTTCCAACCCGTCGCTGAGCACAGGCGCCAGCGCGAGGGACATCTCGCGGTTGCGATCCGCGTCGTGGTTCGTCCAGCTGCCCATCTGTCCGGGGGTCTCCAGCCGCTCCAGCAGCACCGGATCAGGATCGACCTGCCGGATGGCGGCAATCAGCCCGCCGGTGGCGATGGCATGCACCGCCTCGGCCTCCCGAAGCCGTCTGGCGACCGTGTCCCACGAGACCGCGCTGAGGCGGCGCTCCTCCTCGTCGGCGAGACGGCGGGCTTCTGCGGCTCGCTCAGTCGCGATCTCTGCCGCCTTCTGCGCCTTCAGCCGTTCCTGTTCGGCCTTCCACGCCGCCCGGTCCAGACGGCGGCGGCGCGGCCCCGTACGGGCTTGACCATGCTTCGCGCCGACCTCGGCGTGATAGCGGTCCTGCCAGTCGCGCATCGCCTGCTTGTAGCTGCGCGATGGCGAGCCGGACCAATGCTGCGCCGCATGCCGGTCCTGCTCGCGATGGCCCTCGTGGCAGCGCTTGGCGTCCATGCGCATATTACCATCTGCACATAGGGGCACGGCCAGCACATGCACATGCGGGTGGGCTTCGTCGAGATGCTCAACGATGCTCAGCACCTCGGCGCCGTTTCGCACGGCATCGTCCCTGGCGAAGGCGATCACGTCCCTGCGCCAGCGCAGATAATCGGCCTCGTCCATGTCCTCGACCGGATCGGGGAAACTGAAAACGCTGCCGATCAGCACATGCGTGTCCGAGCGGATGGTCCGCAAGGCGTCCTTTCGATCCGGCTGCTCCTTGCGCAACCGACGCAACTGCTTGTTCTGCTCGGCGATACGCTGCTCGATCAACGCAACCACCTCCGAGGGCAGGATGCCTTCCAGGATGGTGGGCGGCTGCGGATTCCCAACATGCGGGCAAGCCCCGTCCAGCCGCTCCGCCTCATCAGCGATATCGCTGACCGACCGACTCTTGCTGTTGCCCTTGCGCGAATAGGTTTGCTTGTGCGCGAAGATGGATTTCCCGCTGCGATCAGATATGGCGGCCATCTGGTCCAAAACCTGCCTGCGCCGCTTCGACGGCGCTCACCAGCCCGAGAGAAACTGCGTCACGCACCTGCCTGGCGGAGAGATGCCGGCATAGGCTGTGCTGCGACTTGATCCACTCAGCGGCTCTTGAAAGGGACGCTGCCGCAAGTTTGGCGTTCGTCGCATCCTGAGCGCGCAGAGCCGCGACATATGGGCGCCATCTGCCAAGGCGGAACCAGTTGTCCGAAAAGCTGACCTTTGACCGGGTAAAGCCAGCAGTCTCGGCGGAGTAGCATTTCACGGCAGCAAGCAACTCACCAGCCGAAGCCTCAATCAAAGCTTCAGCCGCCCGATGAAGCGTTGTTACTTTGTCGCGGCGTCGATCCTCGGGATAGGCCTCCCAAAGCACATCCAGTTTTTCAGCATCCTCCACTCGCGCGCTTGTGCGCGTAGGGGGATTCACAGGGTGGTTCCTGGGATGGTTTGGGGGTCGTGGTGAACCCGGTCGGGGGGTCACCCTGACCCCTCTCGGGGGTACGGGCTGAACCGGGTTCACTGTGACCCCCGTTGGTTGCGCTGGTCTGACGGGGCCAAGAAGCTCCAGGCTCGCCACGACTTCCAGTACCATTCGGTAAACCACCGTATGACCATGATCGCAGGGACGCTGTTCACCAGTTTCGACGAGGATTCCTTCGGCCAAGAACTCGCGAATGGTGCGCTTTACCGTGGCGAGGCTCAACTCGGTATGTCGCGCCATCGTGTGTTTGGAACACCAGATCCCTGAACCGTCATCGCTTGCCTTGTTGGCCAAATACATGGCGATCTGCTTCCGCGCTGCGCTGCCGAACTTGCGGCAGTCGCAGAGGCTTTCAACGTGGTAGCTCATCGCCACGCCCCGTCGAAAAACGACGAATACGAATCACCCACTCCGGTTTGCACGGGAATCGTAAACGATTGATCCGAAAGAGACACTTTCTGCGGCAGTTGCAGAAAAAGTGCTTTAGAAACAAAGGATTCAGTCAGACTACGAATCTGGGGGTCGGGCGTTCGAATCGCTCCGGGTCCGCCATTGAATTTCCAGACATCATTGCCCCTCTTGGGCGGCCTTGTCTTTCGAGGCTTGACCTGTGCAGGCGGGCACGCAGCAGTAAATCGGCGTCCCGCGCTTCGGCCAAAGCCGGGCGCCCGGCCGGTTCGTGCTTGCGGTCGAAAGAGGGCGCGGCATGGCGCCCACCGACCGCGGCTGCCGAAAACGCTTGAAAGCGCGGACATGTCCGGCGGGCGCGCCGGTGCAGGGTCCGGGACGTCGCGATGGACCGTGGCTCCCTGTGGTGCCACGGCAAGACCATGGGCGCCGAAAACCTGGCCGGCCTTGCGGCATCGCGATTCGGCGCAGGCAGCGCCGCGGCGGTGGCCTGCGACGGCCCTCCGACCGCGATACGGCGCAGCCGGCGGGCCGGCTACTGCCGCGCCAGCCAGTCGGTGATGCAGCGGCGCAGGTTCGTCTCGCCCAGGGTGCGGGCGTCGTCGATCAGCCGCTTCAGTTCGCCCAGGTCCACGCGCCGGATCAGGTGCTTGACCGGCCCGATCGAGGCCGGGCGCATCGACAGCCGCCGGAAACCCAGCGCCGCCAGCGTCACCGCCTCGATCGGGCGGCCGGCATCCTCGCCGCAGAACGACACCGGCACCCGCGCCTCGTCGCAGCGCCTCACGATCTGGTCGAGCAGCGAGATGAACGAGCTGTTCAGCGTGTCATAGCGCCGCCGCACCCGCTCGTTCTCGCGGTCGGCGGCAAAGAAGAACTGCTTGAGGTCGTTGCCGCCGACCGAGATGAAATCGCACATCTCGAAGAACTTCTTCGGCGCGAAGGCCAGCGAGGGCGTCTCGAGCATCGCGCCGACGCGGATGTCCGAGGGCATGGCATGGCCGAGCCGCTGCTCGCGCGCCAGCTGCTCCATCAACAGCTTGTGCGCCTCTTCGAACTCGCCCATCTCGGTGATGAAGGGGAACATGACGTAAAGCGGCCGCCCCACCGCGGCGCGGATCAGCGCCTGGAGCTGCATCCGCAACACGCCGCGCTTGTCGAGGCCCACGCGGATCGCCCGCCAGCCCATGGCCGGGTTCGGCTCGTCCTGCGGCTTCATGTAGGGCAGCACCTTGTCCGAACCGATGTCCAGCGTGCGGAACATCACCGGCTTGCCATGGGCATTGTCCAGCACATGCGCGTAAAGCGCCGCCAGCTCGCCCCGGCGGGGGACGCGGGTGCGGGTCAGGAACTGCAACTCGGTGCGGAACAGCCCCACCCCCTCGGCGCCCGAGCTTTCCAGGCTGGGCAGGTCGGCCATCAGCCCGGCATTCATGTAAAGCTGGATCGTCGTGCCGCATTTCGCGGTGGCGGGCAGGTCGCGCAGCCCGGCATAGCGCTTTTGCGCCTCGGCCTGCATCGCCATCTTGTCGCGGAACGCCTTGGCGACCGATTCCTCGGGGCGCAGATGCACGGTGCCCATGTCGCCGTCCACCAGGATCAGGTCGCCGTTCAGCGCCTCGGAGGTGACGCGCTCGGCATGGATCACCAGCGGGATCGCCAGCGCCCGCGCCACGATGGCGGCATGGCTGCCGACCGAGCCCTCTTCCAGCACCACGCCCCTGAGGCGCCGGCCGTAATCCAGCAACTCGGCCGGGCCGATGTTGCGGGCGACCAGGATCGGGTCGTCGGGCATCTCGGCCCCGGTGTCGCGGCCCTGCCCGGTCAGGATGCGCAAGAGCCGGTTCGACAGGTCGTCCAGATCGTGCAGCCGGTCGCGCAGATAGGGATCGGCGGCGCTTTCCAGCCGGGCACGGGCCTGGCTTTGTTCCTTTTCCACCGCCGCCTCGGCCGAAAGGCCCAGCTCGATCGCCTCTTCCATCCGCCGCAGCCAGCTGCGGGAATGGGCGAACATGCGATAGGTTTCCATGACCTCGGCCGAATCGCCCGAGCCCATGTCCGAGGCGGCCAGCATGGAATCGACCGTGGTGCGCAGCATGGCCACCGCCTCGATCAACCGGGCCTTTTCCTTCAGCGGATCGTCGGCGACCGGGTTCGTGACCACGACGCGCGGCTCGTGCAGCCAGACACGGCCCTCGGCCGCGCCCTCCTGCGCGGTCGAGCCGCGGAACATGACCGGAAAGCGGTGCTGGAGCGGCAGGCTGTCCGCCTGCGAGCCCAGGAAGGCGCCCAGCTCGGCCATCTCGGCCAGCACCATGGCGACGACCTCCAGGCCGTAGACCTCGTCCTCGTTGAACTGGCGGGCATCGCGGGACTGCACCACCAGGACGCCCAGCCGCTCGCCCACGCGCTGGATCGGCACGCCCAGGAAGCTGGAATAGACCTCTTCGCCGGTCTCGGGCATGTAGCGGAAACCGGGCTCGGCCGGGGCATTGGCGGTGTTCACGTGCCGGCCCGAGCGGGCGACGCGGCCGACGAGCCCCTCACCCAGGCGCAGCCGGGTCTTGTGGACCGATTCGGGCTTCAGACCCTCGGTGGCGCAAAGCTCCAGCGTGGCGGGGTCGCGGAAAAGATAGATCGAGCAGACCTCGGTCCCCATCGAATCGGCGATGTGATGGGTGATCTGGTCCAGACGGTCCTGGCCGCCCCCTGGGGCGGCCAAGGTTTCGCGCAGCCGCCGCAGCAGCTTGCGCGAGTCGCTGTCCTTGCGTTCGGGCATAATCCTCCCGCTTCAGCCTATCGGCCCGGATTCAGGGCTTTTCCAGTTCGAAGGCATCATGCAGCGCCTGAACCGCCAGTTCCATATACTTGCGGTCGATCAGCACCGAAATCTTGATCTCGCTGGTGGAGATCACCTTGATGTTGATGTTTTCATCGGCCAGCGCCTTGAACATGCGCGCGGCGACCCCGGCATGGCTGCGCATGCCGATGCCCACGACCGAGACCTTGGCGACCTCGGTGTCCACGACCAGGTCGTCATAGGCGATATGGCCGGCGGCCTTGGCATCCTCCATCGCCTTGCGGGCGCGGGCGACCTGGTTCACCGGGCAGGAAAAGGTCATGTCGGTCACCGAGCCGGGGTGATCCTCGTAATCCTTTTCCGAGATGTTCTGGACGATCATGTCCACGTTCACGCCGGCCTCGGCCAGGGGCGCGAAGATCGCGGCCGAGATGCCGGGGCGGTCCTCGACCGTGACCAGGGTGATCTTGGCCTCTTCGCGGGAATAGGCGACGCCGTTGACGACTTTCGATTCCATGATTTCATCCTCATCGCAGACCAGGGTGCCGCTGTTCTCGTCGGTTTCCTCGAACGAGGACAGCACCCGCAGGCGGACCTTGTAGCGCATCGCCAGCTCGACCGAGCGGGTTTGCAGAACCTTGGCCCCCAGGCTGGCCAGTTCCAGCATCTCCTCGAAAGCGATCTTCTTCAGCTTGCGCGCCTTGGAGGTGATGCGCGGATCGGTGGTATAGACCCCGTCCACGTCGGTATAGATGTCGCAGCGCTCGGCCCCGAAGGCGGCGGCGAAGGCGACGGCGGTGGTGTCCGAGCCGCCCCGGCCCAGGGTGGTGATGCGGTTGTCGGTGCCAAGCCCCTGGAAGCCCGCGACCACGGCCACGCGCATGCCCTCGGCGAATTTCTGGTCGATGTTCTGGCGCGGGATGCTGACGAAGCGCGCCGCCGAATGCTGCGAGGTGGTGTTGATCGGCACCTGCCAGCCCTGCCAGCTGCGCGCGGGCACGCCCAGCTCCTGCAGGGTCAGCGCCATCAGCCCGGCGGTGACATTCTCGCCCGAGGCGACGACGGCGTCGTATTCGCGCGCGTCGAACAGCGGCGAGGTCGCCTCGACCCAGCCGACCAGCTCGTTCGTCTTGCCCGACATGGCGCTGACGATGACGATCACGTCATAGCCACGCTCGACCTCGCGCTGAACCTTCAGCGCTGCGTTCTTGATGCGGTCCAGGTCGGCAACCGAGGTGCCGCCGAATTTCATCACCAGAAGCGGCATTCCCTTGCCCCCAGCATCACCAGTTTTCAGGGGGGCCTTCTAGGGTCGGGACGGGAAAAGAACAAGGGGCGGCAGGCGTTTCCCGAACTTTCCGGTGCATTATTTTGCCCGTCCGGCCGCCAGCGCGGCCGGGATCTTGAAGCGGCGGGCGCGGGGCCGCAAAAGGGCGGGCATGAAAGTGACGCATGACGAATCCACCTTTACGCTGACCGGCAAGATCTGGTCGGCCACCTATCCGCTGGAGGAACTGCCGAAATGGCTGGCCTTCTATCGCGGCCGCAAGGCGCGCTTTCCCAAGGCCGGCAACAGTTACGACGCCACCATCGCCGCGCTGGAGCAGCTGGAGCGGCAGCTTGCCGCCAAAAGCTAGGCACCGCGGCGGTCGCGCCAGCGGCTATGGATGGTCTCGCAATGGGCCGTTTCGGAAAAGATGCAGTCCATCAGCGCCATGAAGGCGCTGCGCCAGGGCGACGGCGGCTGACGATAGACGCGCGAGCAAAGCGGCTCTGATTGCTGTCCCCCAAGTGTCCGGTTGATGCAGACGGACGCGCTCCACCAAGCGTTCATGAGAACCTCGCATACTCATCAAAACACCTTCGATCAGACGAATGTGACGCCCTGAAAACAACGGGACGCCCATCCAGTCATGAAGCGGCGCTGATGCGGCAAAGTCACGCTGGCTTTTTCGGCAGGAATCCGCCGAGGCGGCTGCCGGACCCGTGCGGGAAAGCAGGAAGTGGTCGGGGCGAGAGGATTCGAACCTCCGGCCTACGGTACCCAAAACCGTCGCGCTACCAGGCTGCGCTACGCCCCGGACCTGCCGCGCTGTCTAGCGGCTGACCGCGCGGGGGGAAAGGGAAAACTGACGCGCCGCCCGCGCCTTCAGTCGCAGGGCGCCAGCGCATCCTGCTGCGGCAGGCGCGGATGCGACAGCACCATGCCGGGATGGATGCCCAGCCGCGCCGCGTCGCCGCCGCGCACCTCCAGCACCATCAGCCGCTCGGGCGCGGGATCGCCGGGCGCGGCGCCGGGAATCGCCGTCTCGTCCAGCGGCCGGGCCATGGGATGGACGTGGCGCACCTCGCCCCGCGCATCGATGAAGATCATGTCCAGCGCGATCTGCGTGTTGCGCATCCAGAAGCTGACCGGCTGCGGCGATTCGTAGATGAACAGCATGCCCTGCCCCGCCGGCAGGTCGCGGCGGAACATCAGGCCCCGCGCGCGTTCCTCGTCGCTGTCCGCGATCTCGACCGCGATCTCGACCGGCTTTCCCCGACCCTGGAACAGCGCCCGGTCGGGGTGGCAGGTGGCCGCAAGGGCCGGTGATTGATTTATGACAAGAAGAGCAAGAACAACCGAAACGGCCCGCAACTTCATACCGCGCCCGCGACCAGCCGCAATTTAGCGAGCGCGGCCGCTCCCCCCGGCTGTGTCTGCCGCGCCTCGATCGCGGCTTTCTCCCAGGACAGGATTTGTGCGGCCATCATCCCCCGCCGGCCATCGACCACGCGCAGCGCGATCGCCTCGCCCACGGCCAGATCGGCAAAGCCGGAATGGCGCAAGACCTCGACATGCAGGAACACATCGGCCTTTTCGGCGAAGATATTGGCAAAGCCGAAGCCCTTGGCCTTGTCGAACCATTTCACCCGCGCCGGCAGCAGCGGCAGCTGCGCGATCTCTTCCGGCGTGGCCGAACACAGATCGGCGATGGCGGGCATCGGCTCGCTGGCGGGCGGCGTGATCTCCAGCACCTCGACCGCCTGCATGCCGCGCGGCGTCTTCTGGATGATGGCAACCACATGAGAGCCCTCGGCAACCGAGCTCTGGCCGAAATTCCTCAGCACGTTGGCGTGCAGAAGAATGTCGGCGCCACCCTCGGGATCGGTCAGGAAACCGAAGCCCTTGCTGCCATCGAACCATTTCACGACGCCCGCAATCTTGCGCTGTTGCTCGTCGTCTTCTTCCATGTCGTCCTGTCACCCGTTAGAAAACCAGAAACCACCCGAAACTCCGGTCCCGCGCCCCTCGATCCCGTCTGAACGAAGGTGGAGCCGGATTGGTCAGGTTTTCCATACCATGGATAAATCGCGAACCCGCATCAAGGGCTAAGACGGCAGACTTGCCATAAACTTTGAATAATTTCTTGACTATTGTCCTCTGCCTCGCAGTTTTCGCCGGAAAAACCTCGTTTTGTCCAACGAAAACGGTCATGCAGGCGGAATGCGCCATCGGCCCAGAACTCGATCTGGACCGGGTGGATTCGATAGCCGCCCCAATGCGGCGGGCGTGGTGGATTCAATCCCAGGTTGATTCCCAGCCGCGCCACATCGCCCATCAGCGCGCCGCGGCTGGCCAGCGGCCGGCTTTGCCGCGAGGCCCAGGCGCCGATGCGCGACTGCAAGGGACGCGAGGCGTAATAGGCGTCGGCCAGGTCGGATTCGACGCGGGTGACATTGCCGCGCACGCGAATCTGCCGGCGCAGGGACTTCCAGTGCATGACGAAGGCAGCGACCCCGGTCGCCTCGATCTGGCTGCCCTTGGCGCTTTCGTGATTGGTATAGAAGACGAAGGAGCCCTCCGCTCCCGCGCCCTCGATATCCTTCAAAAGCACCATGCGCACATCGGGCATGCCCGCGGCGTCGACTGTGGCCAGCGCCATGGCGGTGGGGTCGTTCGGCTCGGTCCTTTCGGCCTCGGCCAGCCAGTTGCGGGCGATGGCAAAGGGGTCGTCGCCCGCGAAAATTCCGCTGCGGTCGCTCATGGCTGCCTGCTTGCCGACACTTGATGCCTCTATGCACTTGTCCTAATCCTGCTGAAAACCGAAGAAGCGCGAGGGGCAGCATCATGTCAAGTGACGGCGGGAATGGGCTGATGAAGGGTCGCCGCGGCCTCATCATGGGCCTGGCGAACGACAAGTCCATCGCCTGGGGCATCGCCAGGGCGCTGGCCGAACAGGGTGCCGAGCTGGCCTTTTCCTATCAGGGCGAGGCGTTGAAGCGCCGGGTCGAGCCGCTGGCCGCGCAGATCGGCTCGGACCTGCTGGCCGAATGCGACGTGGCCGACGAGGCCTCGGTCGACGGGCTGTTCGCGACCATCGCGGAGCGCTGGGACAGCCTGGACTTCATCGTCCATGCCATCGGCTTTTCCGACAAGGAGCAGTTGCGCGGCCGCTATGCCGACACCACGCGCGACAACTTCCTGATGACCATGGACATCTCGGTCTATTCCTTCACCGCCGTCGCGCGCCGCGCCGCCGCGATGATGCCGAACGGCGGCGCCATGCTGACCCTGACCTATTACGGGGCCGAGCGGGTGATGCCGCATTACAACGTCATGGGCGTCGCCAAGGCCGCGCTGGAGGCGTCGGTGCGCTACCTGGCAGAGGATTTCGGTAAGGACGGCATCCGCGTCAACGCCATCTCGGCCGGGCCGATCAAGACGCTGGCCGCCAGCGGCATCGGCGATTTCCGCTATATCCTGAAATGGAACGAGCTGAACTCGCCCCTGCGCCGCAACGTCACCATCGACGATGTCGGCAAGTCGGCGGTCTATCTTTTGTCCGACCTGGGCTCGGGCGTGACGGGCGAGACGCACCACGTCGATTCCGGCTATCACATCGTCGGCATGAAGGCCGTGGACGCCCCCGACATCGCCACCACGAAAAAGGACTGATCCCCCGCGATGAGCGCCGAACAGGTCATCGCGCTTGTCTCGGCGCTGACGCTGGCGATCCTGACGCCGGGGCCGGCGATCATCGCCACGGTGCAGACCGCCTTCCTGCATGGCCGCACCCGCGCCCTGCCCTATGCGCTGGGGCTGGCCACCGGCGCCTCGCTGTGGTGCCTTTTCGCCCTGGCCGGCCTCGCGGTGCTGTTCCGGCTGCACCCGGCGCTGTTCGTCGCGCTCAAGATCTTCGGCGGCTTCTACCTGCTCTGGTTCGCCTGGGCGCTGTGGCGCGCCTCGACCCTGCCGCTGCCGCCGGCGGCGGGCGGCGCCAGCAAGGGCTTCTGGGGCGGGATCGCGCTGAATCTTTCCAATCCCAAGCCCGCGCTGTTCTATGCCGCGCTGATCCTGTCGGTCTTTCCCGAGCCGATGGGGATCGCGCGCCAGGCGCTGATCTATGGCATCTGCCTTGCAACCGAGCTGTTCTGGTATGCGCTGGTCGCCGTTCTGATGTCGACAGCCGTCATGCGCGCGCGCTATTTTGCGGCAAAGTTCTGGATCGACCGGGCCGCCGGCATCGCCATGGCGCTGCTGGGCCTGCTTTTGATCGTCAACCACTAAGGAGCCAGCATGAACGATCGCCTGCCCCATGAACGCGGATTCCACATCAGCTGGGACCAGCTGCACCGCGACGCCCGCGCGCTGGCCTGGCGGCTCGAGGATCGCCCCTGGCGCGCGATCCTGGCCATCACCCGCGGCGGGCTGGTGCCGGCGATGATCGTCGCACGCGAACTTGACGTGCGGGTGATCGACACGATCTCGGTCAAGTCCTATCGCGGCAAGGGCGGGCAGGAACGCGGCGAGGTCACGGTGCTGAAGGCCCCCGACCCGGCGGTGATGCTGGACGGCGACGGCATCCTGGTGGTGGACGACCTGGTCGATTCGGGCCGCACGCTGGAACATGTGCGCACCATGTATCCCAAGGCGCATTTCGCCACCGTCTATGCCAAGCCCAAGGGCCGGCCCATGGTCGAGACCTATGTGACCGAGGTCAGCCAGGACACCTGGATCTTCTTTCCCTGGGACATGGCGCTGCAATACGTCCAGCCCTATCGCGGCGAGGATTGATCGCGCGTGGCATGGCGCGGGCGGGCGGTCCTTCGGGATTGCCCCGGACATGCTTGTGGCGCATCATCGGATGGCGGACCGGACACGGCCCGTCGTCCCAAGGGAAACCGTGATGCGACCGATGCTGCTTGCCGCGCTGTTGCTGCTGCCGATGCCGGCCGCCGCCTACACGGCCCGCAACGGCATGACCGTCACGCAGACCGGCCCGGCCGAGATCGCGGTCGCCTACCAGCCGCGACGCGAGGATACCGACTATTGGTGTGCCGCCGGCGATTATGCGCAGCGCGCCCTGGGCCAGCCCGGCAAGACCCGGATCTGGCGCGCCACACCCAAGCCACGCGCGGCGGGCCAGGGGATCGTCTTTACCCTCGATCCCGCGCGAAAGGCGGAAGGGGCCGGCTTGTCCGCGTTCGGTTCGGGACCGCGCGACGGCTCGCTGCCCGTGGGGATGGCGGTGGGGAACTACTGCCGCACGGACATTCCCTTTTGGCGGGACTGACCGCTCCTGCCGCATTCCGGCGCAGCGGGGCCGACCACCTGCCCGGCCGGACCACCCACCGGCCTCCGCCAGCCGCCTTGGCACACCAGGGATCGCGGGCGGAGGGTTGGAACACGCCGGCAGCAACCGTGCCCTATTCCGGCGCAGCGGCGCCGGTCCGCCAGTTGCCTTGCCAGGCCAGGCATCGCGGGCGGGATTTGAGCCCGCCGGCGGCAGCCGCGCCCTATCCGTTCCCGCGCACGAAACGCGCCGCTTCCTCGGCCGCGCGGCGCAGGGCGCGGCTCTTGTTCACCGTTTCCATGAACTCGGCCTCGGGGTCGCTGTCATAGACCACGCCGCCGCCGGCCTGGATGTAAAGCTGCCCGTCCTTGATCACACCAGTGCGCAGGGCGATGCACATGTCCATCTCGCCATTGGCGGCGAAATAACCCACGCCGCCGGCATAGACGCCGCGCTTCTCCGGCTCCAGCTCGTCGATGATCTCCATCGCCCGGACCTTGGGCGCGCCCGAGACCGTGCCCGCCGGCATCCCCGCCAGCAGCGCCGACAGCGCATCCTCGCCCTCGTTGAGTTCGCCCACCACGTTCGAGACGATATGCATCACATGGCTGTAGCGCTCGATGGTGAACTGCTCGGTCGGGTGGACCGTGCCGATGCGCGCCACCCGGCCCACGTCGTTGCGGCCCAGGTCCAGCAGCATCAGATGCTCGGCCAGTTCCTTCTGGTCGGCCAGCAGGTCGGCCTCCAGCGCGCGGTCCTCGTCGGGCGTGGCGCCGCGCGGGCGGGTGCCGGCGATGGGGCGGATCGTCACCTCGCCCTCGCGCAGCCGCACCAGGATCTCGGGCGAGGCGCCGACGATCTGGAAGCCGCCGAAGTTCAGGAAGAACATGAAGGGCGAGGGGTTGGTGCGCCGCAGCGCGCGGTAAAGCGCAAAGGGCGGCAGCGGGAAATCCATCGCCCAGCGTTGCGAGGGCACCACCTGGAAGATGTCGCCGGCGCGGATGTATTCCTTGGCCTTCTCGACCGCCGCCAGATAGGCGGGCTTGCTGAAGTTGCTGCGCAGTTCGCCGATCTTCAGGTCGTGGCCCAGGGCGCGCGGCTCGCTGGGCTGACGGTCCAGCGCGCGCAGCGCCTCCATCACCCGCTCGGCGGCCTGGGCATAGGCGGCGCGGGCGGGCGTGTCCGCGTCATGCCAGGCGGGGGCGCAAAGCAACACCTCGCCCTTGACCCCGTCCAGAACCGCAACGACCGAGGGGCGCATCATCATCGCATCGGGCAGGCCCAGGGGATCGGGGTTCACGTCGGGCAGCCGCTCGACCAGGCGGATCATGTCATAGCCGAGATAGCCGAAAAGCCCCGCCGCCCCCGCCGGGACGCCGTCCGGCATGTCGATGCGGCTTTCCGCGATCAGGGCGCGCAGGCTGTCCAGCGCCGGGCGGTCGTCGCCCGCGAACTCGTCGGAATAGCGCGCATTGCGGTTGATGCGGGCTTGGCCGTCGCGGCATTCCCAGATCAGGTCGGGCTTCATGCCGATGAAGGAATAGCGGCCGCGAACCTCGCCGCCGGTGACGCTTTCCAGCATGAAGGAATTGGGCGCGGCCTCGGCCAGCTTCAGCATCAGGCTGACCGGCGTGTCCAGGTCGGCCGCCAGCCGGATGGTCAGAAGCTGGTTGCGCCCCTCGGCCCAGCCGCGTTCGAATCCGGCGAAATCGGGGGTGATCTCCATCACTGAACCTGCGCGTTCACCGCATCCACCGCGGTCTGGTTCAGCGTCACGCCGGCCTGCGTCTGAAGCGCGCGGGTGAAATAGTCGAAGACGTCCTGGCGCAGCGAATCCGCCAGCCGGGCCGAGATGCCCTCGCGGATCTGCGCGGCCTCGTCGCCCTCGGTCTCGGCCGGGTGGATCCGGTCCAGCGTGACCAGGAAGACCCGGTTCTCGGCATCGACCACCTCGGTCGCGCCTTCCTCGGCGATCTCGAAGGCCTGGGCCACCACGTCCTGCGGCACGCCGTTGATGAAACCGCCGCGGGCAAGGTTGGTCGCGGGCGTGCCGGGATCGGGGGCGGGCTTCTCGGCCGCCGGAGCGGGGCTATCGGTCCCGGTCCCGGTCGCGGCGGCGCCGAGGGCCTGGGCGACCGGCGCGGTCGCCGCCGTTGGGGCCGGCTCGATGCCGGTCTCGGCGGCCGCCTCGGCCTCGACGCGGCGCTCCTCGGCCAGGGCAAGCAGCAGGCGATGGGTCTCGTTGCGCGCCCAGTCCTCGGCCACGCGCTCGCGCACCTCCTCGAAGGGGATCAGCGCCGGCGGCTCGATCTCGTCGAGCCGCATGGCGAAGACGCCGCCGTCGCCGGTCTCAAACAGTTCGGGAAAGTCCTTCTCGGTCAGCTGCGCCGCGCGCTGGCGGAATTCGGGATAGGCGTCGATGCCGTTCGGATCGGCCTCGGCGCCCTGGCTCCAGTCGATGCGGCCCAGCTGCATCGGCGTGTCCTGCACCATGTCCTCCAGCGCGGCGCCGCCGGCCAGCAGGTCGGCGAACTCGCCCGAGCGTTCCTCGATCTGGCGGCGGGCGCGGTCCACCGCGGCCTCGAGCCGCAGGTCGTCGCGCGCCTCCTCGAAGGGAATGTCCAGCGGCTCCAGAATCGCGTTCATCGAGAACAGCGCCGGCCCCAGGTCGGAACCGGCCGGGCCGGCGACGCCGGGCTCTTCCAGCGCAAAGACCGCCTCGCCCGCGGCGCCCAGCTCGGCCTGGCTCACCTCGCCCAGGTCGATGTCGGCCAGCGTCAGCCCGCGCTCGGCAGCCAGCTGCTCGAAGGTGATCTCGCCGCGGTCGATGCGCGCCCTGGCTTCCTCGGCCGCGGCCATGGTCGGAAACACCAGCCGCTCGACCATGCGGCGCTCGGGCTGCTGGAACTCCTCGATCCGGTCCTGGTAAAGCTCGCGCAGCGCCGCCTCGTCGACCTCGACCTCGCCCTCCAGCATCTCGGGGGTCAGCCAGACATAGGTGATCCTGCGGATCTCGGGCGCGGTGAAGCGGTCGGCATTGGCCTTGTGCCAGGCTTGCAGCGTGGGCTCGTCCGGGGTGGCGACCGGCGCGGGCAGATCCTCGGCCGTCAGTTCGCGCCAATGGATGTCGCGCGTCTCCAGCAGCCAGCCCTGGGTCTGCGCCACCACCGGCTCGGGCGCGCTGACCCCAGCCAGCGCCGCGTCCTGCAGGATCAGCCGCGCCATGTCCATGCGCAGGTCATGTTCGAACTCGGCCTCGCGTATCCCCTCGCGGCGCAGCGCATCGGCATAGATGGCGCGGTCGAACTGGCCGTTCAGCCCGCGGAAGGCGGCGATGCCGGTGATCTGCTCGGCCACCGCCTGGTCGCCGACCGAGACGCCCAGCCGGTTCGCCTCGGCCTCGAGCGCCGCGGCGGTGTAAAGCCGCGCCAGCGCCGCCTGGTCCACGCCGATGGCCTTGGCCTCGGCGGCGCTGATCTGCCGGCCGGTGCGGGCGGAAAAATCCTGCATCTCGGCGCGCAGGGTGCGGGCATAGTCCTGGGCCGAGATCTCGACATCGCCCACGGCGCCGATGTCGGCCGAGCCGCCCGAGAAATTGGTGACGCCGAAGCCGCCCAGCCCCAGGACCAGCATGCCCATCAGCAACCAGACGATGGTCGATTTGCCCTTGCCTCGCATCTTGTCGCCGTGCCCCGCCATTGTTCTTGTCAGTCAGCGCAAGTCTTTAGGGTGCCGAGGCCCCGGCGGCAAGGGCCGCGACGCCGCGCCGCCTTTCCCGCAGATCACAATCCGGTCGGCCGGTCAGGGCCGGAACGCCTCCAGCCGGCGCATCAGCGCGGCGATGCCGTCCCGGTCGGCGTTGGCGAAGGCGATGCGGACATGGCGCGCGCCCTGCGCATCGCCCTCGGGCATGAACATGGTGCCGGGCAGCAGCAGCACCCCCGCCTGATGCAGCAGGCGCTGCGCCAGCTCGGGCGAGGGCATGTCGAACGGATGCTCGGCCCAGGCGAAATAGGCGCCGCAGCCCTTGACGCGCCAGCCGGGAAGCCGCGCCATGCCCTCGGCCATGGCGGCGCGGCGGGCAAGGATCTCGGCCCGCTCGCCCGCCAGCCAGGTGCGCAGGTTCGCCATGCCCCAGGCCGCGCCGATCTGGCCGATCTGGCCGGCGCAGATGGCGACGGTGTCGAGGAACTTCTCGATCTCGGCCAGGCGCGCCGGGCTGGCGATCAGCGCGCCGACGCGATGCCCGGTCAGGCGATAGGCTTTCGAGAAGCTGTAGAGATGGACCAGCACCTCGCCCCAGTCGGGATCGGCGAACAGGTCGTGCGGCGCGCCCTCGCGCGCATCGAAGTCGCGATAGGTCTCGTCCAGCACCAGCGCCAGCCCGCGCGACCGCGCCAGCTCGGCAAAGGCGCGCAGGGTCTCGGCCGGGTATTCCGCCCCCGAGGGGTTGTTGGGGCTGACCAGCACGATGGCGCGGCTGCGGTCCGTGACCAGCCTGGCCGCCTCGGCCGCGTCCGGCACCATGTCCGCGCCGCAGCGCAGGGGAACGGTGCGGATGCCCTGCATGTCAAGCCACATCTTGTGGTTGAAATACCAGGGCATCGGCAGGATTACCTCGTCCCCCGGCCCGGCCAGGCTCTGGATTGCGGCGCAGAAGGCCTGGTTGCAGCCCTGGGTGATCGCCACCTCTTCGGGCCGGATGGTGCCGGCATAGGCGGCCGACCATTCGCGGGCCACCGCTTCGCGCAGTTCGGGGCGGCCCAGCACCGGGCCATAGAGATGCGCGTCGGGCCGCTCCAGCGCCGCCTGGGCCATGGCGCGGCGCAAGGGCTCGGGCGGCGGCTCGACCGGCGCGGCCTGGCTGAGGTTGATCAGCGGCCGCTCGGGCGGAAAGGTCAGTCCGGCAAGCCAGCGCCGCGCCTCCATGACGGGCGGGCGAAAGGTCGCGGCAAGGGCGGGGTTCAGCGGCAGCATGGCGACGGGCCTCAGTCGGTCAGGCGCAGCGCGCCGAAATCGGGCGGCGTGGACAGGTCGAGGCCCGCACCGGCTGCGGGCCGGACAGGCTCGCCGCCCTGCCCGCGCGCGGTGTCTTGCGGCGCGGCGGAAGGCTCTGCCATGCCGGGCGCCCCCTCGGGCACTGGGGCGGCAGGCGGCGAAGGGCGCGCGTTCCCGGCCGGCTGCGTTCCGGTCGAAACGGCAGGTGCATCGGGCGTCGCTTGGGGCTGCGCCTCAGACGCTGGGACGGCGGGCAGCGACGGCGGCGCGGACCCGGCCGGTTGGGGGACCGTGTCGGCGGATGCTGCGTCCGGGCGGGGTGCGGGGACCGGCGACGGGCGCGCGTCCTCGGCTGGCTGCGTCCCACCGGAAACGGCAGGTGCATCGGGCATCGCTTGGGGCCGCACCTCGGGCGCTGAGGCAACGGGCGGCGACGGGGATGCGTCCGCGGGCGGTTCCGTCCCAGCGGAAACGGCCGGCGCGGCGGGGGGCGGTTGGGGCACTGTGTCGGCGGATGCCGCGTCCGCTCCAAGGGCAGGGGCTGGCGAAGCCGGCTGCGTCCCGGTGGAAACGACAGGTGCCTCATGCGCCGCTCGGGGCTGCGTCTCGGGCGCCGGGGCCGGCAGGGCGCGTTCGGGGGCGCGGTCCAGCGCGGGCACCACCACCTGGCCGGGCGGCGGCACCGGGATCGGCGCCTCGCCCGCCGGATCGGGCAGGTCGATGGGATCGGCCTCGGGCAAGGCAATCTCGGGCGCGGCGGGGCTTTCGGCGGGCGCAAGCGGGCGCAGCCCGGCGGGATCGGCGGGCGCCGGGGCGGTTTCGTCGGCCGGACGCGGCGCCAGCGGGGCCAGGGCGGGGCGCGGCGCCCCGGCGGCAAGCGGTGCGGGGGCCTGCGGCTGCATGTCGCTGGCGCGCGAGAACTCGGACCCCGCCGGGACCGACAGCGTCTCGGCCGCAGGGCCCTGGCCAACGGCGGCGGGCGCCTGCGGGCGCGGCGGCTGCGGCAGCGCCAGCGACAGCCCGACCAGCGCCGCGCCGCAGGCCAGCGCGCCATGAACCAGACCCGTCGCGAACCCTCTTGCCATGCCCTTGCCCAGCCCCTGCCCCCAATGCCGCGCCGCATGCGCCCCGGCGCCGTTTTTCTTGCCTCGCGCTC
This sequence comes from Paracoccus ferrooxidans, assembly GCF_029909815.1. NCBI lineage: Bacteria > Pseudomonadati > Pseudomonadota > Alphaproteobacteria > Rhodobacterales > Paracoccaceae > Paracoccus > Paracoccus ferrooxidans. The sequence continues at coordinate 2,296,856 of NZ_CP038198.1, read as the reverse complement.
TTGACCCGCGGCAAGGCTTTAGCCCATCTATAGCCGCAGAATTTCCGGGGTTCACCCCCCAATGCAAGGCGCTCCAGCCGGAAGGCCCAGACCATGATCCTGCTCATCGACAATTACGACAGCTTCACCTGGAACCTCGTGCATTACATGGGCGAGGCCGGGGCCGAGGTCGTCGTCCGCCGCAACGACGCCTTGTCCGTCGAAGAGGCGCTGGGGATGGGCGCGCAGGGCATCGTGATCTCGCCCGGCCCCTGCGATCCGGCCCATGCCGGGATCATCGTGCCGCTGATCCGCGCGGCGGCGGACAAGGGCGTGCCGCTGTTCGGGGTCTGCCTGGGCCACCAGGCCATCGGCGAGGCCTTCGGCGGCAAGGTGGTGCGCGCCGGCCGCATCGTGCATGGCAAGACCGACGCGATCAGCCATGACGGGACCGGGGTGTTCGCCGGCCTGCCCTCGCCGCTGACCGCGACGCGCTATCATTCGCTGACGGTCGAGCCGGAAAGCCTGCCCGAATGCCTGCGCGTCACCGCCACCGCCGCGGACGGCACGATCATGGGGCTGATGCACCGGACCCTGCCGGTCGAGGGCGTGCAGTTCCATCCCGAAAGCATCGCCTCGGAACATGGCCACGACATGATCCGCAACTTCCTGCGCCGCTGCTCGAACCTGGACCGCGCCGCATGAGCGCGGCGACCGACATCCGCCCGCTGATCGGCCTGGCCGCCAGCCGGCCCCTGACCGGGACCGAGGCCGAGGCGGCCTTTGGCGCGCTGTTCGAGGGCGCGGCCACCCCCGCCCAGATCGGCGGCCTGCTGATGGCCATGCGCGTGCGCGGCGAGACGGTCGAGGAAATGGCCGCCGCCACCCGCGCCATGCGCGCCCGCATGAACCGCATCCAGGCGCCCGAGGGCGCGATGGACATCGTCGGCACCGGCGGCGACGGCAAGGGCACGCTGAACATCTCGACCGCCACCGCCTTCGTGGTCGCGGGCGCCGGCGTGCCGGTCGCCAAGCACGGCAACCGCAACCTGTCCTCGAAATCGGGCTCGGCCGACGCGATCACCCATCTGGGGCTGAACGTGATGGGCACGCCCGAGATCGCCGAGGCCGCGCTGGCCGCCACCGGCATCTGCTTCATGATGGCGCCGGTGCATCATCCGGCCATGCGCCATGTCGGCCCGGCGCGGGCGGAACTGGGCACGCGGACGATCTTCAACCTGCTGGGGCCGATGACCAACCCCGCCTCGGTCAGGCGGCAATTGACCGGCACCTTCGACCGGGTCTGGAACCGGCCCATGGCCGAGACGCTGCGCGAGCTTGGCTCGGAATGCGCCTGGCTGGTGCATGGCGGCGACGGCACCGACGAGATCTCGATCGCCGAGCCGACCTGGGTGGCGCAGCTCAAGGACGGCGAGATCACCGAGTTCCAGATCTCGCCCGAGGATGCCGGCCTGCCCGTCCATCCGTTCGAGGCGATCCTGGGCGGCGATCCGGCGCAGAACGCCGCGGCACTACGGGCGCTGCTGGAGGGCGCGCCGGGCGCCTATCGCGACGCCGTGGTGCTGAACGCCGCCGCCGCGCTGCTGATCGCCGGCAAGGCCGCCTCGCTGCGCGAAGGGGCCGAGATCGCCCGCGATTCGATCGACAGCGGCAAGGCCAGGGCCAAGCTGGCCGCGCTGGCCGCCGAGGTGGGCGCGCCGGCCGAGCCCCATGGCTGAGGGCATCCCCGTTCCCGCCGCCTGGGCCGAACTGCCGTTCTTTCGCCAGGACTGGCCGGCCATCGCCGCCCGCCTGCGGGACCGCGACTGGCTGCCCGGCCCCGCCCGCGTCTTCGCCGCGCTGGAGCTGACCCCGCCCGAGCAGGTCCGGGTGGTGATCCTGGGGCAAGACCCCTATCCCACGCCGGGCCATGCCAACGGGCTGGCCTTTTCGGTCACGCCGGAAACCGCCCTGCCGCGGTCGCTGAAAAACATCTATGCCGAGATGCGCGACGATCTGGGCACCGCCCCGCCGAACGGCGACCTCAGCCATTGGGCGCGGCAGGGGGTGCTGCTTTTGAACACCTCGCTTTCCGTGCTGCCCGGACAGGCCGGCGCCCATGCGAAATGGGGCTGGGAGAAGCTGGCGCGCCAGGCCGTCGCCCGCGCCCAAGCCGAACGGCCGATGGCCTTCATCCTCTGGGGTGCGCATGCGCAAAAGGCGCTGGCCGGGCTGCCGCGGCCGCAGGACCTGGTGATCGAAAGCGCCCATCCCTCGCCCTTGTCGGCGCGGCGCGGCTTCTTCGGCTCGCGCCCCTTCGGCCGGGTGAACGACTGGCTGCGGTCGCGGGGCGAGCCGCCGATCGACTGGGCCCTTTCCGAAACCGCCGCCGCGGGGTAAACCGACGCCATGGATATTCTCGACCGCATCAAGGCCTACAAGCTGGAAGAAATCGCCGCCGCCAAGGCCGCCCGCCCGCTGGCCGGGGTCGAGGCCGCGGCCCGTGCCGCCACCCCGCCGCGCGGCTTTGCCCGCGCGCTGGAGGGCAAGGCCGCGACCGGCCATGCGCTGATCGCCGAGATCAAGAAGGCCAGCCCCTCCAAGGGTCTGATCCGCCCGGATTTCGACCCGCCCGCGCTGGCCCGCGCCTATGAGGCCGGGGGGGCGGCCTGCCTGTCGGTGCTGACCGACGCCCCCAGCTTCCAGGGCGCGCCCGAGTTCCTGACCGCCGCGCGCGATGCCTGCGACCTGCCGGCGCTGCGCAAGGATTTCCTCTACGATCCCTACCAGGTGGCCGAGGCCCGCGCCTGGGGTGCCGATTGCATCCTGATCATCATGGCCTCGGTCGACGACGCCTTGGCCGCCGAGCTTGAGGACGCCGCCTTCCACTGGGACATGGACGCGCTGGTCGAAGTGCATGACCGCGCCGAACTCGACCGCGCGCTGCGGCTGAAATCGCCGCTGATCGGGGTGAACAACCGCAATCTCAAGACCTTCGAGGTCAGCCTGGACGTGACGCTGGACCTGGCGCCGCATGTGCCCGCCGATCGCGACCTGGTCTGCGAAAGCGGGCTGTTCACGCCTGCCGACCTGAACCGCATGGCCGAGGCCGGGGTCAGGCGCTTCCTGATCGGCGAAAGCCTGATGCGCCAGCCCGACGTGACCGGCGCCACCCGTCAGATCCTGGGCCTCGCGGCATGAGCCTGACGCATTTCGACGCCCAGGGCCAAGCGCATATGGTCGATGTCTCGGACAAGCCCGAGACCGCGCGCGAGGCGGTGGCCGAGGGCGTGGTGATCATGGCGCCCGAGACGCTGGCCCTGGCGCAGGGCGGCGCGGCCAAGGGCGACGTGATGGGCGTGGCGCGGCTGGCCGGGATCATGGGCGCCAAGCGCACCGCGGACCTGATCCCGCTGTGCCACCCGCTGCCGATCACCAAGGTCTCGGTCGACCTGGCCGCCGACCCCGCCCTGCCCGGCATCCGCGTCACCGCCACCGTCCGCACCGCCGGCAAGACCGGGGTCGAGATGGAGGCGCTGACCGCCGTCTCGACCGCCTGCCTGACCGTCTATGACATGCTCAAGGCCGCGCAGAAGGACATGCGGATCGAAGGCATCCGCCTGCTGTCCAAGACCGGCGGCAAATCCGGCCCGTTCCGCGCCGCACCCTGAAGGGGGAACCCATGATCAGCGTCGAAGAAGCCCGCGCCCGCGTCCTGGCCCTTGCCCCGGCCCCCGAGCCCCGGCAGGTCGCGCTGGCCGATGCGCTTGGCCGCGCCATGGTCGCGCCGGCGCTGGCCCGGCTGACGCAGCCGCCCTTCGACGCCTCGGCCATGGACGGCTATGCGCTGCGCTCGGCCGACCTGCCCGGACCGCTGGCGGTGATCGGCACCGCGGCCGCCGGCCAGCCCTGGCAGGGCGAGGCGTCCCCCGGCAGCGCCATCCGCATCTTTACCGGCGCCCCGGTTCCCGCCGGCTACGACCGCGTGGTCATGCAAGAGATGGTCACGCGCGACGGCGACCGGATCACCGTCGCCGAGTCCGGCGGCAACCCGAACATCCGCCCCAGGGGCAATGATTTCGCGGAGGGCTCGGAATTCCTGCCGCGGCGCCCGCTGCGCCCCGCCGACCTGGCGCTGCTGGCGGCGATGAACGTGCCGCAGGTGACGGTCGCGCGCCGCCCCCGCGTCGCCGTCCTGGCCGGCGGCGACGAACTGGTTCCCCCCGGCTCGGATCCCGCGCCGGGCCAGATCATCAGTTCGAACGACCTCGCCATCGCCGCGCTGGCGCGCGAGGCCGGGGCCGAGCCCCTGGTCCTGCCGCTGGCCCGCGATACCGAGGAAAGCCTGCGCGACCGCTTTGCCCAGGCCGCGGGTTGCGACCTGATCGTGACCATCGGCGGCGCCTCGGTCGGCGACCACGACCTGATCGGCAAGGTCGCCGCCGACCTGGGCATGGAGCGCGCCTTCTACAAGCTGGCGATGCGGCCCGGCAAGCCGCTGATGGCCGGCCGCATCGGATCGGCCGCCATGCTGGGCCTGCCGGGAAATCCCGTCTCGGCCGTGGTTTGCGCGAAACTCTTCATGCAGCCGCTGATCCGCGCCATGCAGGGCCTGCCGCCGGGGCCCGAGCCCCTGCAGGCCACGCTTGCCCGCGACCTGCCGCCCGAGGGCGACCGCCAGCACTACCTGCGCGCCCGGCTTTCGCCCGGTGACGGCCTGCCGGCGATCGAGCCCTTCGCCGACCAGGATTCCGCCCGGCTCTGGCTTCTGGCCGAGGCCGACGCGCTGCTGATCCGCCCCGCCCACGACCCGGCCCGCCGGGCGGGCGAGCGCATGGGCTACCTGCCGCTCTAGCCCGGTTAACCGGACATTTACCCGAATCGTCATAGTGATTGACGCATGGGACGGGGCGCGCTAGAACATTCTATGAACATGATGGCGGCCGCAGCAGATCGGGGGCAGAGCATGCTGACGAAGAAACAGATCCAGCTTCTTGAATTCATTCAGGCGCGGATGGCTCGCGACGGGGTGCCGCCCTCGTTCGACGAAATGAAACTCGCGCTGGACCTGCGCTCGAAATCGGGAATACATCGCCTCGTGACCGCCCTTGAAGAACGCGGGTTCATCCGCCGCCTGCCGCATCGCGCCCGCGCGCTGGAAATCGTCCGCCTGCCCGACAGCCTCAGCAAGGGTTCCGGCTTCCAGCCCCGCGTGATCGAAGGGGTCGTCCCCGATCGCCCCGCGCCCCTGCCGCGCGGCGCCATGGAAATCTCCGTCTCGGCCATCGAACTGCCGGTGATGGGCCGCATCGCCGCCGGGGTTCCGATCGAGGCGATTTCCGAGGTATCGCATCACATCGCCGTGCCCGGCTCGATGCTCTCGGGCCAGGACCGCCATTACGCGCTGGAAGTGCGCGGCGATTCGATGATCGAGGCCGGGATCAACGACGGCGACGTGGTGGTGATCCGCGAACAGGACACGGCCGAGAACGGCGACATCGTCGTGGCGCTGGTCGAGGGTTTCGAGGCGACGCTGAAACGCTATCGCCGCAAGGGCGGCATGATCGCGCTGGAGGCCGCCAACCCCGCCTATGAAACCCGCGTCCTGCCCGAGGACAAGGTCCGCGTCCAGGGCCGGCTGGTGGGGTTGATCCGCAGCTATTAGGCCGCGCGCCGTTCACTTGCGCGGCACAGGCCGCCGGGCGGCGTTGCGGGTCTTGGCCCGCTGGGATAACCATGGGCCAAAGGCGACAGGTCAAGGATAATCCATGCGCGCTCTGAAGTTCCGCATCTTCGCTCTGGCCATGCTGCTTGCGCTGCCGGCGCAGGCCTTCGACACCACGGCCCGCGCCGCCTGGGTCTATGACGTGGCCACCGGCACCGTGCTGATGGAAAAGAACGCCGACGAGCCGCTGCCGCCGGCCTCCATGTCCAAGCTGATGACCCTGAACATGCTGTTCGAGGCGCTGCGCGACGGCCGCGTGGCGATGGACACGACCTTCCCGGTCTCGACCAAGGCCTGGCAGATGGGCGGGTCGAAGATGTTCGTCGAACCCGCCGACCGCCCTACGGTCGAGGATCTGATCCACGGCATCATCATCAACTCGGGCAACGACGCTTGCGTTGTCGTGGCCGAGGGGCTGGCGGGAACCGAGGAAGCCTTTGCGCGGCTGATGAACGAACGCGCCCGGCAACTGGGCATGACGAATTCGCATTTCGTCAATTCCTCGGGCTGGCCGGACCCCCGGCACCGGATGTCGATGCACGACCTGGGCCTGCTTGCCACCCGGCTGATCACCGAGTTCCCGGACCTCTACAAGAATTTCGCCCTCACCGAATACAACTACAAGGGCCGGGTGCCCTCGAATGCCAGCAACCGCAATCCGCTGCTGCGGCTGGGAACGGGCGACTGGAAGGCCGACGGGCTGAAGACCGGCCACACCCAGGAAGCGGGCTACGGGCTTGTCGGCTCGGCCGTGCAGGGCGACCGGCGCATCGTCTTCGTCATCACCGGCCTGCCCAGCGAAAAGGCCAGGGCCGAGGAATCCGAGCAGATCGTGAACTGGGCCTATCGCCAGTTCACCATCCGCACCATCATCCCCAAGGACGAAATCGTGGTCCAGGCCCCGGTCTGGCTGGGCGACAAGAGCCGCGTCGGCCTGACCACCAAGGACGGGGTCCGGGTGCTGATCCCCGCCGGCTCGCATGCGGGCGTAAAGGCCGAGGCCGTGTTCAACGGCCCCATCGAGGCGCCGATCGCCCAGGGCGACCAGCTGGGCGAGCTGATCGTGGACATCCCCGGCGCCGGGCAATCGCGCCTGCCACTGTTCGCCGCCAGCGACGTCGCCCGCACCGGCGTGCTGGGCCGCATGCAAAGCGCGGCCTTCCGCCTGGGCGAAAGGGCCGTCCAGGCGGTGCGCAACTGACGCCGCGCCCGCCATGTTCATCAGCTTCGAGGGCATCGACGGATCGGGAAAATCCACCCAGGCGCGGCGGCTGGCGCAGGCGCTGAATGCGCGCGGCACCGAAACGCTGCTGACCCGCGAACCTGGCGGCAGCGCCGGCGCCGAGGAAATCCGCCGCCTGCTGGTCGAGGGCGGCGGCGAGCGCTGGTCCCCCGAAACCGAGCTGCTGCTGTTCACCGCCGCCCGCCGCGACCATGTCGAGCGGCTGATCCGGCCGGCGCTGGAACGGGGCGCCTGGATCGTCACCGACCGCTTCGCCGATTCCAGCCGGGTCTACCAGGGCCTCGCCCGCGCCGACCTGCGGCAACTGGTCGAGGAGCTGCACCGGCTGACCATCGGCATCGAGCCCGATCGCACCTTCATCATCGACATCGACCCGGCGGTGGCACTGGCCCGCGGCCAGGCCCGCGGCGGGGCCGAGGACCGCTTCGAAACGCTGGGCCTGGGCTTCCAGCAGAAACTGCGCGCAGGCTTCCTGGCCCTTGCCGCCGAGGCGCCCGGACGCATTCGGGTGATCGACGGCCGCGGCAGCGAGGACGAGGTTGCCGCCCGCGTTCTGGCCGCCCTGACATGAGCAGATCCGGCATGAACGACGAGCCGCTGCCCGAACCCGACCGCGTGCCGGGCGCCCCCCATCCCCGCGATGCGGCCCGCATCATCGGCCAGGACGCCGCGGTCGCGGATTTCCTGGCCGCCGCCCAGGCGCATCGGCTGCATCATGCCTGGCTGATCTCGGGCCCGCGCGGCACCGGAAAGGCCACCCTGGCCTGGACCGTCGCCAAATGGCTGCTGAGCGGCGCCGCGACGCCCGACCTGACCACGCCGCAGGACGATCCGACCGTCCGCCGCATCCGGGCGCTGTCCGAACCGCGGCTGCACCTGGTCCGGCGCCCGGTCGATGACAAGACCCTGCGCCTGCGCGCCGAGATCACCGTGGACGAAATCCGCCGCCTGCAGGGCTTTTTCCACATGAGCGCGGCCGAGGGCGGGCGCCGCGTCGCCATTATCGACGCCGCGGACGAAATGAACCAGGCCGCCGCCAACGCGCTGCTGAAACTGCTGGAGGAGCCGCCGCAGCATGCCACGCTGCTGTTGGTCGCGCATCAACCGGCGCGGCTGCTGCCGACGATCCGCTCGCGCTGCCGCGAATTGCGGCTGCACCCGCTGAGCCCCGAGGACATGGGCCGGGTGCTGCACGACCTTGGGCTCGACCACGACGCGGCGCGGCTGGCGGCGCTGTCCGGCGGCTCGATCGGCGAGGCGCTGCGGCTGGCCGGCCAGGACGGGCTGTCGCTTTACCAGCGCATCACCGGGCTTTTCGCCGAATATCCGCGCATGGACCGCCGCGCCGCCGCCGCCCTGGCCGATCTGGCGGCGGGACGCGCAGGGGCCGAGGGCGATCCCTTCGACCTGGTCGTGACCCTGCTCGACCGTTTCCTGACCCGCGCGGCGCGCACCGGCCTTTTGGGCGCCCCCCTGCCCGAGGCGGCCGAGGGCGAGGCCGAGGTGCTGGGCCGCGTCGCCCCCGACCCCGCGGCGGCACGGCTTTGGGCCGCCGCCCAGGCCGAGCTGTCGGCGCGGGCCCGCGCCGGGCGGGCGGTCAACCTTGACCCTTCCGCGCTGGTGTTGGATATGCTGGTCGGGCTTGCGAACCAGCCCGCCGTCTGACGGAAACCGATCATGCCCGAATCCGATCTTCCCATCCTGGTGGACAGCCATTGCCACCTGGACTTCCCCGATTTCGACGGCCAGCAGGCCGAGCTGGTCGCGCGCGCCCATGCGGCGGGCGTCACCCGCATGGTGACGATCTGCACCCGGCTGCGCAACGAGCCCGCGGTGCGCGCCATCGCCGAGGCGCACCCGGGCGTCTTCTATGCCGCCGGCACCCATCCGATGCATGCCGCCGAAGAGCCGCTGGCCACGGTCGAGGAACTGGTGGCCCTGTCGCGCCATCCGCGTTTCGTCGGCATCGGCGAGACCGGGCTCGACTATCACTATACCGCCGACAGCGCCGCCATTCAGGCCGAAAGCCTGCGCATCCATATCGAGGCCGCGCGCCGCACCGGCCTGCCGCTGATCGTGCATTCCCGCGATGCGGACGAGGACATGGCCCGCATCCTGACCGAGGAACATCGCACCGGCGCCTTCACCGGCGTGATGCATTGCTATACCAGCGGGCGCGAATTGGCGCGGGTGGCGCTGGACCTGGGCTTCTACCTGTCCATGTCGGGGATCGCGGCCTTCCCGCGCTCGACCGAGATCCGCGAGATCTTCGCCGCCGCCCCCGCCGACCGCATCCTGGTCGAGACCGACGCGCCCTACCTCGCCCCGCCGCCCCATCGCGGCAAGCGCAACGAGCCGGCCTTCGTCGCCCATACCGCAAAGGTCGGCGCGGACCTGCTGGGCATGACCCAGCACGAATTCGCCAGCCTCACTACGCTGAACTTCGAGCGGTTGTTTCGCAAGGCCGCGGCATGATCCGCGCCACCGTCCTGGGCTGCGGCTCCTCGGGCGGCGTGCCGCGGCTGGGCAATCGCTGGGGCGAATGCGATCCGGCGAACCCGCACAACCGCCGCCGCCGCTGCGCGCTCCTGGTCGAGCGCTTCGGCCATGACGGGGTGACGCGCCTGCTGGTCGACACCGGCCCCGACCTGGTGCCGCAGCTGCTGGACGCGGATGTCGCGGAACTGGACGCGGTGGCCTATACCCATGCCCATGCCGACCATATCCACGGCATCGACGACCTGCGGCAGATCGTCTTCAACATGCGCCGGCGGATCCCGGTCTGGGCCGACCTGCCGACCGCGGCGGCGCTGAAGACCCGCTTTGGCTATATCTTCGAGACGCCGCCCGGTTCCTCCTACCCGCCGATCTGCGATTTGCAACCGATCCGCGGCCCCTTCGCCATCGAGGGCGCGGGCGGCGGCATCGAACTTGCACCCTTCGAGGTCAACCACGGCGACATGAACGCGCTTGGCTTTCGCATCGGCGGGGTCGAGCAGAGCCTGGTCTACCTGCCCGACGTGCTGGCGATCCCCGAGGACGCCTGGCCGACGATCATGGGCTGCGAGGTGTTCATCTGCGACGCGCTGCGGCGCATCCCGCATCCCAGCCACGCCCATCTGGCGCTGACGCTGGAATGGATCGCGCGTTCGGGCTGCGCGCGGGGGATCCTGACCAACATGCATGTCGACCTGGATTACGACGCCATGATGCGCGAGACGCCCGAGAATGTGGTGCCCGCCCATGACGGGATGCGGATCGAGCTGATATGACCGCACTTTTCGACGTCATCCTGCCGGTTTTCCTGGTGGTTGGCTTCGGTTATCTGGTCTGCTGGCGCAAATGGCTGACCGAGGTCGCGGTCGATGGCGTCATGCGCTTTGCCCAGAACTTCGCCCTGCCGGTGCTGCTGTTCGGCGCCATCGCCGGGCTGGACCTGGGCGCGAACTACAACCCGCTGCTGCTCCTGGCCTTCTACAGCGGCGCGCTCTTGTCCTTTGCACTGGGAACCATCCTGGCGTTTCGCTGGCTCCGGCGGCCCATCGAGGACGCCATCGCCATCGGCTTCGTCTGCCTGTTCTCGAACTCGCTGCTGCTGGGCGTGCCGATCACCGAGCGCGCCTATGGTCCCGAGGCGCTGCTGGGCAATTTCACCATCATCTCGCTGCATTCGCCGCTGCTTTACACCTTCGGCATCACCGCGATGGAATTCGCCCGCGCCCGCGGCCAGGACCTGTCGGTCGGCGGGGTGGCCCTGCGGGCGCTGTCGGGGGTGCTGCATACGCCGCTGGTCATCGGCATCCTTTGCGGCTTTGCCGTGAACCTGCTGACCCAGGCCGGGCTGGTGCTGCCCGAGGGTTTCTGGGCCGCGGTCAGGATGATGTCCAGCGCGGCGCTGCCGGCAGCGCTGTTCGGGCTGGGCGGCGTGCTATACCGCTATCGCCCCGAGGGCGAGGCGCGGGCCATCGCGCTGTGCTGCTGCATTTCGTTGCTGCTGCATCCGGGCGTAACCTTCGGGCTGGGCAAGCTGTTCGCGCTGAGCGTGGCCGAGATGCGCTCGGCGGTGATGACGGCCGCCATGCCGCCGGGGGTCAACGCCTATCTTTTCGCGTCGCTTTACGGGGTTGCCAAGAGGGTTTCGGCCTCGGCGGTGCTGATGGCGACGGGGTTGTCGATGCTGTCGGTCTGGTTCTGGCTCGGCGCCCTGCCCTGATGCGCGGACGCCGCCCCGAAGGGCGGCGTCCGGTTCTACCTTGGCGTCAGGCCCCTGAGCCGTTCCGAGCGCCTGCGGAGCAGCTCGACGGTGGTGAGGAGCGCGATGGAGAAGATGACCAGCAGCGTGGCGACGGCGAGGATGGCGGGCGAGATCTGCTCGCGGATGCCGTTCCACATCTGCCGCGGGATGGTCTGCTGGTCCGGCCCGGCGATGAACAGCACCGCCACCACCTCGTCGAAGGAGGTCACGAAGGCAAACAGCGCCCCCGAGATCACGCCGGGCAGGATCAAGGGCATGGTGATGCGGAAGAAGGTCGTGCGCGGGTTCGCCCCCAGGCTCGCCGCCGCCCGGTTCAGCGACTGGTCGAAGCCGATCAGCGTCGCCGTCACCGTGATGATCACGAAGGGAATGCCCAGCGTGGCATGGGCCAGGATCACCCCCAGGTAGGTGCCCGCCAGCCGGCCGCATTCCGGGTTCAGCCCGATCCAGCTCAGCGGCTCGCAGGGGTTCGAGTAGAAGAAGAACATCCCCGTCGCGGTGATGATGATCGGCACGATCATCGGCGAGATCAGCATGGCCATGATCGCCCGGCGCCAGGGCATCTCGGGCCGCGACAGACCCAGCGCCGCCAGCGTGCCCAGCACCGTGGCCAGGATGGTCGAGAAAAAGCCGATGATGATCGAGCTTTTCGCCGCATTCACCCATTTCGCGTTCTGCCAGGCATCCGCCCACCAGCTCAGGTCGCGCGGCGCGTCCGGCCGCGCCATGCCGAAGGTCAGCAGGCTGTCGTACCAGCGCAGCGAATAGCCCTCGGGGTCGAAGGACAGCATCCGGTCGGTGAAGGTGAAATAGGGCTCGGCGTTGAAGCTCAGCGGGATCACCACCACGATGGGCGCGATCAGGAAGAAGAAGATCGCGCCGCAGATCACCAGATAGGCGTAGTGCCAGACCTTCTCCAAGGGCGATGCGTAAGTCGGAAGCGCCATGGCGATTACCCCAGTTTCAGGTTGTCGATGCCGACCAGCCGGTCATAGACCCAGTAGAGGATCAGCACGCCCCCCAGAAGCAGCGCCGCCAGCGCGGCCGCCATGGACCAGTTCAGCGTCTGCGTCATGTGCATCGCGATCATGTTCGAGATCAGCTGCCCCGACGAGCCGCCGACCAGCGCGGGGGTGATGTAGTAGCCCACCGCCAGGATGAACACCAGAAGCGCCCCCGCCCCCAGCCCCGGCAGGGTCTGCGGGAAATAGATCCGGCGGAAGGCGGTCCAGCTGGTCGCCCCCAGGCTGCGCGCGGCGCGCACATAGCTGGGATTGATCGTGCGCATCACCGAATAGAGCGGCAGGATCATGAAGGGCAGCAGGATATGGGTCATGGCGATGATCGTGCCGGTCTGGTTGAAGATCATCTGCAGCCGCTGGGTGTTGCCGATCACCCCCAGCCAGACCAGCACGTCGTTGACCACGCCCTGCTGCTGCAACAGCACGATCCAGGCCGTGGTCCTGACCAGCAGCGAGGTCCAGAACGGCAGCAGCACCAGGATCATCAACAGGTTCGACTGCCGCATCGGCAGCGTCGCCAGCAGGTGCGCGACCGGAAAGCCCAGAAGGAAGGTGGTGAAGGTGATGACCAGCGACAGCCAGAAGGTGCGCATGAACAGCTTGACATAGATCTGCTGCTGCGCCGGGGCGGCAACCACCTCGCCCTGGTCGTCGCGGGTGCGGTCGACCGCCGCCAGGTAGAAGTTGCTGGTATAGGGCGAGGAGGCCTCGCGCATCACCGACCACAGCCTGGGATCGCCCCATTTCGCGTCCATCTCGAGGATGGCCTCGCGATAGGGCGGCTCGATGCCGCCGCGGGCCTGGCGCCCGGCCGAGGTGAACAGCGAGCGCGTGCCCGGCATGTCGTAGTTGATGCGGGTGCCGACGACGCCGACGGTGCGCGCCTGGGCGGCGGCGGTCAGGTCGGCGGCCAGCGCCGCCCAGGCGGCATCGTCGGGTTCGGTGCCGCGGGGGTTGTCGTGGAACCAGGCCGAGAGCTGCGGCATGTTGGCCGAGAAGCCGTCGTTCTTGACCGAGCGCTGCAGCATCTGCCCGATCGGCACCACGAAGGTGATCAGGATGAACAGCAAGAGCGGCAGCACCAGCAGGAACGCCCGCCGACGCGCACGACGCGAACTCCGCGCAAGCGCAGACTTCAACGGACGACCGTCCGCGGTTCTCAGCGTGCCGCCTTGGTCAAGGCCGCCGGCCTCGGTCACGATGGCGGCATGGGGGTCGAGGGCTTTGGCCATCTTGGTCCTTTGTCGGGCAATCCGGGGTCGAAGCCGCGGCCCGGACGGTCCGGGCCGCGGCATTGCGCAGGTCAGTTGGCGGCCAGCCAGCCGTTGAAACGCTCGGCCAGTTCGGCGGAATGGTCGGCCCAGAACTCCGGGTCGTCCATGACGGCGGTCTTCATATGCTCTTCGCTGGTGGGCATGTGCGGCGCCATCTCGGTCTTGCCGTCCTGGAACAGCCCGACCAGCGCCGCCGAGCTTTTCCGCGACGGGCCATAGGCGATGTATTTCGCCTGGTTGGCCAGCTGCTCGGTCGCGGTGGCGAATTTCAGGTATTCCAGCGCCGCCTCGGGGTTGGGCGAGCCCTTGGGAATGGCGAACATGTCCATGTCCATGTATTGCCCGTCCCAGATGATCTCGAAGGGCTTGCCCTCGCCGACCATGGCGTCGAAGAAGCGGCCGTTATAGCCGGTGGCCATCACCACCTCGCCATCGGCCAGCAACTGCACCGGCTGGGCCCCGGCCTCCCACCAGACCACGTCGCCCTTGATGGTGTCGAGCTTGGCGAAGGCCTGGTCCACGCCCTCGGGCGTGCCCAGCACCTCATAGATCTGGTCAGGCGCCACGCCATCGGCGATCAGCGCCAGATACAGGGTGCGCTTGGGGTTCTTGGGCAGGCCGCGCTTGCCGGGGAACTTGGCAGTGTCGAAGAAATCCGCCGCGGTCGAGGGTTTCTCGCCGTCGAATTTCGTGCTGTCGAAGGCGATGACCGTGCCCCAGAAGATGTTCGCCACGGCGCATTCCTGCAACGCGCCGGGGATGAAATCCTCGGTCGCCGGGGTGCCGTCGGGCGCGGCCGGCAGGATGGCGGGGTCGATCTCGACCAGCGCGCCCTCGTCGCAAAGCCGGATCGCGTCCGAGACCTCGATGTCGAACACGTCGCCGGTAATGTTGCCCGCCTCGACCTGCGCCTTCAGCGGCGTGGCCGGGTTGTCGGCGGCCAGCATGTTCACCTTGATGCCGGTCTGCTCGGCGAAGGGGATGTTATAGGCCTCGACCTGCGAACGCTCATAGGCGCCGCCCCAGGAGACGACGTTGACCTCCTTGTTCTGGGCCTGCGCCGCAAGGCCAAGGCTGCACAGCGCCGAGGTCAGGATCAATGTGGTTTTCATGTTCTACTCCCGTTGGTTTTGCGGCTCTTTGGCCGCTCTTTGCCCGTTCGGGCTTGCCGGGTGGCCGCGGCGGGTCTGTCCCGCCGCGGGCCTCCTTGCATGTCAGTTCGCCAGCCAGGCGTTGAAGCGTTCCTGCAACTCGGCGTCGTGGTCGACCCAGAAGTCCAGGTTCGAGGCCAGCGCGTTTTCCAGGTTCTCGGCATAGGTGGGCAGGTTCGGGCCCATCGGCACGTCGGTGCCCTCGATATTGCCGACCAGGGCGGCGGCCGAGACGCGCGGCGGACCGTAGCTGATGAACTCGGCGGCGCGGGCCTGCTGCTCGGGCGCGGTCGAAAAGGCGATGAACTCCCTGGCGGCCTCGGGGTTCGGGGCGCCCTTCGGCATCACCCAGCCCTCCATCTCGTAGATCTGGCCGTCCCAGACGATCTTGAAGGGCTTGCCCTCCTGCTGGGCGGCGTTGAAGATCCGGCCGTTGAAGGCAAAGGCCATCGACACCTCGCCATCGGCCAGAAGCTGCGGCGGCTGCGCGCCGGCTTCCCACCAGATCACGTCATTCTTGATCGTGTCGAGCTTGGCGAAGGCCTGGTCCACGCCCTCGGGGGTGCCCAGCACCTCATAGACCTGGTCGGGCGCGACGCCATCGGCCATCAGCGCGAATTCCAGGTTGAACTTGGCGCCCTTGCGCATGGTGCGCTTGCCGGGGAACTTGGCCGTGTCGAAGAAATCGGCCGCGCCGGCGGGCTTGGCATCGGGGAACTTGCCGTCGTCATAGGCCAGGATCATCGAATAGACGTCCGTGCCCACGAAGCATTCGGTGATCGCGCCCTCGATGAAATCGTCGGCGGCCGGGGTGCCGTCGGCGGCGGGGGTCAGGATCGCCGGGTCGATCACTTCCAGCAGCCCCTCGTCGCAAAGCCGCACGGCATCGGCATATTCGACCGAGGCCACGTCGATCGAGACATTGCCCGCCTCGACCTGGGCCTTGACCGGCGTCGCGGGGTTGTCGGCATCCGAAACCACGACCTTCTTGCCGGTCTGGGCCTCGAAGGGCTTGGCATAGGCCTCGACATGGCTCATGCCATAGGCCCCGCCCCAGGACAGCAGGTTGACCTGCTGGTCCTGTGCCTGGGCCGCAGCCGCGACGACGACCAGCGCAGAGGTCAGTATCAGCGTGCGTTTCATCATAACTCCCTGGTTCCTTGCGTAATGCACGTTCACACCGGATCGAGGGCGCGGGCATCCTCGGGATGCCAGCCGATCCGTATCGTCTGGCCGGGCGACAGCTTCACCTGCCCCAGCGTGTTGCGGTATTTCATCACGAAATCGTCCTGCCCGGCGACATGCAGCCGCGCCCGCAGGATGTCGCCCATGTAGATCACGTCGCGCACCTGCGCCTCGATGGTATGGGCACCGGCCGGCATCAGCTCGGGCTTGAACTCGACCCGCTCGGGCCGGATCGAGACCGTCGTGACCTGGCCGCTTTCGCGGATGTTGACGGCGGTGGCGTCGATCAGCTCGCCATTGTCCAGCCGCACCAGCGCCTTGTCGCCCTGCAGCTGCTCGATGGTGCCGCGCAGGGCGTTGTTCTCGCCGATGAAGCCGGCGACGAAGCTGTTCTCGGGCTGCTCGTAAAGCACCGGGGGCGGCGCGAGCTGCTGGATGCGGCCGTCATTGAACACGGCGATGCGGTCCGACATGGTCAGCGCCTCGCCCTGGTCGTGGGTCACATAGACCACGGTGATGCCCAGCCGGTCGTGCAAGGCCTTGATCTCGAACTGCATATGCTCGCGCAGCTGCTTGTCGAGCGCGCCCAGCGGCTCGTCCATCAGCACCAGCTTGGGATCGAAGACCAAGGCGCGGGCCAGCGCGATGCGCTGCTGCTGGCCGCCGGAAAGCTGCGCCGGGCGGCGGTTCTTGAACTGGCCCATCTGCACCATGTCGAGGGCGCGGGTGATGCGGCTTTCGCGCTCGTCCTTGCCCATGCCGCGCACTTCCAGCGGAAAGGACAGGTTCTCGCCCACGCTCATATGCGGGAAAAGCGCGTAGTTCTGGAAGACCATGCCGATGCCGCGCCGATGGGGCGGCACGTCGTTGATGTTGCGGCCGTCCAGCCGGATCTCGCCATGGGTCGCCGTCTCGAATCCGGCCAGCATCATCAGGCAGGTGGTCTTGCCCGAGCCGGAGGGGCCGAGCATGGTCAGGAACTCGCCCTTGCCGATGGTCAGGTTCAGGTCTTTGACGACAAGCGATTGCCCGTCATAGCTTTTCTGGACGTGATCGAAGACAACGAAAGCGTCGTTGCCGGGGTCTGCTGTCACGATGCGGGCTCCCTGTTTCTATTGGTTCTTCGTTCCGCCAGCCAACAGTAATCGGCGCTTGTCGGGGAATGCAACTCACTTGTGCAGCCGGCCGGAAGGACGCAGGCGACGAAGTCGGTGTCACATTGCGTCATTGCCCTTTCGCCGGGCAGATTCGGGTTGACAGCGACATGGCCGGGCTCAGCGAAAGCGATAGAGATCGGCGTCGGGATCGGCGCGGCCGTCGATCCGGCGCGCGGTCAGTTCGGCGGCGATGACGGAATAGGTGATGCCGTTGCCGCCAAAACCCATCACCGTATGACAGCGCCGGCAGCCCGGCACCGCATCGACGATCGGCAGCCCGTCGTCGCTGTCGCCGAAGGCCGCGGCCCAGCGATAGGCCGGGCGGCCGATGCGGATGCCGCAGGTCTCGCGCAGCTTGCGGGCGATCTCGGCCGCGTTGCGGCGCAGCTTGCCGGCATCCTCGTAGGCATCGGGGCTTGCCTCGTCCTCGCCGCCGGCGATGATCCGGCCGCTGGGCGTGGTGCGGAAATACAGGTAGGGATCGGCCGCCTCCCAGACCAGATAGTCGTCGAGCCAGGCCGGATGGCGCACCCCCTCGGCCGAGGCGACGGCCCAGGTCGAGATGATGCGGTGATGCGCCGAGGCAAGCTGCGGCAGGAATTCGTAGCCGGTGCAGAACACCGCATGGCCCGCCACCACCACCCGCCCGGCCGAGGATGCCAGCGCCACCCCGTCCGCCAGTTCCGCGAAATCCGCGACCTCGAAGGGCGAGACGATCTCGGCCCCCCGTTCCTGCGCCAGCCGCAGCAGCCCGGCCGTCAGCTGCGCCGGATTGGCCGAGGCCGAGGCGGTGGAGCGGATGGCCCCCGTGCGGTCGATGCCGTATTCCTCGAGCAGGCGCCGGCGCGAAAGGAACTCGGCCGCGATGCCGGTTTCGCGGCGCAGCGCCGCCTCGGCCTCCAGCGCGCGAAAGCCCATCTCGTCGCCGGCCAGGTAAAGCGCCCGCTTGCGCTGCATCTGGCAGTCGAGCCGCAGCCGGCGCGACAGCCGCAGCAGTTCCTCGACCGCCTTGACCGAGCGCAGCCAGGCCCGCGCCGCCTTGTCGGGGCCGATCTGGCGCGCCAGCCGGCTCAGCGGCACGTCGATCTCGTGCTGGATCATCGCCGTCGAGGCAAGCGACGAGCCCCGCACCGGCTGGCGCCGGTCCACCAGCAGCACCCGCCGCTTGCGCCGCGTCAGCCGCTCGGCCAGCAGGGCCGCGGAAATGCCGGTGCCGGCGATCACCACGTCCCAGCGCGGCTGCGAGGGCTCTGCCCGATGCGCGACCGAGATATGCGGCGTCTCGGCCCAGAAGGGATGCGCCGTGCGCAGCCGCCGCTGGATGGTGCGCCGGGGCCCGGTCATTCCTTGCCCGCCCAGGCCATTTCCCGCTGCGGGATCGCGGGCGGCTGGTAAAGCCCCGCCGTGCCGTCCCGGTCCCGCCTGAGCACCGAAAGCGCACCGTCGGCCTCGAGAATGGCGAACTTGACGTCGGCCAGGTCGGCCACGCCCTTTTCGCGCAGCTTGGCGTGCAACTCGCCGATGCCGATGCCCTGCCGGCGCAGACGGTCTTGGTGGACGCGGCCCTCGGTGACGACGATGCGCGGCCTGCCCTCGAAGATCCGAGACAGCAGGTCCGAGGACAGGATCGCCTCGTCCACCAGCTTGTTGAAGGCGGCGACCAGGAAGATGGCGAACATCGCCGGCAGCATCGGCACGTCGGGATAGAACAGCGAATCGCCCACCGCCGAGCCGATGGCGATGACCAGCAGGAACTCGACGATGGAAAGCTGCGCCACCGTGCGCCCGCCCAGCCAGCGCATCAACGCCAGCGTGTAGAAATAGATGATGACGGTGCGGAGAAAGACTTCCCAGGCGAAGGACAGATCCTGATCGCCCAGGAAGATGCGGTGAAGTTCGTCAAGCATGGCCGCCGTCCCCTGCCCGCGCCGGTTTGCGCCAAGGGACAAGCCGCGATCCGGGGCGCCGGTTCCACGCCCCGAACACCGGCGCCGGAAAACCTAGACGGCCAGGAAGCCGCCATCCACCGGCAGCACCGCGCCCGAGACCATGCGGCTGTCGTCCGAAAGCAGCAGCGCGATGCTTTGCGCGACCTCCTCGGCCTCGGCAAAGCGGTTCAGCGGGTGGCGCACCATCATCGGCTGGCTTTTCGCCGGGTCCGACCAGGCCTCGGCCGCCAGTTCGGTCAGGGTGATGGTGGGCGCGACCGCGTTCACGCGGATGCCGTGCGGGCCCAGTTCCTTGGCCAGCACGCGGGTCGCGCCCTCGAGCCCGGCCTTCGAGGCGGCATAGCACAGGTGGTCCTGGAAGCCGCGATGACCGGCGATCGAGGTGATGTTGACGATGGCGCCGCCGCCGCCCGCCGCCACGCGGGCGCGGGCGAATTCCTGGCAGCAGATCAGCGCCGCGCGCAGGTTGATGCCCAGGACCGCCTCATAGCCGGCCTCGGTCATGTCGAGCACGCTTTCCAGCACGTTGATGCCGGCGCTGTTGATCAGGTAGTCGGCGGTCCCCGCCTGCGCCATGGCGGCGCGGGTGGCGGCCGGGTCGGCCAGGTCGACGCGGATGCCGCGCGCGCCGATCTCGTCCCGCAGGCTGTCGAGGTCGGATTGGGTGCGGCTCAGCGCCACGACCTTCGCGCCGCGTTCGGCCATGAGACGCGCGCAGGCGCGGCCGATCCCTTTGCCCGCGCCGGTGATGATGACGGTCTTGCCCGAGAATTGCATGGTTCCTCGCATGTCCAGTTCGGCGGCAGGGCCGCCCGTGTTCAGTTTTGCGGCAAGGCCGCCATGGCGGCGCGGATCTGCCGCGCCGTGGATTGCAGCGCCAGGAAGGCGGCATGGCGCGCGTCCTGCCGCGCGCGGCTGGCGGGATCGGGGGCGCAGCGCGTGGCGATGCGCGACATGGCGGGCATGGCGGTGTGCAGGTCGGGGAACACCCCCGCCGCCACCGCGCCCAGCATGGCCGAGCCCAGCAGCACCGGCTCGGGGCATTCCGTCACCTCGACCGGCAGCCCCGTCGCATCCGCCAGCAGCTGCCGGGTCAGCGGATGCGCGCCGGCGCCGCCGCTGACGCTGATCGTCTGAACCGGGGCGCCATGCTGGCCTTGGGTCTCGATGATCTGGCGCAGGCCATAGCCCAGGCCGCAGATCCCGGCGACATAAAGCGCGACCAGCGAATCCGGCCCCGTCTCCATCCCCTGCCCCATGATGACGGCGCGGGCATGGGGATCGGCAAAGGGCGCGCGGTTGCCCAGGAACTCGGGCACCACATGCAGCTCGTCGGCCAGCCGCAGGGCGGCGCTGGCATCGCCCGCCAGCTCCAACGCCCGGTCGGCCAGCCATTGCGGCAGGGACTTGCCCGCCGCCTCGGCCAGCGCCGTCGCCTCGGCCGTGGCGGGGTGCAGCTGCACCAGCTGGTCGATGGCGGCGCCGGCGGCGGACTGGCCGCCCTCGTTCAGCCACATGCCGGGCACCATGGCCGAGTAATAGGGCCCCCAGACGCCCGGCACGAAGGCCGGCTCACGCGTCGTGGTCATGGTGCAGGAGGAGGTGCCGAAGACATAGCCCAGGCAAGCCGTCGCATCGCCCCCGGCCGCGACCGTGCCGACGCCGCCGGCATGGGCGTCGATCAGCCCGGCCGCGACCGCGGTGCCGGGACGCAGGCCCATCGCCTCGGCCGCGGCCGGGGTCAGCCCCTGCCCCAGCGCCGTGCCGGGATCGACGACGCGGGCACCGATGCGGGCGAAACCGTCGTCGGCCAGGTCGCCCAGGCCGATCTGGCGGAAATAGCCCGCGTCCCAGCGCCCCTCATGCGCCAGATAGGTCCATTTGCAGGTCACGGTGCAGGCGGAGCGCTCCAGCGCGCCGGTCGCCTTCCAGGTCAGGAAGTCGGTCAGGTCGAAGAAATGCGCCGCCGCCGCATAGACCTCGGGCCGGTTCTCGCGCAGCCACAGAAGCTTCGGCGTCTCCATCTCGGGCGAGATGCGGGTGCCGACATAGGCCAGCACGTCGTGGCCCAGCGCATTGATGCGCTCGGCCTGCTCGACGGCGCGGTGGTCCATCCAGACGATGATGTCGCGCTCGGGGTGGGCGGGATCGCCCACCGGCAGCGTCGCATCCCCCGCCCCGCGGACGACAAGGGAGCAGGTGGCATCGAAGCCGATGCCCGTGACGCGCGCCGGGTCGATCCCGGCGCGGGTCACGCATTCCCGGACGGAGTCGCAGACCGCGCGCCAGACCTGCTCGCTGGACTGCTCGGCGATCACGCCGCGCTCGCGGTGCATCGCGATGGGGCGCTTGGCCGTGGCAAGCAGGCGGCCTGCGCGGTCGAAGACCCCGGCCCGCGCCGAGCCGGTGCCCACGTCGATGCCGATCAGATACTGGTCCATGGCGCTACTCCGTTCCGGGTGCCGGGCGTCAGACGCGGTCGAAATTGGTCGGCAGCACCAGCATGTCGCGGATGGTGACGGTGCGCTTGCGGGTCAGCATGTATTCGACCGCATCCGCGACCTCTTCCGCGTCGATCAGGCTGCCGCTTTCCTTGGCCTTGCGCAGGTTCTCCTCGGGCCAGTCGGCCAGCAACGCCGAGACCACCGGGCCGGGCGAGACCTGCATGACCCGCACGCCATGCGGGATCATCTGCCGGCGCATGCCCTGGACGAAGCTGGTGATCGCCCATTTCGAGCCGGAATAGACCGGCTCCCAATAGGTCGGGAAATGGCCGGCGATCGAGCAGGTGACGACGATGTCGCCGGTCTTGCGCTCGCTCATGTGCGGCACCACGGCGTGGACGTTCTTCATCACCGCGTTGACGTTGAGGTTCAGCATCCGGTCGATGGCCTCGGGCGTCGTCTCGGTCAGGTCGCCGCCGATATAGGTGCCGGCGTTGCAATAGAGGATGTCGATATGGCCGGTCTTGGCCAGGATCTCGGGGATCATGGCGTTGCAGCTGTCCGCGTCAAGCAGGTTCGTCACCTGCGGGATCGCCTTGTCGCCCAGCTTGGCGGCCAGTTCCGACAGCGCCGCCTGGTTCCAGTCCACCATGACCACGGTGGCGCCGCGGGCAAGCAGCCGCTCGGTGGTGGCGAGCCCGATCCCCGAGGCCGCGCCGGTGATGACGGCGATCTTGCCGTCCAGCGATTCAGACATTCCGTTCTCCTGTCTTCAGAATGATGCGGGCGGGGCTCAGCGCCATTCGCGCCCGATATAGATGGCCAGCAGGATGATCGCGCCCTTGATGACGTCCTGCAGGTAGGGGTTGATGCCCATCAGGTTCAGGCCGTTGTTCAGGATGCCCAGCAGCACCGCGCCGATCAGCGTGCCGAGGATCAGGCCTCGCCCGCCCGAGATCGCGGTGCCGCCCAGCACCACGGCGGCGATGGCGTCAAGCTCGAAGCCCTGGCCGGCATTGGGCTGGCCGCTCATCAACCGCCCGGTCAGGATCACCGCGGCCAAGGCCGAGGTCAGGCCCGAGATGCCGTAGACCGCCAGCTTCACCCGCTGGGTCTTGACACCCGAAAGCCGCGCCGCGGTCTCGTTGCCGCCCAGCGCATAGACATGGCGGCCGAAGGCGGTGCGCTGCAAGAGCACCCAGGCCACGGCATAGATCAGGACCATGACGATGACCGGCACCGGCACCACGCCGATGCGCCCCACCCCGAACCAGGAAATCCAGCTGGGGATGCCGCTGATCGGATAGCCGCCGGAATAGATCAGCCCCAGGCCGCGCGCCATGCCCATGGTGGCCAGCGTCACGATGATCGCCGGCATCCGGCCCCAGGCGACCAGCACGCCGTTGGCCAGCCCGATGCCCAGGCCGATCAGCAGCCCGACCAGCAGCGCCACCGGCGCGGGCAGGCCCATGTTGACCATCATCCCCGCGCTCAGCGTGCCGACCAGCGCCATGACCGCGCCGACCGACAAATCGATCCCGCCGGTCAGGATGACGAAACTCATGCCGACGGCGAGGATGCCGACGACCGACACCTGGCGCAGCACGTTCATGATGTTGTTCAGGCTGAAGAAATTGTCGCTCGCCAGCCCCATCAGCACCGAGACGGTGATCAGCCCGATCAGCGGCAGCGCCAGCGGCGAATGCAGCAGGCGGCCAAGCGAGAAGCCGCCGGTTTTCCCGGCCGAGCCGGTGTTTGCGTCATGCGACATGTTCAACTCTCCCGGTCGTGGCATGGGTCATGATGGTTTCGGAATCGATCTGGTCGCCCTCGACCGTGGCCACGATCCCGCCCGAGCGGAACACGCAGACCCGGTCGGACATGCCGATCACCTCGGGCAACTCGGACGAGATCATGATGATGGCGCCGCCCTTGGCGGTGAATTCGCGCATCAGCGCATAGATTTCCGCCTTGGCGCCCACGTCGATGCCGCGCGTCGGCTCGTCGAAGATCAGCACCTGCATGTCGTGGTTCAGCCAGCGGGCGATCACGACCTTCTGCTGGTTGCCGCCCGACAGCGTATCGACGCGGGCATGCGGCCCCTGCGCCTTGACGCGGACCTGCGCCATGGCGGTCTCGGTCGCAGCCAGTTCCTTTTTCAGGTCGATGAACCAGTGGTTCTTGCGATACTTGCCGTAATTGTTCAGCGAGACGTTCTGCAGGATCGAGAAGCTGGTGATCAGCCCCTGTTCCTTGCGGCTTTCGGGCAGCAGGCCGATGCCATGCGCCAGCCCCTCGTCGGGGCCGCGGAAGCGTTTCTCGACCCCGTCCACCTTCACCTTGCAGCGCGCCGCCGGGTATGCGCCCAGCATGGCCAGCACGGTCTCCGTGCGGCCCGAGCCGACCAGCCCGGCAAAGCCCAGGATGTCGCCCTTGCGCAGGGCAAAGCGCGAGACGGGGCCGCCCTTCTTCAGCTGCACCTCCTCGACCTCGACGACAACGGAGGCGGTCGAGGGGGCCGGCTTGGGCGGGAAGTTATTCTCGATCCGGCGGCCGACCATCATCTCGACCAGCCGGTCGTTGTCCACGTCCGGGACCGCGCAGGAGGCGATGAACTCGCCGTCGCGCAGCACGGTGATGCGGTCGCAGATCTCGAAGATCTCTTCCAGGTGATGCGAGATGAAGATGATCGCCACGCCCTGCCGGCGCAGCTCGCGCATGACCTTGAACAGGTGCTCGACCTCGGAGGGGGTCAGGGTCGCGGTCGGCTCGTCCAGCACCAGGATGCGGGCGTTCAGGGACAGCGCCTTGGCGATCTCGACGAATTGCTGCTCGGCGACGGACAGGCGATGCACCGGCACGTCCAGGGCCACGTCGACGGCCAGCTGGCGCATGATCTCGGCGGCGCGGGCGCGCATCGCCTTGCGGTCCAGCGTGCCGAAGCGTCCGCGGATCTCGCGCGCCAGGAACATGTTCTCGACCGCGTCGAGATAGGGGATCAGGCTGAACTCCTGGAACACGATGCCCACGCCCGCGGCGATGGCCTGGTCGTAATCGGCAAAGTGGCGCTCGGTCCCCTCGATGCGGATCGTGCCCTCGCTGGGCTGGATGATGCCGCACAGGATCTTCATCAGCGTGGACTTGCCGGCGCCGTTCTCGCCCAGAAGCGCATGCACCTCGCCGGCGCGGACCTCCATGTCGACGCCGTGCAGGACTTCGATCTTGCCGAAGCTTTTTCGGATTCCCTTCAGTTCCAGCATGATGCCCTCCTGAATGGCTGGGAAATGTCCCGCCCCCGCGGCATGCGGGGACGGGAGCGGGGAGGAACCCTTACCAGCTGAACTCGGCAGCGTTCTCGGCGTCAACGACCATGACGTCGATCGGCACTTCCTTCGGCACCACACGGGCGCCCCATTTCTGCGCCAGCGCCATGGCCAGGCCCACCCGGACCTGGTCGCGCGGGAATTGCGCGGTGGTCTCGATGAAGGGGCCGCCCGCGGCGATGGCCTGGACCGCCTCGGGTGCGCCGTCGACCGAAGTCAGCTTGATGTCCTTGCCCGAGCCCTGGATCGCCGCCAGCGCGCCCATGGCGCCGCCGTCGTTGACCGAGAAGATGCCGGCCAGGTTCGGCTTGGACTGGATCATGTTCTCGACCACGCCCAGGGCGACCGAGCGGTCCTGCCGGCCGTTCTGGGTATCGACCAGGGTGATTTCCGGGAACTCCTCCAGCGCGGCCTTGCAGCCCTCGACGCGCTGCAGGATCGGCACCACCGGGATGCCGTCCAGGATCGCGACCTCGCCCTTGCCCTCCAGCGCCTCGCCCAGATACTTGCAGGACATGTAGCCCGCGTCCCGGTTCTTGGAGCCGACGAAGGTATCGACCGGACCGTTCGCGTTCGCATCGACCGCGACCACGGTCACGCCCGCGGCCTTGGCGGCGTGGACGGCGGCCTCGATCCCAGCGCTGTCGGTCGGATTCAGCAGCAGGATGTCGATGTTCTGCTGCAGCATGTCCTCGACATCCGAGATCTGCTTGGCCACGTCATGGCCGGCGTCGGTGACGACGACATCGGCGCCCAGGCTGGCGGCGGCCTCGTTCAGCGCCTCCTGCATGGACACGAAATAGGGGTTGTTCAGCTCCTGGAAGGTCATGCCGATCTTCAGCTTGTCCTGGGCCAGCGCCGGGGCCGCCATGAGCGCAAGCGCGGCCGAGGCGGTGAGCAGTTTCGTTTTCATCTGGGTTCCCTCCCATCTGGATGAAAGCAGGCATGGCCTGCGCGTCTCCGGGCGGCGCCGCGCCGCCCGAATTGGTGAAATTGGCGATTTCGGTCCTTGTCAGTCCGCCATGACCAGCGCCTTCTGGGCCGCGAAAGTCGCGCGGAACTGCGAGGGCGACATTCCCTTGAGCTTCAGGAAATGCCGGTTGAAGTTCGACAGGTTCGAAAACCCGACCTCGTAGCAGATCTCGGCCACCTTGACGTCGGGATCGGTCAGCAGCATCTGGCAGGCCAGGTCGACGCGCAGCTGGTTGCGATAGCGCACCAGAGTGGTGCCGGTATGGCGCTTGAAGGCACGGGAAAAGGCGCTTTGGCTTTGCCCGACCATCTCGGCCAGCTCGCCCTCCTCGATCTGCTCGGTCAGGTGTTCGCGCAGGTGCGACAGCGCGCGGTTGATGCCGCCGTCATGGGTGCGCGTCAGGTCCAGCTCGAAGCTGAGGCTGGCCAGCACCTCGTATTCCGGCGCATGGGCCAGCAGGTCCAGGATGTCCCAGAACAGCGCCAGGCGACGCAGGCCCTGCGCCTCGACCAGCCGCTCCATCAGCGGGCGGACGCGGGCGCTGGTCTCGTCGTCGAAGAGCAAGCCGCGGCGCGAGCGTTCCAGGAGCGGGCGCAGCGCCTCCATCTCGGGCATGGCGGCGCTGGCCTCTTCGATGAAGGCTTCGGGGAACTGGATCACCAGCGAGCGCAGCGGCACCGCCTCGCCGGGCGGGATGTCGCTGATCCAGTTCTGCGGCAGGTTCGGCCCGGTCATGATCAGCTGGCCGGGCTGGAAGCTGCCGACATGGTCGCCGATGTAGAATGTGCCCGAGGTGGCGACGACCAGGTGGATTTCGTATTCGGGATGGTAATGCCAGCGCACCGTGCGGAACGGATAGCCATGCATCCACGCGGCGAAGGATTCGCCCTTGCGGATGTGGACCAGCTCCAGATCGGGTTGCATTCGCCTTCCTCCCTGCACGTCGCGGACCCTGCCGGGCCTGCCGCGGACGTTCAGGAACCATAGGCTTCATGCCCGCCGGCGATCCACATCAGGGCGAAAAAAATACCGATACTTTTTTGCACCGATCGGTGCAGGAATTGAAGAGGCAGGCGCAAGGCACCGCGACGGGCATATGCTGCATAGCAGAAAGCCCATGCCGCAGCGCAGCGGCATGGGCCTGCTTTTTCGGAAAAACCCGCTGTTAACGCTATCAAGCGCCCAGAGCGGTCAGATCCCGCAGCCGCGGATAAGCCGCGTGATGGGCCTCATACTTTTTCGCATAGGCTGCGGCCAGTTCAGGATCGGGCACAACCTCGGCGTGAATGGCGGGCCTGGCAAAGATGCGGTCCGAGGTATCGCCCGTCGCGCAGGCCGCCGCCAGCTTGGCCGCCCCGAAGGCTGCGCCGAAATCGCCGTCCTCGGGCTCCAGCAGCGTGAGCCCGGTGGCCGAGGCCATGATTCGCAGCCAGGCGCGCGAGCGCGCGCCGCCGCCCACCGCATAGGCGGCCTCGATGGGGGTGCCGGCCTTGCGCAGCGCATGGACGCAATCGGCGAATGCCATGGCCACGCCCTCCATCGCCGCCTGCGCAAGGTCGGCCAGCCCGGTGGCGCGGCGCAGCCCCAGGAAGGCGCCGGTCGCATCGGGATCGTTCAGCGGCGTGCGCTCGCCCGACAGGTAAGGCAGGAACAGCACCGGCGAGGGCGCCGTCACCGCGCCCACCAGCCCGGCAAGCTCGGGCACGGGTTTGCCGGTGATCTCGGACAGCCAGCTCATGCTGTCGGTCGCAGACAGGATCACCCCCATCTGGTGCCAGGTGTCCGGCACGGCATGGCAGAAGGTATGCACCGCATCGCCGGTGTTCGGCGCGTAAGCCTCGGTCGCGGCGAACAGCACGCCCGAGGTGCCCAGCGACAGAAAGCCCGTGCCGGGCGTCATCACCCCCATGCCGCAGGCCGTGGCGGCATTGTCGCCGCCGCCGCCCGCCACCGGCACGCGCGGGATGCCCCAGCGCTCGGCCAGTTCGGCGCGCAGATGGCCGGAAACGTCGCTGCCCTCGACCAGCCGCGGCATCTGGGCGCGCGTCAGCCCGGTCGCGGCCAGCAGCGCATCCGACCAGTCGCGCTTGCCCACGTCCAGCCACAGCGTCCCCGCCGCGTCCGACATCTCGGCGACATGCTCGCCGGTCAGCCACAGCCGCAGGTAGTCCTTGGGCAGCAGCACCTTGGCGGTCCGGGCAAAGATCTCGGGCTCGTTCTGCGCCACCCACAGCAGCTTCGGCGCGGTAAAGCCCGCCATGACCAGGTTGCCGGCGATGCCGTGGAAATCCGCCCGTGCGGTCAGCTCGGCGCATTGCGGACCCGAGCGGCCGTCGTTCCACAGGATGCAGGGCCGCAGCACATGGTCCGCGCCGTCCAGCAGCGTGGCCCCATGCATGTGCCCCGACAGGCCGATGGCCTGCAGCCGCGCCATCGCGGCCGGATGCTCGCGCAGCAGCGCCGCGATGGCCGCCTCGGCGCCGGCGATCCAGTCGGCCGGCGCCTGCTCGGACCAGCCGGGATGCGGGCGGCTGACGGTCAGGGCCGCATGGGCGACGCCGACGGTCGCGAAGCTTTCGTCCACCAGCATCGCCTTGATGCCCGAGGTGCCCAGGTCCAGTCCCAGATACATGGCGCTTACTCCGGCATGACGATCTGCAATTTCACGTCGGTCTCGCGCGCCTCGACGGCGCGGTCGAAGCCGGCGATGCTGTCCGCGAAGGGGATCGAGGCCGAGATCAGCGGCTTGAGATCCACCTTGCCCGAGGCGATCAGCGCGATGGCGCGGTCATAGACATTGGCATAGCGGAACACGGTCTCGACCCGCAGCTCCTTGGCCTGCAGCCCGACGATGTCCACCGGCACCGGATCGACCGGCATCCCGACCAGCACGATGGCGCCGCCGGGACGCGCAAGCTGGTGCATGCCCAGGATCGCCGGCGCCGCGCCCGAGCATTCGAAGACGATGTCGGCGCCCCAGTTGTCGGTCGCCTCGGCCACCGCCTCGGCCAGCGGGCGGTTGCGGATGTTCACGGTCTCGATGCCGTCATAGGCGCCGATGATGTCCAGCTTGGGCTGGGCGAGGTCGGCCACGATCACCCGCGCGCAACCGCCGGCCAGCGCCGCCAGCGCCACCATCATGCCGATGGGGCCGGCGCCCGTGACCACCGCCACGTCGCCCGGCTGGATGCGGGCGCGCAGCGCGGCCTGCATGCCGATGGCAAAGGGCTCGACCATCGCGCCTTCCGCGAAGCTGACATTGCCGGGCAGCTTGTAGGTGAAGGCCGCGGGGTGGACGACCTCGGGCGTCAGGCAGCCATGCACCGGCGGCGTCGCCCAGAAGGTCACGGCAGGATCGACGTTGTAGATCCCCAGCTTGGCCGCGCGCGAGGTCGGGTCGGGAATCCCCGGCTCCATGCAGACCCGGTCGCCGGGCTTCAGATGCGTGACCTCGGTTCCCGCCTCGATCACCGTGCCGGATGCCTCATGCCCCAGCACCATCGGCTCGCGCACGACGAAATGCCCGATCTTGCCATGGGTATAATAATGCACGTCCGAGCCGCAGATCCCGACCGTATGCGTCCTGATCCGCACGTCCCTGGGCCCCAGCGTGGCGGGGATGTCGAAATCCCGCAGCGACAGCTTGCCCTTTTCTTCCAGCACCAATGCCTTCATCGCCCGTCCTCCTGATGGCCGCGCCGCCCTTCGGGCGCCCTCGACTCGCGTCTTTGGCGGCGAGTCGGGGCGCATGTAAACAAAAACCCGCGCATGGCGCGAGCTTTTGCTCATCAGAAGAATAATTGTATCAGTGCTGCGCCGGAAAAGCTATGCGCCGGCTGCGGCGGCGCAGGCGATCCGGCCTTGGTCGCAAAGAATCAGGGCGGTCATTTCATCAGCCGGTCCTTGACCATGGGGCCGACGGCGCCGAAATCCATCTGCCCGGCATGGCGGGCGCGCAGCTCGGCCATGACCCGGCCCATGTCGCGGATCGACTCGGCGCCCAGTTCGGCGATGGCCTTGTCGATGGCGGCGCGGGTTTCCTCGGCGTCCAGCTGGCGCGGCAGGTAGGACTGGATCACCTTGATCTCGTCCAGCTCGCGCTCGGCCAGTTCCAGCCGGCCGCCCTCTTCATAGGCCTTGGCCGATTCCTGGCGCTGCTTGACCATCTTGGACAGGATCGCGGTCAGCTCGGCCTCGGCCAGCCCGGCCTCGTCGCCGCCTTCGCCGCGGGCGGCGATCTCGCGGTCCTTGATCGCGGCCGAGATCAGGCGCAGCGTGGACAGCCGCGCCGAGTCCTTGGCTTTCATCGCCTCTTTCGTATCGGCCAGAATGCGTTCGCGCAGTCCCATGTGATCCTCGCTGAATGTATTCCGCCGGGTGGTGCCCGGCTTCGCCCCCGCAGTCAAGCCGTGCCCTCAACCCCGACCCGGCCGCAAAGTTCCGCGCGCCGCCCGTTCCCGCCTTGACGCGCCCGCGCCCTTTACCTAGGTTCCCGCCGATTTACCCGGAGAGTGACGATGCCCCAGAAACCGACCGCATGTCTTGCGCTTGCCGACGGCACCGTGTTCCACGGCCAGGGCTTCGGCGCGGTCGGGGAAGTGGTGGCCGAGTTGGTCTTCAACACCGCGATGACCGGCTATCAGGAGATCATGACCGATCCCTCCTATGCCAGCCAGGTCGTGACCTTCACCTTCCCCCATATCGGCAATACCGGCGTGACCGAACAGGACGACGAGGCGCCCGAGCCCGTCGCCTCGGGCATCGTGGTGAAATGGGATCCGACCGAGCCCTCGAACTGGCGCGCCAGCGCCGACCTGGTCGAATGGATGGCGCGGCGCGGCCGCATCGGCATCGGCGGCGTCGACACCCGCCGCCTGACCCGCGCGATCCGCCAGCAGGGCTCGCCCCATGTCGTCCTGGCCCATGACCCCGAGGGGAATTTCGACATCGCCGCCATGGTCGCCAAGGCGCGCGGCTGGAAGGGCATCGTCGGCCTGGACCTCGCCAAGGAGGTCAGCTGCCGGCAAAGCTATCGCTGGACCGAGGGGCTGTGGTCCTGGCCCGGCACCTTCGGCCAGTCCGAGGAAAAGAAGCCCTTCCGCGTCGTCGCCGTCGATTACGGCGCGAAACGCAACATCCTGCGCTCGCTGGCGCAAAGCGGCGCCGAGGTGACGGTGCTGCCCGCCACCGCCACCGCCGAGGAAGTGCTGGCCCACGAGCCCGAGGGCGTGTTCCTGTCGAACGGCCCCGGCGATCCGGCCGCGACCGGCGAATACGCCGTGCCGATGATCCGCGAGTTGCTGGACCGCGACCTGCCGATCTTTGGCATCTGCCTGGGCCACCAGATGCTGGCGCTGGCGCTTGGCGCCCATACCGTGAAGATGAACCACGGCCATCACGGCGCGAACCACCCGGTCAAGGACGTCGAAACCGGCAAGGTCGAGATCACCTCGATGAACCACGGCTTCGCCGTCGATGCCCAGACCCTGCCCCAAGGCGTGATCGAGACCCATGTCAGCCTGTTCGACGGCTCGAACTGCGGGCTGCGCGTGGCCGACAAGCCGGTCTTCTCGGTGCAATACCACCCCGAGGCCAGCCCCGGCCCGCAGGACAGCGCCTATCTGTTCGAGCGCTTCACCGAGGCGATGCGCAGCCGGCGCGGCTGATCCGGGCGCGGGCCTGGCGGCGGTTAACCGGTTCTTAACCCTCTGCATGGCAGAGAGGGGACCGGAACGACCCAGACCGGGAATCGCCTATGGCCCGCCCCGCCCTCATCTGGCCCCTTGCCGGTGCCCCGGCCGAGGCCGCCGTGCCCGCCTTGACGGGCACGGTGATCGCGACCCGCGACCTGCGCCCGCTGGGCCAGATCCTGATCGAGGATGGCGCGGTCGATCCACGCGACCTGCTCAAGGCGCTGGTCATGCGCGAGCGCCAATCGGCGCGGCTGGGCGAGATCCTGCTGGCGCACGGCTGGGTGCGGGAAGAGGCGCTGCTGCGCGCCCTGTCCCGGCAATGGCGCGCCAGCGTGCTGGACCTGGCGGCGCTGCCGCCCGATCCGCGGCTGGTCGATGCGATGGGCGCGCAGCTTTGCCTGGCCGAGGGCGCGGTGCCCTGGCGCCGGGTCGGCGGCGTCACCTTCATCGCCACCGCGCGCCCCGAGGGATTCGAGGCATTGCAGGACCGCCTGCCCGAGGGGTTCGGCGCGGTGCGCATGCTGCTGTGTTCGGAAAACGCCGCGCGCGAGGCGATCCTGGCCTTGCGCCGCACCGCGCTGATCCGCCAGGCCGAAACCCGCGTGCCCGCCCAGGAAAGCTGCCGCACCCGCAACGAGCGCCGCTTCGGCCGCATTGCCGTGGGGCTGATGGCGGCAGCGGCGCTGGGGCTGGTGCTGGCGCCGAACGCGGTGATCGCGCTTCTGACGGCCTGGGCGGTGCTGACGCTGGTCGCCTCGGCCACGCTGAAGCTGTTCTCCTTTGCCGCCATCCTGCGCCGGCACCGGCAGGACCGCCTGCAAAAGCCGGCCCATGCCGCCCGGCAGCAGCCCGAGATGACGGCGCCGCTGCCGGTGATCTCGGTCATGGTGCCGCTGTTCGCCGAGGCCGACATCGCCGAAAAGCTGATCGGCCGGCTGTCGCGGCTGGACCATCCGCGCGAGCTGATGGACATCCTGATCGTGGTCGAGGAGACAGACCGCGTCACCTGCGAGGCGCTGCAGGGCGTCCGGCTGCCGCGCTGGCTGCGCGTGATCCAGGTGCCCGACGGGCCGGTGCGCACCAAGCCACGGGCGCTGAACTATGCGCTGAACTTCTGCCGCGGCTCGATCATCGGGGTCTGGGACGCCGAGGACCGCCCCGAGCCGGGCCAGCTGCACAAGGTCGCGCGCGGCTTTCACTTCGCCCCGCCCGAGGTGGCCTGCCTGCAAGGCGTGCTGGACTATTACAACCCCCGCACCAACTGGCTGGCCCGCGCCTTCACCATAGAATATGCCGCCTGGTTCCGCGGCACGCTGGCCGGGGCGGCGGCGCTGGACCTGGTGGTGCCGCTTGGCGGGACGACGCTGTTCTTCCGCCGCGACGCGCTGGAAGAGATCGGCGCCTGGGACGCCTGGAACGTGACCGAGGACGCCGACCTGGGCGTGCGCCTGACCCGGCGCGGCTATCGCACGCGGATGCTGGACACCGTCACGCATGAAGAGGCGAACTGCCGCCTGATCCCCTGGGTCAAGCAGCGCTCGCGCTGGCTCAAGGGCTTCGCGATGACCTGGGGCGTGCATATGCGCGACCCGGTGGCGCTGTGGCGCGACCTGGGGACGCGGCGCTTCCTTGCCTTGCAGGTGCAGCTTTTCGCCTCGGTCTCGCAATACCTGTTGGCGCCGGTGCTGTGGAGCTTCTGGCTGCTCAGCCTGGGCCTGCCGCATCCGATGCGGGACATGCTGTCGGGCCTGCTGGACGGCCATGCCATCGCCCTGCTGTTCGCGCTGTTCGTGGCCTCGGAATTGCTCAACATCGCCGTCGGCCTGTGGGCGGTGCGCGGGCGGGCGCATCGCCACCTGCTGCCCTGGGTGCCGACGCTGCACCTGTATTTCCCGCTCGGCTGCCTGGCGGCCTGGAAGGCGATCTACGAGGTGGTGGTCAAGCCCTTCTACTGGGACAAGACCCAGCACGGCATCTTCGAGGCCGGCCTGGACGAGCCGCCCGAGCCCGCGCCGCCGCCCGCCGGCCGGCTGATCCCCCTGCGCGAAACCGCCGCCGGAGAGCCCGCGAGCCCCATCGCCGCCGAAACCGACCCGGACCTCGGCCCGCTGCTGGTCCCCTTGCTGGGCAAGATCGACTGAACCCATGCAGCCACCTGGCACCCCCGGCGGCAGGAGCCGCGGACCCCGCAGCGAACCTACCTCGGCTTCCTGGTGCGAGGCAGGACTGGCCGAACCGGGCGCCCGGTGCCGGCTGCAGCACAGATAGAGGAGACTGCCGCCGCTTCGGGGCGCTAGGTTCTGTACTCACAGGCGGGCTGCCGTTTGGGAACGGTTCGTGCTTCGAGCGCCTTGCGGAGCTTGAATGGCACCTCTCGCGCTGAGGGACCGGGAATGGGCGCGGATTGCACCGCTTCTTCCTGACAAGCCTCGTGGCCTTGCGCGGACGAACGACCGGCGCGTCCTGAACGGGATCTTCTCCATCCTGCGGACAGGGCCGGCCCTGGCGCGACCTTCCCAAGCGCTACGGTCCATATACGACCGCTTCCAACCGATGGGCCAAGACGGGGCAACGCGCTACGACAAACTCGCCAAGGGATTCCTCGCAGCCGTCACAATCGCAGCCGCAAGACTGTGGTGCGGAATTATAAGTCCACTCCCTGGACAGGACCGGCTGGGGCCAGACACTTCTCCCGCTCTGTTTTCGCTTGCGGAGCTCTAACAGGCTGCTGAAAAAGTCCTTGCGACAGGACAGCGCGGGCGGGGAGCCAGGAAATCCGCCTCAAATTTGCCGAAAACACCCCATTTTCGGGCCGATATCAGCTGGCTCCAGAACGATTTCCGCTGCGTCGCCCTCTCAAAATCCTTTTTCAGCAGCCTGCCAAGCGAGACCCGTGGCGGGCCTTGGCGGGCAGGAACGGCGAAGCCGGTGTCGGCTGCGGCACTGGCAGCGAACCTTGCCACGGCTTCTTGGTGCATGGAAAGATCGGCAGGGCCGGGCACCTCTGCCGCTCGGTTCTCGCACGCGCCGCGCGAAGCGATGCCCGGCGCACGCCCCGGCGGGCAGGAACAGCGGGTCCGATGGCCATCAGAGGCCGTCGGAGCAGATGCATGTGGCGCGCCCGGGCAGGAACGATTGCATGAGTTTCCAGAAATCCTTTTGGCGTGATGCATGTCGCGCGCGCCCGCGGGCAGGAACGAGCGGGCGACATGAACGCCCTGCCGACTGCGGCGATGCCTGTCGCCCGCCCTCGGGGGCAGGCACGGCCGAGCGGGGCGGGCGGCGCAGGTGGCGGACCTGCCGCGGGCTTCCTGCCGGGCTCGGCCCATCGGGCCGCCGGCGCCTATCCGGCCTGCGCCTCGACCCCGGCCAGGACGCCGTCGATGATCGCGCCGGCGGTCTCGATCGTCGCGGCCAGCCGCTCGGCCAGCTCCTCCAGCGAGGCCGTGCCGGTCTCGCGCAGCAGGAAGGCCTGCCCGCCCTTGCCCAGGTTGTCCATGTCCAAGGGCTTTTCGGTCAACAGCCGGCCGGCGCATTGCAGGCTCCACAGGAAGCGCCGGGCCGAGGCCAGCCTTTCGCCATCCTCGCGCCCGACCAGCCCGATCCGCGGGCCGGTGCGCAACTGCGCCTGCACCGCCCGCGCGGCCGAACCGGCCCGCAGCGCGAAACATTGCGCCAGCAGCTCGATGTCCTGCAACCGGCCACGGCCGATCTTGGCCTCCCAGGCGCCATCCGGGGCCTTGGCGGCGAAGATGCGGGCCCGCATCCCGGCCAGATCCGGCATCACCCGCGGGTCCGTGCCGCGGGTTTGCAGCACCTCGACCCGCAGCGCCTCGACCTCCTCGGCCAGCGCGGCGGCATCGGTGCCGCAGGTGCCGATCACGCGGGCGCGGGTCAGCGCCAGATGCTCCCAGGTCCAGGCCTCGGTCATCTGGTAGTCGCGAAAGCTCTGCACCGAGGTCGCCACCGGCCCCTGCCGCCCCGAGGGGCGCAGCCGCATGTCCACCTCGTAAAGCCGCCCGGCCGAGGTCGGCGCCGAGAGCGCGGTGATCACCGCCTGGGTCAGCCGCGCGTAATAGGCCCGCGTCGCCAGGGGTTTCGGCCCCTCGGACGCCTCTTGCCCGGCGGCGTCGTAGATCACGATCAGGTCCAGGTCCGACGAGGCGTTCAGCTGTCGGGCGCCCAGCGAGCCCATGCCCAGCACCACCGCCCCCCGGCCCGGCGGCGGCCCGTGGCGGCGGGCGAATTCGGCCGCGACGACCGGGAACAGCGCGGCGACCGCGGCATCGGCGACATCGGCATATTGCCCGCCCGCCTCCTCGGCGCCGATCAGGCTGCGCAGGTGATGCACGCCGATGCGGAACTGCCCCTCATGCGCCCAGCGCCGCGCGGCGTCCAGCGCCTGTTCGTAGCCGCCGCCGGGCGCGGCCAGCGCCGCATCCAGCACCTGGTCCAGCTGGCGGCGCAAGGCGGCGGCGCCGGGCCAGGCCGCAAAGAAGCTGCCGGCCAGCACCCCGTCCAGCACCTCGGGGTGGCGGGCCAGATAGGCCGCCAGCCCCGGCGCCGTGCCGCAGATGTCGGCGATCAACTCGATCAGCTGCGGATTGGCCTCGAAGAGCGAGAAGAGCTGCACCCCGGCCGGCAGCCCGGCCAGGAAGGCGTCGAACCGCGCCAGCGCCTCTTCGGCATGGGCGGCGGCGGTCAGCCGGGTCAGCAGGTCCGGCTCGATCCGGGCAAAGACCTCGCGCCCGCGGGCCGAGCGCAGCGCGGGATAGCTGCGCCAGCGCTCCACCATCGCCTCGGCCTCGGGGGACAGCGCCGGGCGGGCCCGCTGCTCGCCGGGGGCGAAGAAATCGCCGGTCAGCGCCTCGACCCGCGCCAGGCGGGTGGCCAGGCGCGCCGACCAGGCGGCGGTGTCGCCTTCGCCCATCATGCGGGCGATGGTGTCCAGCCCCTCGGCCGAGGCGGGCAGCGAATGGGTCTGTGCGTCGTTCACCATCTGGATGCGATGCTCGATCTCGCGATGCTCGCGGTAATGCGCGGTCAGCTCCTGGGCCACCTCGGGCGGCACCCAGCCCTTTTCGGCCAGCCGCGCCAGCCCCTCGACCGTGCCGCGCAGGCGCAGGTCGGGGTCGCGGCCGCCGGCGATCAGCTGGCGGGTCTGGGTGAAGAACTCGATCTCGCGGATGCCGCCCTGGCCCAGCTTCATGTTGTGGCCCGGCACCTCGATGCGGCCGTGCAGCCCCTTGTGGTCGCGGATGCGCAGCCGCATGTCGTGGGCGTCCTGGATGGCGGCGAAATCCAGGTGCCGCCGCCAGACGAAGGGGCGCAGCTCGCGCAGGAAGCGCGCGCCCGCCGCCAGGTCGCCGCCGCAGGGCCGCGCCTTGATATAGGCGCTGCGTTCCCAGGTGCGGCCCTCGGCCTCGTAATAGGCCAGCGCCGCCGAGATCGAGATGCAGACCGGCGTCACCGCCGCATCGGGCCGCAGTCGCAGGTCGGTGCGGAAGACATAGCCCTGGTCGGTGTTGTCCGAGATCGTCGCCGCCGCCTTGCGGGTGGCGCGGATCAGGGCGGCGCGGGCCTCATACTGGTCGTCGGGATCATAGGCGCCGTCGTCGTAAAGCACGATCAGGTCGATGTCCGAGGAGTAGTTCAGCTCTGCCGCGCCCATCTTGCCCATGGCGAGCGCGACGATGCCGCCGGCCTCGGCCCCGGTCGGGGGCAGCTTGCCGCGCGCCTGCTCGGCCGCGACATGGGCGCGCAGGGCCAGGTCCGTGGCGCGGTCGGCCAGGTCGGTCAGCGCGCCCGTCACCCGTTCCAGCGGCCAGACGCCGCCCAGGTCGGCCAGCGCCGTCCACAGCGCCACCCGCCGCTTGGCGCGGCGCAGCGCCGGGCCGAGGGCATCGGCGGAAAGCGTCTCGAACCCCGCCGTCTCGCGGGCGACGACATCCCCGTGCGCCAGCGCGCCGGGCAGCCAGTCGGCCTCGCGCTCGATCAGCCCGGCCAGGTAGGGGCTGCAACCGGCGGTGCCGCGGATCAGATCGCCCAGCCGGGGATCGGCGATCCCGGTCGCTTGCAGCGCGGAAAGGCCGCGGGCAGGGTCAGCGGGGATGGGCAGGCGGGTGATGCGGGCGGCGAAATCCATGGCCGCAGCCTAGCCGCAGCCGGCGCCGCGTCAATGCCGTGCGAATGGACCGAGAGGTTCAATTCTTGCGGTTTTCCCTGCTTGGCGCGGGGTGCAACTGTTGCTAGGCTCGGCCCAAGAGCAATCCACAACGCAGCCCCGACCGCCGCCAATGCGCGCCGAGATGAAAGTGACCCGACCGCAGCATGCGCCGCCAGGCGCGGCGTGCCCCAGACGCCGGGGGCGCGGCTGATGCGGCACAGCCTGCCTCATGCGCCGCAATTCTATGTGACGGCGCCGCAGCCCTGCCCCTATCTGCACGGCCGGGCCGAACGCAAGCTGTTCACCGCACTGACCGGCGATTCGGCCAACGAGCTGAACAACGCCCTGTCGCGCCAGGGCTTCCGCCGCTCGCAGAACGTGCTTTACCGGCCCAGCTGCGAAAGCTGCGTGGCCTGCATGTCGGCGCGCATCCGGGTGTCCGAGTTCCAGCCCTCGCGCACGCAGCGCCGGATCGCGCGCAGGAACGGGCATCTGCGCCGCCTTGCCACCAGCGCCTGGGCGACCGAGGAGCAGTATGAACTGTTCCGCGCCTATCTGGACGAACGCCATGCCGACGGCGGCATGGCCGACATGGACATCTTCGAATTCGCCGCGATGATCGAGGAGACGCCGGTGCGCACCCGCGTCATCGAATATCGCACGCACCAGGGCGACAGCAGCGAGATCCCGCCGCCGCCCGGCAGCGACCGGCTGGTCGCGGTCTGCCTGACCGACGTGCTGGATGACGGGCTGAGCCTGGTCTACAGCTTCTATGACCCGGCGCTGGAAAGCGCGAGCCTGGGCACGCATATCATCCTGGACCATATCGATCTGGCGCGCAGCGCCGGCCTGCCCTTCGTCTACCTGGGCTATTGGGTGCCCGGCAGCCGCAAGATGGACTACAAGGCGAAATTCTCGGCGCTGGAGATCTACAAGGGCGGCGTCTGGCAGCCGATCGGCGACCCGGCGCAGCACACGTCGGACATCCACCCCCTGTCCATCGACCCCATCGTCGAGCAGGTGGCGCGGATCAACCTGCCCTCGAACCGGAAATGATTACCGAAAAGCCGGCGTCTTGGTAAGAATATTTCAAGAATTTGCGGCAGCGGGTCATTTTCTTGGATAATCGCCATTGACCGCGCCTCGCCGCACCCATAGTTTTCCGCGTCGCAGCGGGGCGGCTGTCCCCGCCGCGTTTTTGTTCAGAGATGGAGAATGGGCATGTCCCGACAGATGACGGGTGCAAGGATGGTTATCGAGGCTCTGCGCGATCAGGGCGTCGATACGGTATTCGGCTATCCGGGCGGGGCGGTACTTCCCATCTATGACGAGATTTTCCAGCAAAACGACATCAAGCACATCCTGGTCCGCCACGAACAGGGCGCCGTCCACATGGCCGAGGGCTATGCCCGCTCGACCGGCAAGCCGGGGGTGGTGCTGGTCACGTCCGGTCCCGGCGCGACCAATGCCGTCACCGGGCTGACCGACGCGCTGATGGATTCGATCCCCATCGTCGTGCTGACCGGGCAGGTTCCGACCTTCCTGATCGGCACCGACGGCTTCCAGGAGGCCGACACCATCGGCATCACCCGCCCCTGCACCAAGCACAACTGGCTGGTGAAAGAGACGGACGAGCTGGCGGCGACGATCCACAAGGCCTTCCACATCGCCACCTCGGGCCGTCCGGGGCCGGTGCTGATCGACATTCCCAAGGACGTGCAATTCGCCACCGGCGAATATGTCGGGCCCAAGCAGATCGAGACGCCCAGCTACCAGCCGGCGAAGAAGGGCGACCTGGCCACCATCACCCGGCTGGTCGAGCTGATGGAGACGGCCGAGCGGCCGATCTTCTATACCGGCGGCGGCGTCATCAACTCGGGCCCCGGCGCCAGCCAGCTGCTGCGCGAGCTGGCGGATGCGACGGGCTTTCCCGTCACCTCGACGCTGATGGGGCTGGGGGCCTATCCGGCCTCGGGGTCGAAATGGATCGGCATGCTGGGCATGCATGGCCTTTACGAGGCCAACATGGCCATGCACGATTGCGACCTGATGATCGCGGTGGGGGCGCGCTTCGACGACCGCATCACCGGGCGGGTCGCGGATTTCAGCCCCGGCTCGGTCAAGGCGCAGATCGACATCGACCCCAGCTCGATCAACAAGGTGATCCATGTCGACCTGCCCATCGTCGGCGATGTCGGCCATGTGCTGGAAGACATGCTGAAGGTCTGGAAGGCCCGCGGCCGCAAGACCAATCCCGAGGCGCTGCGGGCATGGTGGGCGCAGATCGAGCAGTGGAAGGCGCGCAACTGCCTTGCCTATCGCAACTCGGACAAGGTCATCAAGCCGCAGCACGCCTTGCAGCGCCTGCAGGCGCTGACCGCCGCGCGCAAGCCCTATTTCACCACCGAGGTCGGCCAGCATCAGATGTGGGCGGCACAGTTCCTGCATTTCGAGGATCCGAACCACTGGATGACCTCGGGCGGGCTGGGGACGATGGGCTATGGCCTGCCCGCCTCGATCGGGGTGCAGGTCGCCCATCCCGAGGCGCTGGTGGTCAACGTCGCCGGCGAGGCGTCCTGGCTGATGAACATGCAGGAAATGGCGACCGCCGTGCAGTTCCGCGCGCCGGTCAAGCAGTTCATCCTAAACAACGAGCGCCTGGGCATGGTCCGGCAATGGCAGCAATTGCTGCATGGCGAGCGCTACAGCCAGAGCTGGTCGGAAAGCCTGCCCGATTTCGTCAAGCTGGCCGAGGCCTTTGGCTGCGGCGGGCGCACGGTTTCGGACCCGGCCGACCTGGACGCGGCGATCCAGGAGATGATCGACTATGACGGCCCGTTCATCCTGGACGTGCTGGTCGAAAAGCACGAGAACTGCTTCCCGATGATCCCCTCGGGCAAGCCGCATAACGAGATGCTCTTGGGCGAGGCATCGACCGAAGGCGCCATTACCGGCGCCGGCGCGGCCCTGGTCTGAGGTTAGGAGAAGAACATGGCGGCACTGAACATCCAGAAGGGCGCATCCAGCCATTCGGCCTATGACCTGCGCGACCCCAACGCCCAGACCATCGAAAGCCACACCCTCGCGGTGCTGGTCGAGAACGAGCCGGGCGTGCTGGCGCGCGTGATCGGCCTGTTTTCCGGGCGCGGCTACAATATCGACAGCCTGACCGTGGCCGAGGTGGACCACCTGGGCCACCGCTCGCGCATCACCATCGTCACCCGCGGCACCCCCGCGGTGATCGAGCAGATCAAGGCGCAGCTTGGCCGCATCGTGCCGGTGCATGATGTCCACGACCTGACCGTCGAGGGCCCCTGCGTCGAGCGCGAGCTGGGCCTGTTCAAGGTCACGAGCAAGGGCGACAAGCGGGTCGAGGCGCTGCGGATCGCCGAGATCTTCCGCGCCAGCGTGGTCGATTCGACCCTGGAGAGCTTTGTCTTCGAAATCACCGGCACGCCCGAGAAGCTGGACGCCTTTGCCGAGTTGATGCGGCCCCTGGGCCTGTCGGACCAGGCCCGGACCGGCGTCGCCGCGCTGGCGCGCGGCGCCTGACGAATCAGCGGGCGGCCGCCAGTCTCAGCGGCCGCTCTTGCGCCTCGCCTTCGCGGTTCGAAATCACCCGCAGCACCGGGCGGGCCGGTTCGGGTTTTTCGCCCATGTCCCGCAGCAGGCTGGGCAGTTCCGACCGCTTGTTGCCCCCGACGATGCAGACGAAGCGGGCATGGCGCAGGTCGGC
The DNA here is from genome assembly GCF_029909815.1 of Paracoccus ferrooxidans. Classification (NCBI taxonomy): domain Bacteria; kingdom Pseudomonadati; phylum Pseudomonadota; class Alphaproteobacteria; order Rhodobacterales; family Paracoccaceae; genus Paracoccus; species Paracoccus ferrooxidans. Next base: position 2,255,581 of record NZ_CP038198.1, on the reverse strand, counting down.
CTGCATTTCGATCTCAAGCTCGACCAGGTCGCCCGCCTCGGGCCATTCCGTTTCGACGAACAGGTTTTCCCTGCCCTGCAGATAGGCCAGGGCGCCATGATCCTCGCACCAGATCACGGCCTTCTCCTTGGCTGGACTGCTCCATAAAATAACCCCGATCATGAAAGCTCCTAAAAGACAAAGCCGCCCGGCAATAAGGACGTGACCCAACCCAAGCGGGAAACTATCGGCAATTTCTCGCCTATGAAAGCAATTTCTGGCGGAACCGTTCAGTTTGAGGGGGAATCGGCAGGCAAATTGATCTTTTACGGTTGCGGCCCGCCTGAATTTCAGCTTTTGCACGATAAAACAAACTGTTCCGTCTAGTCTGCGGTCGATGCAGCAGCGCAGCAGCGGCCGCTCTATCGCACCCGGCCCGCCCGGTAATCGGCCACGGCCCGCGCAACCTGGCCCATGCGGGCGTTGCGCGACGGGTGGGTGCCCAGAATTTTATCACCCGGATCGGGGATGCGGGCGAAAAACAGCGCACCGTGTTCGGGATCGAAGCCGGCGTTCAGGGTGATGATCGCGCCCAGGTAATCGGCCTCGAGCTCCCAGTCCTTCGAATAGTAGCGGGCGCCGAACTGGGCGCCGAAATCCTGCGCGGTGCGAATCGCCTCGGGATCACCGCCATAGGCGCTGGCCAGCCCGCCCAGGATCACCGCGCCCACGGTCGCGGCGCCGGTCTTGCGGCTGATATGGCCCAGGATGTGGTGGCTCGCCTCGTGCCCGATGACGAAGGCCAGCTCGTCGGCATTGCGCGCCTCGCCGATCAGCGACAGGGTGAAGCCGATGATCGGCCGGCCGCTGGGATCGACGGTCTGGAAGGCGTTCGGCTCCAGCCCCGCGCGGTCGTCGACGACGAACTGGAAATCGCAGTTGATCGGCTGGGTGCGCCGCTGCAGGCATTCGCGTTCCACCGCCGGCTCCATGCGGCTGACCACCGAGACGAAGGTGCGCGCCGAGGCCGAGGCATTGGCCGGCGTGTCCGGAGCGGGCGTGATGATGACGTCAGGCCCGCCGGGCTGCGGCACCCCCGGCTGCGGCACGGGCGCGGCGACACAGCCCGCCAGCACCAGCACGACCGCCGCCACCGCCTGCCATGTCCTCATCATCTGCCGCCCTCGCCTGCCCGTGTTCGCGCCACTCTAGCCGCGGCGGCCGCCCCGCGCCAAGCCCCGGACTTGCCCCGGCCGCAATATCACGCGATTGTCGGGAAAAGCCGAACGGGAAGGATCCCCGATGTTCACCATCGAGCATGATTTCGACGCGACCGTCATCACCCTGATCGACGAATTGCCACAGGCCGAGATCGGTTCGCGCCCGCTGAACGAGGATGTGGTCATCCACAGCTTCGACGACCGCGTCGTGGTCGAGCAATTCGACCCCGACACCGGCGAGCTGGCGCAGATCGTCCTGACCATCGAGCAGCTGGAAGAGCTGCGCGCCGCGCTGAACCTGCCCGAGGGCAACTATCGGCTGCAACGCGGCTAGCCAGGCGGTCTGGCTAGTCGATGCGGAACAGCTTGTCACGTGCCGTGGCCCCGCGGACCAGCACCAGCCGCGACTTGGCCACCCCCAGCGCCTTGGCCAGCAGCTTGACCACCGCGGCATTGGCCTTGCCGTCCTCGGGGACCACGGTGACGGTGACGCGGATCGCCTCGCCGTCCAGGATCACCGCATTGCGCGAGGCGCGCGGGGTGACGCGCACCGCGATTTCGGCGCCGGGCCGGGCAAGATGGCTAAGGTCGGTCATGCCCCTTTCAAGCCGGGCGCGGCGAAAAAGGCAATGCCGGCTGGTGCCGGCGGGCCGGCGCGGCTATCTGATGGCCAGGACATGCGCGAACCCGACGAGGACCGAATGGAATATGCCGATCCCGCCACCCTGGCCTTCCTGGCCAGCCGCCGCTCTCACCCGCCGAAACTGCTGGCCGGCCCGCCCCCCTCGCGCGAGGCGCTGATGGAGCTGCTGGAGTTGGCCGCCCGCGTGCCCGACCACGGCAAGCTGGAGCCCTGGCGCTTTGCCGTGCTGGAGCGCGCGACGCTCGACCGGCTGGCCCCGGTGCTGGCCCGGCACGTGCTGGACCAGGGCGGGGACGAGGCGGCGGCGGAAAAGGCCCGCTCGGCCTTTGGCTCGCCGGTGATCGTGGCGGTGGTCTCGGCCCCGGTCGAAAGCCCCAAGGTGCCGGAATGGGAACAGTTCCTGTCCGCGGGCGCCGTCTGCCTGGAGCTGGTGAACGCGGCGCTGGCGGCGGGCTACGGCGCCGCCTGGCTGACCGGCGCGGCGGTCGAGGTGGATTTCGCCCGCGCCCATCTGGGCCTGGCCGAGGGCGAGCGGATCGTCGGGCTGGTCCATATCGGCCGGCGCGGCCCGACCCCGCCCGAGCGTCCGCGCCCGGATGTCGCGGCCAAGACCACCTTCCTGTGATGGTGCTGCGGGCGCTGATCCTGGCTTGGGGCGACCTGCTGCGGCCGCGCATCTTCGGCGTGGTCGCGCTTGGCGTGGCGCTGACGCTGGCCTTGTTCCTGGTATTGCAGGCCGGCGCCTTCTGGGCGATCCGCGCCTTTGCCCCCGAGACGCTGACCCTGCCCTGGATCGGCGCCGTGCCGCTGGCGCCCGCGCTGTCCTGGGGCTCGCTGCTGCTGTTCCCCTTGATGAGCATCTTCCTGATGATCCCGGTCGCCGCCGGCTTTTCAGGTCTGTTCGCCGAGCGCGTCGCCGAGGCGGTCGAGGAGACGCATTATCCCGCCGCCAAGGGCCTGCCCGTCGATTTCTGGGACGGGCTGTGGGAATCGCTGGCGGTCATGGGCGCGGTGATCCTGGTCACGCTGGTGACGCTGGCGCTGACGCCCTTCCTGGGCCCGCTGGCCTCGCTGCTGTTTTATGGCGGCAACGGCTGGCTGCTGGGGCGCGAGTTCTTCCAGATGGCGGCGCGGCGCCACCTGCACGAGCCGCAGGCGACCACCCTGCGCCGCAGCCTGGCCATGCAGGCGACGGCGCTGGGGGTGCTGATCGCGGCGCTTCTGACGGTGCCGGTGCTGAACGTGGTCGTCCCGGTGCTGGCGGCGGCGGGGTTCACCCACCTCTACCATCTCAGCGCGTCCAGGCCTCGAGGTCGGCGCGGGTGATGACGCCGGCGATGATGACATAGGCGATCACGCCCCAGATCAGCCCGGCGATCAGCGTCGCCCACAGCGCCTTCTTCTTCAGCTTGGGCTCGTGCGGGGCGCCGGCGGGGGTGCCGGGCGTCACCTGCCCGACATCGGCCTGGCTTTGCTGGCCGATCGGCAGCAGCACGAACAGCACCAGGAACCACAGCACGGCGTAAAGGACGATGCCCCCGGTCAGGCTCATCAGACCTGCTCCAGCTCGATCAGGCAGCCGTTGAAGTCCTTGGGATGCAGGAACAGCACCGGCTTGCCATGGGCCCCGATCTTGGGCTCGCCATTGCCCAGCACGCGCGCGCCCTCCGACTTCAGCTTGTCGCGGGCGGCCAGGATGTCATCGACCTCGAAGCACATGTGATGGATGCCGCCCGAGGGGTTCTTTTCCAGGAAGCCCTTGATCGGGCTGTCCTCGCCCAGGGGATAGAGCAGCTCGATCTTGGTGTTCGGCAGCTCGATGAAGACGACGGTGACGCCGTGGTCGGGTTCGTCCTGCGGCGGGCCGACCTTGGCGCCAAGGCTGTTTTCATATTGCGCCGCCGCGGCCTTCAGGTCGGGCACGGCAATGGCGACATGGTTCAGGCGTCCGATCATCACTTCCTCCGTCATTTGCGCCCTTCTAAGGCCAGAGCCCAGCCGGGGAAAGGAAAACAAACCGCCGTTAACCGCTTCTTAGGGAAAACGCGCAATCCTTGGGACAGTTGGTGATTCCCAGTTAGGATTTTGCGAGATGGAACAGGAAAGCATCGGTGCGGAAGACTTTCCCACCTGGCGGGCCGCCCTGCCGAACCGGCCGCTGGCCGGGCTGACGGTGCTGGTGGTCGAGGATTCGCGCGTCGCCTCCGAGGCGGTGCGGCTGCTGTGCCTGCGTTCGGGCGCGCGCATCCGGCGGGCCGACTGCATCCGCTCGGCCCTGCGGCATCTTCAGACCTATCGGCCGGGGGCGGTGATCGTGGACATGGGCCTGCCCGACGGCGACGGCGCCGACATGATCGCCACCATCGCCCGCGCGATGCCGCGGGTGCCGGTGATCCTGGGCATCTCGGGCGATCCGGCCAGGCGCGAGGCGGCGATCCGGGCCGGCGCGGACGGTTTCCTGGCAAAGCCCGTCGAAAGCCTGGCGCTGTTCCAGGAGGCGATCCTGGCCGCCCTGCCGCCCGACGCGCGGCCGCAAGGGCTGCGCGCCCTGCCCGACGACATGATCGCCGCCGACCCCGAGGCGCTGCGCAACGACCTGGCGCATGTCGCCGACGTGCTGGCGCAGGCCGACGACACCGCCGCCATCGACTATATCGCCCGCTTCCTGGCCGGGGTCGCCCGCTCGGCCCATGACCGGATGCTGGAGGATGCGGCGACCACGCTGGCGCGCGACCACGCGCAGGGCCGGGCGCTCGCCACCGACCTGGCGCGGATCAGCGGGCTGGTGCAGGACCGGCTGGCAAGCGCGCGGATCTCGTAGGCCCTAGCCCGCGGTCAGCGCCGACAGGCTTTGCCGCTGGCGTCCCTGGGCATCGAAATTGCCGGGCGCGAGCCATGCCTGGTGCGCACGCGCCAGGGCGGGCCAGTCGCGGTCGATGATCGCATACCAGGCCGTGTCGCGGTTGCGGCCCTTATAGATCATATGCTGGCGGAAAATGCCCTCGAAGACAAAGCCATAGCGCAGCGCCGCCCGACGCGAGGGGGCGTTCAGGGCGTCGCATTTCCACTCGACCCGGCGATAGCCGGCCTCGAAGGCCCAGCCGATCATCAGCGAAATGGCCTCGGTCGCGGCCGGGCTGCGCTGCATCGGCGGCGCGATCTCGATATGGCCGATCTCGATCACCCCATTGGCCGGGTCGATGCGCAGGAACGAGGCCAGCCCGCCCACCTTGCCGGTTGCGCGGTCGCGCAGGGCATAGAAATACGGGTCCGCCTTGGCCGCCATCCCGGCCTGCCAGGCGCGATAGGCCGGCAGGTCGGCGAAGGGGCCATAGCCCAGGTAATCCCAGACCCAATCCTGGCCCCGGTTGGCCGCGAACAGACCTTCGGCATGGCGGTCGGGGTCCAGGCGCTCCAGCAGGACATGGCGGCCCTCGATCCGGTCGGGACCGGGCGGGGGCGGCGGCACGAAACCCGCGACCAGGGGCCCGGTCGGCCGCGGGCCGTCGCCCTGGGCAAAAGGCGCGGGCGCGCGGTCGGGGTGATCCTGGGGCATGGGCAGGGCTCCGGCAAGGGCTCAGGCCAGCATCCCCGGATCGCCGCCAAGGTCAAGGCCGGGAAAGATCTCGCGCTCCAGCCTGTCGCGCCCGATGCCGAACAGCCCATGCATGGCCCAGGCGGCATAGGCGCGGATGTCGCGCGTGGGCATCAGGTCGCGGCCGGCGTAAAGCTGGTCCTCGCCCAGGCCCGGCCAGTCGCCAAAGGCGCGCCCGCCCCGGATCGCGCCGCCCGCCATCAACAGCGCGCCGCCGGTGCCGTGATCGGTCCCGCCCGAGCCGTTCTCGCGCACGGTGCGGCCGAATTCGGTCATGGCCAGCACCGTGGTCCGGCCCCAGTTCGGCCCCAGCCCCTCGCGCAGCTTCAGGATCGCCGCCGCCAGCCGGTCCAGCCCCCGGCCCAGCACGACGGGCTGGTTGGCATGGCTGTCCCAGCCGGCAAGGGAAAAGGCGGCGATGCGGCTTTCGGCGTTCAGCCGGCTGGCGGTAAAGGCGGCCAGCGCCTCGGCATCGGCGGTCGGGCCCGGCATCTTGCCCAGGTCCGAGGTCTCGGCGCTGATCTGCACCGCGTCCTGCGCCGCATCGCGAAACAGCGGGTCGTCGTGATAGACATGCTCCAGCAGCATCTGCGCCTGCGGCGACAGCTTCAGCCAGGCCCGCGGCGCCCAACTGAGATGCGCGGCCTTGCCGGTCAGGATCTTCATCTGCTCGACGCCGACCGAATAGGCGGTCTCGGCCGTGGCGCCGGGCGTCGCCTGCAACAGCCGGTTCAGCCAGCCGCCCACCCGCCGGTCCACCGGCAGGTCGTTGCCGGTTCCCGCCTCCAGCAGGTCCTGGCCGTCGAAATGGCTGCGCTTGTCGCGATAGGGGGTCGAGACGGCATGGGCAAAGGCCAGCTCGCCCTTTTGCCACAGCGGCAACAGCGGCTCCAGCCGCGGATGCAGCGCATAGAAGCCGTCGAGGTCCAGCGCGCCTTTTTCCGGCCCGACCGAAAGGTTGCGGCGCAGCTTGGCCAGCATCGGGTCGCCATAGGGCTGGATCGCATCGAGCCCGTCCATGGCGCCGCGCAGGATGATGACGACCAGCCGGTTCTCGCCCGGAAGCGCGGCGAAGGTCATGGAACTCATCAACGGATGCGCCGCAGCCGAGCAGCCGATCAGCGCCGCCCCCTTCAGAAACAGGCGCCGGTCCAGTGTCAGCATCTGCCTACCCTCCTATCGCCGGTTGAAATCGCCCGAGGCGAGGATCAGCGCCACGCCCTCGGCCGCCGATTCCGCCTTGGGCACGGCCCAGGCCAGTTCCGCCGACTGCGTGCCGCCGAAGGCCGAGACCAGCATCTCGCGCGGGTCGGGCAATTCGTCCAGCAGCAGGCGGGGAATGCGCAGCGACCAGTTGATCCGCGCGGCCAGCGTCTGCGCCGCGATCCAGGCATCGGCCGTCTCGGGCCAGCCGTCGGGGCCCTTGGGCCGGCCCCAGGGCTGGCCCATGGCCTCGAGCGGGCCCCAGGCGATGCGGCGAAACATGGGCAGCTCCAGCCGGGCGATCCCTTCGCCGCGGATGCCCAGCGCCCTGAGCCCGGCCACGCAGAAATCGAAGGGCTGGCGCACCTTCTGCCGCAGGCCGGAGGCCAGGTCGGGATGGCTGGCCAGCACGCGATAGACCTGCGGCAGGTCGCCGTCCGTGTCGCGCCAGGTGGCCGCCATGGCCTCGACCAGATCCTCGGACGGGTCGTCCGAGACGAAATGCACCGCCAGCTTGCGCGACAGGTGCCGCGCGGTCTCGGGCCGGCGGGCGATGTCGCGAAAGGCGTCGCGGATGGCGTCGAGCCCGTCGCGCCGGCCGCCGCCATAGGCCCGGCCCAGCACCGTCTCGGCCCCAGGCTCGGCCCAGGGCGGGCGAAAGGCGAAGCCCGACCGATGCGAAAAGCTGAGCCCGGTCAGCAGCTCGGCCAGTTCGCGCACGTCCTCTTGCTCATAACCGGCGCCCACGCCCAGCGAATGCAGCTCCAGCGCCTCGCGGGCGAGGTTCTCGTTCAGCCCGAAATTGCGGTCCGGGCGGCGCCGCGCGACAGGCGAGCCCGGCCCGCGGCTGGAGATCTGGTCCAGATAGACCAGCATCATCGGATGGGTGTCGGCGGCAAAGAACATGTCCTCGAACCGGCCGTTCACATGCGGGCGGATCGCCTCGTCCACGAAGGCCAGCGCCAGGGCATTGTTCATCTTGTCCGTCGCGCGGACGGTGAAATGGTCGGCCCAGAACTGCACCAGCCTTTCGCCGAAGCCGATCGGGTCGTCCAGGGCGCGGATCACCCGGCGGCGCAGGCCCTCGACCGGCAGGTCGCCAAGCTGGCGCTCGGCCTCCTGCCCCTCGGCCGGCTCGGGCCGCCCCTCGCGCCGGGCAAGGCGGACATCGCGAAACCGCGTCGCAAGGGCGCTGGCCTTTTCGGTGGTCATCGCCTCGGGGCCAGGACCGGCGCTTGCGGGACCGGCCAGAACCGCCTCGACATCGGCGGGCGGCGGCATCAGCGGCGACAGACCAAAGCCCAGCCGGATCGCCGCCAGTTCGGGAAATCCAAAGCTCATGCAATCATCCCTTGCAGGGGAAATCGCCCCCATGCGCAGGTTATGGCACGGCCTCGGCCCGAGGTCAGTTCACGCTTTCTTCAGCATGCGGCGATGCGGCAACAGACTGCCGACGCAGCGCCGCCAAGCTTACTCGCGCGGCAGCACGCGCAGGCGCAGTTCGCGCAGCTGCTCGTTCGTCGGCTCGCTGGGGGCGCCCATCATCAGGTCTTCGGCGCGCTGGTTCATCGGGAACATGATGACCTCGCGGATGTTCACCTCGTCGGCCAGCAGCATGACGATGCGGTCGATCCCCGCCGCGCAGCCGCCGTGCGGGGGCGCGCCATAGCGGAAGGCCTTGACCATGCCGCCGAACCGCTTTTCCACCTCGTCCCGGCCATAGCCGGCCAGTTCGAAGGCGCGGAACATGATCTCGGGGCGGTGGTTGCGGATCGCGCCCGAGACCAGCTCATAGCCGTTGCAGGCCAGGTCGTATTGATAGCCCTTGACCGCCAGCGGGTCGCCCGCCAGCGCATCCAGGCCCCCCTGCGGCATCGAGAACGGGTTGTGGCTGAAGTCGATCCGCCCGTCCTCGCCCTTTTCATACATCGGGAAATCGACGATCCAGGCGAACTTGAACTGGTTCTCGTCGATCAGGCCCAGCTCGCGGCCGATCTCGTTGCGCGCGCGGCCGGCGACGGCCTCGAAACCCTCGGGCTTGCCGCCCAGGAAGAAGGCCGCGTCGCCCTCGCCCAGGCCCAGCTGGGTGCGGATCGCCTCGGTCTTCTCGGGGCCCAGCGCCTTGGCGATGGGGCCGGCGGCTTCGGTCGTGCCGTCCTCGGCCTTGCGCCAGAAGATATAGCCCATGCCGGGCAGGCCCTGCTGCTGGGCGAATGCGTTCATGCGGTCGGCGAACTTGCGCGAGCCGCCGGTGGGCGCGGGAATGGCGCGGACCTCGGTGCCCTCCTGCTCCAGCAATTTCGCGAAGATCGCAAAGCCCGAGCCGCGGAAATGCTCGCTGACCACCTGCATCTCGATGGGGTTGCGCAGGTCGGGCTTGTCCGAGCCGTATTTCAGCATCGCCTCGGCATAGGGGATGCGCGGCCAGGTCGCGTCGACCCGGCGGCCGCCGCCGAAGGTTTCGAACAGGCCCTGGATCACCGGCTGGACGGCGCGGAACACGTCCTCCTGCTCGACGAAGGACATCTCGACGTCGAGCTGGTAGAAATCGGTGGGCGAGCGGTCGGCGCGCGGATCCTCGTCGCGGAAGCAGGGCGCGATCTGGAAATACTTGTCGAAGCCCGCGACCATGATCAGCTGCTTGAACTGCTGCGGCGCCTGCGGCAGGGCGTAGAACTTGCCCGGATGCAGGCGCGAGGGCACCAGGAAGTCGCGCGCGCCCTCGGGCGAGCTGGCGGTGATGATCGGGGTCTGGAACTCGGTGAAGCCCTGGTCCCACATCGCGTCGCGCAGCCATTTGACCACGCGCGAGCGCAGCATGATGTTGTTGTGCAGGCTTTCGCGGCGCAGGTCGAGGAAGCGATAGGCCAGCCGCGTCTCCTCGGGATAGTCCTGGTCGCCGAAGACCGGCAGCGGCAGGTCGTCCGCGGCGCCCAGGATCTCCATATCGGTGGCATAGACCTCGATCTCGCCGGTGGGCAGCTTGGGGTTGATCAGGCTCGGGTCGCGCAGCTTGACGCGGCCGTCGATGCGGATCACCGTCTCGGCCCGCAGCTTTTCCAGTGCCGGGAAGGCGGGCGAGTCGCTGTCGGCGATCACCTGGGTGATGCCGTAATGGTCGCGCAGGTCGATGAACAGCACCCCGCCATGGTCGCGGACCCGGTGGACCCAGCCGGACAGACGGACTTCGGACCCGGCGGCAGCGGCGGTCAGCTCGCCGCAGGTATGGCTGCGATAGGCGCTCATCGTTTTTCCCCTTGCGTATCGGCCCCGCATGAACCGCGCCGCGCGGGCGAAGTCAAGCAATCAGAACGGCCTCACCACGTTGCCGGTGTAGAAATAGGCGCCCATGCCGACGGCAAAGAGGACATTCCCCGCCACCGCATGCAAGACCCAGGCCGAGGGGAAGCCGCGCTCCAGATAGGCGCGGGCAAAGAACCAGCCGCCGACGAAGGTCAGCACCGCCACCACCCAGGACCAATACATCAGGTGCGCAAAGGAAAACACCGCCGCGTTCAGCGCGATCGCCCCCTGCCCCGCCGGCAGCAGCGCGGCGTAGCGGTGGAAGAACAGCGGGCGAAAGATCAGTTCCTGCGGCAGGGCCGAGAGGATCGGGTAGAACACCCAGATCACCGGCAGGAACTCGGGCCGCTGCCGCACGATCTGGAAGATCGAGTTCGGCCGGTCGAGCGCCAGGATCGCCAGCCCCGTCAGCAGGGTGGCCAGCGCGATGGCCAGGATCTCGCGCCAGGGCAAGCGGCTCCAGCCGCGCACCAGACTGTGCCAGTGAAAGCCGCCGGTGCGCCACAAGAGGCCCAGCCCCGCCAGGCTGAACACCGCCAGCGCCTCGAACAGCATGTGGCCGGGCAGGAACAGCGCGATGACCAGCGGCGCCCCCAGGTAGAGCGCCGCGAATTCGGCCCAGAGCAGGCCGCGCCTTATTGCAGGCGCTGGCTCAGCCATGCCCGCCACTGCGCGGGCGAGCCCGCAAAGACGTTCAGGTCCACGTTGCCGCGGATCCCCGGCACGATGCCGGTGCCGGTATATTGCCAGAACGTATAGCGCTGGCCGGGATAGACGATGCGCGGATGGCCCGCGACCGAGCGCAGCCAGAACTCCTCGGGCCAGGAGCCGAGGTTGTTGTCGCGGTAGAAATCGACCGTCGTGTAGATGATCGGGCGCTGGCCATAGTGCCGGTGCAGGATGTCCTTGAAGATCTTGGCCTCGCGCAGCACCTCGTGGCTGGCCGGGCGATGCGGGCAGGTCTTGGAGGCGGTCCATTCCAGGTCCAGCACCGGCGGCATGGCACCGCGTTCCCTGGGCACGTTGGCGATGAACCAGGCCGCCTGTTCCGAGCCCGAGCGGCAGAAATAGAAATAGTGATAGGCGCCGCGCGGGATGCGGGCCTGCGCCGCCTCCTGCCAGTAGCGGCGGAAGTTCGGGTCGGCATGGTCGCCGCCTTCGGTCGCCTTGATGAAGGCGAAGCTGATGCCCGAACTGCGCACCCGGCGCCAGTCGATCTCGCCCTGCCAGCGCGAGATGTCGATGCCGTGGACCGGGTGGTCATAGGGATGCCCGCCGATCCAGGGATGCGGCGCGCTGTCGCCGAACTGCGGGCCGCTGCCCTGCCCCGCCATCACCGCCGGCCCGCTCGAGGGCCCCCCGCAGGAGGCCAGCGCGACCAGCGCCAGCACTGCCATAATCTTGCCCAGGAATGTCATCTCTGCCCTCTGCCCGCGCCTTTCCGGCGCCTTCGTCCCTGCGCCTGTGTTCGGCGCCTGTCCGTCCTTATCGCAAAGGTGCGACGCTCTGTCACGATGGCGTGACAGTCACGAGTTTGTCAGCGGCGGCGGAGGCCGCGGTCAAAGGGGCACGATCCTGCCCGACGCCTCCCTGCGGACCCCGCGGCTGGCAAGTGCGGCGCGGTCGTCGGCTTGGCGGATCAGGTCGTTATGCAGCTGCGGGATGCCGCCGTCGATATTGGCCGCGTTATATTCCTCGGCCGAATAGGCGGTGCCTTCGGCATCGTAAAGCGTAAGCGTTCCGTCGGCGGACACGTCCATGATCTTGCCCAGCGTGCCGGCTCTGTTGCACAAATCCCGTCAGGGATTCAGATCGTGAATCCAGGGTGGTAGCTGTGATGTATGAGCAGACCCACACCGCCAACCTACAGGACCAGAAACTGGCCAGCCTACAATGAAGCGCTCAAGCGCCGGGGCTCGCTGACGATCTGGTTCGACCCCGAGATGAGCTGGGATGCCGTGCCGACGGGGAGGCGTGGCCGCCAGCAGACCTACAGCGATACTGCCATTCAGAGCTGCCTGACGATGAAGGTGCTATTCGGCATGGCGCTCCGGCAGACGACCGGGTTCGTCGAGAGCCTGCTGCGTCTGGTTGGCCTCGACTGGACGGTGCCTGACTTCAGCACACTGTCCCGCCGCCAGAAGACCTTGGCTGTGAACATCCCGTATCGCGGCTCCAAAGGGCCGCTGCACCTGCTGATCGACAGCACAGGAATCAAGGTCGAGGGCGAAGGCGAGTGGCACGCTCGCAAGCATGGTGGCCCCAAACGGCGGGTCTGGCGCAAGATCCACCTTGGGATCGACGAGGAAACGCTAGAGATCCGGGCTGTCGAGATCACCGGGAGCAACGTCGGCGATGCGCCGATCCTACCTGACCTTCTCGACCAGATCCCGGAGGACCAGGAAATCGGTAGCGTCACGGCAGATGGCGCCTACGACACGCGCAAGTGCCACGATGCGATTGCAGATCGCGGAGCCCATGCCGTCATCCCACCGCGCAGGAACGCGAAGACCTGGAAGACCATCACCGCTGGAGCCGTCGCGCGCAACGAGGCCCTCCGGGCGTCCAGGTATCTCGGCCGCACCCTGTGGCGACGATGGAGTGGATACCACCGCCGGAGCCGCATCGAGACGAAGATGCATTGTGTCAAACTGCTGGGCCAGCGGCTCATGGCAAGGGACTTCGACCGTCAGGTCGCCGAGTTCCAGATCCGCATCGCCGTCCTGAACGGCTACACCGCGCTCGGCATCCCGGTCACGGAAGCTGTAGGATAAGTCTGTCCGGGGAGGGGGTAACCGCGCCCATCACCTGAGTTATGCAACAGAGCCGATCCAGCTTACCAATACCGGCGGCGGCGTGACGTTCGACGACCTCGTGCTTACCGATGTCGGCGCGGATTGCCGTATAGATCTGGCCAGCGGAACCTCGATCCTGATCGTGGGCGTCGGTTCCGCCGCGCTCGACGCGGGCGATTTCATCTTCAGCTGACGGCAGGCCCCAGGGGCCTCAATCGGCCTCGGGCACCAGCTTGCCGGGGTTGAGCACCCCCTCGGGGTCCAGCGCCTGCTTGATCGCCGCCATGACGCCGATGGCCGCGCCGTGCTGGGCGGGCATCAGGGGGCGCTTGCCGATGCCCACGCCATGCTCGCCGGTGATGGTGCCGCCCACCGCGATCGCACGCTCGGCCATGCGCAGCGCGACGCGCTTGGCGGCGGCAAGCTCGGCCTCGTCGCCGGGCGCCACCAGGATCTGGGCATGGAAATTGCCGTCGCCGACATGGCCGACGATGGGGCCCAACAGGCCCTCGGCGCGGATGTCCCCGGCCGCCGCCGCCACCGCGGCGGGCAAATGCGACATCGGCACGCAGACATCCGTCACCACCGCCGTCGCCCCCGGCCGCAGCGCCAGGCAGGAACGATAGGCGTTATGGCGCATCTTCCACAAGGCAGCCCGCGCCTCGGGCGTGGTCGCCCAGTCGAAGCCGGTGCCGCCGAACTCGGCCGCCAGCGCGCCGAAGGCCTCGGCATCGCCCTTGACCGAGGCGGAGGAGCCGTGGAACTCGACCATCAGATGCGGGCCTTCATGCATCTGCGTGCCCGAGGCGCGGTTGAAGGCGCGCACCACGTCGGCGTCGATGAACTCGATCCGCGCCATCGGGATGCCGGACTGGATCGTGGCGGTGACGCATTCCACCGCCTGCTCCAGCGTCGAAAAGCCGCAGACGGCCGCGGCGACCTCCTCGGGCTGGCCATGCAGGCGCAGGGTCAGTTCGGTGATGATGCCAAGCGTGCCTTCGGAACCGACGAAGAGCGCCGTCAGGTCATAGCCGGCGCTGGATTTCGCCGCCCGCGTGCCGGTGCGGATGACGCGCCCGTCCGCCAGCACCACTTCGAGCGCCAGCACGTTGTCGCGCATGGTGCCATAGCGCACGGCCGTGGTGCCCGAGGCGCGCGTCGCCGCCATGCCGCCCAGCGAGGCATTGGCGCCGGGATCGACCGGGAAGAACAGGCCGGTCGCGCGCAGCTCAAGGTTCAGCGCCTCGCGCGTGCAGCCGGGCTGGACGCTGACCTGCATGTCCTCGGCCCGGATCTCCAGCACGCGGTCCATCTTGGCCAGGTCGATCACCAGCCCGCCCTGCGGCGCCAGCGCCTGCCCTTCCAGCGAGGTGCCGGTGCCCCAGCCGATCATCGGCACGCGATGCGCATGGCAGATGGCGGCGATGCCCGAGACCTCCTGGGTCGAGACCGGCCAGGCCACCGCATCGGGCGGCGGCGCGCGGTGGAAGGTCTCGGACTGGGCGTGCAGGTCGCGGTCGGCGCCGCTGGTGGACAGGCGCGCGCCCAGAAGCGCGGAAAGCGCGTCGAGGGCCGGGGCGGGAATCGGCATGGACATCTCCTGCGGCATTGGTATGGCAGTTGATAGTCCCGGCGGCAGGCCAAGGGCAAGCCAGGGTCAGGACTTGGCGCCCACCGCGCCCTTCACCGCCTCGATGGCGGGGGTGACGGCGTAATGCGCCACCGGAATCAGGATCATGCCCCAGATCACCCCGAAGATGCCGTCGAAGAAGGCGGTGGTGGTCCAAGCGGCAAGGCCCGGTGCCGCGGGCAGGGCCTGGGCCGCGGCCTCGGCCGCGCCGTGGATCCAGTCATATGGCTGGTGCTGGCCCAGCACATGCAGCCCGTGGATGACGATCTGGCCGCCGACCCAGATCATCGCCGCGGTGCCGACCACGGTCAGCACCTTCATGAAGCCCGGCATGACATGGACGATGCCCCGCCCCAGCCCCGCGGCAGGGCCGCCGCGTTCGTGCAGGTGCAGGCCGAAATCGTCCGCCTTCACGATCAGCGCCACGAAGCCGTAGACCGCGACGGTGATGCCCACCGCCACCACCGCCAGGATCAGCGCCTTCATCCAGATCGCGTCGCCGTTCGGGATCGCGGCCAGCGCGATGGTCATGATCTCGGCCGAGAGGATGAAGTCGGTCTTGATCGCGCCGCGCACCCGTTCCTCTTCCAGCCCGGCCCCGCCCTCGGCGGTCGCCTGCAGATGCGGCTCGTTTATCTTGTGATGGCTGAGCGCATGCACCAGCTTCTCGGCCCCCTCGAAGCACAGGTAGGAGCCGCCCAGCATCAGCAGCGGCGTGATCGCCCAGGGCGCGAAGGCCGAGAGCAGCAGCGCGATGGGCAGCAGGATCACCAGCTTGTTGAAAAGCGAGCCGCGCGCGATCTTCATCACGATCGGCACCTCGCGCGCGGCGGAAAAGCCGTGGACGTATTTCGGCGTCACCGCGGCGTCGTCGATCACGGCGCCAGCGGCCTTGGCGCCGGCCTTGACCGCCTGACCCGCCACGTCGTCGACCGATGCGGCCGCGATCTTGGCGATCCCCGCCACGTCATCCAGCAGCGCCAGCAATCCGCTCATGTCCGTTTCCCGTCCCAGGTTCCTGCGCGGCACTCTAGGCGGCGGCGCGCCCATGCGCAATTCGCAGCCGCGGCGACGGTTCCCGCGCCCCGCCCGGCTTGCGCCCGCGCGGGGAATCATTCATCAAGCATGGGACAATCGAAAGGGCCGCCCATGCTGGATCAGAACGCGAAACCGACCGAAGAGATCGACCTGCGCGAGGTCTTCGGCCTAGACAGCGACATGAAGGTCAAGGGCTTTGCCGAACGCTCGGACCGGGTGCCCGACATCGACACGACCTACAAGTTCGATCCCGACACCACGCTGGCGATCCTGGCGGGCTTTGCCTACAACCGTCGGGTGATGATCCAGGGCTATCACGGCACCGGCAAATCCACGCATATCGAGCAGGTGGCGGCGCGGCTAAACTGGCCCTGCGTGCGGGTGAACCTGGACAGCCACGTCAGCCGGATCGACCTGATCGGCAAGGACGCGATCAAGCTGGTGGACGGCAAGCAGGTCACGGTCTTCCACGAGGGCATCCTGCCCTGGGCCCTGCGCAACCCGACCGCCATCGTCTTCGACGAATACGACGCCGGCCGGGCCGACGTGATGTTCGTGATCCAGCGCGTGCTGGAGGCCGACGGCAAGCTGACGCTTCTGGACCAGAACGAGGTCATCACCCCGAACCCCTATTTCCGCCTGTTCGCGACGGCGAACACCGTGGGCCTGGGCGACACCACCGGCCTCTATCATGGCACGCAGCAGATCAACCAGGGCCAGATGGACCGCTGGTCGCTGGTCGCGACGCTGAACTACCTGAGCCACGACGCCGAGGCGGCCATCGTGCTGGCCAAGAACCCGACCTACAACACCGAGAAAGGCCGCAAGATCATCAGCCAGATGGTGACGCTGGCCGACCTGACGCGCACGGCCTTCATGCAGGGGGATCTCTCCACGGTCATGTCGCCGCGCACGGTGATCGCCTGGGCGCAGAACGCGCGCATCTTCGGCGACAACGTGGGCTATGCCTTCCGGCTGACCTTCCTGAACAAATGCGACGAGTTGGAACGGCAGACCGTGGCCGAATTCTATCAACGCCTGTTCGACGAGGAACTGCCGGAAAGCGCGGCGGTCAAGGCGGGCTAATGCCCGCCCTTGATCTCGTTCAGGGCCGCCATCGCCAGAAAGCCCGAGCGGGTCAGGCCCAATTGCTCTGCCGCCGTATCGACCGCGTCCAGCGTTCCGGCATCCATGCTGACATTCACCCGGCGCTGCCTGGTCATGCGACGGATATGCGGCACCGCGATCAGGAAGGCGCCAGCCGTCAGCTCTGCCGCGCATTCGGCGGCGATTTCGCCCAAGGCGCGGGGCTGGCTGTCCGGGGCGTCCTCGAACCACAGTTCCAACGCCTCGACCGCGTTCGGCAGGATGTCCTTTTCGTCATCGGCCGCCGAAAAGCAGCCCGGCAGGTCCGGGAAACGGATGCCAAAGGCGCTGTCGGGAGCTTTTTCGACCAATGCCAGATAGGTTTTCATTCCTTGTCCTCCAACCATCCTGCCATGCGCGCGATGCTGCGGGCCGTGCCAAGGGGCAAATCCTTTTTGGGGTGCGGCACGATCACGACGCGCCCTTCCTTGCGGAACTTGTGATGCGATCCCCGGATCGAAACCTCTTCCCAGCCTTCCGCGGCAAGGCGGCGCAGAATGTCGCGGCTGTTCCGAAGGATTTCCATGTGTGTAAATATGTGTGCATGACCTGTTGCGTCAAGTCCTCTCGACAGCCGGCCTGAACTGGCCCAGAAATAGATCATGAAAAAATCCGACAACCCCGCCGATCCGTTCAAGAAGGCCCTGACCGAGGCCACCCGCGCCCTGGCCGAGGATCACGAGCTGAACGTGACCTTCACCGCCGACCCTTCCGGCGTGGCGGGCGATACCATGCGCCTGCCGCAGGTCAGCCGCCGCATGACCCGCGACGAGGTGCTGCTCGCGCGCGGCACCGCCGACGCCCTGGCGATGAAGCTGCGCCACCACGACACCGGAACCCATGCGAAATACGTGCCTGCCGGACCGATGGCGCGCGACCTCTACGAGGCGATGGAGACCGCGCGCTGCGAGGCGCTGGGGGCCCGCGACATGCCCGGCGCGCTCAGCAACATCGACGCCAAGCTGGGGCAGGAGGCCGAGCGCAAGGGCTATGGCCAGATCAAGGCCCCGGCCGATGCGCCGCTGGCGGTGGCGGCGGGCTATATCGTGCGGCAGGCGGCGACGGGCCGCGCCCTGCCCTCGGCCGCGCAGCATGTCGCCGACCTGTGGCGCTCCTTCGTCGAGGAACAGGCCGGCGCCGATCTCGATCATGTGGGCGAGGTGCTGGCCGACCAGGCGGCCTTCGCCCGGCTCGCCCGCAAGGTGATCGCCGACCTGGGCTATGGCGACCAGCTGGGCGAAGACCCCGACGAGCCGCAGGAAGACGAGGCCGAGGAAAACGCCGAGCAGGACGAGGAGGCCGGCGACAACCAGTCCCGCGACCAGAACCAGGACGACGAGGCCGAGGCCAGCCCCGAGCGCACGCAGGAGCAGACCCAGGAAGAGCGCCAGGCCCAGGTCAGCATGGACGACCAGTCCGACGAGGAGCTGGTGGACGAGGCCGAGATGTCCGAGGCCGAAACGCCCCCGGACCTGCCGCCGCAGGTCAGCGAGGCGAGCCCGGATTACCGCGTCTATGCCCAGGAATTCGACGAGGAGATCCGCGCCGAGGATCTGGCCGACCCGGCCGAGCTGGAGCGGCTGCGCGCCTATCTGGACAAGCAGCTGGAACCCCTGCGCGGCGCCGTCTCGCGCCTGGCCAACAAGCTGCAACGGCGCTTGCAGGCACAGCAGAACCGCAGCTGGGAATTCGACAAGGAAGAGGGCGTGCTGGACGCCGGCCGCCTGGCCCGCGTGGTGGCGAACCCGACGACACCGCTGTCCTTCAAGGTCGAAAAGGACACCGAGTTCCGCGACACCGTGGTGACGCTGCTTCTGGACAATTCGGGCTCGATGCGCGGCCGGCCGATCAGTATCGCCGCGATCTGCGCCGACGTGCTGGCCCGCACGCTGGAGCGTTCGCAGGTCAAGGTCGAGATCCTGGGCTTCACCACCCGCGCCTGGAAGGGGGGCCAGAGCCGCGAGAAATGGCTGGCCGCGGGCCGGCCGGCGCAGCCGGGGCGGCTGAACGACCTGCGCCATATCATCTACAAGGGCGCCGACGCGCCCTGGCGGCGGGTGCGCCCGAACCTGGGCCTGATGATGAAGGAAGGGCTCCTCAAGGAAAACATCGACGGCGAGGCGCTGGAATGGGCGCATCGCCGGCTGGCCCGGCGGCCCGAGGCGCGGCGCATCCTGATGGTGATCTCGGACGGGGCGCCGGTGGACGATTCGACGCTGTCGGTCAACCCGGCGAATTTCCTGGAAAAGCACCTGCGCGACGTGATCGCGATGATCGAGCGCAAGAAGCAGGTCGAGCTGCTGGCCATCGGCATCGGCCATGACGTGACCCGCTATTACGAGCGCGCGGTGACGATCACCGATGCCGAGCAGCTGGCCGGCGCCATGACCGAACAGCTCGCCGCCCTGTTCGAGGCCGATCCCAGGAAGCGCGCCCGCGCCATGAACCTGCGCCGCGTGGGCTGAACCTGTTCTTTCGGGCTGCTTGAACTGCCCCGCGTCCCATGCGACCAATTTCGCAGGACCGGGGCCGTTTTTCCGCCTCGCAGGCCAAGGGGCTTTGACGTGCTGAAGATCGGTTTCTTCATTCCCGAATTTCCGGGCCAGACCCATATCTTCCTGTGGCGCGAACGGCAGGCGCTGGCGGAGCTGGGGATCGAGGCCGAGCTGATCTCGACCCGCCCGCCGCCGCGCGCCGTCGCCTCGCACAGCTGGGCCGCCGAGGCGCAGGCGCAGACCCGCTACCTGATGCCGCTGGGCGGCGAGGGCCTGGGCATCCTTGCGGAACTCCTGCGCTCGGGGCCCGCCGGCTGGGCGCGGGGCCTGGGCGCGGCGATGACCGCCGAGGCGCAGGGGCTCAAGGGCCGGCTGCGGATGCTGGCGCTGCTGGCCATGGGCGCGCGGCTCAAGCGCATCGCCCGCCAGCAGGGCTGGAACCACATCCATGTCCACAGCTGCGCCGACAGCGCCAATATCGCCATGTTCGCCGAAAGGCTGGGCGGGCCCGGCTACAGCCTGACCCTGCACGGCCCGACGCTGGAGGGCTACGGGCCGAACCAGCGGCAGAAATGGCGCCATGCGCGCTTCGCCACCATCATCTCGCAATTGCTGACG
Organism: Paracoccus ferrooxidans; assembly: GCF_029909815.1. NCBI lineage: Bacteria > Pseudomonadati > Pseudomonadota > Alphaproteobacteria > Rhodobacterales > Paracoccaceae > Paracoccus > Paracoccus ferrooxidans. Next base: position 2,235,916 of record NZ_CP038198.1, on the reverse strand, counting down.
CAGGTGGCCGAGCGCGAGATCGGCGCCGACCGCCCGGCGGTGATCAATGTCGCGCCGATGGGGGTGGACCTCGACCAGATCCGGCGCCAGGCTCCCTGGCAACCGCCCGCGCCGGGCGAGCCGCTGCGCATCTTCAGCTGCGGCCGGCTGAACGCGGTCAAGGGCCATGACCACCTGATCCAGACGGTCGCCCTGCTGCGCGCCCGCGGCATCGATACCCGGCTGGAGATCGCGGGCGAGGACGAACAGGGCGGCACCGGCTATCACCGCCAGCTCGACGCGCTGATCGCGGAAAAGGGGCTCAGCGATGCGGTGACGCTCTTGGGCGCGGTCAACGAAACCTCGGTCCGCGAGGGGCTGGAGCGCGCGCATATCTTTGCGCTGGCCAGCCTGAACGAAGGCATCTCGGTCGCGATCATGGAGGCGATGGCGATGGAGATGCCGGTGGTCGTCACCGATGTCGGCGGCAATCACGAGCTGATCACCTCGGGCCGCGACGCGATCCTGGTGCCCCCCGAACGCCCCGAGGTCATGGCAGACGAAATCGCCCGGCTCCACGCCGATCCCGACGAGGCGCGGCGGCTGGCGCAGGCCTCCCGCGCCCGCGTCGCTGCCGATTTCCACCACCGCCGCAGCGCCCAGGCGGTGGCCGACGGGCTGGCCCGCACCCTGCCCGGCGCGCACGAGGCGCTGGCCCGCGCCTGACATCCAGAACAAGACCCAGAGGCAAGCATGTTCCAGACCTATGACAGCCACTCCGACCCCGCCGCGCATCCGCCCCGGCTGGCGGCGCTGCGCCGCGAACTGGCCGCGCGCGGGCTCGACGGCTTCCTGGTGCCGCGCGCCGACGCCCATCAGGGCGAATATGTCGCGGCGCGGGACGCGCGGCTGGCCTGGCTGACCGGATTTACCGGCAGCGCCGGCTTCTGCATCGTCACGCCCGACCGCGCCGGCGTGTTCATCGACGGCCGCTATCGCGTGCAGGTCAAGGCCCAGGTGGACCCCGCGCATTTCACCCCGGTGCCCTGGCCGGAGACGAAACCCGCCGACTGGCTGCGCGAGGCCCTGCCCGAGGGCGGGCGCATCGGCTACGACCCCTGGCTGCACACGCGGCGCGAGATCCACGAGATGGAAAAGGGCTTGGCCGGCTCGGGCATCGCGCTGATCGCGCTCGACACGAACCCGGTCGATGCGATCTGGACCGACCAGCCCGAGGCGCCGGTGGGCGCGGTCCGCCTCTGGCCCGACGAGATCGCCGGCGAGACCGCGGCCGAAAAACGCGCCCGCATCGCCCGCGCGCTGCGCGATGCCGGACAGCAGGCAGCGGTGCTGACCCTGCCCGATTCGGTGTCGTGGCTGCTGAACATCCGCGGCGCCGACGTGCCGAAGAATCCGGTGGTGCAAGGCTTCGCCATCATCGAGGAGAACGGCCATATCGCCGTCTTCACCAACCCGGCCAAGTTCGGCGCGGAGGTGCGGGCGGCGCTTGGCAATGTGGTCTCGATCCTGCCGCTCGATGCGCTGACCCCGGCGCTGACCAACCTGGCCGGCCCGGTGCGGGTCGACCCCGCCAGCGCGCCCGAGCAGGTGTTCGCGCTGATCGAAAGCATGAAGACCCCCATCGCCGAAGCCCCGGATCCGGTGATCCTGCCGAAAGCGCGCAAGAACGCGGCCGAGATCGCCGGGATGCGCGCCGCCCATCTGCAGGACGGCGCCGCGGTGACGGAACTGCTGTGCTGGCTCGACGCCCGCGCACCGCATCTGGACGCCGAGCCGCTGACCGAGATCGACGTGGCCACCAAGCTCGAGGAATTGCGCGTGGCGCGCGGCATCCTCGACATCAGCTTCGACACCATCGCGGCCACCGGCCCGCATGCCGCGATCCCGCATTACCATGTCGACCGGCAAAGCAACCTGCGCATCCTGCCCGGCCATGTGCTGCTGGTCGATTCCGGCGGGCAATATGCCAACGGCACCACCGACATCACCCGCACCCTGCCGATGGGCCCGGTCGATCCGGCGGTGCGGCGGCCCTATACCCGCGTGCTTCAGGGCATGATCGCGCTGTCGCGGGTGCAGTTCCCCAAGGGCCTCGCGGGCTGCCATATCGACGCGCTGGCCCGCGCGCCGCTGTGGTCCGAGGGCATGGATTACGACCACGGCACCGGGCACGGCGTCGGCGCCGGCCTTTCGGTGCATGAGGGGCCGGTCAGGATCTCGCGCATCTCGGACATCCCGCTGGCCCCCGGCATGATCCTGTCGAACGAGCCCGGCTATTACCGCGAGGGCGGCTTCGGCATCCGCATCGAGAACCTGATCGTGGTCGAGGAACAGGGCAGCCCCGACGGGCGCGAGATGCTGGGCTTCGAGACCCTGACCTTCGCCCCGATCGACCGTCGCCTCATCGAGCCCGGCCTGCTCGCCCCGGCCGAGATCGCCTGGCTCGACGCCTATCATGCGCAGGTCCGGGAGAAGATCTCGCCCCTGGTCGCGGGCGAGGTGCGCGATTGGCTGTCGCTGGCGACGCGGCCGCTGGGCAGCGCCTGACACCTGGCGCCGTTCACCGTGTCCCAAATGCTCTCCGGACGGCGCCGGCCGCGCCGCCCGGCGCGATGGGACGCCGCGGCCGCGACTTCTCTGTTCCCCAAATACTCCAGCAACCGCGCCCCTGGGCCCCATCGCATGGGTATTTGGAAAACGGAAAGAACGGCAAACTCAGCCCTGCGGGTGGCGGCGGCGCCAGGCCAGCGAACTGAGGAAGGCCATGCCGATGAAGCAGGCGCCCAGCAGGCCGGTGACCACTTCCGGGATCGGCCGCAGGGTCTGGACGAACATCAGGATGGACAGAACGAAGATCGACCAGAAGGCACCGTGCTCGAGATAGCGGAAGGCGGCCAGCGTGCCGCGCTCGACCAGCATCACCGTCATCGAGCGCACATACATCGCGCCGATGCCAAGGCCGATGGCGATCAGGAACAGGTTCTGGGTCAGCGCGAAGGCGCCGATCACCCCGTCGAAGCTGAAGGACGCGTCCAGCACCTCGAGATAGAGGAAGGCGCCGAAGCCGCCGCGCGCCATGTCGGCATGCCGGGGGGCGCCGCCCCAGCGGTCCAGGACATGGCCGAGCATGTCCACCAGCAGATAGGTGATCACCCCCCAGATCGCGGCGATGATGAAGGCATGCTCCTTTTCCGCCGGCAGCTGGCCCACGATCACCAGCATGCAGATCAGCACGAAGCCGACCTCCATGCCGCGGATCTCGCCCAGCTTGCGCAGCGCGGCCTCGACGCCCTTGATCCAGTCCACGTCCTTGGCCTCGTCGAAGAAATAGTTCAGCGCCACCAGCATCAGGAACGAGCCGCCGAAGGCCGCGATGGGCAGGTGCGCCTCGTGGATGATGCGGGAATATTCCTGCGGCTGGGTGGCGGCGAGGCGCAGCGCCTCCCATGGCGCCAGGTGGGCGGCGATCACCACGACCAGCAGCGGAAAGATCACGCGCATGCCGAAGACCGCGATCAGGATGCCCCAGGTCAGGAAGCGGCGCTGCCATTTCGGCACCATCTGCTTGAGCTTGTTGGCATTGACGATGGCATTGTCGAAGCTGAGCGAGATCTCCAGCACCGCCAGGATGCCGGCGATCAGGAAGAAGGCCAGCGCCCCCGAGCCGGTGCCATGGTATTCCCAGCCCAGGAAGGCGGCGAGCGCCAGTCCCGCGCCGGTGACGATGAAGGGCCAGGTCATGTAGCTGAGGGTCGATCTCATGGGGTTCCCCGTCATGCGGCTCGTGCCCTTCGGTCTTAGGCCCTGCCGGAAGGACGGGCAAGGCAGGCGGGCGCAGGGCAGCCTTGCGCGCGGCCCAGGACGCCGCCCGTGCTTTCAGCCGCGCACCAGCACCGCCAGGTCGGCGACATTGGTGCCGGTGGCGCCCGCCGCCACCAGCGCATCGCCCGCCGCCAGCGCCGGGGTCGAATCGTTCCTGGCCAGCGCCGCCGCTGGGTCGATGCCGCCCGCCCGGATCGCCGCCGGCGTGCCGGGACCGACCAGCCCGCCCGCCGCCTCGCCCGGACCGTCGCGCCCGTCGCTGCCGACCGCGACAAAGGCCCAGCCGAAATTCACCGGCTGCGCCTCGGCCAGCAGCGCGAGCCGCAGGGCCAGTTCCTGGTTGCGCCCGCCCATGCCGTCGCCGACCAGCCTGACCGTGGTCTTGCCGCCGAAGGCCAGCGCCTGGCCCGGCCGCAACCCCGGCGCCAGGACCCAGATCGCCCGCGCGCAATCCTGCACGTCGCCCGCAAGCGGCAAGGGCGCCGGATCGGCCCCGGCCGCGACCATGGCCGCGACCGAAAGCGCGTTCGAGCCGATGAGGATATTGCGGGCCGGCGGCAGGGCGCGGCGGTCCTGGGGCTGCCGCAGCACTGCCCGCGCCACATCAGACATCCGCTCCCAGATGCCCAGCCTGCGCGCCAGGTCGGCGGCCTCGGCCCGCGTGCCGACCGGCGCCACCGTCGGCCCCGAGGCGATCACCCGCAGGTCGTCCCCTGGCACGTCCGACAGGATCAGCGCCGCGACCGGCGCCCGCGACAGCCGCAGCCAGCCGCCGCCCTTCAGCCGCGACAGCCCCTGCCGGATCGGGTTGACCTGCGCAATATCGGCGTCCGAGGCCAAGAGCAGCCGGTTCACCGCCTGCTTGTCGGCCAGCGTCAAGCCGGCAGCATGGCCGAGCCCCCGCCCGAGATCAGCGCCAGCACCCGGTCCTGCGGCCGGGCCGAGGAAAGCCGGGCGATCACCGCCTCGGCCGCCGCCACGCCATCGGCATCGGGCTGCGGATGGCCGGCGCGCATGACCCGCGCCCCGGCCAGCGCCGCGTCGTTGCCGGCATTGGTCACCGCCAGCGCCTCGGCGCGCGCACCTGGCACCATCAGTTCACCCGGTCGGGCAACGCCTGCCCCTCGACAAAGGCGACCAGGTTGTTCAGCGCCCGCATCGCCATGGCGGTGCGCACCTCCTCGGCGGCGGTGCCCAGATGCGGCAACAGGGTCACGTTCTCCATAGCGCAAAGCGCGGGCGCCACCTTCGGCTCGAACTCGTAGACGTCGAGCCCGGCCCCGGCGATCCGGCCCTGTGCCAGGGCCTGGACCAGCGCCGCCTCTTCGACCACGTCGCCGCGGGCGATATTGACCAGGTATGAGCGCGGCCCCAGCCGCTCCAGCTCATGCGCGCCGATCATGTGCCGGGTCTCGGCCCCGCCCGGCACGGCGACGACGGCGAAATCCGACTGCGCCAGCAGCTCGTCCAGGTCGGCCACCTGCCGGGCCGGGAAGTCCAGCGACGAGACCACCGAGCGGTTGTGGAACAGCACCTCCATGCCGAAGCCGAAATGGCAGCGCCGGGCGATGGCCTTGCCGATGCGGCCCATGCCGATGATGCCGACGGTGCAGCCGGTGACATGGCGGCCCAGCAGCTGCGTCGGCTCCCAGCCGGTCCATGCGCCGCGGCGCAACAGCCGCTCGCCCTCGCCCGCCCGGCGCGCGGTCATCAGGATCAGGGTCAGGGCGATGTCCGCCGTGGCCTCGGTCACCGCATCCGGGGTGTTGGTCACGGCGATGCCGGCCGCCGCGGCCGCCGCCACGTCGATATGATTGTAGCCGGCGCCGAAATTCGCCAGCAGGCGGCAGCGCGGCCGGGCCTGGAAGGCCTCGGCGGTGAAGCGGTCGCCCAGGGTCGGCATGATCGCGTCGTAATCGGCCAGAGCCTGCGCCGCCTCCTCGACGCTCAAGCCGTCCCGGCGGTCCAGGATCTCGGTCTCGAACCGGGCCGACAGCGCATGTTCCGCCGCCTGCGTCATGCGGCGCGTCACCAGAAGCTTCATCAATACATCCTCCCCCCGTCCGGCACCTCGCGTTCGGGACCGATCAGCACCACCTCGCCATCGGCGTCGGGCAGGCCCAGCACCAGCACCTCGGACATGAAGGGGCCGATCTGGCGGGGCGGGAAATTCACCACCGCCAGCACCTGCCGGCCGATCAGTTCCTCGGGCGCATAATGCCGGGTGATCTGGGCCGAGCTCTTGCGGGCGCCGATCTCGGGCCCGAAATCCAGCCACAGCTTGAAGGCCGGGCGCCGCGCCTCGGGGAATGGCTCGGCACGGGTGATGCGGCCGACGCGGATCTCGACCTTTTCGAAATCCGCCCAGGCGATCTGGCCGCTCATCGGCCCAGCTCCCGCCCCCGCTCGGCTGCCGCGGCGACGGTGCGGCGCATCAGCGGCGGCAGGCCGGTCTCGGGGTCCATCAGCTCGCGAAGCGCCGCCGCCGTGGTCCCGCCGGGCGAGGTCACGGCCTCGCGCAGCCTGGCCGGATCCTCGTCCTCATGCACGGCCAGCGCGCCCGCCCCGGCCACGGTCGCCCGCGCCAGTTCCAGCGCCAGCGCCGGCGAAAGCCCCTCGGCCGCGCCCGCCGCGGCCATGGCCTCGATCATGTGAAACACATAGGCGGGCCCCGAGCCGGAAAGCGCCGTCACCGCATCCATCTGATCCTCGCCCTCCAACCGCACCACGCGGCCGACGGCGGACAGCAGCGCCTCGGCCAGGGCCATCTCGGCCTCGCCGGCCCTGGCGTTGCCGATGACGGCGGTGATGCCCTGGCCGATGGCCGCGGGCGTGTTCGGCATGGCGCGCACGATCGGCGCCGCCGGAAAGGCCGCCTCATAGGCGCCCAGCGTCACCCCCGCCGCGACCGAGATGACCAGCGTCCCCGCCCCGACCGACAGCCGCGGCAGCACATCCGCCATCATCTGCGGCTTGACGGCGATCACCAGCACGGCGGGCGCCTCGGGCAATTCTCCGTTGATCCAAATACCCAGACCCGACAGCTCCGCCCGCGGCTGGGGGTCCACCACATGCACCGCCCGCGCCGCCAGCCCGTTCTTCAGCCAGCCGTCCAGCAGCGCGCCGCCCATGCGGCCGCAGCCGACCAGCACCAGCCCGCGCGCATTCAGATCCGAGAAATCCATGTCCTGCCCCCTGACTTGGCCCGCGCAAAGGCGGGAATTCAGGCGCGACCGTAGGCCTCGGACATGGCGATGTCCATGGCGGCCTCGGGCGTGGCGTCGCCCCAGCAGGCCAGCTGGAAACAGGGATAGAAGCGCTCGCAGGCCAGGATGGCATTGCCGATCATCTGGTCGATCTGCTCGGGGCTGGCGATGGCATCGCCCGAAAGCACCAGCCCATAGCGCCAGACCATCAGCCTCTGCGGCCCCCAGAAGGTGAAGCCGCCGTCCCAGACCTGGTCGTTGGCCAGGTTCAGGACCTCGTAGAGCGCCGGCAGCTTCTCGGCCGGGGGGTCCATGTCGAAGGTGCAGATCAGCCGCAGCACCTCTTCGCGCGGCGACCAGGCCAGCGTGATGGAATAGGTGCGCCATTGGCCCTCGACCGCCATGGCGATCTGGTCCTCGGCCAGACGGTCGAAATCCCATTCGTGATGCGCCGCGACGGTTTCCACGATGTCGATGGGATGGATGTCATCGCTATGGATGAAGTCCAGCTGTGCCATGTCCTGTCCCCCTGCCTGTCTGAGAGCGGGGCAAGGTCGAAACCCCAACCCTTGGTGGCCCAGACTACACCCGGCGTAGTTTCCGGGATGCGCCTACAACATATCGTGTGCCGGTTCCACGAGGGTGTAAAGCGAAAATTCCGTTACCGGATCGCGACAGCCAGGCTCCGCCGCTTGACCGCCGGCTTTCGTGCAGGTTCAAGGGCGGCCAGGGAGGATTGCCCATGCGCGACCACGGCGGCGACATCGACAAGGCGGCCAGCCGCTTCGGCCGGGCGGACTGGATCGACCTGTCCACGGGAATCAACCGCCGGCCCTGGCCAAACCCGGCAAGTTCGGCGGGGCCGCTTTCGGCCCATGCCCTGACCGCGCTGCCGACGGCCGCCGATACCGCCCGGCTTTGCGCCGCGGCCGCCGTCCGATTCGGCTGCCCGCCAGAGCAGATCCTGCCGCTGGCCGGCGCCTCGGCGGCGATCCAGCTTTTGCCGCATGTGCTGCCGGGGCGGCGCGCGGCGGTGCTGTCGCCGACCTATAACGAACATGCCGCCAGCCTGCGCGCCGCCGGCTGGGAAGTGGCCGAGCCCGCCGACCCGGCCGCGCTGGCCGGCGCCGATCTGGCGGTGATCGTGAACCCGAACAACCCGGACGGGCGCGAATTCCTGCCCGCGCAGGTCGCCGCCATCGCCGCGACGGTCGGGCAACTGGTGGTGGACGAAAGCTTTGCCGATCCCCGTCCCGACCTGTCGGTGGCGGGCGCGCGGCCCGATAACGTCACCGTACTGCGCAGCTTCGGCAAGTTCTGGGGCCTTGCCGGGCTGCGGCTAGGCTTTGCCATCGCCGCGCCCGAGACGCTTGCCCGCTTGGCCGAGCGCGCCGGCCCCTGGTCGGTCAGCGGCCCGGCGCTGGAGATCGGCACCCAGGCGCTGGCCGATGCGCCATGGATCGACGACACCGTGGTCTGGCTGTCCGAGGCCGCGCTGCACCTGGACCAGATCGTCACCCCGCATTGGCCGTTGGTCGGCGGCACGCATCTGTTCCGGCTCTACGACACCCCCGACGCGCCGGCCGCATGCGACCTGCTGGCCCGCGCCGGCATCTGGAGCCGCATCTTTCCCTGGCATCCGCACTGGATCCGCCTGGGCATTCCCGGCAATCGCGAGGAATTCGACTGCCTGGCCGGCGCCTTTACGGCAGCCGGTTGACATGCCCCATCTTGCGGCCGGGGCGCGCCTCGCCCTTGCCGTAAAGATGAAGCTGCACGCGCGGCTGCTTCAGCAGTTCCGGGATGCGCAGCACGTCGTCGCCGATCAGGTTCTCCATCTCGACATCGGCGTAACGCTGGCCGTCGCCCAGCGGCAGGCCGGCCACGGCGCGGATATGCTGCTCGAACTGGTCCACGGCGCAGCCCGCCTGCGTCCAATGCCCCGAGTTATGCACGCGCGGCGCGATCTCGTTCACCACCAGCCCGTCGCGGGTCACGAACAGCTCGACCCCCATGACGCCGATATAGTCCAGCGCATTTACGATGCGGCCCGCGACCAGCACCGCATCGGTCAAGAGGCCGGCCGGAAGGCCGCAGGGCACGGTGGTGGTGCGCAGGATGCCCTCGCGATGGACGTTCAGCCCCGGATCATAGGCCGCGACCTGCCCGTCGGCGCCGCGGGCGACGATGACGCTGATCTCGGCCGAGAAATCCACGAAGCCCTCCAGCACCGAGGGCGCGCCGGTCCAGTCCCGCTGCCCCGCATCGGAAAAGCGGATCTGCCCCTTGCCGTCATAGCCCAGCCGCCGGGTCTTGAGGATCGCGGGCGCACCCAGCGCCGCCAGCGCCTCGGGCAGGTCGGCCTCGGTCTCCACGCTGCGATAGGGGGCGGTGCGCAGGCCGATGCCGGCCAGGAAATCCTTTTCCGCCAGCCGGTCCTGCGACACGGCCAGCGCACGGCGGTTCGGCCGGATCGGGCGCAGCGATTCCAGCAGGTCCAGCGCCGCCGTCGGCACGTTCTCGAATTCATAGGTGATGACGTCGACCGATTCGGCAAAGGCGCGCAGCGCCGCCTCGTCCTCATAGGGCGCGGTGGTCAGACGATGCGCCACGTCGCCCGCCGGCGCGGCGCCCGGCTCGTAGACATGGCAGCGATAGCCCAGCCGGCTGGCCGCGACCGAGAGCATGCGGCCCAGCTGGCCCCCGCCCAGGATGCCGATGGTGGCGCCGGGTTTCAGTTCACTCATCCTTCGGCTCCTCGGGGATGGAATCGGACAGCGCCTGGCGCCAGGCATCCAGCCGCGCGGCCAGATCGGGATCGGACACCGCCAGGATGCCGGCCGCCATCAGCCCGGCATTGGCGGCACCCGCCGCACCGATGGCCATGGTGGCGACCGGATAGCCCCTGGGCATCTGCAGGATGGAATAAAGCGAATCGACGCCCGACAGCGCCCTGGTCTGCACCGGCACGCCGATCACCGGCACCCGCGTCTTGCTGGCCATCATCCCCGGCAGATGCGCGGCCCCGCCGGCGCCGGCGATGATGACCTTGAGCCCGCGCGCCACCGCGGTCTTGCCATAGTCCCACAGCCGGTCCGGCGTGCGATGGGCGGAAACGATCCGGGCCTCGTAGGCGATGCCCAATTCGTCCAGGATGGCGGCGGCCTCGCGCATGGTCGGCCAGTCGGACTGGCTGCCCATGATGATTCCGACAGGTTTCCCGGCGGGCTTTTCGGCGGCTTTTTCCATGGCTCGACCCCCTTTTGCGCCCCGCCCTACAGCGCCGGGCGGGATCATGCAATCAGGCGATGATGTCGGGGGTAAGCTCGTCCTCGAGCCGGGCGATGCGGTCCTTCAGCGCCAGCTTCTGCTTTTTCAGCCGTTGCAGGGTCAGCGAATGGGTCAGGCTCTGGCTCGACAGCGCGGCGATCGCCTCGTCGAGATCCCGATGCTCGCGCCGCAGCACCTCCAGCTTGGCGCGGGTGATCTCTTCATGGGACATCTCATGTTGGGCGTTCATCTCGGGCCTCGGGCTGGATCGCCTTGGTTATAGCGCGGCCTCCGGGCGTTGTTAATGGTTTTGCGGGAACGCGTTAACGCGGACCGGCCGGTTCGGAAAAACGCTTGCCCCGAAGCGGCCTTCGGCCCGAAACTTGCAGCCGAACCCCATGCAGGAGAAGCCGATGCCCCGCACCGCCCCCCTCAGGCCCTGCACCCTTGCGCTTGCGCTGCTGCTGGCCCCGCTTGCCCCGGCCCATGCGCAAGCCGAGGGCGAGCAGATGCAGCTTTGCGTCAACTCCTGCCTCTATCACTTCGGCCCCGCCTCGAACCCGCGCTATCACGCCTGCGTGGCCGAGCAATGCGAGCAGGCGGCACCCAGCCGCCAGCCCGCCCAGCCACCCAGCCAGGGCGCGGGCTGGCGTAACGGCACGGCCGATGGCGGCAGGACGCATTACGCCCGCGTGCAATCCGGGCGGTTGGCGCTGAGCTACATGTGCCAGCGCGGCAGCGAGGGGCTGGTCGCCGTCGAGGGCATGGCCGGCTCGCCCGGCTCGCTGGTGCTGCGCATCGACGGGCGGCGGATGGCGCAGCCCTTTGCCGCAAGCGGCGGCATGCGCGCGACCCAGGCGGCGCGCGGCTCGGCGATGCTCGCGGGGCTGCTGGGCGGCAGCGGGGTCGAGCTTGCGGACGACCGCGGCCGCGGCAGCCTGCCGCTGGCAGGCTCGGGCCGGGCGATCCGGGCGGCGATGGCCGCCTGCGGCCTGCGGCCGTGACGCCGCGCGGCTGCGACGCGGCAAACCCTTGTTTCCGGCGGCCTCCGTCCACATATTGGTCTTGCCGGATCGCCGTTCCGGGGTCCGGCCGACAGTCGCTTTGATGCAAAGGGCTTGGGAATGACCAAGATCAGTCTGGCCGCTCATCCGTTCCTGCTGGGGTTCGACCAGTTGGAACGCCTGGCCGAACGGGCCGCCAAGGGCGCCGAGGGCTATCCGCCCTACAACATCGAACACCAGGGGCCGAACGGCTTTCGCATCACGCTGGCCGTGGCCGGCTTTTCCGAGGACGACCTGTCGATCACGCTCGAGGACCGCCAGCTGGTGGTTCGCGGCCGCCAGGCCGAGGCCGAGGAAGGCCGCGTCTTCCTGCACCGGGGCATCGCGGCCCGCGCCTTCCAGCGCAGCTTCGTGCTGGCGGACGGGGTCGAGGTGGTGTCGGCGGGGCTTGAAAACGGGCTTCTGAACATCGACCTGCGCCGCTCGGTGTCCGACAGCATCGTGCAGACCATACCGATCAGCCGCAAGTGAAAGGGGATCGCAAATGAACGAGAAATTCGATTTCGGCCCGGAAAGCGCGGGCAACATCGTCTACATCCGCCGCGTCGCGATGGACAGCCTGCCCGACGAGGTGCGCCGCCAGGTGCCCGGCGCCGATGCGCTTTACGCCGTGCATGGCGCGGATGGAGAGCGGCTGGCCCTGGTCAAGGATCGCAGCCTGGCCTTCCTGCTGGCCCGCCAGAACGAACTGACCCCGGTCAGCGTCCACTAAGCCGCAGGATGCCGATGCCGCCGCCGGGCAAGGCGGCGGCAATGGCGACATGCGCGCCGCCCGTGTGGCGGCCACCCACCCTTCCGATAGCATCAGGAAATGCCGATCCCGCCGCGCGGCAGGGGCCGTTATCGGCTGTGCGCCTGGCCGTCCCCGGCCTCGACCAGCTCCAGCCCGATCTCGTCCCGGTATTGCCGCAGCAGCGCCTGCGCGGCCGGATCGGCGGGCAGCAGCAGATGCGTCGCGCCATGGTTGCGCCGGACCAGCGCCTGCCACAGCGCCTCGCGCGGGCCGGCATGGCGCGGCTCGGCCCCGACCGTCAGCAATTCGGCGCCAAGCTCGCCGGCCAGCCGCGCCGCCGCGGCCGCATCGGCGGGATCGCAGGCCAGCACCCGCTCGCAGCCCTGCGCACGGAAACGCGCCCGCCAGGCGTTCGGCCCAGGATGGGCGTCGCCCGCACCTTCCAGCCCCGCACCTTCCAACCCCTTGACCGGCCCGCCCAGGCAGACCGGCCCGGCCGCGCCCGGCAGATCCGCGCCTTCGGCCCCGTTCGGGCTCCATTTGTCCGTAACCGACAGGATGGCCATGACCGCGCCGCCGGGACTGCGCAGGGCGATGTCCTCGCCCGGCTCGACCCTGGCCGCGAAATCCGCATCGACCTCCAGCGCCAGCGGCATGGGCCAGAGCGCGCCCGAGGCCAGCCGCATCCCCGCCAGCACCGAATCGTAATCCGCCTGGGTCAGAAAGCCCCGCAGCGGAAGGAAGCCGCCGCCGATCAGCAGGCCGAGGTCGGCCGATTGCCTGGGCGTCAGATCCCAGGCGGCCATGCGCGCCGCCTCGGCCCGCAGCTTCTGCCCGGCCTCGGGGCTGACCAGAAGCGCGCGGATCGGCTGGTGATGCGGCAAGGGCCCGGCCATCAGGCCGGGATCTCGGCCGCGTGCGGGTTCGGCTCGCCGGCCATGTCATGCTCGGCCAGGTAGCGCTCGGCGTCCAGCGCCGCCATGCAGCCCATGCCGGCGCTGGTCACCGCCTGGCGATAGACATGGTCGGTCAGGTCGCCGGCGGCAAAGACGCCGGGGATCGAGGTCCGGGTCGTGCCCGGCTCGACCTTGACATAGCCGCCGTGATGCAGATCCAGCTGGTCCTTGACCAGTTCCGAGGCCGGCGCATGGCCGATGGCGATGAAGACGCCGTCCGCCGGCACCACCTGCTCGGTCCCCTGCCGGACATGGCGCACCCTGACGCCGGTCACGCCGGGCGGCTGGCTCTCGCCCTGCACCTCGACCAGCTCGTGATCCCACAGCACGCTGACCTTGGGATTGCGGAACAGCCGGTCCTGCAGGATCTTTTCGGCCCGCAGGCTGTCGCGGCGATGGACCAGCGTCACCTTGCTGGCGAAATTGGTCAGGAACAGCGCCTCCTCGACCGCGGTATTGCCGCCGCCCACCACCACGACCTCGCGGCCGCGATAGAAGAAGCCGTCGCAGGTGGCGCAGGCCGAGACGCCGAAGCCCTTGAACTTCTCTTCGCTGGGCAGGCCCAGCCAGCGCGCCTGGGCGCCCGTGGCCAGGATCACCGCATCCGCGGTGATGCGCGCGCCCGAATCAAGTTCCGCCACGAAGGGCCGCCGGTCCAGGTCCAGCCGCGTCACCGTATCGACGAAGACGCGCGCGCCCATGGCGCGGGCATGCGCCTCCATCCTGACCATCAGGTCGGGGCCCTGGATCTCGGTCTCGCCGGGCCAGTTCTCGACCTCGGTGGTGATGGTCAGCTGGCCGCCCGGCTGCATGCCCTGGATCAGCACCGGCGAAAGCATCGCGCGCGCGGCATAGACGGCGGCGGTATAGCCGGCCGGTCCCGAGCCCACGATCAGCACGCGGCTGTGGGCGGGCAGGCTGGCATCGGCGGCGATCTCGGCGGGAACATGGGACATGGCAGGGAACCTCTCGCTTGGCGCAGCCTTAGCTAATCACCGCCGGCCCCGCATGCAATCCATAAGGCCCCTTCGCGCATCGGTGGAAAGAATGTTGCGCAATCCGGCCCCGCGGGATAGTTTCCGGCATGTTTTTTGCCCGCAAGGCAAACCAGGGGATGCGATGACCGCCGCCAGACTTGACGAAATCGACCGCAAAATTCTGGCAGAGTTGCAGGCCGACGGCCGCATGACCAATGTCGAGCTGGCCCGCCGCGTCGGCATTTCCGCCCCGCCCTGCCTGCGCCGCGTCCGCGCGCTGGAGGAGATGGGCTATATCCGCGGCTACCATGCCGACATCGACGCGCGCGAGCTGGGCTTCGAGGTGCAGGTCTTTGCCATGGTCCGGCTGATGAGCCAGTCCGAGCGCGACCTTTCCGCCTTCGAGGCGCTGGCCTGCGAATGGCCGCTGGTCCGCGAATGCCACATGCTGAACGGCGAGATCGACTTCATCCTGAAATGCGTCTCGCCCGACCTGACCAGCTTCCAGCGCTTCCTGACCGAGAAGCTGACGGCGGCGCCGAACGTGGCCTCGGTCAAGACCTCGCTGGTGATCCGCTGCGCCAAGGACGAGCCAGGCGTGCCCTTCAGCATCGTCGAGGAACGGGCGGCGGCGCTGGGGTGAGGGGGCTGACTAGTACGAACCGGCTCTGTTGCATAACTCAGGTGATGGGCGCGGTTACCCCCTCCCCGGACAGACTTATCCTACAGCTTCCGTGACCGGGATGCCGAGCGCGGTGTAGCCGTTCAGGACGGCGATGCGGATCTGGAACTCGGCGACCTGACGGTCGAAGTCCCTTGCCATGAGCCGCTGGCCCAGCAGTTTGACACAATGCATCTTCGTCTCGATGCGGCTCCGGCGGTGGTATCCACTCCATCGTCGCCACAGGGTGCGGCCGAGATACCTGGACGCCCGGAGGGCCTCGTTGCGCGCGACGGCTCCAGCGGTGATGGTCTTCCAGGTCTTCGCGTTCCTGCGCGGTGGGATGACGGCATGGGCTCCGCGATCTGCAATCGCATCGTGGCACTTGCGCGTGTCGTAGGCGCCATCTGCCGTGACGCTACCGATTTCCTGGTCCTCCGGGATCTGGTCGAGAAGGTCAGGTAGGATCGGCGCATCGCCGACGTTGCTCCCGGTGATCTCGACAGCCCGGATCTCTAGCGTTTCCTCGTCGATCCCAAGGTGGATCTTGCGCCAGACCCGCCGTTTGGGGCCACCATGCTTGCGAGCGTGCCACTCGCCTTCGCCCTCGACCTTGATTCCTGTGCTGTCGATCAGCAGGTGCAGCGGCCCTTTGGAGCCGCGATACGGGATGTTCACAGCCAAGGTCTTCTGGCGGCGGGACAGTGTGCTGAAGTCAGGCACCGTCCAGTCGAGGCCAACCAGACGCAGCAGGCTCTCGACGAACCCGGTCGTCTGCCGGAGCGCCATGCCGAATAGCACCTTCATCGTCAGGCAGCTCTGAATGGCAGTATCGCTGTAGGTCTGCTGGCGGCCACGCCTCCCCGTCGGCACGGCATCCCAGCTCATCTCGGGGTCGAACCAGATCGTCAGCGAGCCCCGGCGCTTGAGCGCTTCATTGTAGGCTGGCCAGTTTCTGGTCCTGTAGGTTGGCGGTGTGGGTCTGCTCATACATCACAGCTACCACCCTGGATTCACGATCTGAATCCCTGACGGGATTTGTGCAACAGAGCCGTTCCTCGCCATCATTTATCAAACACGCTCCCGTTGCCCTACAACGCAATCGCCGAGATCAGCCGGCCGTAATCCGCCTGGTTCTGATGCGTGCTGCGGCGATAGGAAAAGAAGCGGTCCGGGTCGGAATAGGTGCAATGCCGCGTCCATTCGGCCTCGGCCCCGGCCTCGCGCAGGCGCATCAGGCCGAACGAAGGCAGGTCGAACATCGGACGCCCGTTGGGCCCGCCGGCGAAGAAGCGGTGATAGCCGGGTTCCTCGGCCAGGAACTCATCCATGAAATCCTCGCCGACCTCATAGGCGCGCTGGCTGATCGTGGGGCCGATCACCGCGCGGATGCGGCTGGCGCCCAGATCGTTCATCGCGCCGACCGCCGCCTCGATCACGCCGGAAAGCGCCCCGCGCCAGCCGGCATGGACGGCGCCGATCACCCCCGCCTCGGGGTCGGCCAGCAGGATCGGCTGGCAATCGGCTGTCAGCACCGCCAGCGCCACGCCGGGCTGGTCGGTGACGATGCCGTCGGCGCGCATCCCGGCGACGGCGGCCGGGTCGTCGCCGGCGCGCAGCACCGCGATCTCGGCGGAATGGACCTGATGCACGGTGGCAAGCCCGGCGGGCGGCACGCCCATCGCCGCGGCCACGCGGGCGCGGTTGATGCTGACGATCTCGGCCTGGTCGCTGGAGCCGTAGCCGCAGTTCAGCCCCGAAAACAGCCCCGAGGAGGCGCCGCCGCGCCGGGTGAAGAAGCCATGCCGCACCGAGGCGAGCAGCGGATGGGTCAGGATCTCAAGCGTCGTCTGCATCGTCGTCCAGGGGCTCGAATCCGGCGGGGACGGGCGCATGGCGAGCCCATAAGGCCAGCACCTTGAACAAGTGTCCCATTTCATCGGGTGCGGTCAAGCGATGAAGCGCGGCCATCGCACCCGCATCGCCCAGACGCGCCAGGCGCTGCGCGCGCGCCTCGATCCCCAGCCGCTTCAGCCAGTCGCCCTGCGTCGCCATGCGCGAGACGCGCGCCCCCGCCCCGCGCGCCGCCGCGGCCAGGGGGGCGAAATCGACATGCGCGGTCAGGTCGGCCTCGCCCGGATTGGCCAGCGGATCTTCGGGCCGGTGGCGGCGCAGGGCCTGGAAGGTGTCGCCCTGCCCGTCCCAGCCGCCATAGTCGACAAGGATGGCGCAGCCGCCATGCGCGGCGATCCGCCCGGCGACCTGCGCGACGATCGGCAGGGCCTCGGGGCAGGTTTCGCGGATCACGCCCTGGGGCGCGGCAGGCAGCGCGGCATCGGCCGCCGGGACCAGCCCCATCTCCAACCCGCCCTGGGCATTCAGCGCCACCACCCGCTCGGCCCAGCCCTGCACGCCGCGCTGGAACTGGCGGATCGGCAGGGCGTCGAAGAACTCGTTCGCGACCAGGAACAGCGGCGCCTGCGGCAGCTGCGACACATCGTCCAGGTGGGCGATGTCGCCCAGCCTGTCGCGCTGCACCCGGCGCAGGTGCGGCGAGACCTCGACCAGCGCCACCCGTGCCGCCTCGGCCATGCCGGGCACGATGCGGATGGCGCGCAGGATGTCGGCCATCAGCGTGCCGCGCCCCGGCCCGATTTCCGCCAAGGTAAAAGGCGCGGGACGGCCCTGGTCCAGCCAGGCCTGCGCCAGCGCCAGGCCGATCATCTCGCCGAAGATCTGGCTGATCTCGGGCGCGGTGGTGAAATCGCCGCCCGCGCCGAAGGGGTCGCGGGTGGCGTAATAGCCATGCTGGGGATGGAGCAGGCAAAGCCGCATGTATTCGTCCAGGGCCATGGGCCCCGACAGCCGGATCTGCGCGGCGATCAGGCGTCCGAGCGGCGTCATGCCGCGCCTTGCGGCACCGCCGGCCGGGCGCGGGCGCGCGCCAGGAAGGCCAGCCCGACCAGCACCATCGGCAGCGACAGCAGCTGGCCCATGGTCACGCCCCAGACCGCCCCGCCCAGCACATGGCCCAGCGGATTGTCGGGGGTGATGAATTGCGCATCGGCCTGGCGGAAGAACTCGACGACGAAACGCGACAGGCCATAGCCGATCAGGAACAGCCCCAGCGCCTGCCCCGGCCGGCGCAGCCCCCCGGCCCGGACCAGCAGCAGAAGCAGGCCGGCCAGCAGCACGCCCTCCAGCCCGGCCTCGTAAAGCTGGCTCGGGTGGCGGGCGCAGGGGCCGGTGATGCCGGGGCAGTTCTGCGCCGCCTCGCCGGGAAAGACCACGCCCCAGGGCGCGTCGGTCGGCCGGCCCCACAGCTCGGCATTGATGAAATTCGCCACCCGGCCCAGGCCCAGGCCGATCGGCGTCGCCACCGACAGCGCATCGGCCAGCCGCAGCGCCGGGATGCCGTGGCGCCGGCAATACCACCAGGAAGCCAGCACCACGCCCAGGAAGCCGCCGTGAAAGGACATGCCGCCCTGCCAGATCACCGGGATCTGCCCCGGATTGGCCAGGTAATAGCCCGGCTCGTAGAACAGCACGAAGCCCAGCCGCCCGCCCAGCACCACGCCGACGATCACCCAGGTCAGCAATTCCTCGACCCGCTCGGGCGGCATGGGCGCCGCGTCGCCCCAAAGCCGCGGCCGCCGCATCAGCGCGACGATGATGCGCCAGCCGATCAGCAGCCCGGCCAGATAGGCCAGCGCATACCAGCGCAACGAGAATTCCATGCCGAAAAGATGGATGGTGAAGATCTCGGGCGAAATGTCGGGAAATGGGATCATGGGCTCCTCGTTTCGGCGCGGGCAGGCTACGCGGGGGCGGCCGGGTGTCAACCGGCGCTGTCAGGCAATTGAACAGCCGCGCCCCGAGCGCCATATAGGGGGTCTCGCTGAACCGAAAGGCCCGCCATGACCGCGAACAACCGCTTTCTCGACGATCTCTCGAAATTGATGACCAATGCCATGGGCGTGGCCCAGGGCGCCAAGGACGAGGCGCAGACCGCCTTCAACGGCTGGATCGACCGCTGGCTGGCCGAGCGCGATTTCGTCACCCGCGAGGAATTCGAGGCGGTGCGCGAAATGGCGATCAAGGCCCGGTCCGAGAATGCCGAGCTGCGCGCCCGCCTCGACGCGCTGGAAGGCAAGGGCGTGGCCTCGGTCAGTTCGACCGGCCCGCTCGGCACCGGCGAAGGTCAGGGCTGAACCGTTTCGCGCAGTCGGCCCTGCTTGTCGTAAAGCAGCACCTCGCCCGCCTCGGTCACCACCACCAGCCAGTCGCGGGCAAAGGTGACGGCGGCGGGCACCGCGCCCTCGGGCAGGGCGACCTGCTCGGGCAGTTCGGGCAGCGGCGGCTGCGACAGGCGCAGCCACAGCAGCGCCGCGATCACCAGCATGCCGATGCCCATCACCGCCGCCAGGGCCGTCACCAGGATGCGCAGCCAGCGCAGCATCGGCAACGCTTCCTCTGGTCCCGCATCCAGCCTATCATCCCGTGCCATGGCCGAAATCCTCATCATCATCCCCGAAGGACTGTCCGAGCGCCTTGATAAGGCGCTTGCCCTTGCCGCGCCAGAGCAGGCGGCGCTGTCGCGCTCGCGCCTGGCCCGGCTGATCGCCGAGGGTGCGGTCCGGGGGCCCTCGGGGCGGGTCACGGACGGCAAGGCGCGGGCCGAGACCGGCGACTACCTGGTCGAGATCGGCGCGCCCGAGCCCCTGGACGCGCAGCCCGAGCCGATCCCGCTGTCGATCGCCTATGAGGACGGCGACCTGATCGTGGTGGACAAGCCCGCCGGCATGGTGGTCCATCCCGCGCCCGGCGCGCCCAACGGCACGCTGGTCAATGCGCTGCTGGCCCATTGCGCGGGCAGCCTGTCGGGCATCGGCGGCGCGGCCCGGCCCGGCATCGTGCATCGCATCGACAAGGAGACCTCGGGCCTGCTGGTGGTGGCCAAGACCGACCGCGCGCACCAGGGGCTGGCGCGGCAATTCGCCGACCACACGGCGCGGCGGCGCTACCTGGCCGTCGCGCATGGCATGATCGACCCGGCCGATGCGCGGCTGCGCGGCCTGCCGGGCGTGGGGTTCGAACCGGGCGGCGTGCTGCGCATCGCCACGCTGATCGGCCGCCATCCCGGCGACCGGCAGCGCCAGGCGGTCAGCTTCCAGAACGGGCGCCATGCCGTGACCCGCGCCCGCGTGATCGAGACCTTCGGCACGCCCCCCGCCGCCATGCTGGTCGAATGCCGGCTGGAGACCGGGCGGACGCATCAAATCCGCGTGCATATGGCCCATGCGGGATTGGGCCTGGTCGGCGACCCGGTCTATGGTGGCAACAGGCGGGCCTCGGTCCGGGCGCTGGGGGCGGATGCCGCCGCGGCCGTCGCCGCCTTTCCCCGCCAGGCCCTGCACGCGGCCGAGCTGGGCTTCGACCACCCGGTCAGCGGCCAGGCGCTGACCTTTGCCAGCCCGCTGCCGCCCGACATGGCCGGCTTGCTGGCGACCTTGCGCCGGGCACCGGGCTGACGGAACCCGGAGCGCGCCGGCAGCGTTCACAATTACCCGCCCAAGCGCGGGACAGGGAATTTTCAGATGGCGAACTACACCAACCTTCCGGCACCCAGCCCCGAACAGGGCCTGAACCGCTATTTGCAGGAGATCCGCAAGTTTCCCCTGCTGGAACCGGAAGAGGAATACATGCTGGCCAAGGCCTGGGTCGACCATCAGGACGCCGAGGCCGCGCAGAAGCTGGTGACGAGCCACCTGCGGCTCGCCGCCAAGATCGCCATGGGCTATCGCGGCTATGGCCTGCCGCAGGCCGAGGTCATCTCCGAGGCGAACGTGGGCCTGATGCAGGCGGTCAAGCGCTTCGACCCGGAAAAGGGCTTTCGCCTGGCCACCTATGCGATGTGGTGGATCCGCGCCTCGATCCAGGAATACATCCTGCGGTCCTGGTCGCTGGTCAAGATGGGCACCACCTCGGCGCAGAAGAAGCTGTTCTTCAACCTGCGCAAGGCCAAGTCGCGGCTGGGCGCGCTGGAGGAAGGCGACCTGCGCCCCGAAAACGTCGCCCAGATCGCCCATGACCTGAACGTGACCGAGCAGGAGGTCATCGACATGAACCGCCGGCTTTCGGGGGGCGACGCCTCGCTGAACGCCACGGTCGGGTCCGGCGACGGCGAATCGACCGCGCAATGGCAGGACTGGCTGGAGGACGAGGACGCCGACCAGGCCCAGGCCTTTGCCGAGGCCGACGAGCTTTCGGCGCGGCGCGAGATGCTGCTTGCCGCCATGGACGTGCTGAACGACCGCGAAAAGGACATCCTGATGGAGCGCCGGCTGCGCGACGACCCGATGACGCTCGAGGATCTTTCGACGCGCTACGAGGTCTCGCGCGAGCGGATCCGCCAGATCGAGGTCCGCGCCTTCGAGAAGCTGCAGAACCGCATCCGCGAGCTGGCCCGCGAGCGCGGCATGACCGTGCCCGAAACCGCCTGACCCGGCCTTGGCGCCGGCCGGCCCGCTCCCTTCCCCCGCAGCCGCTGGCGACCCCTTGCGCAAAGGCCGCGCAGGGGATTCGGCGCCGTGCGCTCTCTTGCCGGCGCCCGCCTTCCCGGCCGAAGGCGCCCGAAGGCCGCGGGGCGGCGGGCAGGACGGGCCCGCGGACCCGTCCCGGCCGGGCGCGCGCGGCCTGGGGCTGGCCATGTCCGCGCAGGCCGGTCGGTTTTCCGGCGCGACGCCCCTTGCAAGCCGTGGCCCCGGCGGGGAAATTATCGTGACAGCGGGCAGAGTTGACCGCCGCCCGGCTTGGCTTATGGTCAGGACAGGACAGCAAGGGCCGATGGCGCGCAAATGACGGCGCTGAACCAATATCAAAGGCTGGAAGCCGCAGGAATCTGGCGCGAATCGCCCAGATCGCAGCTGCGCGACGTCATCGTTTCCTTCGGGGATGCGACCTTGGTGCTGACCGATCCGCGTTCCGAGGTGCCGCTGGCGCATTGGTCGCTGCCCGCCGTCACCCGGCTCAACCCCGGCAAGCTGCCGGCGCGCTATGCGCCCGGTGGCCTCGATGCCGGCGAAGAGCTGGAGATCGACGACGAGCTGATGATCTCGGCCATTTCCAAGGTGCATCAGGTGATCGAGGCCAGCAAGCCGCATCCCGGCCGGCTGCGCGGCGGGCTGATGCTGAGCGCGGCCGGGGTCATGGCGCTGCTGGCGGTGTTCTGGGTGCCGCCGGCGCTGGTGCGCCACGCCGCCGACATCGCCCCCCCGGCGCAGCGGGCCGAGATCGGGCGCATTGTGCTGGCCGAGATCGCCAAGACCACCGGCAGCCCCTGTTCGCGCCCCGCGGGCGACATGGTGCGCCAGAAGCTGGCGATGCGGCTGATCGGCCCGGATGCGCAGATCGTCGTGGTGCCGGCCAGCCTGCGCGGCGCCCTTCGCCTGCCCGGCCCGATCACCGTCATCGGCGAAGACCTGATCGCGGGCCAGGTGACGCCCGAGGTCGCGGCCGGCCATATCCTGGCCGCCCAGGCGGCGGCGGTCCGCGACGACCCGCTGCTGGCGGCGCTGCGCCATGCCGGGCCGCGCGCCACCTTTCACCTGCTGACCGCCGGGACGCTGCCGGCGAAATCGCTGTCGGGCTATGGCGAGAAACTGCTGGCCGGCCCCCTGCCCCGCCCCGAGGACGAGCCGCTGCTGGCCTATTTCACCCGCGCCGGCATCTCGAGCGAGCCTTATGCCCGCTCGCTCGACCCGACCGGGGAAGCGGTGCTGGGCCTGATCGAGGCCGATCCCTTTCGCACGGCCGAGCCGCGCCCCGTGCTTGCCGACCGCGAATGGATCGCGCTGCAGGAAATCTGCGACCAGTGACCCGCGGTCAGCGGGGAAAGGCATCGGGGAACCCGCCCTTGCGGATGGCGTCGAGCGCCCGGACGATGCTTTCCCGGTCCGGGAAGGGGCCGGCGACAAGGAACTGCACCTCGCGCCCGCCGGTCTGGTCCTTGCCGCGCAGCAACGGATAGCCCATCTGCGCGATGCGCGCGGTCGCGCGTTCGGCATTGCGCGGATCTGCAAAGGTGCCGACTTGGACATAGCGCGCCCCGGCGGGGATCATCCCGACCGCGGGCGGCGCGGCAGGGGATGCCGGCGCCTTGCCGCGCGACGCCTCGGGCGCCTTGGCCACGGGTGCGGATACGGGTGCAGGCTTGGCGGGAGCCGGCTTTTGCGCCGCCGGCCTTGCGGCAGGAGGCGGCACCGGCCGGGCCGTTTCGACGGCGGTTCCGGCGGCGGTTTCGCTGGCGGGCGAGGCAGTCGGCCCGCCTCCCGCCCCGCTACCCACCGGGCGCATGAAGCTGAGCCGCGACAGTTCGGACTTCGGCATCCCCGCGCAATAGCCCTGCGTCGGATCGTCCAGCCCGGCCGCGCCCGGCCCGTCGTCATAGCCCAGCAGCTCGCACAGCCGCCGGTTCGGATGCAGGGCGGCGCCCATGCCCTGGTGCAGCGCCGGCGCCGCAGCCAGCGCCGCCCGCAGCGCATCGGCCGGGGCGGGGGAGTGCGGCTCGGGGCCCAGATCCGGCAGGTGCTCCATCGGCCGCGGATCGCTGGCCAGTTCGCCGGGGCGCAGGTTGGTGACGACTTGCTGCGACAGCGCCTCTTCCAGCAGTTCGGCCCGGCTGCGCCCGGCCGCCGGGGCGAGCGCCCGCAGCTTCGGCTCGCCCTGGGCGCCGCGGGCGGAAAGCGTCGGCGGATAGCCGCAGATCGGCGTGCCGTCGCACGCCAGCCGCGCGGCCCAGCCGCCCAGGTCGTCGCGCAGGAAGACGCAGCCGCGGCTGTCGATATATTGCCGCGCCGGGAAATCCGCCGGCGGCTCTTCGGCCGGGCGCGGCGATTGCGCCAGCGCAAGCCCCGGCAGCAGCGCCAGCATCAGCCACAGAATTGCCCGCATGGCCCCATCCTCGAATCACCCATGACCCGGTGATAGGCCGAAAGCCCTGAAGGCCCGGTTAACGCGGCCTCATTTCGTGCCGAACATGCGGTCGCCGGCATCACCCAGGCCGGGCACGATATAGCCGTGTTCGTCCAGTCGCTCGTCCAGCGCCGCGGTCACGATCGGCACGTCGGGATGGGCCTCGCGCATCCGCGCCACCCCCTCGGGCGAGGCGAGCAGGCACAGGAAGCGCAGGTTGCGCGCGCCCGCCGCCTTGAGCAGGTCGATGGCCGCGACCGAGGAATTGCCCGTCGCCAGCATCGGATCGACGACGATGGTCATGCGTGCGTCCAGCGCGCTGGGAACCTTGGAATAATACTGCACGGGCTGCAAAGTCTCGGGGTCGCGGTAAAGCCCGATGAAGCCCACGCGCGCGGCCGGAATCAGCTCAAGGATGCCGTCGAGCAGCCCATTCCCGGCCCGCAGGATCGAGATCAGCGCCAGTTTCTTGCCTTCCAGCGTCGGCGCCTGCATCTCGCAAAGCGGGGTCTCGATGCGGATGGTGGTCATCTCCAGCTCGCGCGTGACCTCATAGGCCAGAAGCAGGCTGATCTCGCGCAGCAGGCGGCGGAAACCGGCGGTCGAGGTGGTTCTGTCGCGCATGAGCGTCAGCTTGTGCTGCACCAGCGGGTGATCGACGACGGTCAGATGCGCTTGGGTCATGTCAGTTCCTTTCGCAGGCGGGTTCGAGTGGTCTGGTCGCAGAAAGCCGCGTCGACGGCCCAGAGGTTCATCTGGCGGAACTCGGCCTCGGCCCAGCCGAAGGCATCGGCAAGCCGCTGATATTCCTGCGACAGCGTGGTGTGGAAGAACGGCGGATCGTCGGTCGAGACGGTGACGCGCACGCCCGCGTCGGCAAGCCGGGCGATGGGATGGGCGGCCCAGTCCCGCACCAGCCCCAGCGCGACGTTCGAGCCGGGGCAGACCTCCAGCGTGATCCCACGTTCGGCCAGGTCGCGCAGCAGCGCCGCGTCCTCGACGGCGCGGATGCCGTGGCCGATGCGGGTGACGCCCAGGGCCAGCGCATCGCGGATGGATTGCGGCCCGCGCCATTCGCCGGCATGGGCAGTCAGGCCCAGCCCGGCCTCGCGCGCGCAATCGAAGGCCCAGGCGAAATCGCCAAGCTCGCCCACGTCCTCGGCCCCGGCGATGCCGAGGCCCGCGACCCAGCCGCCCGAGGTCTCGGCGGCGCAGATCGCGGTCTTGCGGGCGCGCTCGGGGCCGAAATGGCGGATGCAGGTCAGCACGGCGCGGCTGGCGATGCCGTCGCGCTCGGCCTGGGCCGCGGCCTCCTCCATGGCGGCCAGGTAATCGCGCCAGGCCGGCAGGTCGGCACCGCCGCAGAACTCGGGCGAGACGAATAGCTCGACATAGATCGCGCCCTCTTCGGCGCATTCCGCCAGCACCTCGGACAGCAGCCGGGCATAGTCCCGCGGCGTCGCCAGGACCGAGGTCGCGGCTTCATAGACGCGCAGGAAATCCCTGAAATCGCGATACGCATAGGCGCCGCGCTCATCGAAGATGCCGGCGATGTCGCGGTGCTTTTCGGCCGCAAGCGCGCGGATGAAGCCGGGGGGCGCCGCGCCCTCCAGATGCAGGTGCAGCTCGATCTTCTTCAGCGACTTCACAGGAACGACCTCCCCGGCCCGACCGGCGGCAGGCCCAGATGCGCGGCGACCGAGGCGGCGATATCGGCGAAACCCACCTGGCCGATTTCGCGCACGCCACAACCCCAGCCCAGCACCGGCACGCGCTCGCGGGTGTGGTCGGTGCCGTGCCAGGTCGGGTCGTTGCCGTGGTCGGCGGTAAAGATCGCCAGATCCCCCGGCCGCAGCCGCGCCATCAGCGCGCCGGCCACCCCGTCGAACCATTCCAGCGCCGCCGCATAGCCCGCCACGTCGCGGCGATGGCCATAAAGGCTGTCGAACTCGACGAAATTGGCGAAGGTCAGGCTGCCCGGTTCGGCCTGATCCGCCAAGGCCAGCAGATGGCCGGCCAGGTCGGCGTCCGACCGGCCCTTATGCAGGGCCGAGATGCCGCGATGCGAGAAGATGTCGCCGATCTTGCCCACCGCATGGGTCGCCCGCCCCGCCTCCTGCGCCACGTCCAGCAGCGTCGGGCCCGGCGGGGCGATGGCATAGTCGCGGCGGTTCGGGGTGCGGGCGAAACTGCCCTCGGCGCCCAGGAAGGGCCGGGCGATGACCCGGCCCACGCGCATCGGATGGACCATGGCGGCCACATCCTGACAAAGCCGATAGAGCCGGTCGAGGCCGAAGGCGTCCTCATGCGCGGCAATCTGCAACACGCTGTCGGCCGAGGTATAGCAGATCGGCCAGCCGCTGCGCAGATGCTCGGCCCCCAGCCGGGCGATGATCTCGGTCCCCGAGGCATGTTCGT
This sequence comes from Paracoccus ferrooxidans, assembly GCF_029909815.1. Classification (NCBI taxonomy): domain Bacteria; kingdom Pseudomonadati; phylum Pseudomonadota; class Alphaproteobacteria; order Rhodobacterales; family Paracoccaceae; genus Paracoccus; species Paracoccus ferrooxidans. The sequence continues at coordinate 2,209,836 of NZ_CP038198.1, read as the reverse complement.
TGCCCAGGATGCCCCCGGTTCCCGCGGCCTGGGCGATGCGCTGGGCCAGATCGGCCGGAAAGGCCGGGCGGGCGTCGGGGAAATAATGCCAGTCCCAGGGCACCGGCACGCCCGCGATCTCCCAATGGCCCGAGGGGGTGTCCTTGCCGCGCGAAACCTCGGTCGCCGTACCCCACAGCCCCTGCGGCCGGGCGCCGAGGCCCGGTGCCGCCTCGCCGCTGGCCAGCCGGATCGCGGCGCCAAGGCCAAGCGCGTCCAGATGCGGCATGGTAAGCGGCCGCGCCTGGGCGATATGGGCCAGCGTGTTCGCGCCGGTATCGGGCAGGCCGTCGTTGAAATAGGCGCCCGCGTCGGGCGCGCCGCCGATGCCGACCGAATCCATCACGATCAGGAAGGCGCGTCTGTCGGTCATGTTACCTCGCTGCGGATCAACGGCCCCGGCTCCGGGCCATCGCCCAGCAGATAGGCGGCCGCGACGGTAGCGGCCGCCGCATCGGCCGCCGCCTCCGAGGCGGCATGGACCAGCGCCAGCGGCCGCCCCTCGCCCGCCTCTTCGCCGATGCGCAGCATCTGCGCAAGCCCCACGCGCGGGTCGATCCGGTCGCGGGCATGCAGCCGCCCGCCGCCAAGCGCGACCACGGCATGACCCAGCGCCTCGGTGTCGATGGCGGCGACGCGGCCATGGCCGGGCACGGCGCGGATCACCGGCGCGGACGGCAGGTGGCGGTCGGGATGCTCCAGCAGGTCGGCCGGCCCGCCCTGCGCCGCGACCATGCGGGCGAAACGCTCGGCCGCGGCGCCGCTTTCCAGCGCCTGCGAAGCCCCCGTCAGCCCGACCAGCTCCAGGCAGGCCGAGGAGAGCGCCAGCGACAGGTCGCGCAGCGCACCCTGCCCGCCGGTCAGCACGGCGATGGCCTCGCGCAGTTCCAGCGCATTGCCGGCGGCGCGGGCCAGGGGCTGGTCCATGTCGGTGACATAGGCGCGGGTGCGGCAGCCGGCGCCGGTCGCGGTATCGACCAGCGCGCGCGCCAGGGCCAGCGCGGCATCGGGGCCGCGCAGAAAGGCGCCGCTGCCCTGCTTGACGTCCAGCACCAGCGCATCAAGCCCCGCCGCCAGCTTCTTGGACAGGATCGAGGCGGTGATCAGGTCGATCGAGCCCACCGTCGCGCTTTCGTCGCGGATCGCGTAAAGCCGCGCATCGGCCGGCGCAAGCTCGCGCCCCGCCGCGACGATGGCGCAGCCGACCTGCCCGGTGACGCGGCGGAACTCGGCCTCGGGCAGCGCGGTGCGGAAACCGGGGATCGCCTCGAGCTTGTCCAGCGTGCCGCCGGTATGGCCCAGCCCGCGCCCCGAGATCATCGGCACATAGGCGCCGCAACAGGCCACCAGCGGCGCAAGGACCAGGCTGACCGTATCGCCGATGCCGCCGGTCGAATGCTTGTCCACCACCGGCCCCGGCAGATCCCAGGTCAAGACGTCGCCGGAATCGCGCATGGCGCGGGTCAGCGCTACCCGGCCCGCCTCGTCCAGACCGCGCAGCAGCACCGCCATGGCAAAGGCCGCGGCCTGCGCGTCGCTGACCGAGCCGTCGGCCAGGCCGCGCGCGATCAGCGCGGCCCCCGCCGCGTCCAGCCCGCGCCCGTCGCGCACGGCGGCGATCACCGGACGCGGATCGGGGCGGGGATCGGCAGGGCTCATTCGGTGCCCGACATGTGGCTGATGCCGAAACGGCCGGGCAGCAGCTCGGCGATGGTGGTGGCCAGTTCGTCGCCGCGGGTCGTGGCCAGCAGCACCGGCGTCTCGGGGCGGCCGAACTCGGCCAGCTTCTGCCGGCAGCCGCCGCAGGGCGGCACCGGGCCTTGCGAGTCGGCGATGACGGCGACCTCGACGATCTCGGTCTCGCCCGCGGCGACCATGGCGGCGATGGCGCCTGCCTCGGCGCAGGTGCCCTCGGGATAGGCCACGTTCTCGACGTTGCAGCCGGCATAGATCCGCCCCGAGGCGCCGCGCACCGCCGCCCCGACCTTGAAGTTGGAATAGGGCGCATAGGCCCTTTCGCGCACCTCGCGCGCCGCATCCAGAAGCGCCATAGCCCCCACCTTTCGCCTAGCCCGTCCGACCGGATCAGGAGTTTGCGCGCGCGCCCCGCACGATGCAAGAGCGGCGCAAGAGCGGCGCATCCCCGCCCGCTTCCGCGATGCCCCCTGTTCCCCGGCGAAAAAATAGTTTAACGCTGAACCATCTTGAGAGGAGAGGGTCTGGCGATGGAAGAACGCAGGCAGGACAACGCCCGGCAGGCGGCACTGGATTATCACGAGTATCCGCGCCCCGGTAAGCTCGAGGTCCGGGCGACCAAGCCCCTTGCCAACGGCCGCGACCTGAGCCGCGCCTATTCGCCCGGCGTGGCAGAAGCCTGCCTGGAGATCAAGGCCGACCCCGCCACGGCCGCCCGCTATACCGCGCGCGGCAACCTTGTCGCCGTGGTCTCGAACGGCACCGCCGTGCTGGGACTGGGCAATATCGGCGCGCTGGCCTCGAAGCCGGTGATGGAGGGCAAGGCGGTCCTGTTCAAGAAATTCGCCAATATCGACTGCTTCGACCTGGAGCTGAACGAGCCCGACCCCGAGAAGCTGGCCGAGATCGTCTGCGCGCTGGAGCCCACCTTCGGCGCCATCAACCTGGAAGACATCAAGGCCCCCGACTGCTTCATCGTCGAGAAGCTGTGCCGCGAGCGGATGAACATCCCGGTCTTCCACGACGACCAGCACGGCACCGCCATCGTCGTCGGCGCCGCCGCGACCAACGCCCTGCACATCGCCCACAAGCGTTTCGAGGACATCAAGGTGGTCTCGACCGGCGGCGGCGCGGCCGGCATCGCCTGCCTCAACATGCTGCTGAAGCTGGGCGTCAAACGCGAGAACGTCTGGCTTTGCGACATCGCCGGCCTGGTCCATGAGGGCCGGACCGAAGAGATGACGCCGCAAAAGGCGGAATATGCGCAAAAGACCGACCTGCGCACACTGGACCAGGTGATCGAGGGCGCGGACCTGTTCCTGGGCCTGTCCGGCCCCGGCGTGCTGAAGCCCGAGATGGTGGCCCGGATGGCCAAGCGGCCGATCATCTTTGCGCTGGCCAACCCCACGCCCGAAATCCTGCCCGAGGATGCCCGTGCCGTCGCCCCCGACGCGATCATCGCCACCGGGCGCAGCGACTATCCGAACCAGGTCAACAACGTCCTGTGCTTTCCCTTCATCTTCCGCGGCGCGCTGGACGTGGGCGCGACCACGATCAACGACGAGATGCAGCTGGCCTGCATCGAGGGCATCGCCGCGCTGGCCCGCGCCACCACCAGCGCCGAGGCGGCGATGGCCTATCGCGGCGAGAAGCTGAGCTTCGGTGCGGATTACCTGATCCCCAAGCCCTTCGACCCGCGGCTGATCGGCGTCGTCTCCACCGCCGTCGCCCGCGCCGCGATGGAGACCGGCGTCGCCACCCGGCCGCTGGAGGACGTCGCCGCCTACAAGCGCAAGCTGGACGGCTCGGTCTTCCGCTCGGCGCTGATCATGCGCCCGGTCTTCGAGGCCGCCGCCACCGCCAAGCGCCGCATCGTCTTTGCCGAGGGCGAGGACGAGCGGGTGCTGCGCGCGGCAAACGCCATGCTCGAGGAAACCACCGACGCACCGATCCTGATCGGCCGCCCCGAGGTGATCGAGATGCGCGCCGAACGCGCCGGCCTGCCGATCCGCCCCGGCCGCGACTTCGAGATCGTGAACCCGGAAAACGACCCACGCTATCGCGACTACTGGGGCACCTATCACGAGCTGATGGCCCGGCGCGGCGTGACGCCGGACATCGCCCGCGCCATCATGCGCACCAACACCACCGCCATCGGCGCCGTCATGGTGCATCGGGGCGAGGCCGACAGTCTGATCTGCGGCACCTTCGGCCAATACAGCTGGCACCTGAACTATATCACCCAGATCCTGGCCCGCGACGGGCTGCGCCCGCATGGCGCGCTGTCGTTGATGATCCTCGAGGACGGGCCGCTGTTCATCGCCGACACCCAGGTCAACCACGCCCCCACCCCCGAACAGGTGGCCGAGGCCGCCATCGGCGCCGCCCGCCATGTCCGCCGCTTCGGCGTGACGCCCAAGGTCGCGCTGTGCAGCCATTCGCAATTCGGCAACCTCGACACCGAGTCGGGGCGCAAGATGCGCGCCGCGCTGGCGATCCTCGAGGCGCGCGGCGTCGACTTCATCTTCGACGGCGAGATGCATGTCGATTCCGCGCTCGACCCCGTAATCCGCGAGCGCCTGCTGCCGCATTCGCGCATCGAGGGGGCGGCGAACGCGCTGGTGTTCTCGGGCACCGACTCGGCCTCGGGGGTGCGCAACGCGCTCAAGCTCAAGGCCAACGGGCTGGAGGTCGGGCCGATCCTGATGGGCATGGGCAACCGCGCCCATATCGTCACCCCCTCGATCACCACCCGCGGGCTGCTGAACATGAGCGCCATCGCCGGCACCCCGGTCGATCATTATCGCTAGGCGCAGGCGGGCGGGGGCGCGGTGATTCTGCCGCCGCCCCGCCCGGCCGGCCGGTTTTTGCAAAACGGCGCGGGTTTTTCAGCGCGCAGCAAAGTCCCACGCCCTTTGCAAACTATTTCACGCAGCGGCGCGGCATTCTGCAAAACTTTCCGTCGCACCCCGCGACTGTGGGCGATAACATCCTTGCGCCTTGGCCTCGGGCGCGCATAACTCCGGCCCATTCATCCGGGGAGGAGTTGGTTCATGGGATATCGTGAGATCTATTCCGCCTGGCAGGCAGATCCCGAGGGTTTCTGGATGCAGGCGGCCGGGGCGATCGACTGGGAGCGCGAGCCCTCGAAGGCGCTTTTCGACGACAAGGCCCCGATCTACGAATGGTTCTCGGACGGGATGGTCAACACCTGCTGGAACGCGGTGGACCGCCATGTCCTGGCCGGCCGCGGCGACCAGGTCGCCATCCAGCACGAAAGCCCGATCACGCTGTCGTCCAAGGGCATCACCTACAAGCAATTGCAGGATCGCGTCGCCTCGCTGGCCGGGGCGCTGCGCATGCGCGGTGTCGAAAAGGGCGACCGCGTCATCATCTACATGCCGATGATCCCCGAGGCGCTGGAGGCGATGCTGGCCTGCGCCCGGCTGGGCGCCATCCATTCCGTGGTCTTCGGCGGCTTTGCGGCGAACGAGCTGGCGGTGCGCATCGACGATTGCCAGCCCAAGGCGATCATCGCCGCCTCCTGCGGGCTCGAGCCGAACCGGGTCGTCCATTACAAGCCGCTGCTCGACGCCGCCATCGACATGGCCCAGCACAAGCCCGAGTTCTGCGTGATCTTCCAGCGCGAGCAGGAGGTGGCCAAGCTGGTCGAGGGCCGCGACTTCAACTGGCACGGCTTCCAATACGGCGTGAAGCCCGCCGAATGCGTCCCGGTCGAGGGCAACCACCCAGCCTATATCCTTTATACCTCGGGGACCACCGGCCAGCCCAAGGGCGTGGTGCGCCATACCGCCGGCCATCTGGTGGCGCTGCAATGGTCGATGACCAACATCTACAACATCGCCGCCGGCGACCGTTTCTGGGCCGCCTCGGACGTGGGCTGGGTCGTCGGGCACAGCTATATCTGCTACGGCCCCCTGATCGCCGGCGCGACCACCGTGGTCTTCGAGGGCAAGCCGGTCGGCACCCCGCATCCGGGCGTCTTCTGGCGCATCATCCAGAACCACCGCATCAAGAGCTTCTTCACCGCGCCCACCGCCCTGCGCGCCATCCGCCGCGAGGATCCCGAGGGCGAATGGATCCGCCGCTACAAGTTGCACGACCTGCAAGCCCTGTTCCTGGCCGGCGAGCGCGCCGACCCCGACACGGTGAAATGGGCGCAGGAACATCTGGGCGTGCCGGTGGTCGATCACTGGTGGCAGACCGAGACCGGCTGGGCCATCGCCGCCAATCCCATCGGCATCGAGACCCTGCCGACCAAGCTCGGCAGCCCGTCGGTGCCGATGCCCGGCTATGACGTGCAGGTGCTGGACGAGGCCGGCCACCCGGTGCCCGCAGGCACGCTGGGCGCCATCGCGGTCAAGCTGCCCCTGCCGCCCGGCACGCTGCCGGGGCTGTGGAATGCCGAAATCCGCTTTCGCAAGTCCTATCTCGACCATTTCCCCGGCTATTACGAGACCGGCGATGCCGGCTATATCGACGAGGAGGGCTATCTCTACATCATGGCGCGCACCGACGACGTGATCAACGTCGCCGGCCACCGGCTGTCGACCGGCGCCATGGAAGAGGTGCTGGCCAGCCATCCTGCCGTCGCCGAATGCGCGGTGATCGGCGTGGCTGACAGCCTCAAGGGCCAGTCGCCCGTCGGCTTCCTGTGCCTCAAGGCCGGGGTCGCGACGCCGCATGAGCAGGTGGTGCGCGAGGTGGTCAAGCTGGTGCGCGACAAGATCGGCCCGGTCGCGGCCTTCAAGTCGGCCTGCGTGGTGGACCGGCTGCCCAAGACCCGCTCGGGCAAGATCCTGCGCGCCACCATGGCCAAGATCGCCGATGGCGAGCCCTTCAAGACCCCCGCCACCATCGACGACCCGGCGATCCTGGACGAGATCCGCGAGGCGCTGGCAGGGATCGGCTATCCCGAAGCCGCCAAGGCGGGCTAGACCCCGCCCGGCGGCACTGTCGCATGGGTATTTGTGCAACGGAGAAAGACCACAGGCGGCGCCCCATCCGGCGCCGCCTGCGTTTCTTTCGTGCATAAGCATCCTCGGGGGTCCGGGGGCAGACAGCCCCCGGCTTCTGCGCGGTTTCAGTCGATCTGCGCACCGAGGCCGCGCATCAGCGGCAGGAAATCCGGGAAGGAGGTGGCGATCGGGCCGCCGTCGTCCACCGTGATCGGCTGCTCGGAGGCAAGGCCCGCGACCAGGAAGGACATGGCGATGCGGTGGTCGAGATGCGTGGCGCAGGTGGCGCCGCCCGTCAGCCCGCCCTTGCCATGGACGGTCATGGTGTCCGGGGTGGTCTCGACAGCCGCGCCATTGGCGACAAGGCCGGTGGCCATGGCCTCGATCCGGTCGCTTTCCTTGACGCGCAATTCGTGGACGCCCTGCATGACGGTCGTGCCCTCGGCAAAGCAGGCGATGACCGAGAGGATCGGGAATTCGTCGATCATGCTGGCGGCGCGTTCGGGCGGCACGGTCACGCCCTTCAGCGGGCCATGGCGGACGACGAGGTCGGCGACCGGCTCGCCGCCCTCTTCGCGCTGGTTCTGGAAGCTGATGTCGGCGCCCATTTCCAGCAAGGTGACATAGAGCCCGTCGCGGGTCGGGTTGCGGCTGACGCCGGGGACGCGGATCTGCGAGCCGGGCACGATCAGCGCCGCCGCCACCGGAAAGGCGGCGCTGGACGGGTCGCGCGGCACCGCCACCGGCTGCGGCTTCAGTTCCGGCCGGCCTTGCAGGGTGATGACATGGCCTTCATCCGTCGTCTCGCTGCGGATGCTGGCGCCGAAGCCCGCGAGCATGCGTTCGGTATGGTCGCGGGTCGGTTCGGATTCGACCACCACCGTCTCGCCCGGTGCGTTCAGGCCGGCCAGCAGCACCGCCGACTTGATCTGGGCGCTGGCGACCGGGGTCTTGTAGCGCACCGGCACCGGATCGGCCGCGCCCCTGATGGTCAGGGGCAGGCGCTTGCCTTCGCGGGCCGTCACCTGAGCGCCGAACAGCTCCAGCGGGTCGGTGACGCGGCCCATCGGCCGGCGCGACAGGCTGGCGTCGCCGGTAAAGGTGGCGGTGATCGGCGTCGTCGCCATGGCGCCCATGATCAGCCGCACGCCGGTGCCGGAATTGCCGCAGTCGATCACGCCCTCGGGCTCGGCGAAGCCGCCGACGCCGACGCCCATCACCCGCCATTCCCCCTCGCCCAGGCGTTCGACCTGCGCGCCGAAGGCCCGCATCGCCGAGGCCGTGTCCAGCACGTCCTGGCCCTCCAGCAGCCCGGTGATATGGGTCTCGCCCACCGCCAGCGCGCCCAGGATCAGCGCGCGGTGGCTGATCGACTTGTCGCCCGGCACCTTGGCCTCGCCGGCCAGGGGGCCCGAGCGGCGGGCGGTCATCGGCAGCGGTTCGGCGGAATGTGACATGAAGGCCCCCTGGTGCGTGTCGCGCAAGGTGATAGCGGTCACGGGCGGGGGTTGCAATCAGCCCTTGCGGCGGAAAGTGACGTAATGCGGCGCCCGCCCCTCGCGCAGGGCCTTTTGCTCATAGCGGGTGCTGGGCCAGTCGTCCCAGGGCTCAGGCTCCTCGGCGATCAGTTCGAAACCGGCCTGCGGCACCTCTTCCAGCGTCTGGCGAACGTAATCGGGGATGTCGGTCGCGACGCGGAACTCGGCGCCCGGCCGCATGACGCGGGCCAGCGGGATCAGATGCTCGGGCGTGACGAAGCGGCGGCGGTGGTGGCGCGCCTTGGGCCAGGGGTCGGGATAGTTCAGGAAGGCGCGCGAGATCGAGGCATCGGGCAGCACGTCCATCAGGTCGCGCGCATCGCCGGGGTGCACGCTGACATTGCTGACGCCCGCCGCGCGGATCTTGCCCAGGAGCATGGCGACGCCGTTGATGAAGGGCTCGCAGCCGATGATGCCGATTTCGGGATAGCGGGCGGCCATGTGGACCATGTGCTCGCCGCCGCCGAAGCCGACCTCCAGCCAGACCGGGCGGTCGTCGCCGAAGATCGCCGCCGGGTCGATGGGCTTGCGCTCGGGGTTGTCCTGGACGGTGATGCCGCGCGGGCGCAGGCTGCCCAGATCCTCGGACAGGTAGCCCTTTTGCGACTGGCGCAGGGTCTTGCCGTGGCGGCGGCCATAGAAATTGCGGCGCGGCGGGGTCGGGTCGAATTCGCTCATGCTTGGTCCAGCCGGTCCGGTCACTCGGCGGCGAGGCGCGAGATCACCACCGTCACCTCGGGCTTCTTGCCGATCTCCTCCATCGAGACCTGGCGGGTGATCTTGCGGATCGCCTCTTCCAGGCGGTCGTCGTCCATCACCGTGCGGTCGTCGGCGCGTTCCAGGAACTCGGCCAGCTCGCTTTCGATATTGCGGGCCAGCGGCACGCCGGCGCGGCCCAGTTCCGGCAGGCCGGACAGTTCCACCCAGGCGTCGGGCAGGGGCGTGTCGTCCTCGTCGATGATGACCGAGACCATGGCATGGCCGTTCAGCGCCATGCGGATGCGGTCGCGCACCACACCGTCCATGGCGCCGATCAGCACCGTGCCGTCCAGGTAAAGCCGGCCGGTGTCGATCTGGTCCACCACCCGCGGCACCGGGCCGGTCAGGTCCAGCATGGTGCCGTTGGTCGCCACCGCCGCGGGAATGCCGCGCGCCTGCGCCAGCTTGGCATGTTCGCGCAGGTGCATATGCTCGCCATGCATCGGGATAACGATCTGCGGCTTCAACAGATCGTGGACCGCCTCGATGTCCGGGCGGTTGGCATGGCCCGAGACGTGATAGGTGCCGTCGTCCCCGTCATAGAGGTCCACGCCCATTTCCGACAGCGCGTTCATGATGCGGATCACCCCGCGCTCGTTTCCGGGGATCGTGCGCGAGCTGAAGAGGAAGCTGTCCCCCTCTTTCAGCTCGATCCCCAGGTAGCGGCCGCGCGACAGCTGGGCGCTGGCAGCGCGGCGTTCGCCCTGGCTGCCGGTCACGATCAGCATCACCTTGTCGCGCGGCAGTTCCGAGGCCTCCTCGGGGCCGATCACCGGCGGGAAATTGGTCAGGATGCCGGTCTCGACCCCGACCGTCACCATACGCCGCATGGCGCGGCCGAGCAGGCAGATCTTGCGGCCGGCGGCAAGGCCGGCCTCGGCCAGGGTCTTGAGGCGGGCGATGTTGCTGGCGAAGGTCGTCGCCACCACCATCTGCCGCTGCGCCATGACGAAATCCAGAAGCGGATTGGCCAGCACCGCCTCGGACCGGCCGGGATGGGGGGAAAAGACATTGGTGGAATCGCAGGTCAGAACCTTGACCCCCTGCCCTTCGCCCGCGATGTCGTGCCACAGGATCGGGTCGAAGGGCTCGCCCACCACCGGGGTGCCGTCCAGCTTGAAATCGCCGGTATGCACGATGCGGCCCGCCGGCGTGTCGATGATCAGCGCCGAGCTTTCCGGGATCGAATGGCTGACGGGGACGAATTGCACCCGGAAGGGACCGGCCGTCACCACCGCGGGGCGCGGGGCGTGGATATGCAGCTGGTCGACGGGCTGGCCGGCCTCTTCCAGCTTCAGCCGCGCCAGCGCGCCGGTGAAGCGGCGGCAATGCACCGGCTTTTGCAGCTTGGGCCACAACAGGCCAAGCGCGCCGACGTGATCCTCGTGCCCGTGGGTGATGAAGATGGCGTCGATGCGGTCGCGGTTCTGCTCCAGCCAGGCGACATCGGCCATGATCAGGTCGATGCCCGGCGCAGAATCCATGTCGCCGAAGGTCACGCCCAGGTCGACGACGATCAGCCGCTCGCGCCCCGGCTGGCCGTAGCCGTAGACATAGGCGTTCATGCCGATTTCGCCCGCGCCGCCCAGCGGCAGATAGATCAGGCGCTCAGCCATTGCCCATCTCCTTGTTGTAATCATGGATCAGGCGCAGGCCGTGCATGGTCAAATCGTCCTCGATCGCGTCGAACAAATCAAATCCCTGGTCGAACAGCGGTGCAAGCCCGCCCGTTGCTATAACCTTCATCGGCCGCCCGCGTTCCTCGCGGATCTTGTCCACCACGCCCTGCACCAGGCCGATATAGCCCCAGTAGATGCCGGACTGGATGCAGGCCACCGTATTGGTGCCGATCACCTTGGGCGGCATGGTCACATCGACATGCGGCAGGCTGGCCGCGCCCATGTGCAGCGCCTCGAGCGACAGGTTCACCCCCGGCGCGATGACGCCGCCCACATAGGCGCCGTCGGTATCCACCACGTCGAAGGTCGTCGCGGTGCCGAAATCGACCACGATCAGGTCCGGCCCGTGCCGCTCATAGGCGCCCCAGGTGTTCACCAGCCGGTCGGGGCCGACCACGGTGCCGAAATCCACCCGCGGCGCCACCGGCAGCAGGCAGTCCGGCTTGCCCACCACCAGCGGACGGGTGTCGAAATAGCGGTTGCACAGCACGCGCAGGTTGAACACCACCCGCGGCGCGGTCGAGCTGATGATGCAGGCGTCGATGTTCAGTTCCAGCTTCTGCAGGGAAATCAGCGTGGACAGCCAGACGAAATATTCGTCCGCCGTGCGCCGGTGGTCGGTCGAGATGCGCCAGAGGCCGACGAATTTCTCGCCGTCCCAGACGGAAAAGACCGTGTTGGTGTTGCCGGTGTCGATGCAAAGCAGCATGGCGATCAGCCTCCGAAATAGACTTCGGCGGCGGGGATGACCTGCCGCCCCGCCGGACCGCGCAGGACCAGCGCGCCGCTGTCGTCGATGCCCTCGAAGATGCCGCGGCTTTCGGTCGCGCCGGTGCGGGCGATGATCGGCTCGCCCAGCCGGGCGGCGCGGGCCAGCCAGGCGTTGCGGATCGGGGCGAAGCCATAGGCGTCCAGCTGCGCCTGCCAGCGCGCGAAGGCCGGGGCCAGCAGGTCCAGGAATTCCTCGGGATCGACGGCGTGGCCGGTCTCGCCCTGCACGGAAACCGGCGGGGTCGCGCCGAGTTCGACCGCGCCGGCATCGGGCGCCGCCGCCAGGTTGACGCCGATGCCCACCGCCACCGCCTGCACCCCCGGACCCGAGCCCGAGCTTTCCAGCAGGATGCCCGCCACCTTGCCGCCGTTCAGCAGCACGTCGTTGGGCCACTTGATCGCCAGCCGCGCGGCCGGCCCGCAGGCCAGGCCAAGCGCATCGTAAAGCGCCAGCGCCGCGACGAAGGACAGCTGCGCCGCCGCCATCGGCCCGCCCTGCGGGCGCAGGACCAGCGTGCCGGCGAAATTCCCCGCCGGCATGACCCATTCGCGCCCGCGACGGCCACGGCCCGCGAATTGCTCGCGGGCCAGCACCCAGGCGGGACCGGAAAGGCCGGGCGCCAGCTTCAGCGCCTCGGCATTGGTGCTGTCGGTGCGGGCCAGCACATGGCGAGCCACGCCCTCGGGCCAGGCGTCACTCACCTTGCGCGGGCTCGGCTTGCAGGGTCTCGGCGGGCTGTTCGACAGCGGCGACCGGGCCGACCAGGGTCTCGGCGGCACGGCCGGCGGCGGCATCGACGCCGAACATGCTGATCGCGCCCACCAGCATGGCCAGGGCCGGCAGCATCAGCGCCAGGTATTGCACCGCGCCCATGCGCGAACTCATCCCCTCGGATTCGCCGCCGAAATACATGTAATAGACGATGCGCAGGTAATAGAAGGCGCCGATGACCGAGGCGATGACGCCCAGCACCGCCAGCCAGCCCATGCCGGCATCGACCGCCGCCGTCAGCACGCCGAACTTGGCAAAGAAGCCCAGCGTCGGGGGCACGCCCGCCAAGCTGAACATCAGCACCAGCATGGCCAGCGCCTTGACCGGATCGGTCCAGGCGAACCGGTTCAGCGAAGCGAGGTCGGTGACTGGCACGCCGTCACGCTCCATCGACAGGATGAAGGCGAAGGTGCCGATGTTCATCACCGCATAGATGGTCATGTAGAGCAGCATGGTCTGCACGCCGATGGCGGTGCCGGCGGCCAGGCCGACCAGGGCAAAGCCCATATGCGCGATCGAGGAATAGGCCATCAGCCGCTTGATGTTGGTCTGGCCGATCCCGGCGATCGAGCCCAGGAACATCGACATCACCGCCAGCGCCGCGACGATCTGGCTCCAGTCGCCGATGACATGGCCGAAGGCGTCGAAGACCAGCCGCGCGATCAGCGCCATGGCCGCGACCTTGGGCGCGGTGGCGAAGAAGGCCGTCACCGGCGTGGGCGAACCCTCGTAGACATCGGGCGTCCACATGTGGAAGGGCACGGCCGAGACCTTGAAGCTCAGGCCGACCAGCATGAACACCAGCCCGAACAGCACGCCCAGGGACAGATGCCCGCCCTGGATGGTCGAGACGATGCCCTCGAACCCGGTGGTGCCGGCAAAGCCGTAGACCAGCGAGGCGCCATAGAGCAGCAGGCCCGAGGAAAGCGAGCCGAGGACGAAATACTTCAGCCCCGCCTCGGACGAGCGCACCGAGTCGCGGCGCATGGCGGCGACGACGTAAAGCGCCAGCGATTGCAGCTCCAGCCCCATGTAGAGCGTCAGCAGGTCGCCTGCCGAGACCATGAACATCATGCCCAGCACCGCCAGCGCCACGATGATCGGGAACTCGAAGCGCAGCATGTTGCGGCGCTGCATGTAATCGGCGCTCATCGCCAGCACGGCGGCGGCGGCGACCAGCGTCACCACCTTGGCAAAGCGCGAGAAGCCGTCGTCGATGAACATGCCGTGGAAGGCGGTGCCGTCGGCATGGCTGCCCAGGCCCACCATCGCCGCGACAAGCAGGAAGGCCGCGACCGTGACCCAAAGCAGCGTCCGGGCCAGCCTGTCCTTGCCGAGATAGGCCCCCGCCATCAGGGCGGCAAGGGCGTAGCCGGCCAGCACCACCTCGGGCAGAATGGTCGAGAAATCGAGCGAGGTCATGTCCGTCCCCTAGTGGCTGGCTTGGGCCGTGGCGACGGGTGCCGCCGGCTGGCTCTGGTTGTAGTCTTGGACGAGCGCTGCGACCGCCGGGCCGGTCACGTCGGTGACGAACCGCGGATAGACGCCCAGGATCAGCGTCATCGCGATCAGCGGAATGAACACCCAGCGCTCGCGCGGGGTCATGTCGGTGATCGACTTGAGGCTTTCCTTGATCAGCTGGCCCAGCGTCACCCGGCGATAAAGCCAGAGCGCATAGGCCGCCGACAGGATCACCCCCGAGGTCGCGACCAGCGCCACCCAGGTATCGACCCGGAAGACACCCATCAGCGTCAGGAACTCGCCCACGAAACCCGAGGTGCCGGGCAGGCCCACGTTCGCCATGGTGAAGAACATGAACACCGCCGCATAGGCCGGCATCCGGTTCACCAGCCCGCCATAGGCGTCGATTTCCCGCGTGTGCATGCGGTCGTAGATCACGCCGACGCAAAGGAACAGCGCGCCCGAGATGAAGCCGTGCGACAGCATCTGGAAGATCGCGCCGTCGACGCCGATCTGGTTCGCGGCAAAGACGCCCATGGTCACGTAGCCCATGTGGGCGACCGAGGAATAGGCGATGACCTTCTTCATGTCCGACTGCGCCAGCGCCACCAGCGAGGTGTAGACGATGGCGATGGCCGACAGCCAGAAGACATAGGGCTGGGCCACGCCGCTGGCGACCGGGAACATCGGCAGGCTGAAGCGCAGGAAGCCGTAGCCGCCCATCTTCAGCAGCACCGCGGCCAGCAGGACCGAGCCGGCGGTCGGCGCCTGCACGTGCGCGTCGGGCAGCCAGGTATGGACCGGCCACATCGGCATCTTGACCGCGAAGCTGGCAAAGAAGGCCAGGAACAGCAGCATCTGCATGCCGCCGACCACCGTCATGCCCAGCAGGCGGAAGTTGTCCGACGGGAAGTCGAAGGTCAGCAGCGTCGGGATGTCGGTGGTGCCCGCCATGCGATACATGGCGATCATCGCGACCAGCATCAGCACCGAGCCGAGGAAGGTGTAGAGGAAGAACTTGAAGGACGCGTAGATGCGGTCCTTGCCGCCCCAGATGCCGATGATCAGGAACATCGGGATCAGCCCCGCCTCGAAGAACAGGTAGAACAGCACCAGGTCGAGCGCGGTGAAGACGCCGATCATCAGCCCTTCCAGCACCAGGAAGGCGATCATGTATTCCTTGACCTTGTCCTCGACCTGCCAGGTCGAAAGGATGGTCAGCGGCATCATGAAGGTGGTCAGCAGCACGAACAGCACCGAGATCCCGTCCACGCCCATCTTGTAGCGCAGGCCCATGATCCAGGCGTGATCCTCGACGAACTGGAAGCCGGTGTTCGCCGGGTCGAAGCGGAACAGCACGAAAAGCGAGATCACGAAGGTCGCCGTCGTGGTCAGCAGCGCCAGCCACTTGGCGTTGCGCGCCGCGGCCTCGTCCTGGCCGCGCAGGAACAGCGCCATGATGATGGCGGCGACGATCGGCAGGAAGGTGATGATGGAAAGAAGGTTCGTCATGTCAGTGCGCGCCCCGCATCATCACCCAGATCAGCAAGCCCACGATGCCCAGAACCATCGCGAAGGCGTAGTGGAACAGATAGCCCGATTGCACCCGGACCGCCGCGCGGGTCAGCCGCGGGATCAACCCCATGGCCACCCCGTTGATGGTGCCGTCGATGACGGCGCCGTCGCCGCCCTTCCACAGCACGCGGCCAAGCCATTTCGCCGGCCGGACGAAGATGAAGTCGTAGATCTCGTCGAAATACCATTTGTTGAGCAGGAACTGATACAGCGCCGGCTGCTGCGCCGCCAGCCGCTTGGGCAGCGACGGGTTGGCGATATAGAAGGTCCAGGCGGTGATCAGCCCCAGAACCATGGCGATGAAGGGCGAGACCTTGACCCAGGCCGGCGCATGATGCGCCTCGTCCATGATGTGGTTGTCGGGATGCATGTAGATCGCACCGCCGACCGGAGCGGCAACCTCGGCATGGGCGGCCTCGGCGGCGGGCTCGCCCTCGGCGGCCGTATCGGCAGCGGGGGCCTCGGTAGTCGCGTGTTCCGCGGCCTCCTCGCCCTCGGCGGCCTCATGCTGCGCGCCGGCGATGTGGAAATATTCCGTGACCTTGTGGTGGTCGCCGAAGAAGGGACCATACCAGACCATGCCGGCAAAGACCGCGCCCACGGCCAGCACGCCCAGCGGGATGGTCATGACCGGCGGGCTTTCATGCGCATGGTCATGGGCATGATGGTCGCCGCGCGGCTTGCCGTAGAAGGTCAGGAAGATCAGCCGCCAGCTATAGAAGCTGGTAAAGCAGGCCGCGATGACCAGAAGCCAGAAGGCATAGCCGCTGCCCGCATAGGCGCTTTCGATGATCGCGTCCTTGGACAGGAAGCCGGCGAAGCCCAGATGGGTCAGCGGGATGCCGACGCCGGTGATGGCGAAGGTGCCGATCATCATCGCCCAGAAGGTCAGCGGGATCTTTTTGCGCAGCGCGCCATAGTTCCGCATGTCCTGTTCATGGTGCATGGCATGGATCACCGAGCCCGCGCCCAGGAACAGCATGGCTTTGAAGAAGGCGTGGGTCAGCAGGTGGAACATCGCCGCCGAATAGACGCCGACGCCCGCCGCCACGAACATGTAGCCCAGCTGCGAGCAGGTCGAATAGGCGATAACGCGCTTGATGTCGTTCTGCACCAGGCCCACGGTCGCGGCGAAGAAGGCGGTGGTGGCGCCGATGATGACGATGAAGTTCTTGGCGTCCGGCGCGAATTCGTAAAGCGGCGACATGCGGCAGACCAGGAACACGCCCGCCGTGACCATGGTCGCGGCGTGGATCAGCGCCGAAACCGGGGTCGGGCCTTCCATCGCGTCCGGCAGCCAGGTGTGCAGCAGAAGCTGCGCCGACTTGCCCATGGCGCCGACGAACAGCAGGAAACCCAGCAGGTTCGCCGCGTTCCAGTCGCGCCACAGGAAATGCATGTCGGTCTGCGCAAGCTGGGGCACCTGGCGGAAGATCTCGTCGAACTGGACCGAGCCGGTCAGCCAGTAAAGGCCGAAGATGCCCAGCAGGAAGCCAAAGTCGCCGACGCGGTTGACGATGAACGCCTTCATCGCCGCGGCATTGGCGCTGGCCTTCTTGTAGTAGAAGCCGATCAGCAGGTAGGAGGCGACGCCCACGCCCTCCCAGCCGAAGAACATCTGCAGCAGGTTGTCCGCCGTCACCAGCATCAGCATGGCGAAGGTGAAGAACGAGAGATAGGCGAAGAAGCGCGCCTTGTAATGCTCGTCATGCGTCCAGTTGTCGTCATGGGCCATGTAGCCCAGCGAATACATGTGGACGAGCGCCGAGACCGTCGTCACCACGATCAGCATGATCGCGGTCAGCCGGTCCATGCGGATGGCCCATTCGGCATGGAAGTCGCCGGTCACGACCCAGTCCAGCACCGGGATGTGCCGCGGCACGCCGTCGAAGGACAAGAACAGATACCAGCTGATCAGGCAGCTGAGGAACAGCACGCCCGTGGTCAGGTATTGCGCGGCCTTCTCGCCGATCGCGCGCCAGCCCAGCCCGGCGATCAGCGACGCGATGAGCGGCGCGAAGAGGACGAATTTTTCCATGCTCGCTTATCCCTTCATCACGTTGACGTCTTCCACCGCGATGGTGCCGCGGTTGCGGAAGAAGACCACCAGGATCGCCAGACCGATGGCGGCCTCGGCGGCGGCGACGGTCAGCACGAACATGGTGAAGACCTGCCCGGCCAGGTCGCCCAGATGGGTCGAGAAGGCGACGAAGTTGATGTTCACCGCCAGGAGCATCAGCTCGATCGACATCAGGATGACGATGACGTTCTTTCGGTTCACGAAGATCCCGAAAATGCCGGTGACGAACAATATCGCCCCCACAACAAGATAATGAGTCAATCCGATCATCGTCCTGGTCCCTCCGGGTCGTTCACCCGTTGAAATATCCGTTTGCTACTGGGACCGCAGCAGCGATCCCGATGGCTGTCGCGGTTCGACTTGCCGCGTTCAAAGCCCCTGCCCCGGCTTGACGTCCTTCAGCTCCATCGTCTTGGCCGGGTCGCGCCACATCTGCTCCAGCACGTTCTGGCGCTTGACGTCCTTGCGGTGGCGCATGGTCAGCACGATCGCCCCGATCATCGCCACCAGCAGCACCAGCCCGGCCAGCTGGAACATCAGCACATAGCGGTCATACAGCACCAGGCCCAGGCCGAAGGTGTTCTCGACCGCCGAGTCCACCGGCGCGGCGCGCAGGCTTTCCGCCTGGTCCGAGGGCGTCCAGCCCGAAAAGGCGATGCCCAGCTGCGCCAGCAGCACGACGCCGATCACCAGCGCCAGCGGCAGGTAGCGCGCAAGCTCGCCCTTCAGCTCGGCGAAATCCACGTCCAGCATCATGACGACGAACAGGAACAGCACCGCCACCGCGCCGACATAGACCACGACCAGCAGCATGGCGACGAATTCCGCGCCCTGCAGCACGAACAGCCCCGCCGCGGACAGGAAGGCCAGGATCAGCCACAGCACCGAATGCACCGGGTTGCGTCCGATCACGACCATGAAGCCCGCGACGCAGGCGCTGATCGCGAACAGGTAGAAAGCGAAGGTCATCATTCCTCGTCCTCCTCGGCATAGACGCTCTGGGCGATTTCCAGCGCCTTCTGCATCGCGGGCAGCCCGCCGAACATGCTCATCTGAAAGATCGTCTCGGCGATCTCGCGTTTGGTGGCGCCGGCCGCCAGCGCCTGGCGCACGGTCATGCGCAGCTGCGGCTCGGCCAGCGCGCCCTGGACGGTGATCGCGCCGATGGTGAGAAGCAGGCGCGTCTTGGCGTCCAGCCCCTCGCGGTTGAAGGTCTTGCCGAACCACATTTCCAGCATGTCGGCGGGAATCGTCGGCACCAGCTTTTCCATGGCGCGCATGTCGAAATGCTCGAGCGCCGGGTTGAAGGCGCGCGCCATCTCCTGCCCCGAGGTCATCATCTGTGCGAAAAGCTTGGTGAAGGCATCGGTCATCGGTAGGGCGCGTCCAGCTGCAGGTTGCGGGCGATCTCGGCCTCCCAGCGTTCGCCGTTCGCAAGCAGCTTCTGCTTGTCGTAGAACAGTTCCTCGCGGGTTTCGGTCGCGTATTCGAAGTTCGGCCCCTCGACGATGGCATCGACCGGGCAGGCTTCCTGGCAGAAGCCGCAATAGATGCACTTGGTCATGTCGATGTCGTAGCGCGTGGTGCGGCGCGAGCCGTCCTCGCGCGGTTCGGCGTCGATGGTGATGGCCTGGGCCGGGCAGACCGCCTCGCACAGCTTGCAGGCGATGCAGCGTTCCTCGCCGTTGGGATAGCGGCGCAGCGCGTGTTCGCCGCGGAAGCGCGGCGACAGCGGGCCCTTTTCGTGGGGATAGTTCAGCGTCGGCTTGGGCGAGACGAAATAGCGCATTCCCAGGCCGAAGCCCTTGATGAAATCCCACATCAGGAAATACTTGGTGGCACGGGCGAAATCGAAGGCCATCAGAACTGCTCCCCTTCCCGCGGCGCCGCGAAACGGTCGAACGCGGCGATATAGTCGCGGATGCGGGCGCTGTCCCGCGCTTGTTCCGCACTGTCCAGATTGTTGGCGAGGAAATGCGCCAGCTCCACCTTGTCGGTCTCACTGGCTTTGGCAAATGCCTCGGCTAGCTTGTTGGAATACATGGCTTATCCTCCGACCGTGAAGCGGGCCCAAAAGCTGCCCAGCACTTCGTAGCGCGCCAGGATCGCCACCAGCACCACCCAGCCCAGCGACAGGGGCAGGAACACCTTCCAGCCGATCCGCATCAGCTGGTCGTAGCGATAGCGGGGCACGATCGCCTTGACCATGGCGAACATGTAGAACCAGAACCACATCTTGATGACCATCCACCACCAGCCGTCGGCGATGAACGGCACCGGCGACAGCCAGCCGCCGAAGAACAGCAGCGACAAGAGCGCGCACATCAGATACATGGCGATATATTCGCCCGCCATGAACAGCAGGTAGGGCGTGGACGAATATTCGGTCATGAAGCCCGCGACCAGTTCGGATTCCGCCTCGACCAGGTCGAAGGGCGGGCGGTTGCACTCGGCCAGGGCCGAGACGAAGAACAGCACCACCATCGGCAGGTGCGGCAGCCAGTACCAGTTCAGCAGGCCATAATCGCCGCGCTGCGCCTCGACGATGGCGGTCAGGTTCATCGAGCCGGTCGAGATGATGACCCCGATGATGATCAAGCCCAGCGACACCTCGTAGGAGATCATCTGCGCCGCCGAACGCAGCGAGGCGAGGAACGGGTATTTCGAGTTCGAGGCCCAGCCGCCCATGATGACGCCGTAGACTTCCAGCGAGGAGGCGGCAAAGATGAACAGGATGCCCACGTTGATGTTCGCCATCACCCAGCCCTCGTCGAAGGGGATGACGACGAAGGCGAACAGCGCCAGCATCATCGACAGGAAGGGCGCCAGGAAATAGACGAACTTGTCGGCGCCGGCCGGGACGACGATTTCCTTGACGATATATTTCAGCGCGTCGGCAAAGGTCTGCAACAGGCCCCAGGGACCGACCACGTTCGGGCCGCGGCGCATCTGCACCGCCGCCCAGATCTTGCGGTCGCCATAGACCATGAAGATCAGCGAGCCCATGACGAAGGCGATGACCGCCAGACCCTGCAAGAGCAGGCTGAGTGCGAAACCGTAGGGCGAGGCCCAGAATTCAGCCATGATCTTTCGTCCCTCTCATCACGCCGCGGGAATGCCGCGTGCCTTGCATTCCTGCAAGGTCTGTTTCGTTGTCATCACCGTCAGGCCCATCGGTTTTCTTTCGGAAAGCGTGAAGACCGAGCCGACGACCATCTTCCCGCCCCGCTTGTCGCGAAGCGTGCGGATGTGGCGGGCATAGGGCGCCCCTTTCGCATCGGCCCAGCTGGCCAGCGCGCATGTGGCATAGGCGAAGGCGGTGTCGGCGTCCACCCCGCCGCGCAGGTTTGCCGTCACTTCCACCAGGCTGTCCGTGCCCTTGCGCGAACCGGCCAGCGAGGCGACCTGCGCCCCCTGGAAATCCCGCGGATCGGCCTCGAAACTGGTGGGCAGGTTCAGCCGCAGCGGCCGCGTGCGCGCCGCGAATTCGGCCAGCGCCTTTTCCTGGGCCGTGGGCTCGCGCTTGCGCACCGGCGCCATGTCCGGCAGGCCCGACAGGTCCAGGTCCAGATTCGCGTTCAGCGCCATCAGGTCGGCCTCGGTCACGGCAAAGGCGTCGCGGCCCTCGGGGCTGTCCAGCGCCATTTCGCTGACCGAGCCGTCGGGCTCCAGGATCAGGATCTCGCCCGACTTGGTCGAGATCCGGCCCCTGGTCAGCACCTTCTTGTCTGGGGCGCCTGCGTCGCTTTGCAGCACCGCGACGCCCAGCTCGGCCGGCTTGGGCTGCGGGCGCGCGTCCTTGGTCGCGCCGCAGCCGGCCAGCAGCGCCAGGGCGCCGGTCGCGGCCAGCAGGGCAAGACGGACCCGCATCGCGCTCACTCCGCCGCCAGCGCCGGGGCCCTGCGGGCCGCGGCCATGGCCGAAAGCTCGCCCATCAGCGGCGATGAGCGGGCGATGGGGTTGGTCAGGTAGAAATCCTTGACCGCATAGCGGAAGCTCGCCTGCCCCAGGTCAAAGCGGTCGAGCGGCTGCCATTCGTTCTGCGGCACCTGGTCGATCTGCGCCAGATGCGGCACGGCCTCGACCAGCTTGCGGCGCAGCCCAGCCAGGCTGTCCCAGGGCTGGGTCTTGCCCAGTTCGGCCGAAAGCGCGCGCAGGATCGCCCAGTTCTCTTTGCCCTCGCCCGGCGCGAAATTGGCCCGCATGGCCAGCTGCGGCCGGCCTTCGGTGTTCACGAACAGCCCGCTTTCCTCGGTATAGCAGGCGCCGGGCAGGATGATGTCGGCGCGATGCGCGCCGCGGTCGCCATGGCTGCCCTGATAGATCACCAGCGGCCCGGCAGCGATGTCCACCTCGTCCGCGCCGAGGTTGTAGATCACCTCGGCCCCTTCGATGGCGGCCAGCAGCCCGCCCTCGGTCACGGCGCCGACGTCCATCGCGCCGACGCGGCCGGCGGCGGTGTGCAGCACCAGAAGCTTGCTGTCGCCGCGCTCGCAGATGCGCATGGCATGGGCCAGCACCGCCTCGCCATCCGCCTCGCGCAGGGCGCCCTGGCCGACGATGACGATGCCGGGGGTGCCGTCCTTGTTCGACAGGTCCTCGTCCGCCAGCTTGGCCAGCGCAGCGCGGTCGTTGCCGAAATGGTGGTAGTCATAGGTCAGGTCCGCCGGCTCGCCGATCAGCGCCACCTGCGCGCCATGCGCCCAGGCCTTGCGGATGCGGGCGTTCAGCACCGGCGCCTCGTCGCGCGGGTTGGTCCCGATCAGCAGGATGCGCTTGGCATGGTCGATGTCCTCGATCCGCGCCGTGCCGACATAGGCCGAGCGGTTGCCGATGGGCAGCCGGGCGCCGTCGGTGCGGCATTCGACGCGACCGCCCAGCCCCTCGACCAGCTGCTTGAGGCTGAAGGCGGCTTCGGCCGGGACCAGGTCGCCGATCAGCCCCGCCACTTTCTTGCCCTTCATCGCCTGGGCGGCGGCCTCTAGCGCCTCGGGCCAGCTGGCCGGGCGCAGGCGGCCGTTCTCGCGGATATAGGGCCGGTCGAGGCGCTGGCGGCGCAGCCCGTCCCAGACGAAGCGGGTCTTGTCGCTGATCCACTCCTCGTTCACGCCGTCATGGTTGCGCGGCAGGATGCGCATGACCTCGCGGCCCTTGGTGTCGACGCGGATGCTGGACCCCAGCGCATCCATCACGTCGATGGATTCGGTCTTGGTCAGCTCCCAGGGCCGGGCGGTGAAGGCATAGGGTTTGGAGACCAGCGCGCCGACCGGGCACAGGTCGATGATATTGCCCTGCATGTTCGATTCCAGCGTCTGGTTCAGATAGCTGGTGATCTCGCTGTCCTCGCCGCGGCCGGTCTGGCCCATCTGGGTGATGCCGGCGACCTCGGTGGTGAAGCGCACACAGCGGGTGCAGGAGATGCAGCGCGTCATATGCGTCTCGACCAGCGGGCCGAGGTTCAGGTCCTCGGAGGCGCGCTTCGGCTCGCGGTAGCGGCTGAAATCCACGCCATAGGCCATGGCCTGGTCCTGCAGGTCGCATTCGCCGCCCTGGTCGCAGATCGGGCAGTCCAGGGGATGGTTGATCAGCAGGAACTCCATCACCCCCTCGCGGGCCTTCTTGACCATGGGGCTGTTGGTGCGGATCTCCGAGGGCGCGCCCTCGGGACCGGGGCGCAAGTCCTTGACCTGCATGGCGCAGGAGGCGGCGGGCTTGGGCGGGCCGCCCACCACTTCGACCAGGCACATGCGACAGTTGCCGGCGATCGACAGCCGCTCGTGATAGCAGAAACGCGGCACCTCGATCCCGGCCAGTTCGCAGGCCTGGATCAGGGTCATGTTGGGATCGACCTCGATAATCACGTCGTCGATCTTGATCTTGCGAAGATCCGCCATCTTGTCTTCCCTTATCCCTCGCGCCCGGAAACCGCGCCGGAACGATCTCCGGCAGGTTTTGCGCGATGTAAATGCTGGCCGAAGGCTGGCCCGGTTTGCTGTGGCCCTGTCGATCCCATCCGTCCCGGCGTCATGGCTGCGCCTCCTGCACGGGAACGGTCGCGCGGGCGCCATCCTGCCCCGGATGCGGCGCGCGCTCGGCGGCAAAGCCGTCGGCGGCGATCATCGCCGCCGCTGCCGCCGCCATCAGGGCGATGCCGATCCGGTTCATCCACGTCTTCATTTCGCCACCAAAAGGCTGCCGATTACGGTATTGCGCGCGATCTCCTGCCGGCCGACGCGGCAAAAGCTCTCGGGGTCTTCTGCCTTGGCGCCCTGGCGGGCCAGATAGTCCTCGGCCACGGCATAGATGCGCGCCTTGTCCGCCTTGCTGTCCAGGAAGGCGTCGATCTGCGCGCGGGAATAGCCCTTGGTCTCGGCATAGCGCTTGAGCTTGCGCGCCTCGCCATAGGCATAAAGGATGCGGCCGTCGATGCTGGGGCAGGTGCGGCGGATGCGGTCGGCGATGCGCGCGGCGATCAGCCGGTCGTTGATGTATTTCTCCTGGGCCAGCGGCTCCAGCGCGGCTGCGGGTGTGGCAAGCGTCGCGGCGATCAGAACGGCGGGGATCAGCTTCATGGCAATAGCCTCCTTGTCATGGCCTTTTGCCATAACATGCGGCCGCCCCGAAGGTTCGGCACCAAGCCGTGAGGGCGCCGTGATCCGGCCCCACCGGCGCGCGCGCAGGCGCGGGCTTTCCCCCTGGGGGGGCCGCCATGCCGGGATGAGGGGGCCGGTCGCCATCGTCGCCTACTCCGCCGCCATCGCGCCCATGCGGCCGCTGCGCTTGGCCTTGATCCGGTCCTCGATCTCTTCGCGGAAATTGCGGATCAGGCCCTGGATCGGCCAGGCGGCCGCATCGCCGAGCGCGCAGATGGTGTGGCCCTCGACCTGCTTGGAGACGTCGAAGAGCATGTCGATCTCTTCGATCTCGGCATCGCCGCGCACCAGGCGCTCCATCACCCGCATCATCCAGCCGGTGCCCTCGCGGCAGGGGGTGCATTGGCCGCAGCTTTCGTGCTTGAAGAACTTGGACAGCCGCCAGATCGCCTTCACCACATCGGTGGACTGGTCCATGACGATCATGCAGGCCGTGCCGAAGGACGAGCGCAGCTCGCGCATGCCGTCATAATCCATGATGGCGTTTTCGCATTGCTCGGCCGTCAGCACCGGGCAGGAGGCGCCGCCGGGGATCACCGCCTTGAGGTTCTTCCAGCCGCCGCGGATGCCGCCGCCATGCTTCTCGATCAGCTCGCGCATGGGGATCGACATGGCCTCTTCGACCACGCAGGGGGTGTTGACATGGCCGGTCAGGCCGAAAAGCTTCACGCCCGCGTTGTTCGGGCGGCCGAAGCTTGCGAACCATTCCGGGCCGCGGCGCAGGATGGTGGGCACCACGGCGATGGATTCGACGTTGTTCACCGTGGTCGGGCAGCCATAGAGGCCCGCGCCGGCCGGGAAGGGCGGCTTCATGCGCGGCATGCCCTTCTTGCCTTCCAGCGATTCCAGCAGCGCGGTTTCCTCGCCGCAGATATAGGCGCCGGCGCCGTGATGCAGGTAGAGGTCGAAATCCCAGCCCGACTGGGCCGCATTCCGGCCCAGAAGGCCCGCGTCATAGCATTCGTCGATGGCGGCTTGCAGCGCCTCGCGCTCGCGGATGAACTCGCCGCGGATATAGATATAGGCGGCGTGCGCGCCCATGGCGAAGCTGGCGATCAGCGCGCCCTCGATCAGCGTATGCGGATCGTGGCGCATGATCTCGCGGTCCTTGCAGGTCGCGGGCTCGGATTCGTCGGCGTTGATGACCAGATAGGACGGGCGGCCGTCGGATTCCTTGGGCATGAAGGACCATTTCATGCCGGTGGGGAAGCCCGCCCCGCCCCGCCCGCGCAGGCCCGAGGCCTTCATCTCGTCGACGATCTTGTCGCGGCCGCGCTGGATGATCGCGGCGGTGCCGTCCCAATGGCCGCGCTTGCGGGCGCCGGCCAGGCTGCGGTCGCCCATGCCGTAGAGGTTCGTAAAGATCCGGTCCTGATCGTTCAGCATCGTCTTATCCTTGTCCCTGCGAGGACGCCTTGCGCCGCCGCCAGATCCGAAAGGTCACCAAAAGCGACCAGATCAAGGCCCCCATCGCCGCAAGATCGGCGAGAAAGGCATATTTCGCGGGCCAGTCCTGCTGGCCCCCCAGCCATTGCACCCCCAGCCACAGCGCCATGGTGACGGCGATCACCACCGCCACCAGACGCATCTGCCGGGCATCCGCCGCGGCGGCCCTATCCGCCTGCGACGCCGCATGTCCTGCCGGGCGGGCCATCACGCGGCCCCGCCCTTGTCGATGCGGCGGGAATGGCCGGTCTCGCCCCCCGCCGCCAGCAATTTCGCCTGGCCGACCCAGTCGTCGGCCTCAATCCGCCCGCCCATCCGGCCCAGCCGCTGCGCGAAATCGGCGACGGTTGCGGCATCCCAGGCGGCGATCTGGTCATAGCGCGTCACGCCCTGCGCGTTCAGCCAGTCCGAGATCTTGGGGCCGATCCCCTTGATCCGCTGCAGGTCGTCGGCGCCCGGCACGGGCTTGGCGGCGGCTGCAGGCACGGCTGCGGGCGCGACTACGGACGGCGGCTCCGAAGAGGGCATGGTCCCCGCGACGATGGGCATCTGCGTGCCCGAGGTGAAGGGCTCGGGCCCCAGCGAGCCGCTGACCAGCAGCGTCTCGGGCTGGCGGTCCACCGCGGCGCGCTGCCAGTCGGTGCCGGTCAGGCCGGGGCCGTCCTCGAACAGTTCGGGCCGCTCGTGGCAGACCAGCCAGACCATCAGCGCCCCGAACAGCACTAAGGTCACGACGCCCAGGAACAGCCCGGCCAGCCAGTGCAGGTCGCCGATGCCGGCGGTGAACAGCAGCACCACCACCCCGGCGATTGCCGCCGAGATCCAGCAGTTCCTGTTGCACTCTGCCCGTTCCATCGCGACCAGCCCGCCCCCTTTCGATCAGACGCCGTTCTGCGCCGCCAGCCAAGGCGTCGTGATCGGCACCTCGGTCCCGTCGATGCGCTTGATCGTGTCGCCCAGCCGCAGCGCCCGCGCGACGCTGGCGTTATGCGCCTCGCCGCCCTTGAGATCGGCCAGCGCGGTCAGGCCGCCCAGGGCCTCGGCCGAGAAGCGGCCGTTCTGCGGACCCGGCACCGGCACCTCGCCCGCCGAGAAGCGGTCGATCAGCGCCGACAGTTTCTCGGCCGTCAGGTCCTCGTAGAAATCCTTGCCGATCTGGGCCATGGGCGCATTGGTGCAGGCGCCCAGGCATTCGACCTCTTCCCAGGAAAAGCGGCCGTCGGCCGACAGCGCATGCGGCTCGGCCGCGATCTTTTCCTTGCAGACCCGGATCAGGTCCTCGGCGCCGCAGATCATGCAGGTGGTGGTGCCGCAGATCTGGATATGCGCGACCGAACCCACCGGCTGGAGCTGGAACATGAAATAGAAGGTCGCGACCTCGAGCGCCCGGATATAGGGCATCCCGAGCAGGTCGGCGCAATATTCGATGGCCGGGCGGCTCAGCCAGCCTTCCTGTTCCTGGGCGCGCCACAGGACCGGGATGATCGCCGATTGCTGGCGGCCTTCCGGGTATTTGGTCATCTGGGCGCGGGCCCAGTCCAGGTTGGCGGGCGTGAACTCGAACGAGTCCGGCTGGATGGGGGACAGACGGCGCAGCATCAGCGGTCAACCTCTCCGAAAACGATGTCGAGCGTGGCGATGATCGCCGGGACGTCGGCCAGCATGTGGCCGCGCGACATCCAGTCGATCGACTGGAGATGCGCGAAGCCGGGCGCACGCAGCTTGGCGCGCCAGGGCTTGTTGGTGCCGTCGGCGACGATGTAGACGCCGAACTCGCCCTTGGGCGCCTCGACGGCGGCATAGACCTCGCCGGCCGGGACCCGGAAGCCCTCGGTGTAAAGCTTGAAGTGATGGATCAGGCTTTCCATGTCACGCTTCATCTCGGTGCGCCTGGGGGGCGTCAGCTTGCCGCGGGCCAGCACGTCCCCCGCGGGCTCGGCGCGCAGCTTGCGGACCGCCTGCTGCATGATCTTGCAGGATTCGCGCATCTCGGCCATGCGGCACAGATAGCGGTCGTAGCAGTCGCCGTTCTTGCCGACCGGGATCTGGAAGTCGAATTCGTCATAGCATTCATAGGGCTGCGACCGCCGCAGATCCCAGGCCAGGCCCGAGCCGCGCACCATGACGCCGCTATAGCCCCAGTCCAGCGCGTCGTCCTCGGTCACGATGCCGATGTCGACCAGGCGCTGCTTGAAGATGCGGTTTTCCGTCAGCAGGGTGTCGAGGTCGTCGACCAGCCTGGGGAAGCGCTCGCACCATTCCTCGATGTCGTCCAGAAGGTCGGGCGGCAGATCCTGATGCACGCCGCCGGGCCGGAAATAGGCCGCGTGCAGCCGCGCCCCGCAGGCGCGCTCGTAGAAGATCATCAACTCTTCCCGCGCCTCGAAGCCCCAGAGCGGCGGGGTCAGCGCGCCCACGTCCATGGCGCCGGTGGTGATGCCCATCAGGTGGTTCAGGATGCGGCCGATTTCCGAGTAGAGCACCCGGATCAGGCTGGCGCGGCGCGGAATCGTGGTGCCGGTCAGCCGCTCGATCGCCAGGCACCAGGCATGTTCCTGGTTCATCGGCGCCACATAGTCCAGCCGGTCCAGATAGGGCAGGTTCTGCAGATAGGTGCGGCTCTCCATCAGCTTCTCGGTGCCGCGGTGAAGCAGGCCGATATGCGGGTCGGCGCGCTCGACGATCTCGCCGTCCAGTTCCAGCACCATGCGCAGCACGCCGTGGGCGGCCGGGTGCTGGGGGCCGAAGTTGATGTTGAAGTTGCGGATGCTCTGCTCGCCGGTCAGGGCGTCCATCGAGCCGTCGTCATAGCTGTTCTTGCGGATGTCGCCGTCCATGGTCAGCCCTCAAATCCGATGCGTGGCGCGCAGGCAGGCTGCGCGGCTGCGGTCACTTCTTCGCCTCCGGCGCCTTCTCGTCGCCCGGAAGCACGTATTTCGCGCCCTCCCAGGGGGACAGGAAGTCGAACTGGCGGTATTCCTGAACCAGGTTCACCGGCTCGTAGACCACCCGCTTCTCGATGTCGCTCCAGCGCACCTCGGTATAGCCGGTCGTCGGGAAGTCCTTGCGCAGCGGATGGCCGCGGAAGCCGTAGTCGGTCAGGATGCGGCGCAGGTCGGCATGGCCCGAGAACAGGATGCCGAACAGGTCGAAGACCTCGCGCTCATACCAGTTGGCGCCGGGAAAGACGCCGGTCAGGCTGGGCACCAGCTCGTCCTCGCGCACTTGGACCTTCACCCGGATGCGCTGGTTCTGATACATCGACAGCAGGTGATAGACCACGTCGAAGCGCGCCGGCCGCGCCGGGTTGTCCACCGCGGTGATGTCGATCAGCGTGGAAAAGCGGCAGTTCGGATCGTTGCGCAGGAACTCGATCAGGCCGATCACGCCCGAGAGCGTCGCGTTCACCGTCAGCTCGCCAAAGGCGACCTGGGTCGAGATCACGTCGTTCTCGCGGCGCAGCGCGATATGCTCGGCCAGTTCCAGCAGGGCGGCGTCAGAGAGGGCTTCGGACATGGCTCACCTCACCAGCGTGCCGGTGCGCCGGATGCGGCGCTGGAGTTGCAGGATGCCGTAGAGCAGCGCCTCGGCGGTCGGGGGGCAGCCGGGAACGTAGATGTCCACCGGCACGATGCGGTCGCAGCCGCGCACCACCGAATAGGAATAGTGATAGTAGCCGCCGCCGTTGGCGCAGCTGCCCATCGAGATGACATAGCGCGGCTCAGGCATCTGGTCATAGACCTTGCGCAGCGCCGGCGCCATCTTGTTGGTCAGGGTGCCCGCGACGATCATCAGGTCCGACTGCCGCGGGCTGGCGCGCGGCGCGGTGCCGAAGCGTTCCAGGTCATAGCGCGGCATCGAGGTCTGCATCATCTCGACCGCGCAGCAGGCCAAGCCGAAGGTCATCCAGTGCAGGCTGCCGTTGCGCGCCCAGTTGATGATGTCCTCGGTCGTGGTCAGCAGGAAGCCCTTGTCCTGCAGCTCGCGGTTCAGCTCGGCCGTGGCGACGTCACGGTCGGCGCCTGCGGTGTTCAGGCCGGTCATCACGCCCATTCCAGCGCCCCCTTCTTCCATTCATAGGCAAAACCCACGGTCAGGACGCCCAGGAACAGCATCATGCCCCAGAAGGCCACGTCCGACAGGCTGGCAAAGCTGACCGCCCAGGGGAACAGGAAAGCGACTTCCAGGTCGAAGATGATGAACAGGATCGACACCAGGTAGAAGCGCACGTCGAACTTCATCCGCGCGTCGTCGAAAGCGTTGAAGCCGCATTCATAGGCGCTGACCTTCTCCGGGTCCGGGTTGCGCACGGCGATGACCGCGGCCGCCAGAATCAGCACGATGGCAAGCGCCGAGGCCATTCCCAGAAAAACCAGGATCGGCAGGTATTCTTGCAGCAGGTATTCCACTGGGTTGGGCTCCCTTTCGCTCGCAGGAACCCGACTGGCGTCCCGCGATGGGTTTGGCTAAGGTCCGTTTATCCCCGGTCGCGGATATGGTCAACGGTGCCACCCAGCGTCAGGCCGGCTTTGCGGCACCTGCAACGCGACAAAACCGCGCGCCCCCGGCGCCGGATCACGGGGTATTTTAGTCGGTTTTTCCTGCCGATGCGAGCCCGAACCCCCTCGGCCCCGCCCGCAGGGCCGACTCGCGCCGGCAACCCCGCACCCACCCGCACCCGCGACCGGCCCGGTCCGGCCCCTGCGGCCCGCCGCACCGTCGCCGAAAACCCGGCCAGGCACAGGGAACCCGGCGGGCCATCGGGGAATTTCCCTTGGAAAGAGGCTTGCCATGACCGACATCTTCCTTCGCCGCGCCTATGACCCGCCCCCCTCGCAGGACGAGGGGCGCAAGGTGCTGGTGGACCGCATCTGGCCGCGCGGGATCAGCCGCGAGACGCTGGGGGCCGATCTGTGGCTGAAGGACATCGCCCCTTCGGACGACCTTCGCCACTGGTTCGACCACGACCCGAAGAAATGGCCCGAGTTCCGCCGCCGCTATGCCGCGGAACTGGACGCCAATCCCGAACCTCTGCGCGAGCTGCGCCAGCTGATCCGCAAGGGCCCGGTGACGCTGCTCTACGGCGCCAGGGACACCGAGCACAACAACGCCGTCGCCCTGCGCGACTACCTGGCTCAGTAGCCCAGCGTCGCCGCATCCGGCCGGCGCGGGTCCGAGGCGCCGTAAAGCGTGCCCGTCCGCGGGTCGCGCAGGATCGACTGGGTCGAGCCCATCGCCTCCTTGACCGCGACGCTGGGGCCCTTGCCCTGCAGGATGCGGATGGTGTCGAGGCTGATCCCCTCCTCCAGCCGCAGCTCGTCGGGCAGCCATTGGTGATGGACGCGCGGCGCGGTCGAGGCCTCGGCCACGTTCATGCCGTGGTCGATCATGTTCATGACCACCTGCAGGACCGTGGTGATGATCCGCGCCCCGCCGGGCGAGCCGGTGACAAGCCAGACCTTGCCGTCCTTCAGCACCATGGTCGGCGTCATCGACGACAGCGGCCGCTTGCCCGGCTCGACCGCGTTGGCGTCGCCGCCGACCAGGCCGAAGGCGTTGGGCACGCCGGGCTTGGCCGAGAAATCGTCCATCTCGTTGTTCATCAGCACGCCCGTGCCCCCCGCCACCAGCCCCGAGCCATAGTTCAGGTTGATGGTATAGGTGTTCGAGACCGCATTGCCCTGCTTGTCCACCACCGAAAAATGCGTGGTCTGGTCGGATTCGTAGGGCGCGAGGTCCGCCGGCTTGATCATCACCGAAGGCGTGGCGAAATCGGCGCTGATCCTGCGCCGCATCTCGACCGCATAATCCTTGCTGGTCAGCGCCGCGACCGGCACGTCGACGAAATCCGGGTCGCCCAGGTATTCCGAGCGGTCGGCATAGGCCAGCTTCATCGCCTCGGCCATCAGGTGGATGGTCTCGCCAGAATTCTGCCCCAGCGCGCCGATCGGATAGCCCTCGAGCGCGTTCAGGATCTGGATCAGATGCACCCCGCCCGAGGAGGGCGGCGGCATCGAGACCACCTCATGGCCGCGATAGCTGCCCCGCACCGGCTCGCGCTCCACGGGCTTGTAGGCGGCCATGTCCTCGACCGTGATCAGCCCGCCCGCCTCCTGCACCGCGCGGGCGATGGCCTCGGCCACCTCGCCCTTGTAGAAGCCGTCCGGCCCCTCGGCGGCGATCTTCTTCAGCGTCGCCGCCAGGTCGGCCTGCACCAGCCGGTCGCCGGGCCGATAGGCCGCGCCGCCCTCCTTGAAGAAGATGGCGGCGCTCGAGGAGAACTTCTCCAGATGATCGCGCTCGGCCGCGATGCTGTCGGCAAGCTCCGGGGTGACGGTGATGCCCTCCTCGGCCAGCCGGATCGCCGGGGCGATCACCTCGGCCCAGCCCATGCTGCCGTATCGGTCCAGCGCCAGCTTCATCCCCGCCACCGTCCCCGGCACGCCCGAGGCAGCGCCGCTGTAAAGCGACTTCTCGCTGTCGGCCTCGCCCGCCGCGTCCAGGAACATGTCGCGCGAGGCGCCCTGCGGCGCCATCTCGCGATAGTCGATGGCATGGGTCTGGCCGGTTTCGGCGTCATGGACCAGCATGAAGCCGCCCCCGCCGATATTGCCGGCGCGCGGCAGGGTGACGGCCAGCGCGAATGCCACCGCCACGCCCGCATCGACCGCATTGCCGCCCCTGGCCATGATGTCGCGGCCGATCTCGGCCGCCAGCCGCTCCTGCGCCGAGACCATGCCGCTTTCCGCCCAGACCGGATGGATCCGGTCCATGGCATCGAAGATCGCAGCCTCCTGCGCCGCGACAGGCAGCCCGAGAGAGCCCGCCAGCACGATGGCCGCCGCACGGCCCATTCCGACGATTCGATCCTTCATGGCGCCCTCCGCTCAACCCTTGCGGGTCGAGCCTAGCAGCAGAACGGCGCGGATCAAAAAGCGAAAACCGCGGCGCTGCGCCAGCGTCCCGCTCGCGTCATGGGTATTTGAAGAACAGAGAAGACCCGAGCAGCGCCCGATTTCCAGCGCAATCGCCGCTTCTTCGTTGCTCAAATACCCAGGACGCAACTGCGCAGCCGGGCGTCTTAGCCGGCCTTCTTCGCCTTGGCCGCAGCCGGCTTCCTGGCAGCGGTCTTCTTTTCGGCGGGCTTTTTCGCGGCAGCCTTCTTCGCCGGCTTCTTGCCGGATTTCGCGGCCTTCTCGGCAATCAACTCCAGCGCGCACTCCAGCGTGACCGCGCCGGGCTCCAGGTCGCGGGGCAGCGTCGCATTGACCTTGCCCCATTTGA
Organism: Paracoccus ferrooxidans; assembly: GCF_029909815.1. NCBI lineage: Bacteria > Pseudomonadati > Pseudomonadota > Alphaproteobacteria > Rhodobacterales > Paracoccaceae > Paracoccus > Paracoccus ferrooxidans. The sequence continues at coordinate 2,177,105 of NZ_CP038198.1, read as the reverse complement.
CATAGGGGCCATAGCGGCCGCTCATCACCTGCACCGGCCCGCCCTCGGGATGCTCGCCCAGTTCCGCCAGCGGCGCGGCGGCAGCCGCCCTGCCCCGCACCTGCTTCGAGGCCAGCACCTCGACCGCGCGGTTCATGCCGATGGTGAAGACCTCGTCCACCTCCGACAGGTTGGCGTATTTCGCGCCATGCTTCACATAGGGGCCATAACGGCCGATCCCGGCCTCGACCGGCACGCCGTCCTCGGGATGCGGGCCGATCTCGCGCGGCAGGGCCAGCAGCGCCAGCGCCCGTTCCAGATCGACCGAGGCCAGGTCCCAGCCCTTGGGGATCGAGGCACGCGGCGGCTTCGGCTGTTCGGCCGTGGCCTCGCCGCGCTGGACGTAAGGCCCGAAGCGGCCGTTCTTCAGGCTGATCTGGTCGCCATTGTCCACGCCAAGCACGGTGTCGCCCACCACCTCGGCATCCGGCGAGCTGATCGGACGGGTAAAGCGGCAATCGGGATAGTTCGTGCAGCCGATGAAGGCCCCGCCCGAACGCGCCGTCTTCAGATGCAGCCGCCCCTTGTGGCAGAGCGGGCATTCGCGCGGGTCCGAGCCGTCGGGACGCGGCGGGTAGAGATGCGGCGCCAGCGCCTCGTCGATCGCCTCCAGCACCTCGGTGATGCGCAGCTCGGACGTGCCCTCCAGCGCGGCGGTGAAATCCCGCCAGAAACGGCGCAGCACCTCGCGATAGGCGCGCTCACCCGAGGAGATGTCGTCGAGCTCCCCCTCGAGATTGGCGGTGAAGTCGTAGCTGACGTAGCGCGGGAAGTATTTCTGCAGGAAGATCGTGACCAGCCGGCCCTTGTCCTCGGGGATCAGGCGGTTCTGCTCCTTGCGGACATAGTCGCGGTCCTGGATCGTGCCGATGATCGAGGCATAGGTCGAGGGACGGCCGATCCCCAGCTCTTCCATACGCTTGACCAGCGTGGCCTCGGTATAGCGCGGGGGGGCCTGGGTGAAATGCTGCTCGGGCGTGACCGCGCGCTTCTCGGCCGCCTCGCCCTCGTGAATCAGCGGCAGGCGGCGGCTGTCCTCGTCCTCCTCGTCGTCGCGGCCCTGGTCATAGACCCGCAGGAAACCGTCGAACAGCATCACCTGGCCGTTGGCACGCAGGCCGACCTGGCCGTCGGCCGAGGCGATCTCGACCGTGGTGCGCTCCATGCGCGCCGATTCCATCTGGCTGGCGAGCGTCCGCTTCCAGATCAGGTCGTAAAGCGCCTTCTGGTCCTTGTCCGAAACCGGCAGCCTGTCGGGCGACAGCATCATGTCGGTCGGCCGGATGCATTCATGCGCCTCCTGCGCATTCTTGGCCTTGTTCTTGTACATGCGCGGCGATTTCGGCAGATATTCCGCCCCGAAGCGCGCCTTAATCGCGTCGCGCGCCGCCATCACCGCCTCGGGCGCCATGTCGATGCCGTCGGTCCGCATATAGGTGATGTGCCCGGCCTCGTAGAGGCGCTGCGCCGCCGACATGCAGGCCCGCGCGCCAAGGCCCAGCTTGCGGCTGGCCTCCTGCTGCAGGGTCGAGGTCATGAAGGGCGGCCAGGGATTGCGGCTCGCCGGCTTGGCGGCGACGCTGGCGACCCTGAGATCGCGCGAGGCGATGGCGGCCACGGCCAGCTGCGCCTGCTCCTCGGTGGCGATGTCGAAGCGTTCCAGCTTCTTGCCGCCGAAGACGGTCATCGCCGCGTCGTATTCGTCGCCGCGCGGCGTCGCCAGCCGGGCATGGACCGACCAGTATTCGCGCGGCCTGAAGGCCTCGATCTCCATCTCGCGGTCGACGATGATGCGCAAGGCGACCGATTGCACCCGGCCCGCCGACTTGGCGCCCGGCAGCTTGCGCCACAGGACCGGCGACAGGTTGAAGCCGACCAGATAGTCCAGCGCCCGGCGCGCCAGATAGGCATCGACCAGCGGCTGGTCGATCTGGCGCGGCCGCGCCATGGCCTCGGTCACGGCGGATTTGGTGATGGCGTTGAAGGTGACGCGGCTGACCTCGGCGCCCTTCCTCAGGGCCGGCGCCAGCGTTTCCAGCAGGTGCCAGGAAATCGCCTCGCCTTCGCGGTCGGGGTCGGTGGCCAGGATCAGGTTCGGGTCCGAGGCCAGCGCGTCCCGGATCGCCTTGACGTGCTTTTTCGATTCCGCGGCGACTTCCCATTTCATGGCGAAATCCGCCTCGGGATCGACGCTGCCATCCTTGGGCGGCAGGTCGCGCACATGCCCGAACGAGGCCAGAACCGTATAGTCGTCGCCCAGGTATTTGTTGATCGTTTTGGCCTTGGCCGGAGATTCAACGACGACGACGGGCATGAAGATTCCTTCGCTTGATTCGGCGCCGGAACATGGGCATCGCCCGGCGAACTGTCAACGCCGGGCTTCTTCCGTGTCCAAATATCCTGGGGGGAACGCCTCATGCGCCCCATCGGGGGGCGCCTGAGGCGTGGGGGGCAAAGCCCCCCGCGCGACGCTCAGATGCCGTCGCCCACGAAGGCCTTCTCGACCACGAACTCCTTGGGATCGCTGTTCGCGCCCTCGCGCAGGCCGAACCCTTCCAGCACCGCCTTGACATCGGTGTTGAAGGCCAGGCTGCCGCAGATCATGGCGCGGTCATTTGCCGCATCCATCGGCGGCAGGTTCAGATCCCGGAACACCTTGCCCGAGGTCAGGTTGTCGGTGATCCGGCCCATGTATTGCGTCTCTTCCCGCGTCGTCGTCGGGTAATACAGCAGCCGGCTGGCGAATTCCTCGCCGTAAAGCTCGCCCAACAGCGGGTCGCGCTTCAGGTTCTCGACCAGTTCGCGGCCATAGGCCAGCTCGTCGGCGGTGCGGCAGGTATGCATCATCACCACCTGCTCGTAGCGCTCATAGGTCTCGGGGTCGCGCATCAGGCTGGCGAAGGGCGCGATGCCGGTCCCGGTGGCCAGGAACCACATGCGCTTGCCGGGCAGGAGCGCGTCCAGCACCAGCGTGCCCACGGGCTTGGGGCGCAGGATGATCTGGTCGCCCGGCTGGATGTTCTGCAGCCGCGAGGTCAGCGGCCCGTCCGGCACCTTGATCGAATAGAACTCCAGCTCCTCGTCCCAGTTGGGCGAGGCGATGGAATAGGCGCGCAGGATCGGCTTGCCGTTATCGTCCGGCAGGCCGATCATCACGAATTCGCCCGAACGGAAGCGCAGGCTGGCCGGCCGCGTCACCCGGAACGAGAACAGCCGGTCCGTCCAGTGCCTGACCGAGGTCACGGTCTGGGCGTCGGGCAACGTCTTGGCGGGTTTGGCGGCAAGGTCCACGGAAAGATCCAGTGTCATGTTCGGGATTCCCGGTCTATCTAATGCATGGGAGGGCGGGGCGAAACCCCAGGTTTCAGCCGGCGAGCCGCGACCGATGGTCCCAGTCGCGCCAATCGGCGCGATAGAGCCATTGGTCCTGCGGCTGGCGCTCGGCCAGGGCGGCGGGGATCTGCACCTCGTCGAAGCCGACGCGGCGGGCCATGGCATATTGGTCCGAGATCAGCTTGCCGACCGCGCGCAGCCGGCCCTTGTAGCCCTTCTGGCGCAGGAGGCGGGCCAGCGAAAAGCCGCGTCCGTCGGTCATGGCCGGGAAGTCGATGGCGATCAGGTCATGTGCCAGATAGGCCTCGAGATCGGCCGGCTTCGTATCGGGCGCCAGGGTGACGGGCTCGGCTCCGTCATGGGGGTGGAAGCCGTCATCGCGGACCAGAAAGAAATCGCTCATGCCTTCGCTCCTGTGCGGACCATGCGCCCGCCGATGAAATGGATGCCGCATTCGGTCTTCTGGCTGCCCCGCCAGCGGCCGGCGCGCGGGTCTTCGCCGGGCTTGACCGGCGAGGTGCAGGGCGCGCAGCCGATCGAGGCATAGCCCCTGGCGACCAGCGGGTGACGCGGCAGGTTGTTCTCGGCCATGTAGTCCTGGACGTCCTGCGGACGCCAATGGGCCAGCGGGTTGATGCGCAGCCGCGACGGCGGCTCGGATTCGAAGAACTCCAGCTGCTGGCGCTCGCCGCCCTGGAAGCGCTTGCGGCCGGTGATCCAGGCATCGAACCTTGCCAACTCGCGTTCCAGCGGCACGGTCTTGCGGAAATCGCAGCAGGCGTCGGTGTTGAACTGGTGCAGCGTCCCGTCCGGGTCGTTCAGCGCCACCTCGCGCTCGGTGGCGCGGATCACCCGCACATCGGTCAGCTTCAGCCTTTCCGTCACCTCAAGCTGATAGTCCAGCGTCTCCTGGAACAGCATCATCGTGTCGATGAACAGCACCGGCGTCCCCGGCGCCACCACCGAGACCATGTGCAACAGCACCACCGATTCCGCCCCGAAAGACGAGACCAGCGTGGTCGAGCCCAGGTCAGGGTCGCGCAGCGCACGCCGCAGCACCTCGGTCGCGGCGTGATGGCGATAGCGGTCGTTCAGCCGCGCGGCGCGGGCATCCAGCGTCTGATCAAGCATCGGCCGGATACAGCGCCGCCTTGAACGGAGCCACCCCCAGACGGCGATAGGCGTCGATGAAGCGTTCCTCGGGCGATTCGCGCAGTTCCAGATAGGCGTCGACCAGCCGGTCGATGGCCGGCACCACCTCGTCGGCCGGGAAGCCGGCACCGGCGCGCTGGCCCAGCGTCGGGGTCTCGTAGCCGTCGCCGCCCAGCGTGATCTGGTAGTTCTCGACCCCCGCCCGGTCCAGGCCCAGGATGCCGATATGGCCCAGGTGGTGATGGCCGCAGGCGTTGATGCAGCCCGAGATGCGGATCTTCATCTCGCCGATCTCGTCCTCCAGGCCGCGGGCGCGGAAATGCGCGGCGATGTCCTGCGCGATCGGGATCGAGCGCGCGGTGGCCAGGGTGCAGTAGTCCATGCCGGGGCAAGAGATGATGTCGGTGATCTTGCCGAAATTCGCCGTGGCCAGCCCGACCGCGCGCAGCGCCTCGTAGATCTCGGGCAGGTCGGCCTTGCGCACATGGGGCAGGACCAGGTTCTGGTCGTGGTTCACCCGGATGTCGCCATGGGCCAGCCGCTCGGCCAGGTCGGCCACCAGCCGCATCTGCTCGGCGCTCATGTCGCCCGGCGTGGCACCCGGCGCCTTCAGCGTGACGATGACGCTGGCATAGCCCGGAATGCGGTGCGGATGCAGGTTGGTGTCGGTCCAGGACCGGAAGGCGCCGTTCGCCGCCCGCGCCGCCTCATAGCCCTCGACCGGGGCGTCGAGAAATTCCGGCGGCGCGAACTGGGCGCGCAGGTCGTTCAGGATCTCCTGGTCCAGCCCCGAGAACTGCTGGCGGCGGTGCTTGAACTCTTCCTCGACATCGGCGCGGAACACGTCAAGACCGCGCTCGTTCACGGTGATCTTGATCCGTGCCTTCCACTTGTTGTCGCGCCGCCCGGTCAGGTTGTAGACCGACAGGATCGCCTCCAGATAGGGCAGCAGGTCGGCCTGCGGCAGGAATTCGCGGATCACCTGGCCCAGGTAGGGCGTGCGGCCCAGCCCGCCGCCGACCCAGACCTGGAAGCCGCGCGCGCCGTCCCGCTCGACGATGCGCAGCCCGATGTCATAGGCCGAGACCGCCGAGCGGTCCTGCTTGCCGGCCGAGACCGAGATCTTGAACTTGCGCGGCAGGAACTGGAATTCGGCATGGTCGGTGGACCAGATGCGGATCAGCTCGGCCCAGGGGCGCGGATCCTCCAGCTCGTCGGCGGCGGCGCCGGCAAAGGCGTCGGCATTGACGTTGCGGATGGTGTTGCCCGAGGTCTGGATGCTGTGGATGCCGACCGAGTTCAGCGCCTCCATGGAATCGGGGATGTCGACCAGCTTGTGCCAGTGGAACTGGATATTGGTGCGGGTGGTGAAATGGCCATAGCCGCGGTCCCAGCGCTCGGCCACATGGCCCAGCATGCGCATCTGGTCCGGGGTCAGCGCGCCATAGGGGATCGCCACCCGGTACATGTAGGAATGCAGTTGCAGGTAGACGCCGTTCTTCAGCCGCAGCGGCCGGAATTCCTCTTCGGTCAGGCTGCCGTCCAGGCGGCGCTCGACCTGGCGGCGGAACTGCTGGGTGCGGTGGCGCAGGTATTCGCGATGCTGGTCGTTGTGCTGGGGACGTGCGTCAAACATTGCTGGCCTCGAACTCGGCTTGCTTGAAATGGCGATGGGTGGGGCCGCTGCGGCGGAACGCCTCGCGGAAATGGGCCGGCTCGGGGCGGCCGTCGGCCCCACGCTTCGCTTCGACCAGATAGGGGCCGACGACGAGATGGGCCTGAGAGGTCGCGTCGAGCAGCGCCAGCTCGGCGATGGCCTCGTCCTCGAACAGCTCGGCCTCGCGCGGGTCCGCGGTCCACTTGCCGTCACGCATCCACACGCAATGGCCCATGCGCAGGTCATTCGCGGTGATGACGCCGGGGGTCGCGGGGGATGGGGTGAAGCCTTTGGACATGGCCTTTGCCTTTCGTTTCCTCTGGCATCTATATAGAAAAAAATCCCCCATATTGACGAGTGGGGCGAAAAAATAAGAAACATCTCCGCATGTCAGCGGCACAGCAAGGACCAGGTTTCACGATGAGCGACAACAGGCAAACTCCCATCCGGCTCGACGACACCGACCGCAAAATCCTGTCCCTGCTGCAAGAGGACGCCACGCTGTCGCTCGACGACATCGCGGCGCGGGTGGGGGCCTCGAAGACCCCGGTCTGGAACCGGATTCGCAAGCTGCGCGAGGCGGGGGTGATCCGCGGCCAGGTGGCCCTGCTCGACCCCGATGCGCTGGGGCTCGACGCCTGCTTCTTCGTGCTCATCCGCACCAGCGAACACGACCCGGAATGGGCGCGCCGCTTCCTGGCCGCGGTGCGCGCCCGCCCCGAGGTGATCGAGGCGCACCGGCTGGCCGGCGACATCGACTATATCCTGAAGGTGCGGGTGCGCAATGCGCGGGCCTATGACCGCTTCTACCAGGCGCTGATTTCCGAGGTGAGGATCCACAACGTCACGGCGCTTTTGTCGATGGAAGAGCTGAAGGCTACGACGGCGCTACCCCTGGACTGACCCGCGCAGACGGCACGGCCGCAGGGGTATTTGCACAACGGAGAAACGATCAGGCCAGCACCCTGAGAACCCTGGGCAGCGCCTCGGCAAAGGCATCGAGTTCCGGCCTGGGTCCGCAGGAGACGCGGATACAGCGATCCAGGGGGGCGGCGCCGGGCATGCGCACGAAGATGCCCTGTTGCGCCAACCCCTCCAGCAAGGCGCGGGCGAAGGCGCCGTCGCGCCCGCAATCGATCGCCACGAAATTCGTGGCCGAGGGCAGCGCCGTCAGCCCGTTCTCGCCCGCGATGGTGGCGATGCGGGCGCGGGCGGCGGCGGTCTCGGCCAGCACATGGGCCAGCCAGCCGCGATCCTCCAGCGCGGCCAGCGCGCCGGCCTGGGCGATGCGGCCGATGCCGAAATGGTTGCGGATGCGGTCGAAGCCGGCGATCAGCTCCGCCGGGCCGATGGCATAGCCGATCCGCGCGCCGGCCATGGCATGGGCCTTGGAAAAGGTGCGGAACCGGATCACCCGCCCGTCCTCGGCATCGATGCGGGGGATGGCGTCGGAGGGGGCGAATTCGGCATAGGCCTCGTCCAGCACCAGCAGGCTCGTCTCGGGCAGGGCGTCCAGCATGGCCTCGATGCGGCGGCCGGGAAGCCAGCTGCCCATCGGGTTGTCCGGGTTCGCCAGATAGACCAGCCGAACGCCATGGCGATGCGCGGCCGCGGCCAGCGCCTCGGGGTCTTCGGCATCGTCGCGATAAGGCACCTTGACCAGCCGGCCGCCAAAGCCCGCCACGTGATAGTTGAAGGTCGGATAGGCGCCGTCCGAACTGACCACCACCTCGCCCGGCGCCACCATCAGCCGCACGAGCAGCCCCAGGAGACCGTCGATCCCCTCGCCGACCATGATGTTCTCGGGCCCGACGCCATGATGCGCGGCCAGAGCATGGCGCAGGTCGTGGCTGTCGGGGTCGCCGTATTTCCAGACCTCCGCCGCCGCCCGCGCCATGGCCGCCACCGCCTGGGGCGAGGGGCCGAAGCCGTTCTCGTTGGCGCCCAGCCGGGCGCGAAAGGGCGCGCCGCGGCGCCGCTCCAGCGCCTCGGGGCCGGTGAAGGGGACCGTCGCCGGCAGCGCGGCGGGAATGGGGGCAAAGCGAAAGCGCGTCATGGCGCCACAGAAACCCCAAACCCCGCCCCCGCGCAAGGGCGCGCCCGCCTGCCGGCTTCTTTCGTGTCCAAATATCCTGGGGGGCGAGGAGCGCCCGGAAAAAGGTCCGCCGGACCTTTTTCAGCGACGAGCGGGGCGAAGCCCCATGGTGCCGCAGGCGCGGCGACGCCAAGACTCGCTAGAACGCCTTGAAGGTGATCGTCGTCAGCGTCCGCACGATATGCGGGATGTCGAACAGCTTTTCGGACAGGTAATGACCGACATCCTGGTCCTCGGGCACATAGATCTTGGCCAGGAGGTCGTAATCGCCCGAGGTCGAGTAAAGCTCGCTGACGATCTCGCGGTCATAGATCGCGTCGGCGACCTCGTAGGTCTTGCCGGGCGAACAACGGAACTGGACGAAAACCGGGCGCATGGCGAACCTCTCGATCTCTTGCGGCGCCAGACTAGACCGCGCGCGCCTCGCGGGTCCAGTCCCCGCGCGCAAGCCCGCGCCAGAAGCGGCGCATCAGCAGCACCGCGGCCAGGCTGAGGCCCGCGACCAGCCCCAGCCACAGGCCGGCCGGGCCGATCCCGGCGACGAAGGCCAGCCCGTAGGCCACCGGGATGCCGACCAGCCAATAGCTGACCGCCGCGATCACCATGGGCACGCGCGTGTCCTGCACCCCGCGCAGCAGCCCCAGCCCGATCACCTGCATCGCATCCATCAGCTGGAACAGCCCGGCATAGAACAGCAGCCCCGCCGCGATCTCGACGATGGCCGGGGTCTCGGGGTGGGAGGCGTCCAGGTAAAGCCCGACCAGCTGGCGCGGGAACAGCTCGAAACCCGCCACCGCCAGCGCGGCGATCACCACCGAGACCGCCGTCACCGTCACCCCCGCGTCGCGCATCCAGCGGGCGTCGCCGCGGCCCTTGGCCTGGCCGATGCGCACCGTGGCCGCGTTCGACATGCCCAGGTGCAGCATGAAGGTCAGCGAGGCGAGCTGCAGCGCGATCCCGTGCGCCGCCAGCTCGCGCGTGCCGATCCAGCCCATCATCACGTTCGAGCCGACGAAAAGCCCGCCCTCGGCCACCATGGTCAGCCCGATCGGCAGGCCCAGCACGAAGACCGCCCGCATCCCCGCCCAGTCGGGGCGCCAGAACCGCCGGAACAGCTGGTATTTGCGCGCGGCCGGCAGCCAGGCCGCATAGGCGGCGATCGCCAGAAGCTGCGAAAACTGCACCGCGATGGCGGCGATGGCGGCGCCGCGCACCCCCAGTTCCGGCGCGCCCAGATTGCCGAAGATCAGCAGCCAGTTCAGCACGATCACCAGCGGCAGCCCCGCCAGCGTGATCCACAGCACCACCTGCGGCCGCTCCATCGCCGCCAGGTAGCTGTTCAGCGTCAGCTGGCACAGCACGGCGATCAGGCCGAAGCCGGCGATGCGCAGGTAGTCCTGCGCCAGCCGCGCCACCACCGGCTCCTGCCCGATGGCCAGCAGGATCGGCTCGGAATACCACATGGCCGGGACCACCGCCACGGCGAAGGCCAAAGACAGCCACAGCGCCATCCGGGCCGAGCGGCGCACCTCGACCTCGTCGCCCCGCGCGATGGCGGTGGCGATCAGCCCCATGACGCCGATGCCGAAGCCCATGCCCAGGAAGAACAGGATGTTGAAGAAGGACACCGCGATGACCAGCGCCGCCAGTTCCTCGACCCCATACCAGCCGACCATGACGGTATCGGCGACATGGATGGCCATGCGGGCCAGATGGCTGCCGACCAGCGGCAGGCCGAGCGCGAGCGTCGCGCGCAGATGGGGGGCGTAGCGATTGGGCGTCATGCCCCTGCCTTATCCTTGGGCAAGGGCTGCGGCAAGGCGTCGCGCCGGGTCGCGTCTCAGGGCCGGATCTCGACCTCGGTGCCGATGCGGGCATGGGCGAAGATCTCGGCGATCTCGGCATTGTCGACGGCGATGCAGCCGGCGGTCCAGTCGCCCTTGACCCGAAAGCCCTCGGGCACCTGGTTCGGCTGGCCGTGGATCATGATGTCGCCGCCGGGGCTGACGCCCAGGGCGCGCGCCGCCTCGCGGTGGCGGGGCTGTGGATAGTCGATGCCCAGCGACAGGTGATAGGCGCTTTGCCGGTTCAGCCGGTCGATGCGAAAGATGCCCTCGGGCGTACGGCCGTCGCCCTCGCGGCTCTTGTCGCCCTGGGGCGAAAAGCCCAGCGCGATGCGAAAGGTCCGGGGCGGGCCGCTTTCCTGATACACCGTCATGCGGCGGGCGGATTTCTCGACCAGGATGCGCTCGACCGGCGAGGCGATGGGCGCCTCGGGCCGCGCGGGCGGGCGTTGGAAGATCGGCGGCAGCGTGATGCGCGGCAGCCGGAACTCGGGCAGGCGCAGATCGGGCAGTCCCGGCCAGTGCCAGCCCGCCGCCGGCGGCTGCGGCACCGGGACGGGCGCGGGCTGCGGCGCCCAAAGCAGCCACAGCCCCCCAAGGACCGCCGCCAGGCACAGCGCCGAGAAGATCCCGCCCAGCCGCCTCATTGCAGGTCGCGGAACGCCTCTTGCAGCCGCGCCACCGCCTCGGCCACGCGGGCGCGGGGCGTGGCGATGTTGAAGCGCAGGAAGTCCTCGCCCCCCGTGCCGAAGGTGCCGCCGTGATTGGCGGCGATACGCGCGCCCTGCTCGACCCGCCGGGTGAACTCGGCCCGCTCCATGCCGGTGCCCGAGAAATCGACCCAGGCCAGGTAGGTCGCCTGCAAGGGCATCGAGCGGATGCCGGGGATCGCGTTCACGCCCTCGTCGAACAGCCGCCGGTTGCCGTCCAGATAGGCCACCAGCGCATCGACCCAGGCCGCGCCCTCGGGCGAATAGGCGGCGGCGACCATGCCCGGCCCGAACAGGCCGGGCGAGATGCCCAGCGCCATCAGCCGGCCCTGCAGGCGCTTGCGCAGCCCCTCGTCGGCGACGATCAGGTTGCCGATATGGGCGCCGGCGATGTTGAAGGTCTTGGTGGCGGCGGTCAGCGTCACTAGCCGCGGCGCGGCCTCGGGCGCGACGGTCGCCAGCACGCGATGGCGCGGGCTGCCGGGCATGACCAGGTCGTGGTGGATTTCGTCCGAGACCAGGATCAGGTCATGGGCGGCGCAGAAATCGGCGACCTGGCGCAGTTCCTCGGCGCTCCAGACCCTTCCGCCGGGGTTATGCGGCGAACACAGGATCAGCATCCGCTCGCGCCCGGTCAGCAGGCGCTGCCAGCCCTCCCAGTCCATGCGATACTGGCCGTCCTGGAGGGCCAGCGGGAACTCGGCCACCTCGCGGCCCGAGGCGCGGATGACACGGGCGAAGGCGTGATAGACCGGGGTCATGACGATCACCCGGTCGCCCGGCTGGGTGAAGGCATCGACGCAGATCGCCGTGCCGTTCACCAGCCCATGCGCAGACAGAATCCACTCCGGCTCGACCTGCCAGCCGTGGCGGCTGTCCATCCACCAGCGGATCGCCCCGACATAGTCCGGGTTGGCGCCGGGATAGCCATAGACCCCGTGCGCGGCCATCGCCTCGACCGTGCGCTGCACCGGGGCCGGCGGACGGAAGTCCATGTCCGCGACCCACATCGCGATCCCGTCGCCGGGCGAGACGCCGTAGATCGCCTGCATGTCGTCCCATTTCGAGCAATGGGTGCCGGTGCGGTCGATGATCTCGTCGAAATCGGGCTGGGCCATGGTTTCCCCTTGTTTTCCGTTCGGGCGCTTTCTGTTCGGGGCAGCATAGCGGCTTGTTGCGCAAGGCCAAGGCTTGCCCTAGATCACGGGCATGACATTGCGCAGCATCATCCTCCATCCCGATCCGCGGCTGAAGAAGCCCTGCGAGCCCGTGGCCCGCATCACCCCCGAGATCGAGACCCTGGCCGCAGACATGCTGGCCACCATGTACGACGCGCCGGGCGTGGGCCTGGCCGCGCCGCAGGTGGGCGTGCTGTCGCGGCTTTACGTCATGGATTGCGAAAAGGATCCCGAGGCGCCGCGCAACCCCATCGTCATGGTCAACCCCGAGATCACCTGGCGTTCCGAGGCACTGAACACCTATGAGGAAGGCTGCCTGTCAATCCCCGAGCAATATGCCGACGTGACCCGCCCGGCCGAGGTCAAGGTGCGCTGGCTGGGCCTGGACGGCAAGACGCATGAGCGCGATTTCGAGGGGCTCTGGGCCACCTGCGCCCAGCACGAGATCGACCACCTCGACGGCAAGCTGTTCATCGACTATCTCGGCCCGATCAAGCGGCAGATGATCACCCGCAAGATGGTCAAGCTGAAACGCGAGCGCGCGCGTGCCTGAGCCCCTGTCGGGCGAGGATGCCGCGCAGGCGTCCCAGGGCCCCGATCCGGCCCGGCTTGCCGCGCAGGGGCGCATCCGCCCGATCCTGATCCACCCCGACCCGGCGCTGCGCCGGGTCTGCGCGCCGGTCGGGCGGCTGGGCTGGGACGAGGTCTCGCAGCTGGCGGCCGACCTGCTGGCGACCATGTATCACGCCGGCGGCCGCGGCCTTGCCGCGCCGCAGATCGGCGAGGGCTGGCGCATCTTCGTCATGGACCACGGCTGGAAGGAGGGCGCCCCCCTGCCCCGCGTGGTCATGGACCCCGAGATCCTGGCCCTGGGCGGCGAGGTCGAGACGATCGAGGAGGCATGCCTTTCGATCCCCGGCCGGCCGGTCGCGGTGACGCGGCCGGTCACGATCTCGATGCGCTGCTTCGACCTGGCGGGGGCGATGCAGGTCCTGACCCTGGCCGGGATCGAGGCCCGCATCGCCCAGCACGAGGCCGACCACCTGGACGGCCGGCTGATCCTCGATGCGCTGGAAGGCCCCGAGGATTCCGGCGTGCGCTGAGCCATCCCGTCGGGCGCCAGGCCGGGGCAGACCGCCGGGCGGCGCTGTTCATGCTCTCCGAAATCCCGTGCCTTCCCGCCGGGCCTGGCCGGCCGCTGGCGCTTGCCATGCGCGACGGCACGAACCTGACGGCCGCCGATAGCCGGCCCATGCCCGGCACGGGCGGCTTACGGCCGGATTTACCTTCGCCTGCCGCCGTGATAGCCGGGCGGGCATTCCTGACAAGGCCGCCCGATGACCGTCCGCCCCTTCCTGCCCTATGCCGACCGCCGGCTGCACATCCCGGCCGAGCCGGTCCCCGCGATCACCGAGACCGTGCGGATGATCTGGGACGACATGATCGACACGATGGAGGCGATGCCCGGCGTCGGCCTTGCCGCGCCGCAGATCGGCATCATGCAGCGGCTGGCGGTGGTGGACGCATCCGAAAAGCGCGGCCAAGCGGTGCGCATGGCCAATCCCGAAGTGCTGCACGCCAGCGTGCAGCTGCGCCCGCATGAGGAGGCCAGCCCGAACCTGCCCGGCGTCTCGGCCCGGATCGAGCGGCCGCGCGCCGTCACCGTCCGCTTCCTGAACGCCCAGGGCGAGATCGAGGAACGGGATTTCGTCGGCCTCTGGGCGACCTCGGTGCAGCACCAGATCGACCACCTGGACGGGCGGCTCTATGTCGATCACCTCTCGCCCCTGCGCCGCAAGATGCTGGTGGCGAAATCGGCCAAGCTGTCGCGGCGATGACGAAGGCGTGGGGCGGGCTGCACCCCGCTGCGCCCCGCTTCGGGCGTGGGAATGCCTGCAAGGCCGCATGAATATTGGGAAACGGTGAGGACGCCTCGCAGGCCCCCGCAGGTGACGGCTCCGGGTGGCGAAGAACGGTCGGCGCTGATCCATGGGCTTCGCCAGCTGGTGAAGGCGGTTCTGGGCTTCGGTCGTATCGGGCTCGACCCTGAGGCTGATCCCTGTCATGGAGAAATCCCCTCTCTGACCCCATATTTCATTCTGCCTGAGACGACTGACTGGTGATTGGTCCTGGCAAGTCGAAGGCGGGGCGGTCGGATCACCCCGGCCGCCATTTTCTTTTCCAGCGCAGCTTCCCGCCGCGACGCCGATCCAGCGGGCGAAGATCGGCACGGCCGCGCTTGTCGGTCGTGTTGCAAGCCGCGACAGCCTCCCACCCATTACAGGGCCCCGCGCGTGTTCGGGCGACGCTGGGGCGGGCTGGGCCCCTGCGCATCCTTTTCAACGCTCGGGAATAGTGCGCGGCCGGATGAGTATTTGTGGAACGAAGAAACACAGGCCCGCGCCATGGTTCGCGCGGCCGCCTTCTTTCCGTTTTCCAAATACCCATGCGACGCTTCGCTGGGGCGCGGCCGCCGCCATGGGAAGGTGACGGTGCCCTGTGCCCCTGCGGCAGGCGCGCGGGTGCCGGTGCCCCGTAGCGCCAGCCGGAAACGGGAACCCGCTGGCGAAGGGAAGCGCTTTTCTTTGCCGCGGCCCGCCCTTAACCTTGGCCCGGAACGGAACGGAGGGGCGGGGCGGGCCGTCCGGCAGAGCCCGGCCCCTTCCCGCGGCCGTTGCCGCCGAAACCCGCCCGCCGCCGCCGCGGGCCCAGCCCCAGGGACGCCAGGCCAGAGATGTTTTCCGTGCTGCCCCTTCTTGCCGGCCTGCTGTTCATGGCCGCCTCGCTCACGCCCTCGCTGATCCCGCGGGACTGGCTGATGCAGGGGGTGCTGGCCGGGGTGTCGATGGCGGCGGGCTATGTCATGACCCAGTTCCTGCTGGCGCTGTGGCGCGCGCTGGAGCTGCCGGTGCTGCGGGGCCGGCCGGCGCGCATCGCCCATGCCGTCCTGGCGGTGCCGGTGCTGGTGCTGCTGGGGCGCGGGGTGATCCTGTCGGGCGCATGGCAGAACAGCATCCGCGCCCGCATGGGCATGCCGGATCTGGAGGTCAACAACACCGCCAAGATGCTGGCCCTGGCGCTGGCGGTCTTTCTGGTGCTTTTCGTGACCGGCAAGGCGATCCAGGCGCTGTTCGACCTGCTGCGGCTGCGGCTGGCGCGCTATATCCCGGTGCGCAGCGCCAATGTGCTGGGCCTGCTGCTGGCGGTGCTGATCGTGGTGACGCTGACCCGCGACGGGGTGGTGAACGGGGCGATGCGCATCGCCGACAGCTCCTATGCCGCGGCCCAGCACCTGACCGATCCCAGCGTGCCGCCGCCCGCCGAGCCCTGGCAGCCCGGCTCGGCCGCCTCCGGCATCGACTGGGAGCTGATGGGCAAGCCGGGGCGCGACTTCGTGCTGGGCGGCCCGCGCGCCCGCGCCATCTCGGGCTTTACCGGCCGCCCGGCCAAGGAGCCGCTGCGCATCTATGTCGGCCTGGCCCAGGACAAGGATCCCCAGGCCCGCGCCCAGGCGGCGCTGGACGAGATGCTGCGCGTGGGCGCCTTCGACCGCAAGGTGCTGGTGCTGGCCAGCCCCACCGGAACCGGCTGGATGGACCCCGCCAGCTACGACGCGCTGGAATACATGCATGGCGGCGACGTGGCGACGGTGGCGGTGCAATATTCCTATCTGCAAAGCCCGCTGGCCCTGATCTTCGAGACCGAATCCGGCCTCGACCAGACCACGGCGCTGATGCGCGCGGTCTATGAGCATTGGCGCCACCTGCCCCCGGACCGCCGGCCGCGCCTGTATCTGCACGGCATCTCGCTGGGCGCCTGGTCGTCGATGTATGCCTTCAACCCGTTCCAGATGATGAACGAGCCGGTGGCGGGCGCCTTCTGGGTGGGCCCGCCCTTTACCTCGACCCTGTGGCGGCAGGCCAATGGCGCGCGCCAGCCCGGCAGCCGCTTCGTCCTGCCCGAGCTGGATGAGGGCGAGGTGATCCGCTATGCCAGCCAATATGCGCCGCCCGACCGCTCGGGCCGGCCTTGGGGGCGGCTGCGCATCCTGTTCCTGCAATATGCCAGCGACCCGATCGTGTTCTACGACCCCGCCTCGCTGTGGCGGGCGCCGGAATGGATGCACGAGGCGCCGGCGCCCGACGTCTCGCCACGGCTGCGCTTTACCCCGGTGGTGACGCAGCTGCAGCTGGCGGTGGACATGCTGGTCTCGACCTCGGCGCCGCCGGGCTTCGGCCACAGCTATCACGCCCGCGACTATATCGACGGCTGGGTCGCCGTCACCGCACCCGAGGGCTGGACGGCCGCCGACAGCGAAAGGCTCAAGGCGATCTGCGGCCAGGAGGGCAGGCTCGGATGCGCAAACGGCTGATCCTGGCGCTGGCGCTGTCGGCGCTGGTGGCCCTGGCGCTGGGGCTGAACACGGCGCGCAACTATGCCGGCTGGCAGCCCGCGACCGAGACCCCGGCCGAGCGGTTGGCCCGGCTGGAGCCGCATTGGCGCATCCTGCGGCCGGATGGCCCCGGCCCGCATCCCGCCGCGGTGCTGCTGTCGGGCTGCGACGGGGTGCATGACAACATGGACTATTGGGCGCGGCAGTTCCTGGCCATGGGCCGGGCAGCGCTGATCCTGGACAGCCACGCGCCGCGGCTTCTGGACAAGGCGCAGGCCTGGCGGGCGCTTTGTGCCGGGCAAGTCCTGCCGGGGGCCGAGCGCGCCGGAGACCTGGCCGTGGCGCTGGCGGCGCTGCGCGAGATGCCGGGCATCGACGGCTCGGACGTGGCGCTGCTTGGCGCCTCGCATGGCGGCTGGACGGCGATGGAGCTGCTGCGCGCGCTGGGCGAAGGCGAGCCGCCGCCCGGCCTGACCGCCTGGCCCGCGCCGCCCGGCAGCCTTGCCGCGCAGCTTGGCCCGGTCGTGCTGCTGTATCCCTATTGCGGCTTGCTGAACGGCGCGGCCAAGGGGCCCTGGCCCGGCCATGTGCGGGGGCTGATGCTGCTGGCCGAACTGGATTCGATCACCGATTCCGCCGATTGCCGCCGGATGGCCGAGGATCTGGTCGCCCAGGGCGCGCATCTGGCCGTCACCACCTATCCCGCCGTCAACCACGGCTTCGACCAGCGCGAACGCTCGTCGCTGTCGCCGCTGGAGTTCGACGCGCAGGCGCGGGCGCGGGCCACCCGCGACATTCGCGCCTTCATGCAGGGTTTTGCCGCGCCCGCGACCGGGATATGAGACCCCGACACAAGGAGGGCAGCGATGCGCGTCATCTTCATGGGCACACCCGATTTCTCGGTCCCGGCGCTGCGGGCCGTCGCCGCGCGGCACCAGGTCGTCGCGGTCTATTCCCAGCCGCCGCGCGCGGCCGGGCGCGGGCAGAAGCCGCGCCCCTCGCCCGTGCATCGCGCCGCCGAGGAGCTGGGCCTGCCCGTGCGCACGCCCGAGCGGCTGAAATCGCCGCAGGAGCAGGCGGATTTCGCCGCCCTGGCCGCCGATGTGGCGGTGGTGGTGGCCTATGGGCTGATCCTGCCGCCGCCGGTGCTGGCGGCGCCGCGCCTGGGCTGCCTGAACATCCACGCCTCGCTTCTGCCGCGCTGGCGCGGGGCGGCGCCGATCCATCGCGCCATCATGGCCGGCGATGCCGAGACCGGCGTCGCCATCATGCAGATGGAGGCGGGGCTGGATACCGGCCCGGTCCTGGCCGAGGCGCGCACCGCCATCGGCCCCGAGGACACCACCGCCGACCTGCACGACCGGCTGGCCGAGATGGGCGGGGCGCTGATCACCCGGACGCTGGACCGCCTGCCCCTGCCCGCCCGGCCGCAGCCGGCCGAGGGCGTGACCTATGCGCAAAAGATCGACAAGGCCGAGGCGCGGATCGACTGGAGCCAGCCGGCCGCAGCCGTGGACCGGCAGATCCGCGGCCTGTCGCCCTTTCCCGGCGCCTGGTGCCTGGTCGGCGACGAGCGGGTGAAGCTCCTGCGCTCGCGCCTTGCCGCCGGGTCTGGCGTGCCGGGCCAGGTGCTGTCGGGCTTCACCATCGCCTGCGGCGAGGGCGCGGTCGAGGTGCTGGAGGCGCAGCGCGAGGGCAAGCGCCCGATGCCCGCGGCCGAGATCCTGCGCGGCATGAGCCTGCCCCCATGTCTCGGCTGAAGGCCCCTCGCTGGTGGCCTCTCGCTGATGGCATTGTAGCAAATTCGCCACAACTTTCGGTTGCTGAAACGCGCGCAGGCCGTTTCCCGCAACCCCATGTTAACCTTTCCCCGTCAGACCGGGTCCGAGGCTTTCGATCCGGCGATCCTGAGAAGGGTCTGAAAGGGGACGACTATCATGGAAAACCTGATCCGGGTGATGGCCGATCATTGGTGGGTGCCGCTCTTGCGCGGCATCGCGGCGATCCTGTTCGGCCTGATGGCGCTGATCTGGCCGGGGCTGACCGTCTATGCCCTGCTGCTGGTCTTTGGCGCCTATGCGATCTTCGACGGGGTGATGGCGATCGTCATGGCCTTTCGGCGCAGGCCCGCGGACGACCGCTGGTGGGCCTGGGCGCTGGACGGCGCGCTGTCCGTCGCCATCGGCCTGATGGCGCTGTTCTGGCCCGAGGCGACGGCGCTGGCCTTCATCATCTGGATGGCCGCCTGGGGCGTGGTCGCCGGCATCTTTCGCATCATCGCCGCGATCCGGCTGCGGCACGAGATCGAGGGCGAATGGGCGCTGGGGCTCAGCGGGCTCTTGCTGGTGGTCTGGGGCGTGCTGCTGGCGCTGGTCCCGGCGGCGGGACTTCTGGGCATCGCCTGGCTGATCGGCCTGTTCGCGCTGCTGATCGGCGGGGCGATGATCGTGCTGGCCTTGCGGCTCAAGGGGCTGAAGGCGGTCTAGCTTGCCCGGCCGCAGGGGTATTTGGGGAACAGAGAAATGATCAGGTTCCGCGCGGCTTGGCGCGGGTGGTCGGGTCGGCCTCCAGCGGGTCTTCCGGCCAGGGGTGGCGCGGGTAGCGGCCGCGCATGTCCTTCCTGACATCGCCGTAGCCGCCGGCCCAGAAGCCCGGCAGGTCGGTCGTCACCGCGACGGGCTTGCCGCCGGGCGAGAGCATGGTGATGCGCAGCGGCCGGTTGCCGACGACCGGGTGGCGCGCGAGGCCGAACAGCTCTTGCAGCTTCAGTTCGATCGAGGGGGTTTCGTGGTCGTAGTCGATGGGCACCTTGCGGCCGAGCGGCGTGACGAAATGCGCCGGCGCCGCCTGATCCAGCCGGCGCTGGCCGTCCCAGCCGATGCGCGCCTTCAGCGCCTCGGTCAGGTCCAGCCCGCGCAGGTCGGAAAGCGTCCGCACCTTGCCCAGCCAGGGCAGCAGCCAGTCGGGATCGGCGAGCAGGCTTTCGTCATCGACCGGGCCGAGTTCCGGGATCAGCGCGATCCGCGCCCGCAGCCGCGCGGCGCCTGGCGTCCAGTTCAGCCCATTCGCCCGCAGCCCCTCGAATGCGGCGCGGGCCAGCGCCTGCGGGTCGGGGTCGTCCAGCGCCCGGTCGGCCAGCACCAGCGCGCCGAAGCGTTCCTGGCGGCGGGCAAGGATGCGGCCCTCGCGCCGCGACCATTCCACCAGCGCGACGGTCTCGATGCGGCCGGGGAAGAGGGCGCGGATCTCGTCCTCGGTCACGGCGGCGGCCATGCGGATGCGCGCCTCGCGCGTATCGCCGTCGAGGTCGGTGGCGACGATCAGCCGCTGCGCCGCCAGCGCGTCGCCCTCGGGCAGCGCGGCACCCTTGCCGCCCGACAGCACGTAGCGCGGTTGCTCGCCCTTGCGGCGCAGCCCGATGCGGTCGGGATAGGCCAGCGCCGCCATGGCGCCCGGCGAGAGGCCCGCGCCCTCGGCTGCCATGCGGCGCAGGCGCTTGGCCTCGTCGCGGATGCGATGCAGCGTGGCGGGGTTGGCCGGCCAGGGATGGCGGTCCTGATAGGCGCGCAGGTCGCGGATCGCCGCCAGGCGCAGGGCCAGGTCGGCGGGGGCGCCGGTCAGCGGGTCGCGCTCGGCCATCAGCGCGGCGAGGTCGGCGGCGTCGCGCCCCGTCGTGACCAGCATGTGCCCCAGCCGCGGATGCAGCGGCAGCGGCGCCAGGCGCCGGCCATGGTCGGTGATGCGATTCTCGCGGTCCAGCGCGCCGAGGTCGCGCAAGAGCGCCCGCGCCTCGGAAAGCGCGGCCTCGGGCGGCGGGGTCAGGAAGGCCAGGTCGCGCCCGTCCGAGCCCCAGATCGCCAGTTCCAGCGCCAGCCCGGCGAGGTCGGCCACGGCGATCTCGGGCGGGGCGAATGCGGGCAGCGCGCCCTCCTCGGCCCGCGCCCACATCCGATAGCAGATGCCCGGCGCGACCCGCCCGGCGCGGCCGCGGCGCTGTTCTGCCTCGGCGCGGCTGACGCGTTCCGTCACCAGACGCGACATGCCCGATCCGGGATCGAAGCGCGCCCGCCGCGCCCGGCCGGCATCGACCACCACCTTCACGTCGGGAATGGTCAGCGAGGTTTCCGCGATCGCGGTCGCCAGCACGATCCGCCGCCGCCCGCCGCCCTGGGGCTGCAAGGCCGCGCGCTGCTCCTTGAAATCCATTGCGCCGTAAAGCGGCAAGACCTCGGCCGGGACGTCCAGCATGGCCTGCACCCGGCGGATCTCGCCCTCGCCGGGCAGGAAGGCCAGGATGGTGCCGCCGATGTCGCGCGTCGCCGCCTCGGCATCCGTGATCAGCCGCGCCGCCTCGGGCACCAGCCGGCTGCCTGCGGGCAGCGGGCGGGAAAGCCAGCGCGTCTCGACCGGAAAGGCCCGGCCCTCGGAGCGGATGACCGGCGCCGCGTCCATCAGCGCCGCGACCGGCTCGGCGTCCAGCGTCGCCGACATGACCAGCAGCGCCAGGTCGGGGCGCAGCGCCTGCCGCGCTTCCCAGGCCAGGGCCAGGCCCAGGTCGGCATTCAGGCTGCGTTCGTGGAATTCGTCGAAGATCACGCAGCCGACGCCCGAAAGCTCGGGGTCGGACTGGATCATCCGGGTCAGGATGCCCTCGGTCACGACCTCGATGCGGTTGCCCGGCACCGCCTCGCCGCGGATGCGATAGCCGACGGTGCGGCCCAGGGGCTCGCCCAGCGTCTCGGCCATGCGCTCGGCCGCGGCGCGGGCGGCCAGGCGGCGCGGCTCCAGCATGAGGATGCGGCCGGTGACGACGGGCAGCAGCGCCAGGGGGACGCGGGTGGTCTTGCCCGCGCCGGGCGGCGCCATCAGCACCGCGCGGCCATGGGCGGCCAGCGCGGCGGTCAGTTCGGGCAATACGGCGTCGATGGGCAGTTGCATTCGCGCCTTATGGCAAAGCGCCGCCCAGGCGAAAAGACCTGCCCCTACACATCCGCCGCCGGCCTGCCTATCTTGACCCGGCCAAAGCGAGGGACGGAATGGGTATCGCCGACGATCTGATGCAGGGCCTGGGCATGTCCGACCCGGTGCTGCGGCTTGGGGTGACGGGACTGTCGCGGGCGGGCAAGACCGTGTTCATCACCTCGCTGGTGGCGAACCTTCTGGACCGCGGCCGGATGGCGGCGCTGCGGGCGGCGGCCGACGGCTCGCTCAAGGCGGCGTGGCTGCAGCCGCAGCCCGACGACACCGTGCCGCGATTCGACTATGAGCGCCACCTGGCCGCCATGACCGGCCCCGACCCGCATTGGCCCGAGGGCACGCGCCATGTCAGCCAGCTGCGCCTGTCCCTGCGGGTGCAGCCGCGCGGGCTGATCGCCGGCTGGCGCGGCCAGCAGGTGCTGCATCTCGACATCGTCGACTATCCGGGCGAGTGGCTCCTGGACCTGCGGCTGATGGAAAAGGACTTCGACCAATGGTCGCAGGAGGTGCTGGACCGCATGGCCGGCCGCCCCGGCGCCGAGACCTTCCGCGCCGCGCTGGCCGCGACCGATCCGGGGCGCTTCGACGAGACCGCCGCGCAGGCGCTGGCCGCGGCCTATACGAGCCACCTGCACCGGGCACGCGATGCGGGCTGGTCGGACTGCACCCCCGGCCGCTTCCTGATGCCGGGGGAGCTGGAGGGCTCGCCGGCGCTGACCTTCACGCCGCTGCCGCATGAGATGCGGGCGACGCCCCTGGGGCGCGAGTTCGCGCGCCGCTTCGGGGCCTACAAGGCGCGGGTGGTGAAGCCCTTCTTCCGCGACCATTTCGCCCGCATCGACCGGCAGGTGGTGCTGATGGACGTGCTGGGCGCGATCCATGCCGGGCCGCCGGCGGTCGAGGACATGCGCCGCGCCATGGCCGACATCCTGGGCGCCTTTCGCCCCGGCCGGGCGGGGTGGCTGGCGCAGCTTCTGGGCGCGCGCCGGGTGGGGCGCATCCTGTTTGCCGCCACCAAGGCCGATCATTTGCACCACATCCAGCATCCGCGCCTGACCGCGATCACCGCCGCCATGCTGCGCGAGGCGCGCGACCGCGCCGATTTCTCCGGCGCGCGGACCGAGGCCATGTCCGTCGCCTCGCTGCGCACCACCACCGAGGAGATGATCCGCCAGGACGGCGAGGAACTGCCCGCGGTGCGCGGCACGCTGATGGACGGGCGGCAGGCGGCCTTCTATCCGGGCGAGCTGCCGACCAATCCGGCCGAGCTCTTGGTGCCGGCAAGCCAGGGCGCGGCGCGCTGGCTGGACGGCGACTATGCGATCATGGATTTCGCCCCGGCGCCGGGCACGCTGCGGCCGGGCGACGGGCCGCCGCATATCCGGCTGGACCGCGCGGCCGAGTTCCTGATCGGCGACAGGCTATAGGAGGGCGCCATGGCTGAACCCCCGAAACGGCGCGGGCCGGTGCTGATGGAGATGGGCGGGCCACCCGAACCGGCCGAGCCGCCCCGCCCCCAGCCCGCCCAAGCCGGCCAGCGCGACCGCAAGGCGCCGCGCGCCGAGTGGCGCGAGGGCGAACCCGCGCCCTCGCCCGCCGATGCGCCGATGATCGACGACGGGCTGCCGCCCCTGCCGCAGCCGCGCACCATGCAGCTGGTGGCGCGGCTGGTCGGGCGCGGGCCGTCGCGGCTGACGCGGTTCTTCATCAATACCGGGGTGGCGCTGTTCACCTTCCTTTTGTCGGTGGCGGCACTGCGCTATCTGACCGACCTGCTGAACAGCTATCCGCTGCTGGGCTGGATCGGCATCGCGCTGATGGTGCTGTTCTGCCTGGCCGCCCTAGGCATGGCCTGGCGCGAATACCGCGCCTGGTCGCGCTTTGCCGCCATCGACGGCATCAACCGCGAGGCCGGGGCGGCGCTGGCCTCGGGCGACCTGAAGGCCGCGCAGCATGTGGTGGCGCGGATGGAGGGCCTGTATCGCGCCCGGCCCGAGCTGGAATGGGGGCTCGGCCGCCTGCGCGAGCGCAAGGGCGACGCCTATGACGCCGAGACGCTGATCGCCCTGGCCGAAACCGAGCTGCTGGCCGCCCTGGACCAGCAGGCCCGGCGCGAGATCGAGGCCGCCGCCCGCACCGTCGCCGCCGCGACCGCGCTGATCCCGCTGGCGCTGGCCGACGTCATCGCGGCGCTGGCGGCGAACCTGCGCATGATCCGCCGCATGGCCGAGATCTATGGCGGCCGCGCCGGCGCCGTCGGCGGCTGGCGGCTGGCGCGCACGGTGATGACGCATCTGATCGCCACCGGCGCGGTCGCGGCCGGCGACGACCTGATCCATACCGTCGCCGGCGGGGGCCTGCTCGCCAAGGTCTCGAAGCGCTTCGGCGAGGGGGTGGTGAACGGCGCGCTGACCGCCCGCGTCGGCATCGCGGCGATGGAGGTCTGCCGGCCGCTGCCCTTCCTGCACCAGCCCCGGCCCCGCGTCGGCAACCTGATCGCGCGCGGGCTGAAGGGGCTGTTTGGCGAGGAAGAGGCGAAGTAGCTGCGGATTGCACCGCCGCATGGGTATTTGGGCAACGAAGAAGCCAAGGTTCTTTCCATGCCGCGCCTGGCGTATTGATGGGTCATGAGAACGCGCCGCCTTGCCCTGTTTCTGATGAATTGCGTCCTGGTCCTGGGGATCGGGGCGGGGCTGCGGGACCGGTTTGACGATTGGGTCGATGCCACCACCCTGCCCCGGCTGGACGTGCCGGTGGGGGTCGAGGTGGTGGCGCGGGACGGTTCGCTTTTGCGCGCCTTCCAGGTCGCGGACGGGCGCTGGCGGCTGGATGCGGGGCCGGTCGATCCGCTGTTTCTCGACATGCTGATGACCTGGGAGGACCGGCGGTTTGCGGGCCATGCCGGCATCGACGGGCGGGCGCTGTTGCGCGCGGGCTGGCAGGCGCTGCGGCATGGGCGGGTGGTTTCGGGCGGCTCCACGCTGACCATGCAGGTGGCCCGGCTGATCGAGGAGGGGCCGACCGGGCAATGGGCCGGCAAGGCCCGGCAGATGCGGCTGGCCCTGGCCCTGGAGCGGCGGCTGGAGAAGCGCGAGATCCTGGCGCTTTACCTGCGCCTTGCCCCCTATGGCGCCAATGTCGAGGGCATCCGGGCCGCGTCCCTGCAATGGTTCGGCAAGGAGCCGCGGCGACTGACCCCGGCCCAGGCCGCGCTGCTGGTGGCGCTGCCGCAATCGCCCGAGGCGCGGCGGCCGGACCGTTTCCCCGAAGCCGCCGGGGCGGCGCGGGACCGGGTGCTGGCGCGGGCGGTGCGGGCCGGGCTGATCTCGGCCGCCGACGGGCGGGCGGCGATGGCCGAGCCGGTGCCGCGGGTGCGGCGCGCCTTTCCGGCGCTGGCGCCGCTGCTGGCCGCGCGGCTGCTGCGCGAGCATCCCGGTGCCCTGCGGATCGAGACCACCATCGACGCGCGCCTGCAACGCCGGGCCGAGGCGCTGGCCGCGCGCGCCGTGCAGGGCGCCGGGCGGCGGCTGTCGGCGGCCATGGTGCTGGCCGACCACCGGACGGGCGAGATCCTGGCCGAGGTCGGCGCCGCGGATTGGACCGACGGTGCATCGGCCGGCTTCGTCGACATGGCGCGGGCCTGGCGCAGCCCCGGCTCGACGCTGAAGCCCTTTGTCTACGGGCTGGCCTTCGACGACGGGCTCGCGCATCCCGAGACGCTGATCGAGGACCGCCCGACCGCCTTCGGCCGCTGGCAGCCGCAGAATTTCGACCATCATTTCCGCGGCACCGTCAGCCTGCGCAATGCGCTGATCTGGTCGCTGAACATCCCGGTGGTGAAGCTGGCCGAGGCGGTGGGGCCGAACCGCATCGCCCAGGCCCTGCGCCGCGGCGGGATCGAACTGCGCCTGACAGGCGAGGCGCCGGGGCTGGCCATCGTGCTGGGCGGCGCCGGCGTCACGCTGGAGGGGCTGGCCGAGGGCTATGGCGCGCTGGCCCGCGGCGGGCGGGGCATCGGCCTGTCGCCCCTGCCGGGCGGGGGCACGGAACGGGCGGCGCCGATGTTCGGCCCGGTCGCGACCTGGCAGGTCGGGCATATCCTGGGCCAGAACCCGGCCCCGCACGGCACGCGGCTGCGGCCGCTGGCCTACAAGACCGGCACCTCCTACGGGCATCGCGACGCGCTGGCGGTGGGCTTCGACGGCGCGCATGTCGCCGCGGTCTGGCTGGGCCGGCCGGACGGGACGCCCGTGCCCGGCGCCTTTGGCGGCGAGCTGGCGGCGCCGGTGCTGTTCGACCTCTTCGACGCGCTGCCCGCGGTGGCGCTGCCGCCGCCCCCGCCGCAGGCGCTGACACTGCCGAACAGCGCCCTGCCCCTGCCCCTGCGCCGCTTTGCCCCGCCGGGACGGGCCAGCGCCCTGGCGGCGGGCCCCGCCGCCCCCGATGCGCTGCGCCTGACCTACCCGCCCGACGGGGCCGAGATCGACGCGCGGGGGCCGCTGACCGCCAAAGCGCGGGGCGGGCGCGGGCCCTGGACCTTCCTGGTGAACGGGGCGCCCGCCGCCGTCGCCCAGCCGCAGCCGGTGGCCAGCCTGCCCCATCCCGGCCCCGGCTTTGCCGAATTGACGGTTCTGGATGCCGATGGCGCCTCGGCCAGTGCGGCAATCCGGCTGCACTGAGACAATTTGCGCGCTTCGTGATTCGCTTGACCTTTTCTTGGCCGGGATTTGCGACATATTCGCACCATGCTGCGCATCACCGACCAGATCGCCATCGAGGAATGGGAACTGTCCGAACAGTTCACCCGGTCCCAGGGACCGGGCGGGCAGAACGTGAACAAGGTCGAGACCGCCGTCGAGCTGCGATTCGAGGCCGAGCGGTCGCCGCACCTGTCGCCGCCGGTCAAGGCGCGGCTGAAGCGCCTGGCCGGGCGGCGCTGGACGCAGGACGGCGCCCTGCTGATCCGGGCCGAGGAGACCCGCAGCCAGGCCCGCAACCGCGAGCTTGCGCGCGAGCGGCTGGCCGAGCTGATCCGCCAAGCGCTGGTCGCGCCGCGCAAGCGCATCCCGACCCGTCCGACGCCGGGCAGCCAGCGCCGCCGCCTGGCCGCCAAGACCCAGCGCGGCGAGGTCAAGGCCGGGCGCGGCCGCATCCGCGACGCGGAGGATCCGGCATGATCGTCCAGTTCCGCGAAAGGCTGGCGCGGCTGATCGGCCGCCGCCCGCCCGACATGCAGGTCGCGGCGCTGTGCCTGAACCAAGCGACCGGCGAGGTGCTTTTGGTGACGAGCCGCGGCACCGGGCGCTGGATCGTGCCCAAGGGCTGGCCCATGCCCGGCCGCAGCCTGGCCGATGCCGCCCGGCAGGAGGCCTGGGAGGAGGCCGGCGTCAAGGGCCGCGTCGCCGAGGCCGAGATCGGCCGCTATCACTATGACAAGGACCAGGACCGCGGCTTCGCCATCCCGGTCGAGGTGCGGGTCTTTCCGCTTTACGTCGAGGGGCTGGACGAGGATTTCCCCGAGGCGCATGAGCGCAGGCGCCGCTGGTTCGCGCCCGAGGACGCCGCCCGCATGGTGGCCGAGACCGGGCTGAAGCAGATCCTGCGCCGCCTGCCCGCCCAGCGGCGGCACCCCCCGGAATGAGGCGCGAACCCCGCGAATACCGCACGCTCGACAAGGATCTGAGCCGCGTCACCAATGCCGAGCGCGCGGTGCTGCATTCGGCCCGGCCGCTGATGCGGCTGGGGCTGGCGCTGATCTTCATCGCCGCGGCCAGCTATGTCGGCACCGGGTTCTTCGCCGACCAGCCGGCCATCGGCATCCTGGCGGCCGGCCTGGCGGTCGCGGCCTATCTGGCGCTGTCGATCGGCGGCAACGACGTGGCCAACGCGCTGGGGCCGGCGGTGGGCGCGGGAGCCATCGGCATGACCGCGGGCCTCATGCTCGTCGCGGGGATGGAGGTTCTGGGCGCGGTCATCGCCGGCAGCGCCGTCACCACCACGCTGACCGAGGGTCTGGTCGGCAGCACCCTGGGCGAGGGCGAGGCGACGGCGCGGATGATGCTGGCGGCGCTGCTGGCGGCGGGCAGCTGGATCAGCCTTGCCACCTGGCTCGACGCGCCGGTCAGCACCACGCATTCCGTGGTCGGCGCCATCGCCGGCGCGGGAATGGCGACCTTTGGCCTGGGCGCGGTGAACTGGCCGGCGATGGGGATGATCGCCTTTGGCTGGATCGTCTCGCCGCTGGTCTCGGGCCTGGCGGCGGCGGGGCTGATGGCGCTGCTGCGCGCGCTGGTGCTGGACCGCGAGGATCGCGTCGCCGCCGCCCGCACCTGGATGCCGGTGGTGGTCGGGCTGGCCTCGGCCATGCTGGCGGGGGTGGCGGAGCTGGCCTGGCACGGCTCGGGCCTGGCGGCGAATGCGGGCCTGGCCCTGGCCTGCGGCGCGCTCGGCTGGGCCTATACCCGGCGGCGCATCGACCGGCAGTCGCGCGGCGAGGCCGGCGGGCGTCTGGCGATGAAGCAATTGCTGGCGGTACCGCTGATCGCCGCGGCGCTGGTCATGGGCTTTGCGCATGGCGCCAACGACACCTCGAACGTGGCCGCGCCGCTGACCATCATCCTCGACAGCCTGTCGGCCGGGGGGGACGACGATCTGCGCGCCCGGCTGGTGCTGCTGCTGGGGGGCCTGGGCATCGCGCTGGGGATCCTGCTTTTCGGGCGGCGGCTGGTGCATATGGTCGGCAGCCGCATCACCCGGCTGAACGCGTCGCGCGCGCTTTGCGTCTCGCTGGCGACGGCGGCGACGGTGCTGGGGGCCTCGCTTCTGGGCCTGCCGCTTTCGACCACGCATGTCGCGGTGGGGGGCGTGTTCGGCGTCGGCTTCTATCGCGAATGGCGCGACCGCCGGCTGGCGGCCAGCCACGCCCCCCTGCCCGCCGAGGAGCGCCGGCGCCGCCACCTGGTGCGCCGGTCCTACATGCGGATGATCCTGGGCGCCTGGCTGGTGACGGTGCCCGCGACCGCCGCGCTGGCGGCCGCGCTGGTCTGGATCGGCGGGTTCTAGGGGCGGAGCTTTGCGGGGAAACCATCCGCGCTTGCTCCGGGCCACGGCCCCGTGGGCGCGATCCGCAACCAATCGACCGCCCTTGCCGTCCGCGTGCGCGCTCATCAGGCCCGGCGCAGTCCCGCCTCGCCCGCCGCGCTGGTCTGGATCGGCGGATCCTAGACCGACGCTTTCCGGGAAAACCAGCCACGCCTGATCCGGGCCACGGCCCCGCCCCTGTGGGCGCGATCCGCGGCCAATCGGCCGCCCTTGCCGTCCGCGTGCGCACTCATCAGGCCCGGCGCAGTCCCGCCTCGCCCGCCGCGCTGGTCTGGATCGGCGGATCCTAGACCGACGCTTTCCGGGAAAACCATCCGCGCTTCATCCGAACCACGGCCCTGCCCCCGTGGGCGTGATCCGCGGCCAATCGGCCGCCCTTGCCGTCCGCGTGCGCGCTCATCAGGCCCGGCGCAGCCCGGCCTCGCCCGCCGCGCGGGTCTGGGACAGCGTGGCGCCGGTGCTCAGCGCCTCGGGGTCCAGCGCCAGCTCCAGCACCGCCAGGGTGCCGGCGGCCTGGGCGCGGGCGAAGGCCTCGGCGAAATCCTCCTGCCGCTCGACCCGTTCGCCATGGCCGCCATAGGCGCGGGCCAGGGCGGCGAAATCGGGATTGGCCAGCGCCGTGCCCGAGACGCGGCCGGGATAGCTGCGCTCCTGATGCATGCGGATGGTGCCGTAATGGCCGTTGTTGGCCACGATGACGATGACGGCAGCGCCATGCTGGGCGGCGGTGGAAAGCTCGTTCACCGTCATCTGCAGGCAGCCGTCGCCGGCCATGCAGACCACGCTGCGGCCGGGATGTTCCAGCTTGGCGGCGATGGCGGCGGGCAGGCCGTAGCCCATCGAGCCCGAGGTCGGCGCCAGCTGCGTGCCGAAGCGGCGGAAGCGGTAATAGCGATGGATGAAGGCCGCGTAGTTCCCGGCGCCATTGGTGACGATCGCATCCGGCGGCAGGTGGTCCGAGAGCCAGCGCACCACCGCCTCCATCCGCACCGCGCCGGGGGTGGGGCGGGGCTGCTGCCATGCCTCGTAGCCCGCGCGCAGCCCGGCGGTCCAATCGTCCCAGCGCCGCGGCGCGGGCAAGGCGGCCAGCGCCGCCACCACCGCGCGCGGATCGGCGACCAGCCCCGGATCGGGCCGCCACAGATGCCCCAGCTCATCGGGCGAGGGGTGGACGTGGATCACTCGCGCATGCGGGCGCACCGGGTCCATCAGCTCGTAGCCGCGCGTCAGCGTGTCGCCCAGCCGCGAGCCCAGGGACAGCACGCAATCCGCCTGCGACAGCGCCTGCCCCAGCGCCGGGTTCATGCCGACGCCCAGGTCGCCGACATAGTTCGGATGCGCATTGTCCATATGCCCCTGCCGGCGGAAGGGCACCGCGACCGGCAGGCCCCAGCCTTCGGCAAAGCGCGCCAGGTCGTCGGCGGCGGCCTGCGACCACAGCGTGCCGCCGGGCACGACCAGCGGCCGCTCGGCCCCGGCCAGCGCCTGGGCGATGGCCTTGATCGATTCCGCGGCGACGGCGGAAAGCGGCGGGGCCGGCGGGGCCAGGTCCGGCACCTCGGCGCGGGCCGAAAGCATGTCCTCGGGCAGCGCCAGCACCACCGGGCCGGGCCGGCCCGACATGGCCAGGTGAAAGGCGCGCGAGACATATTCCGGGATGCGCTCGGTCTGGTCGATCTCGGCCACCCATTTCGCCAGCGGGCCGAACATGGCGCGATAGTCGACCTCCTGGAAGGCGTCGCGGTCGCGGTCGGCGCGGGCGATCTGGCCGACGAACAGGATCATCGGCGTCGAATCCTGCCGCGCCACATGGACCCCGGCGCTGGCGTTGGTGGCACCGGGACCGCGGGTGACGAAGGCCATGCCCGGCCGCCCGGTCAGCTTGCCATGCGCCTCGGCCATCATCGCCGCACCGCCCTCGTGCCGGCAGGTGACGTTCTGGATGCCGGATGCGTAAAGCCCGTCCAGCGCCGCCAGGAAGCTTTCGCCGGGGACCGAGAACACCCGCCCGACCCCGTTCGCCTTCAACGCATCGACCAGAATCTGCCCGCCATGCCGCATCGCCACCGTCTCCCTGCTTTTCTTTGCGGCCAGTCTGGGCCAGCTTGCGCGGGACTGGCAAGATGGTGCCGGTCCATCGAGGTCGATCATGCCGCAATCGGTTCTTTTCGTCTGCCTGGGCAATATCTGCCGCTCGCCCCTGGCCGAGGCCGCGCTGCGCGCCGCGGCCGAAGCCGCGGGGGCGCGGCTGCTGGTCGACTCGGCCGGGACCGGCGACTGGCACCTGGGCCGCGCGCCCGACCGCCGGGCGCAGGCAGTGGCGGCACGGGCCGGCATCGACATATCGAACCTGCGCGCCCGGCAGGTCGGGCCCGACGACTTCCATTGCTTCGACCATATCGTCGCCATGGACCACGAAAACCTGGCCGCCCTGCGCCGTCTTGCGCCGCCCGAGGGGCGGGCGCGGCTGTCCCTGCTGCTGGACCATGTGCCGGGGCGCAGGGGGCAGGCGGTCGCCGATCCCTATTTCGGCGAGGCCGCCGGCTTCGACGCCACCTGGCGCGACGTGACCGCCGGGGCGCAGGCCCTGCTGCGGCTGATCCTGGGGCCAGGGTGAAGGCCCGGCCTTTACAGCCGCGGCCCCCCGCCCTATCTCTGCCCGATCATGGCCACGAAATCCGACCCCAACTACAAGATCATCGCCGAGAACCGCCGGGCGCGCTTCGACTATTTCATCGAAAGCGACCTCGAGGTCGGCATCGTGCTGACCGGGTCCGAGGTAAAAAGCCTGCGCACCGGCCAATCCAACATCGCCGAAAGCTATGCCTCGGTGGAACAGGGCGAGCTGTGGCTGATCAACGCCTATATCGCCGCCTACAAGCAGGCCGGCGTCTTCGGGCACGAGGAACGGCGCCGCCGCAAGCTGCTGGTCTCGCGCAAGGAACTGGCCCGCCTGTGGCAGGCCATCGGGCGCGAGGGCATGACGCTGGTGCCGCTGGTGATGTATTTCAACGACCGCGGCAAGGTGAAGCTGAAGATCGGCGTCGCCAAGGGCAAGAAGGTCGCCGACAAGCGCGAAACCGCGGCCAAGCGCGACTGGAACCGGCAAAAACAGCGTTTGCTGAAGCAGGGTTAAGCCTTGCCGCCCCGGGCGGCTGCGGTTACATCGGTGTCGTTTCTGCGCGCGCGGGAGGAAGGCCGATGTCCACCGATTCCGACAATCCCAAGGTGCTGGTCTCGACCGGCTGGCTGGCAGCCCATCTGAACGATCCCGACCTGCGCATCATCGACGCCACCTGGTTCCTGGAACCCGGCCGCGACGCGCGGGCCGAATACATGGCCGCGCATATTCCCGGCGCCCGCTTCTTCGACATCGACGAGATCGCCGACAAGCGCAGCGAGCTGCCGCACATGGCGCCCCAGCCCGAGATGTTCATCAGCCGCATGCGCGCCATGGGCATCGGCGACGGCCATCAGGTGGTGGTCTACGACAATTCGCCGGTGCGCTCGGCGGCGCGGGTCTGGTGGACCTTCAAGCTGATGGGCAAGCAGGACGTGGCGGTG
Organism: Paracoccus ferrooxidans; assembly: GCF_029909815.1. Lineage (NCBI taxonomy): Bacteria > Pseudomonadati > Pseudomonadota > Alphaproteobacteria > Rhodobacterales > Paracoccaceae > Paracoccus > Paracoccus ferrooxidans. Next base: position 2,145,062 of record NZ_CP038198.1, on the reverse strand, counting down.
CTGGACGGCGGTCTGGGCAAATGGCTGGCCGAGGGCCGCGAGATCGAGGACATGCCGCCGATCCTGCGCGACCGCCACATCACCGTGCAGCGCCAGGCGGCGCTGGTGCGCGACGTGACCCAGGTCGCGGCGGCCAGCAAGCTGGCCGATCACGAGATCGTCGATGCCCGTTCCGCCGAACGCTTCCGCGGCGAGGCGCCCGAGCCGCGCCCCGGCCTGCGCTCGGGCCACATCCCCGGCTCGAAAAGCCTGCCCTTCGGCCGGCTCTACAACGCGGACGGCACGCTGAAGCCGGCCGCCGAACTCCGGGCCGAGTTCGAGGCGGCGGGGGTGGACCTTTCGAAGCCGGTGATCACCACCTGCGGCTCGGGGGTGACGGCGGCCTCGCTGTTCCTGGCGCTCGAACGGATCGGGCACCGGGACCATTCGCTTTATGACGGAAGCTGGACCGAATGGGGCAGCTTCCCCGACCTTAAAATCGCAACCGGAGACGCGTGATGCTGGGCAATCTGAAACCGCAGGCCCCCGACAAGATCCTGGCCCTGATGGGCGAATTCAGGGCTGATCCCCGCCAGGGCAAGATCGACCTGGGCGTGGGGGTCTACAAGGACGCGACCGGCCACACCCCGATCATGCGCGCCGTCCATGCCGCCGAACAGCGCATGCTGGAGACCGAGACCACCAAGACCTATGCCGGCCTGTCGGGCGAACCCGAGTTCCACAAGGCCATGGGCGAGCTGATCCTGGGCGACGGGCTCAAGCCCGAGACCACCGCGACACTGGCCACCGTCGGCGGCACCGGCGCCATCCGCCAGGCGCTGGAGCTGGCGCGCATGGCGAACCCCGACCTGCGGGTCTTCGTCAGCGACCCGACCTGGCCGAACCATGTCTCGATCATGAATTTCATGGGCCTGCCGGTCCAGACCTACCGCTATTTCGACGCCGAGACCCGCGGCGTGGATTTCGAGGGCATGAAGGCCGACATCGCCACGGCGAAAAAGGGCGACGTTGTGCTGCTGCACGGCTGCTGCCACAACCCGACCGGCGCCAACCTGACGCTGGAGCAATGGGCCGAGGTGGCCTCGGTGCTGGAGCAGACCGGCGCGCTGCCGCTGATCGACCTGGCCTATCAAGGCTTCGGCGACGGGCTGGAAGAGGACGCGGCCGGCACCCGGCTGATCGCCTCGCGCATCCCCGAGGTGCTGGTCGCGGCCTCGTGCAGCAAGAACTTCGGCATCTACCGCGAACGCACCGGCTGCCTGCTGGCGCTGTGCGCCGATGCGGCAACGCGCGAGCTGGCGCAGGGCGCCATGGCCTTCCTGAACCGTCAGACCTATTCCTTCCCGCCCTTCCACGGCGCCAAGATCGTCTCGACCGTGCTCAACACGCCGGAGCTGCGCGCCGACTGGATGGCCGAGCTGGAAGCGGTGCGCGGCGGCATGCTGCGCCTGCGCGAGCAACTGGCGGGCGAATTGCGCGACCTCAGCGGCTCGGACCGTTTCGGCTTCGTCGCCCAGCATCGCGGCATGTTCTCGCGCCTGGGCGCCACGCCCGAGCAGGTCAAGCGCATCAAGGAAGAATTCGGCATCTACATGGTTGGCGATTCGCGCATCAACATCGCCGGTCTGAACGACAGCACCATCCCGATCCTGGCCCGCGCCATCATCGAGGCGGGGGTTTAAGCCACCGCAGCCATCGCAAGGGGGGCGCCGGAAACGGCGCCCTTTTTTCGTTCCGACCGGCCGATCTGGACAGGCCGCCCTTGCGCGAAACCCGGTTGCGGCGCCAAGGCCCGCTGCTGGAGTTGTCGCGGGACAATTCGCGCAATAGCTTGCAATGCAAGAAAATTTGTGCCGCCCGGCCTGGACGATGCCATCGCGTTTTGCCAGACCGCGCCGCCCTTGCGCAAGCGCAAGGATTTTCTGGACCGCAGCGCGCTGTCCGCCGACCTCAAGGCCCCCCTTTACGACCCGGCGCAATTCACGATCAAGGTCGGCGAGGTGGTGGTGGCCATCGGCCGGCGCATGGTCAGCATCGCCCTCTGGCTGGCGCAGACGATCCCCAACACCGCCCTGGGCGTGGCGGTCGCGCTGACGCTCACCGCCGTGATCGGGGGCGATCCCCTTTGGGGTCGGGGCGGCTCTCACGCTGATACTGAACAAGCTTCTGCAGCTGATCGGCCTTACCGCCGGTGAGATCAAGGACATCCGCCAGCACGCGATGAAAGAGGCGATGGACCGGGTGGCCCGGCAATTCGCCAGCTTCGGGACGGTTGCGGCATGACCACGGAACAGGACCAGATCGGCGCGTTCAGTGAGGTCAAGCGCGTCATCGCCAATGACCTGAAGTTCAAGGCCCGGCTGGGCATCCGCGAGGACGCCTTTACCTCGCTCAAGCTCGGCAAGGCCATCGGCAGCCTGTCGGACCTGGGCGGCGCCGCGGCCACCGGGGCCGGTATCGCGCAATCGGGGGTCGTCGCCTCGACCTTCTTTGCCAAGTCCGGCTTGATGGCGGCCCTTGGCATCGGCAGCGCGGCGGCGACGCCGGTGGGCTGGGTCGTCGCCGCGGCCCTGGCCAGCGGCGGCGCCTATTACGGGGTGACGCGGCTTTTCAAGGGCTACGAGGCGTCCCGCGTCGAGGTGGTGCCCCGCTTCCTGCACACGCCCATCGACCTGTTGGGTGCCTCGATGCTGGACCTGATGGGGTCGCTGTCGCTGAAGGTCGCGGCGATGGACGGGCAGATCGACCCGCGCGAAGTCGCCGTCATCCGCGATTACTTCGTGCATGACTGGGGCTATGACGCGGATTACGTCGGCCAGGCGCTGTCGGTGCTGCAAGCCAATGCCGACAAGTCCCGGCTGGCCGAGATGACCCAGGCCCTGGCCGCCTTCGTCCACGCCAATCCCGATTGCAAGTTCATCGCCATCCAGCAGGAGATCAAAGTGCTGCTGCTGGAGATCGCGCATGCCGACGGCAAGCTGGACGAGCGCAAGGACATGGCCATCGAGCGCATCCTGCGGGCGCTGGACGAGCAGAACTCGGTCCGCGCCTCGATCGGCCGCGCGGCCTCGGGGACGGTGGCGGCGGCTTCCTCGGCGGCGGGCTGGATCGGCAGCCGGTTCGGCCTGGGCAGAGGCTAGCGGCCCAGCTTGCGGTCGATATAGGCGCGCAGTTCCTCGATCTCGGTCAGGCTTTCGTGCAGCTGCGCCTGTCGAGCGCGCAGCTCGGCCTCGGTGCGGGACAGCCGGGCGACCAGGTCGGCCTCGCGCGTCTCCAACGCGTCCACGGCGCGGTCGCGTTCCTCCTCGGCCTCGTGCAGCTGCTGGGCCATGCTTTCCAGTTCGCCCATCTCGGCGCGGGTGACGCGGGACAGGCGGTGGATCAGCCAGCTTGCGAACCAGCCCAGCATGAAGGCGGCGAACAGGATGATCGCGGTGGCGACGATGAATTCGGTGCGGTTCATGCGAAGGGCTTCAGGGCAAGGGGTTGCGGGTCACGGCGCCGCGGGCCGCGGCATGGGGCGGTTCACGTGCAAGGCATCGCGCGCGGGCATGGTCGCCGCCTCGGTGGCGGCGCCGACCAGCGCCTCGCGCGCGGGGCGGGTGGCGGCCTCGACGGGATCGACCGGCTCGGCGGGCGGGGGCAGCAGGCTGGCCGCGGGCTGGGTCGCGGCCCGCAGCGCCGGCAGTTCCGGCAGCGCGGCCTCTTGCGCCGGCCGGCTGGCGACGCGCGCGGGATCGACGCCCGACAGCAGCAGCCGCACCGGCTCGGTCGAGGCGAACAGCGCCGCCTCGGGGTCGGTGGGCACGCCCAGCGCCGGGCCGATGGCGGCGATCGCGGCATGGCGCGCGGCTTGCGCGGCCCGCGCCGCCACCCTTTCGGGACTGTCGGTCACGCCCTTGACCAGTTCGGCGGGGGCCGGCGCCTCGGTCACGACCGGATCGTCGGCCAGCAGCATGAACTCGATGCGCCGGTTCGCCTCGCGCCCGGCATCGCTGTCGTTATCGGCGATGGGCCGGCTTTCGCCATAGCCCTTGGCGGTCATGTTGCGGGTGTCCATCCCGGCCTCGGTCATCGCCGCCAGCACCGCCTGCGAGCGGGCGCGCGACAATTCGGCGTTGAAGCCCTCGGACCCCTGCGAGTCGGTATGGCCGCCGATCTCGATGCGGAAATCCGCGCAAAGCTTCATCGTCTCGGCCAGAAGCGCCAGCGTCGGTCCCGGATCGCCGGCAATGACGGATTTGTTCGGCTCGAAGCCGATCTCGGATTGCTGCATCGCCGCGTTCAGCCGGTCGACGCATTCGACGCCCGAGGGCAGGCCCAGAAGCGGGTCCATGCGCCGGTCGTAGCGGATCGCCAGCTCATAGCGCGCGCCCGCACCCAGCCGCTGCGCCAGCCGCGCCGCCGCCATGTCCGAGGCGGTCTGGCTGCCCGAGACGCCGCTGATGCGCACCAGCTCGGGCGTCACCTTGGCCTCGCCGCGCACCAGCCCGTCCAGCGCCTCGAGCGCGGCGATGGCGCGCAAGGTCCAGCCCTCGGGGACCGAGGCATCGCTGCGCAGCGCGCTGTCCACCTGGCCGAAACGCGCCCGCGCCAGGCTTTCCACCGCGTCGCGCATCCGCTCGTCGGTGATGCGGCCGCGCAGGCTGACGCCGCCGGCATCGACCATGGCCGAGAACTCGGCCGGACCCGCCTGGACCTCGCCGGGCTTTTCGTGCCGGGCGGCCAGCGTGAAGGCCGGGGGCAGCGCCGCCTCAAGCCGGCCCACCGCCTCGTCGAAGGCGGTCGCCGCGACCTCGGGGGGGGCAAGCAGCGCCACATCGGTATCCGAGATCGTGACCGAGCCCGAGCCCAGCGCCTCGACGGCGCGGATGGCAGGGACGGCGGCATCGGCCCAGCGCGGAGAGGGCGCGCCCAGGCCCAGCGTGCAGGGCGCCGCGTCCGGCACGCCGGCTGCGCGCCCGGCCTCCAGGATGCGGTCGCGCGCGCTTTCGGTGTCGGCGGCGCAGGCGTCGAAGCGGGCGCCCGCGCCGTCCTTGACGAAGCGCAGGGTAAAGGGCGCGATCACCGGCCGCGGCGCGGTGATGTCGGCGGTCAGCGTCACCGAGGCCGGCCTGGCGCGGTTCAGCGCCATCTCCAGGTCGCGTTTCTCGCGCGGGCTGTCGGCGATGGCGCGGACCGAGACCGCCCCGGCCGCGATCGAGATCTTGGCCCGCCTGGCCAGCTGCGCGGCCCTGAGGCCGAGGGCAAAGGCATCCTCCCAAGCCTCGGGAACCGGGTAGTCGGCGCTTTCCATCAGGTCCGAGACCTGGGCTACGCCGGTCTGGCGCTTCAGTCGCTCGACCAGTGCGGCGCGGTCCAGCGTCGCCGGGACCAGGCCGATGATCGAAACGCCCCGGTCGTTGCGCAAAAGCTCGATCTCGAAGGCGGGGGTGGCCAGTTCGGCGGCGGCGGCGACCTGCATCCGGTCGATCACCCGGCCGGCATCGACCACGGTTTCGGCGCGCGCGCGGGCGCGGAAACGCTGCACCTCGTCGGGCGCGATGCCCTCCAGCCGCACCTGCAGGCCGTCGGTGCTGACCTCTACCCATTCGTAATCAGCCAGGGCGGCGCGCAGATCCTGGGCCGAGCGGGTCTGGATGAAATCCGCGGCCGCGCGGGCGCCCAGGAACGACAGGCCGGCGGCCGCCGCAAGGGCGATCAGGCTGGCGACAAGAACAGGGCCACGACGCGCTTGCCGCTGGGGATGAGCCATCCGGGGAACCTTGGGACTGTTACCGACCCGCCGCATGTAAACCCTGCGCCGGGTTTTCGCAATCAGACCAGCCCCGCCAAGGCAAGAAACAGCGCAACCACCAGCCCGGCGTCGCGGTTGCTGCGAAACAGCCGCAGGCAGCCGGCGCTGTCGGTCATGTCGAAACGCCACAGCTGCCAGGCCAGATGCGCGGCAAAACCGACCACGCCCAGCAGGCCGAAGGTCAGGCCCAGCCCCTGGGGCGCGGCCGCCATCACCGCCAGCCCCAGAAGCAGCACCGAGGCGGTGCCGAAGCCCGCCAGCCAGCGCGGCGTGTCGGCGCCAAACAGCCGGGCGGTGGACTTGACGCCGATCAGCGCGTCGTCCTCGGCATCCTGGTGGGCATAGATGGTGTCGTAGAAGATCGTCCAGGCGATGCCCGACAGATAGGCCAGCACCGGCGCCGGGGCCAGGTTGCCGGTATGCGCCGCCCAGGCCAGCAGCGCGCCCCAGTTGAAGGCCAGGCCCAAGAAGACCTGCGGCCACCAGGTGAAGCGCTTGGCAAAGGGATAGACCGCCACCAGCGCCAGCGAGGCCACGCCCAGCGCGATGGCCGCACCCCCCAGCGTCAGCAGGATGGCAAGGCCGGCCAGCGACTGCGCCACCAGCCAGACCAGCGCCCCCCTGACCGTCACCTGCCCCGAGGGGATCGGGCGCGAGCGCGTGCGCGCCACCTTGTCGTCGATGTCGCGGTCGGTGATGTCGTTCCAGGTGCAGCCGGCGCCGCGCATCAGCACCGCGCCCACACCGCAGGCCACGGCGATCCACAGGTCGCGCCATTCCGGCCCGTCGGCGATCATCGCCAGCCCGATGCCCCACCAGCAGGGCAGCAGCAAAAGCCAGGTGCCGATCGGCCGGTCGGCGCGCGACAGGCGCAGCCACGGCCTCCAGTCCGGCGGCGCATGGCGGTCCACCCAATTGTCGGGCGGCGCGTCGGCGACGGTGCTTGGGCCCTCTGGCGTCTGCCCCTCTGGCGTCTGACGGTCGGTCTGCATTAGGCTGCGCCCCATCATGGCGAAAATCAGACTGTTCATAGATCACCCGCTGGCCGAGGGACAAGGCGTCGAGCTGAATCCCGACCAGGCGCATTACCTTTCCTCGGTCATGCGGCAGGCCGCGGGGGACGAGATCCTGGTCTTCAACGGCCGCGACGGCGAATGGCTGGCGCGGATCGAACGCATCGCCAAGCGCGGCGGCGCGCTGGAGGCGCTGCGGCAAACCGCGCCGCAGCTGAACCCGCCCGACCTGTGGCTGGTCTTTGCCCCGATCAAGAAGGCGCGCACCGATTTCATCGTGGAAAAGGCGGCCGAGATGGGCGCCGCCCGCATCCTGCCGGTGCAGACCGACCACACCAATTCGGAACGCATCCGCCAGGACCGCCTGCAAGCCCATGCCGTCGAGGCGGCCGAGCAATGCGGCGGCACCTATGTCCCCGAGGTCTGCGACCTGGTGCCGCTGTCGCGGCTGCTGGACGGCTGGGACGCCGGGCGGCGCATCCTGTGGGCGGACGAGGCGCTGGCAGGGCCGGCGCAGGTGCTGTCCGGCCTGCCGCGCGGCCCCTGGGCGATTCTCATCGGCCCCGAGGGCGGCTGGTCCGAATCGGAGCGCAGGCGGCTTTCGGCGATGGATTGCGTCACGCCCGTCGCCCTGGGGCCGCGAATCCTGCGCGCCGATACGGCTGCCGTCGCGTCACTGGCGCTTTGGCAGTCGGCCCTGGGCGACTGGCGCTGAACGATCCGGTCTGAAACGCGCAATCTTCCCGCTGGAAACCGCCTGCCCGCGGTAGAATATTGCACCGCAGCATGATTTCCAGGCCCTTGCCGCAAAAAGTCAGGAATTCCGGTCTCTTATGCACAAGCTGCATGGCAGAGATGCCGGTTTGTCCGTGGTTTTCGCAAACTGCCCGGCCTATATGCTGATGCATCAACGAAGCGCCCGATGAGCGGGCAATGATCTCAAGGTGAAAAACTATGTCGGCGATTGACACGAACCGCATCCATGGCGGGGCGGGCTCTATCGGTATTGGCTCGAAAATCTGGGCGACGCTGTCGGCCTGGAACGATGCGCGGGTGACCCGGAACGCGCTGAGCCGTCTTTCGGATCGCGAGCTGGACGATATCGGTCTGTGCCGCGGCGATATCGAACGGATTGCGCGCGCCCGCTAAGCAGCGGTTGAAGACGCGAAAACGGCTGCGGCAAGCCCGCAGGCCCTTTCCCGGCCCGGATGGGCAAGACGAACAGGCGGCCCCGCAAGGCCGCCTTCAGTATTTTCGGCGGGGCGCTTGCGGCGATCAGCCGCGCCGGACGACCAAGGTGGACCATTCGCCCAGGTCGTCGCGCCGCTCCAGCGCCAACCCGCCCGCCGCATAGGCCGCGATCACCTCATCCGCCTGGGTGGCGAGGATGCCCGACAGGATCGCCCTGCCGCCCGGCGCGACATGGCGCGCCATGTCCGGCACCAGGTCGATCAGCGGCTGCTTCAGGATATTGGCAAAGACCAGGTCGAAGGGCGCCGCATTCTCGATCAGCGGATGGTCGAAGCCCACCGCCTCGACGCATTCGACGCGCCCGTCCAGCCCGTTGGCGATGACATTGGCGCGGGCCACGTCCACTGCCTGCGGGTCGATGTCGCCGGCCAGCACGATCACCGGGAACGCCCGCGCCGCCGCCATGGCCAGGACCGCCGTGCCGCAGCCGACATCGACGATGCGCCGCGGCGCGGCGCCCTCGGCGATCATGCGGTCCAGCGCCAGCAGGCAGCCCTTGGTCGTGGCGTGATGGCCGGTGCCAAAGGCCATGGCCGCCTCGATCAGCAGCGCCTCGGCGCCCTCGGGCACCTTGTCGGCGTCATGGCCGCCATGGACGAAGAAGCGCCCGGCCTCGACCGGGGTGAGTTCGCGCCGGACATGGGCGACCCAGTCCACCTCGGGCAGTTCCGAGACCGCGAAGGGCGGCGCGTCCCAGGCGGCGGCCAGCAGCGCCAGCCCCACCTCGTCCGGGGCCTCGGTGAAGTAAAGCCCCACCTCCCAGCGGTCCGAGCCATCCTCGATCTCGAAGACGCCGCTGCCGACGGGCTCGGGGGTCAGATCCTCGCCCGCCTCGGCAAGCGCCTCGGCCGCCTCGCGGCCTTTGGTATGGGTCAGCGCGGTCCAGGTCGCCATTCAATATCCCTCGGCTGTATCGGTCAGCGGGGCTTTGACACCCGTGCCGCGCAAGCCGCAATAGCCATTCGGATAGCGGTCCAGATATTGCTGGTGGTCGTCCTCGGCCCGCCAGAAGGGACCGGCGGGGATGATCTGCGTGGTGATGTCGGGATAGCCCTGCACCGCCAGCCGGTTGCCGTAATCGGCCTTGGACAGTTCCGCCGCCGCCTTCTGGCTGTCGTTGAACACCATGATGAGCGAGCGGTATTGCGAACCCACGTCGTTGCCCTGGCGGTTGCCCTGGGTCGGGTCGTGGTTTTCCCAGAAGATCTGCAACAGCCGCTCATAGCTGACGCGCGAGCTGTCATAGACCACGCGCACCACCTCGGCATGGCCGGTGCCGCCGGCGCAGACCTGCTTGTAGCTCGGGTTCTCGGCCGTGCCGCCGGCAAAGCCGACCTCGGTCAGCCAGACGCCCTCCTGCTGCCAGAACAGCCGCTCGACGCCCCAGTAACAGCCCATGCCGAAGATCGCCTGGTCATAGCCTTTCGGCATTTCGGCATCCAGCGGCCGGCCGAAGATCCTGTGGATGGGGGCGCTCATGGTGCAGTCCTTTCGCATGTCCTGCCGCATTAGGTAGGCGCGGCGGTCCGACCGTGCAACGCCGGAATGCGGGCGCGGGTTGCGGCCGGGGGCGCGCGTCGTGCAGATTGCAGGTCGATCCCCCTCGCAGGAGACCCCGATGCGTCCCGGACCGCGAAACCTGATCACCGATGTCGCCGGCCTGCGGGTCGGCAATGACCGCGACGACGCCCTGCGCTCGGGTGCGACGGTGCTGCTTGGCGAGGCGCCCTTCGCCTGCGGCTTCAACGTCATGGGCGGCGCCCCCGGCACGCGCGAGACCGAGCTGCTGGCCCCCGACAAGCTGGTGCAGGGGGTGGACGCGCTGGTGCTGTCGGGCGGCTCGGCCTTTGGCCTGGCCGCCTGCGACGGTGTCTCGGACGGGTTGCGCGCCATGGGCCGCGGCTTCGAGATCGGGCCGGTGCGGGTGCCCATCGTGCCCGGCGCCATCGTCTTCGACCTGCTGAACGGCGGCGACAAGGATTGGGGCGTCAACCCCTATCCCGGACTGGGCCGTGCGGCGCTGGAGGCCGCCGGGGCCGATTTCGCCCTAGGCAGCGACGGCGCGGGCACCGGCGCGATGACGCATCGCTGGAAGGGCGGGCTCGGCTCGGCCTCGGCAGTGCTGGAGGGCGGCATCACCGTCGGCGCGCTGGTGGTGGTGAACGCGCTGGGATCGGTGACGGCCGGCGAGTCCCGGCAGTTCTGGGCCGCGCCCTGGGAGCTGGGGGACGAATTCGGCGGGCTGGGCCTTGCCGGCCCCTACCCGGCCGGCCATGAGCCAAGCCCGGCGAAACGGCTGGGCGAGGCCACGACCATCGCCATCGTCGCCACCGATGCGGCGCTCGACAAGGCCGGGCTGACGCGGCTGGCGACGGCGGCGCAGGACGGCATGGCCCGCGCCATCGTGCCCAGCCACACGCCCTTCGACGGCGACCTGGTCTTTGCCGTCTCGACGGGGGCCAGGCCCCTGCCCGATCCGGCGCTGTCGCCGTTCCTGCTGGGCCATGCCGCCGCCTGCACGCTGGCCCGCGCCATCGCGCGCGGCGTCCATGCGGCAAGCCCGCGGCCGGGCGACCTGCAACCCTGCTGGCGCGAGGGGTAATTCCGCCAGCAGGGCGAATCGAAGGGATCAACCCGCCGGGCGCCTGGTCGCGCCCGCGCCGGTCAGAACCAGATGCGGTCGCTGAAGACGTATTGCACGATCCGGTCGCGGGTCAGGCCCATCTTGGCCAGTTCGGCGTCGGATTTCGCCTTCAGCACCTCGATCTCGGCGCGGCGCGACTGCTGGCGGATATAGGCCTCGGTCCCGCGCGCCAGCCAGTCGCGAAAGCCGGAATACAGCGCCGCGAGACTGATCCGAGGACGATTGCTTGCAATGATAGCCATGGGAAACCCTTTCGGTATTGGCGAATGGTTTCCTCCCCTGCCGTTCAATCTAGGGCGGTTTCGCCCAGCCCGCCATGGCATCTTTTGCAACGCTGCATTGCAGCATGAGCGTGGCCGGCCGCGCGACGCAAAGGCGGTCGGCCCGGCATGGCCGGCGCCGCCCGGCGCTAGGTCTGCGCCAGACCCAGGGCGGCCCCGGCGGAATCCGTCGGCCGAACGGAATGCGCTTTCCCCCAAGGGCTTCGGCCATTATACGGTTCGCGGCATTCATGACCGCAAGGGGTAAGCACAATGGCCAATGTGGTGGTCGTCGGCGCGCAATGGGGCGACGAAGGCAAGGGCAAGATCGTCGACTGGCTGTCGGAACGCGCCGATGTGATCGCGCGCTTCCAGGGCGGCCACAACGCCGGCCACACGCTGGTCATCGGCAACCAGGTCTTCAAGCTGTCGCTGCTGCCCTCGGGCATCGTGCGCAAGGGCAAGATGGCGGTCATCGGCAATGGCGTGGTGCTGGACCCCTGGGCGCTGTTTTCGGAAATCGACAAGCTCGCCGCGCAGGGGGTCGAGATCAGCCCGGCGAACCTGATGATCGCCGAGAATACGCCGCTGATCCTGCCGCTGCACCAGGATCTCGACAAGCTGCGCGAAGAGGCCGCGGGCGCCAGCAAGATCGGCACCACCGGCCGCGGCATCGGCCCGGCCTATGAGGACAAGGTCGGCCGCCGCACCATCCGCGTCGCCGACCTGGGCGACGAAGAGACGCTGGATTCGCGCCTCGACCGCCTGCTGGCCCATCACGACGCGCTGCGCCAGGGCCTGGACGCCGCGCCCATCGACCGGGCGGAACTGCGCGCAAAGCTGCTGGAGATCGCGCCGAAGCTGCTGCAATACGCCCAGCCGGTGTGGAAGGTGATGAACGACTACCGCAAGGCCGGCAAGCGCATCCTGTTCGAGGGCGCGCAGGGCAGCCTGCTGGACATCGACTTCGGCACCTACCCCTATGTGACCAGCTCGACCACCATGTCGGGCATGGCGGCCAGCGGCACCGGGCTCGGCCCCTCGGCGATCGGCTTCGTGCTGGGCATCGTCAAGGCCTATACCACCCGCGTCGGCGAAGGCCCGTTCCCGACCGAGCTCGACGATGCCGACGGCCAGCGCCTGGGCGAGCGCGGCCATGAATTCGGCACCGTCACCGGGCGCAAGCGCCGCTGCGGCTGGTTCGACGCGGTGCTGGTGCGCCAGACCTGCGCCATTTCCGGCGTGGACGGGATCGCGCTGACCAAGCTCGACGTGCTGGACGGGTTCCAGACGCTCAAGATCTGCACCGGCTATCAGGTGGACGGCCAGCATTACGACCACCTGCCCACCGCCGCCTCGCTACAGGCCAGGGCGACCCCCGTCTACGAGGAGATGGAGGGCTGGCAGGAATCGACGCAGGGCGCGCGCAGCTGGGCCGACCTGCCCGCCAATGCGATCAAATACGTCCGCCGCATCGAAGAGCTGATCCAGTGCCCCGTCGCGCTGCTCTCGACCTCGCCCGAGCGCGACGATACCATCCTCGTGACCGACCCCTTCGCGGACTGACCCGGAGAGGACATGGACCTCAAGACGCGCAAACGCTGGTCGCTGGTGATCCTGCTGGTCGGGCTGCCGCTCTATATCGTGGTGGCGGTGAGCCTGGTGAACTGGATGGACCGCACCTGGGGCCGCCAGCCGATCCTGGTCGAGCTTGCGGTCTATGTCGCCCTGGGCATCCTCTGGGCCCTGCCCTTCCGCAAGGTCTTCACCGGCATCGGCAAGGGCGAATGAGGCTCAGCAGCGCCCGCCCGGTCACGCTGATCGGCGGGGCGCCGGTCGGCCGCGCCGACCTCGACCTGGCGCTGCGGCTCGCGCCGGTGGTGGCCGCCGCCGACAGCGGCGCCGATACCGCGCTCAGCCACGGGCTGATGCCGGCGGCAGTCTGGGGCGATTTCGACAGCATCTCGGCCCGCGCCCGGTCCGAGATCCCCCTGGCGAACCAGCACCCCATCGCCGAACAGGACAGCACCGATTTCGAGAAATGCCTGTCCAACCTCGACGTGCCCTTCGTCGTCGCGCTCGGCTTCTCTGGCGCGCGCCACGACCATTTCCTGTCGGCCCTCGGCGTTATCGCCCGACGCATCGGCCCGCCCTGCCTGCTGGTCGCCGGCGAGGACGTGATCACGCTCGCGCCCCCGCGCCTCGCGCTGGACCTCGCGCCCGGCACGCGGGTCTCGCTCTTCGCGATGGCCCCGGCCAGCGGCCGCTCCTCCGGGCTCAAATGGCCCCTCGACGGGCTCGCCTTCGCCCCCACCGGCCTCAGCGGCACCTCGAACGAGGCCACGGGCCCGGTCACGCTGGAATGCGAGGGCCCGATGCTGCTGATCCTGCCGCGCTCGGAACTGCCGACGCTCGCGCGCGCGCTCTGACGGCTTTCACCGTTTCCCAAATACCCGTTCACAGGCGCTAGGCGGGTGCTTCTCTGTTCCCCAAATACTCCTGCGACCGCGCCGTGAACGCCCCCGGATCCGCGGGTCCATGGCCTCGCGCAACCCGTCGCCGACAGGGGCCACCGCGCATCTGGGCCGCTTCGTCAAGACCAACAGCCGCCGGCAGGTCTTCAAGAACCCGCAGCACCCCCATAGCCGGCGGCTGATCGCGGCCCATCCCCTCGCCGATCCATCCCGCCGGACACCTGCCGCCGCCCCGGTCCATCGCGAGATGGAGCCATCTGGTGCCGGCCGGGCCGGCAACGCCTGGTTGAACGCCCTGTTGCGGGATTGTCACAAGCCGGCACAAGCCCTTGCCGGCCGCCGACTCTGCTTGATCGCCGGCCCTCGCGGCGGGAATAGCGGGCATATCAGCCAGCCATGCGCCAGTCAGCACCCGAACCCTATCGGATGGCTTGCCATGACACATCGACCCCTGATCCCCTTCGCCGCGCATGCGCGGCTGACGACGGCGCTTTCCGCCGGCATCCTGGCGCTTCTGGCCAGCCCGGCCATGGCGCAAGAGACCGAGGAAGGCACCGCCGGCACCGTCACCCTGGACGAGGTGACGATCACCGCCGCCCCCGGCACCCAGACCGAGGGCACCGAAAGCTGGACCACGGAATGGATGCGCTCGGCCACCGGCCTGGTGCTGAGCCAGAAGGAGACGCCGCAATCCACCAGCGTCATCACCGACGCGCAGATGAAGGACCGCAACATCACCACCGTCGCCGAGACGATGGACGCGGCGACCGGCATCACCGTGCAGGCGTTCGAAAGCGACCGCATCAACTACTATTCGCGCGGCTTCAATGTCGATGCCTATCAATATGACGGCGTGCCCATCCCGCGCGATGGTATCTGGCAGTTCGGCGACAACAATGCCGACATGGCGCTTTACGACCATGTCGAAATAGTGCGCGGCGCCACCGGGCTGATGCAGGGCGCGGGCGAGCCGGGCGCCGCGATCAACTTCATCCGCAAGCGCCCGACCGAGGCGTTCCAGAACCAGGCCGCCGTCTCGCTGGCCCATCCCAAGGGCGCGCGGGTTGAATCGGACGTGTCCGGGCCGCTGAACGAATTGGGCACGGTGCGCGGCCGGCTGGTCAGCGTGATAGACAGCCGCGACGGTTCGCTCGACCGCTACCACAAGGACAAATATGTCCTGTTCGGCGCGCTGGACGTCGATCTGGGCGACGACACCACCCTCAGCACCGGCATCAGCTACCAGAAGACCGAGGCCGACAACGTGACCTGGGGCGGATTGCAGCCCTTCTATGCCGATGGCGGTCTGATCGACTGGCCATGGGGGTCCAGCACCGGGCAGGACTGGAGCTATGTCGATACCGAGCGGACCGAGATCTTCGGCTCGCTGGAGCATGTGTTCCAGAACGGCTGGACCGGCCGGGTGGTCCTGACCCATGTCAAGAACGACATGGATTCGACGCTGGCCTGGATTCACCTGGGCCGGGATGCAGAGGGCAACTATGTCTTCCCGCCCGACCGCGAAACCGGCGACGGGCTGGAAGGCTACGGCACCCGCTATGCCGGCGGCTACAAGCAGACCAACCTGAATGCGGTGCTGAACGGCGATTTCCGGGCCTTCGGACGCGAACATCAGTTCGTGCTGGGCGCCATGGCCTCAAAAGGCGAAGGCCATTATTACGGTTATGGAACGGGCGAGGATTTCCCGGTCAACATCTACAGGCTGGACGGCCGCTATCCTGCGCCCACGCTGCTGAGCGAGCCGGACTACTTCTCGGACAGCGAGGCCCGGCAATATGCCGTCTACGGCACCGGCCAGTTCAGCGTGACCGACCGGTTCAAGGTGATCGCCGGGGCGCGGGTGAACTGGTGGGACGGGCAAGAGGGCGCAGGCGGCCCGCCCACGGCCAGCTACAAGTTCTCGGGCGAGGTAACGCCCTATCTGGGCTTCACCTATGACATTAACCCGACCTACACCGCCTATGGCAGCGTCACCAGCATCTACCAGCCGCAACTGGCGCAGGATGCCGACCGCCAGTATCTGCCGCCGACCTATGGCTGGAATTATGAACTGGGCGTCAAGGGCGACCTGATGAATGGCGCGCTTTACGCCTCGGCCGCGATCTTCCAGACCGACCAGAAGGATGTGGCCAGATACGTCACCTGGATTCCCGACGAAAACCGCAGCGTCTACGAAAGCATCGACGGCACCACCACCCGCGGCTTCGAGCTTGAGGCGGCGGGGGCGATCAACGACCGCTGGAACGTCTCGGCCGGCTATACCTTCCGCACCTCGAAGGACAAGGACGGCAACCGCTTCGCCGCCGACCAGCCCAAGCATACGCTGAAGCTGGCGACCGACTATCGGCTGGCGGGCATGTTCGACGACAAGCTGACGGTGGGCGGGGCGATGCGCTGGCAAAGCGGCACCGACAGCATGGATTTCGACACGGATGTCAACGTCAACGTGCATCAGGGTTCCTATGCCGTCTTCGACCTGAACGCCTCTTACCAGGTGACGGACAGGACCGAGCTGACGCTCAGCGTGAACAACATCCTCAACGAGAAATACTATGCCACGACCGGCTTCTACGACACCGTGGTCTATGGCGACGAACGCAGCGCCGAGCTGACGCTGCGGGCGAAGTTCTGAACGGGGCGGCCGGCTCTCCGGCCGTCACCCCCCGGATATGGCCGTCATGGCGAAAACCCCGGCAGGTGCCGGGGTTTTTTTTCGTTTCCTCCCCGGCGCGCGCGGGGCGCGGGCGCCCGCACGGCCTTGCGGCGCTTGGCGAAAGGCGTAACCTGCGGGCCGAAGGAGATCGTCCATGCCCGTCAAGAACCGCTTTGCCGAATTGCTGCCCGAGATCACCGCCTGGCGCCGCGACTTTCACCAGAACCCCGAACTCGACTACCAGGTCCACCGCACCGCCGGCCGCGTGGCCGAGCTGCTGCGCAGCTTCGGCCTGGACGAGGTCGCCGAGGGCGTCGGCCGCACCGGCGTGGTCGGCGTCATCCGGGGCCGCAGCAATGCCAGCGGCCGGGTGATCGGGCTGCGCGCCGACATGGACGCGCTGCCGATCAACGAGCAGACCGGGGCGGAATACGCCTCGAAGACGCCGGGGGTCATGCATGCCTGCGGCCATGACGGCCATACCGCCATGCTGCTGGGCGCGGCGAAATACCTGGCCGAGACGCGCAATTTCGACGGCACCGCCGTGGTGATCTTCCAGCCCGCCGAAGAGGGGGGCGCGGGCGGCCTCGCCATGGTCCGGGACGGGCTGGTCGAGCGCTGGGGCATCCAGGAATTCTACGGCATGCACAACATGCCCGGCTATCCGGTGGGCAGCTTCGCCATCCGCGAGGGCGCGATGATGGCGGCCGCCGACCAGTTCGACATCGTCATCACCGGCAAGGGCGGCCATGCCGCCAAGCCGCATGAGGCGGTCGACACCATGCTGGTCGCGGCGCAGGTCATCGTCTCGCTGCAGTCCGTCGTCGCGCGCAATGTCGATCCGCTGAAGAGCGGCGTCGTCTCGGTCTGCGTGGTCCAGAGCGATTCGACCGCGCATAACGTCATCCCGCAGGTGGTGAAGCTGAAGGGAACCGCCCGCAGCCTGGCGCCAGAGGTGCGCGACCAGTTGGAGGAGGGCATCAGGCGCGTCGCCACCCATACCGCCGCCGCCTTCGGCGCCATGGCCGAGGTCACCTATGAGCGCGGCTATCCGGTGACGATGAACCATCCCGAAGCGACGGGTTTCGCGGCCGAGGTCGCACGGCGGGTGGCGGGCGCGGTGGACATGGAAATGGAGCCGCTGATGGCCGGCGAGGATTTCAGCTACATGCTGAACGAACGCCCCGGCGCCTATATCTTCGTCGGCAACGGCGACACGGCGATGGTGCATCACCCGGCCTATGATTTCGACGACAATGCGATCCCGGCCGGGTCGAGCTGGTATGCCGGGATGATCGAGGCGCGGATGCCGCTGCCGGCGTGACCGTCGCGCCGGGGGTTTCACACCCCCGGACCCCCGTGGGATACTTGAGCACGAAAGAAGCAGGGGGCCGTGAGGCCCCCTTGCCGTTTCAGAAGTGGATGGCGCGGCCATAGGCCGAGAGCGTGGCCTCGTGCAGCATCTCCGACAGCGTCGGGTGCGGGAAGACCGTCTCCATCAACTCGGCCTCGGTGGTTTCCAGCGTGCGGCCGACGACATAGCCCTGGATCAGCTCGGTCACTTCCGCGCCGACCATGTGGGCGCCCAGCAACTCGCCGGTCTTGGCGTCGAAGACGGTCTTGATCAGGCCCTCGGGCTCGCCCAGAGCGATGGCCTTGCCATTGCCGATGAAGGGGAAGCGGCCGACCTTGACCTCATGGCCCGCGGCCTTGGCCTTTTCCTCGGTCAGGCCGACCGAGGCCACCTGCGGGTTGCAATAGGTGCAGCCGGGGATCGAGTTCGGCTTGATCGGATGCGGGTGCCCGCCGGCGATGAGTTCCGCCACCATCACGCCTTCGTGGCTGGCCTTGTGGGCGAGCCAGGGCGCGCCGGCCACGTCGCCGATGGCATAGAGCCCCTCGACGCCGGTGCGGCAATATTCGTCGGTGACGACATGGGTGCGGTCGATCTTGGCGCCCAGTTTTTCAAGGCCGAGGTTTTCCACGTTGCCGACGATGCCGACGGCCGAGATCACCGTGTCGAATTCATGCGTCTCGGTCTTGCCGCCGGTCTCGATATGGGCGGTGACCTTGCCCTTTGCGCGGTCGAGCTTCTTGACCGCCGCCTTTTCCAGGATCTTCATGCCCTGCTTGACGAATTGCTTCTTCGCCAGGGCCGAGATTTCCGCATCCTCGACCGGCAGCACGCGGTCCATGACCTCGACCACGGTGGTGTCGGCGCCCAGCGTATTGAAGAAGCTGGCGAATTCGATGCCGATGGCGCCCGAGCCGATGACCAGCAGCTTTTTCGGCATGCGCGGCGGCTGCAGGGCGTGCTTGTAGTTCCAGACCAGGTCGCCGTCGGGTTCCAGCCCCGGCAGTTCGCGGGCGCGGGCGCCGGTGGCCAGCACGATGGATTTCGCGGTCACTTCCTCGGCGCCCTTGTCGGTCTTGACGCTGATCTTGCCGGGGGCGATCAGGCTGGCCTCGCCCATGATGACGGTGACCTTGTTCTTTTTCAGCAGGTGGCCGACGCCGCCGGCGAGCTGCTTGGCCACGCCGCGCGAACGCTGCACCACGGCACTGAGGTCATAGCCGATCTTGTCGGCGGAAAGGCCGAATTCCTTGGCGCGGTGCATGAGGTGAAAGACCTCGGCCGAGCGCAACAGCGCCTTGGTCGGGATGCAGCCCCAGTTCAGGCAGATGCCGCCCAGATGCTCGCGCTCGATACAGGCCACCTTGAGGCCCAGTTGCGCGCCGCGGATGGCGCAGACATAGCCGCCAGGGCCGGAACCGATCACCACCATGTCGAAGCTTTGCGCCATGGGAATCCCCCTCTCAGAAAAGATAGTTCAGCGTTAAACCAATTTTCAGACGTCAGCAAGCGACAGCTTGCCCGCGACCAGCGCGCCATAGCCGCCGGCCTCCATGACGCGGATTTCCGCCGGGGTGGGCACGCGGTTCAGCGCCGCGTTGCGCCAGGGGAAGCGGCCGAATTTCGCGATGGTGTCGCGGTGCAGCTCGGCATGGCGCAGGTTCTCGCCCGGCATGAACTCGGCGAACAGGGCCACCGCGCGTTCCTGGTCGGCCGGATCCTCGGAATGTTCGAAAGGCAGGTAGACGAACTGCCGGGCAGGCGGTTCGATGCGCAGGTGCAGGCCGCTGTCGACCGCCTCGCGGGCCAGGCTGCGGGCCAGGGGATCGGTGGCGAAGGCGCGGGCGTCCTCGCGGAACATGTTGCGGGGGAACTGGTCGGTCAGGATCAGCCCGGCCAGCATCCCCTCGGGCATGGCGGCCCAGCCGGGCACCAGGTCGGCGGCGCGTTCCCAGGCCGGCTGGAAGCGCCGGCGGACGGTTTCGTCCAGCGCGTCCGAGCGCTCATACCAGCCCTTCTCGCCGACCTCCTCGAGCCAGAAGCGGTTGATCTCCTCGGGTGTCGCGGTGTCGGTCATGGCCTTGCCCTCCGTTTTGACCGATGGTCGCAGAGCCGGGGGCGGGTCGCAAGCCGTTCAGGCGGGTTTGTCGCCGTCGTCGGAACTGGCGGTTTCCAGCGCCGCCTCGACCGCGACGGGGGTGGCCGAGGGGGCGATGACGGCGAAGCTCTGGTCCAGGACCGGGGTCGGGCGGCGGGTGCGGCGCCAGCCGGCATAGAAGGCCAGCGTCGCCAGGAGCAGGCCGATATAGACCCAGAACCCATCCGGGCCCAGGAGCGACATCAGCCAGCCGGTGATCAGCGGCCCGGCCATGGCGCCGACGCCGTTGATGAACAGCAGGCCCGCCGATGCGGCGGCCATGTCGCTTTGGTCCAGGAAGTCGTTGGTATAGGCCAGAAGCAGCGAATAGACCGGATTGGCCACGCCGCCGATCAGCGCTGCGGCCAGCAGCAGGCCCCAGATCCCCGGTTGCAGCGTCACCGTGGCCAGGCTGACCACCGCGCCCAGCACCGACAGGCCCAGCACGATGAAGCGCCGGTCGCCGTGGTCCGAAAGCCAGCCGATCGGATATTGCAGCAAGAGCCCGCCGGCATAGATCGCCGCCACGAAGGCCGAGATCTCGCGCACCGAGAGCCCCTTGGTCGAGCCCCAGACCGAGGCCATGCCGAAGAGCGCCGAGAACACCCCGCCCATCAGGAAGATGCCGATGCAGCCCAGCGGCGAGGCGCGGAACAGGCTGCCGAAGCTCATCCGCTTCAGCGTCGAGAATTGCGGCGCGGGCTGGGTCGAAAGCAGGATCGGCAGGAAGGAGAAGCTGACCAGCACCGAGGGGATCACGAACAGCAGGTAGCCCGCCGGGTCGGCCGTGTTCATTAGGAACTGCGCCGTGATGATGCCCAGCATCTGCATGATCATATAGGCCGACATGGCCTGGCCGCGGTTCTCGTTGGTGGTGCCGGCGTTCAGCCAGCTTTCCGCGGTGATGTAGACCCCCGAGAAGCAGAAGCCGATCAGCAGCCGCATCAGCGCCCAGGCGATCCAGTGCGGCGCCGCGGCATAGAGGATCAGCACCGACGAGATCAGCGAGCCGAGCGCGGCGAAGACCCGGACATGGCCGACCTTGCGGATCAGTTCGGGCACCACGCGCGAACCCAGCAGGAAGCCGCCGAAATAGGCGGCCATCACCACCGACATCTGGGTGGTCGAGATGTTCTCGATCTTGCCGCGGATGCCCAGCAGCGTGCCCTGCATCCCGTTCCCGACCATCAAGAGCAGGATGCCCAGAAGCAGCGGCCAGGTGGTGCGCAGGACGGTCAGCATCACGGATCCTTCGGAATCAGCAGGGAGGCGTCGCCATAGCTGAAGAAGCGATAGCCCGATTCCACCGCGTGATGATAGATGCCGCGGATGCGGTCCTGGCCCATCAGGGCGCTGACCAGCATCAGCAGCGTCGATTTCGGCAAGTGGAAATTGGTCATCAGCGCATCCGTCACGCGAAAGCGATAGCCGGGATAGATGAAGATTTCGGTAACGCCCTGGAACGGATGCACGATTCCGTCCTGGTCGGCGGCCGATTCGATCAGCCGCAGCGCCGTGGTGCCGACCGGGATCACCCGCCCGCCCTGGGCGCGGGTGGCGTTGATCGCGGCGGCCGCCTCGGGCGTGACCTCGCCCCATTCGCCGTGCATCTTGTGCGTCGTCACGTCCTCGACCTTGACCGGCAGGAAGGTGCCGGCGCCGACATGCAGGGTGACATGGGCGAAGCGCACGCCGCGCGCCGCCAGCTGACCAAGCAGGGCGTCGTCGAAATGCAGGCTGGCGGTCGGCGCGGCAACGGCGCCCGAGCGCCGCGCCCAGACGGTCTGGTAATCCTGGCGGTCGGCATCGTCCGGGGCGCGCAGCGCGGCGATATAGGGCGGCAGCGGCATGGCGCCGACCTGGGCCAGCGCGGCGTCGAACGCCGCGCCCGTCGCGTCGAAGCGCAGGGTCAGCTCGCCTTCGGAAATCCCGGCCACCTCGGCCGACAGCGCCTCGCCAAAACGGATCACCTCGCCGGGCTTCAGCTTGCGCAGCGGCTTGGCCAGCGCCTTCCAGCCATCGGCCGCGGGCTCCAGCAGCGTGACCTCGACCTTCGCCACCGCCTCGCCCTGCGGGGTCGGGCGCGCGCGGGTTCCGGTCAGCCGCGCCGGGATGACCTTGGTGTCGTTCAGCACCAGCAGGTCGCCCGGCCCCAGCAGGTCGGCAAGGTCGCGCACGTGCAGGTCGCGAATCGAATCGCCCTGGGCCAGCAGCAGCCGCGCGGCGGTGCGCGGCCGCGCCGGGCGGGTCGCGATCAGCCCCTCGGGCAGGTGAAAGTCGAAATCGTCCAGCTTCATGGGCTTAGGTTCTGTCCGGGCCGCCGAGGGGCGTCAAGGCAGGCGGTCATCACAAAGTGAAAAACTCGGGCTTTACTTATCCGAGGGAATGAGTAAGTTTTGGCCAACCGAGGTGAGTAAATGATCGTCTGCCACTGCACCCAGATTTCCGACCACGACATCAAGGCCGCGATTGACTGGATGCGTGCCGCCGACCCCGAGACGATCATCACCCCTGGCAAGATCTACCACGCACTCGGCAAGCGGGCCGATTGCGGGGGCTGTATGCCATTGTTTCTGGACACCATGCGCGGATGCGATAATCTGGCTGTGCCCCCGATCCTGCGGGGGCTGAAAGCCAACCGCACAGGGGTAAGCCATGAAGGGCGACGCAAAGGTCATCGAGTATCTCAACGCAGCGCTACGGTCTGAACTCACCGCGGTCAGCCAGTACTGGTTGCATTATCGCCTGCAAGAGGACTGGGGTTACGGCAAGATCGCCGACAAGTCCCGCGGCGAATCCATCGAGGAAATGCATCATGCGGACCGCCTGATCCAGCGAATCATCTTCCTGGAAGGCCATCCGAACCTGCAAAAGCTGGATCCCCTGCGGATCGGCCAGAACCTCAAGGAAACGCTGGAATCCGACCTGGCGGCCGAATACGACGCCCGCACGCTTTACATCGAGGCGCGGGAATATTGCGACAAGGTCGGGGATTACGTCAGCAAGAACCTGTTCGATTCGCTGCTGACCGACGAAGAGGGGCATATCGACTTCCTCGAAACCCAGCTGGGCCTCTACGAAGAGATCGGCGCGCAGAACTACGGCCAACTCAACGCCAAATCCGCCGACGAGGCGGAATAGAGCCCTGGACCGGGGGGTCTTTGCAGCCCCCTTCGATCCCGGCTCAGCCCAGCCAATCGGCGGCCAGCCCCGGCAGGTCGTCGAAATGCGCCAGCATCGCCTCGGGCGCCAGCCGGCGCAGCGCCTCGCCCTCGGGGCCGAAGGCGACCAGGGCCACCCGCACGCCGGCGGCGGCGGCGGTCCTGCGGTCGGTCTCGGTGTCGCCGACCAGGAAGGATTGCGCCACCATGCCGCCCGCGGCCTCGACCGCTGCGGCATAGGGTCGCGGGTCGGGCTTGCGCACCGGCAGCGTGTCGGCGCCGATCATCGCGGCAAAGCGGTCGCGGATGCCCAGTTCGCGCAGCAATGTCTCGGCCAGGGCCTCGGGCTTGTTGGTGCAGACCGCAAGCCGGTGGCCGGCCGCGGCCAGCCGGTCCAGCGCCGCCTCGGCGCCGGGGTAAAGTCGGGTATGGATGGCGATCGCCTCGCCGTAATGGGCCAGCAGGCGCGGATAATCCTCGTCCTCGGCGCCGGGCGGCAGCAGCCTGTCGCCGGGCAGGCGGCCATAGCCGGCGCGCAGCATGGCCCGGCCGCCGTGGAAGGCGATCAGCGCATCCTCGACCGGGTCCAGCAGCGCGCCCAGGCCGCGCGCCGCAAAGCAGGCATTGGCCGCCGCGATCAGGTCGCCCGAGGTATCGGCCAGCGTGCCGTCCAGATCGAAGACCACCGTTCCCGCCATGCTGTAACCTTCCGTCAAGATGTTTGATCTGCCGGGGTCTTTCCCGGCTGCCGCCCTCTAGGTAGAACGCCCGGCAAGGATAAGGAACAGGCAAGAGGGCAGAGATGACCGAGAAACCCGTCGCGCTGATCGTGCTGGCCGCCGGACAGGGCAGCCGCATGCAGTCGGACCTGCCCAAGGTGCTGCACCGGCTGGGCGGCCTGCCGCTGGTCGCCCATGCGCTTGCCGCCGGCCGGACGCTGGAACCCGAGGCGGTGGTCGTCGTCGCCGGCCATGGCGCCGAGGCGGTGGCCAAGGCCGTGGCCAAGCTCGACCCCGAGGCGCAGATCGCCCTGCAGCAGGAACAGCTGGGCACCGCCCATGCCGTCAGCCAGGCCCTGCCGGCGCTGGAGGGCTTCGAGGGCCGGGTGATCGTGCTTTACGGCGACACCCCCTTCATCGGGCAGGAAACGCTGGCAAGCCTTGCCGCCCATCCCGCCGATGTGGTGGTGCTGGGCTTCGAGGCTGCCGACCCCGGCCGCTACGGCCGCCTCGTCACCGGCCCCGAGGGGCTGGAGCGGATCGTCGAATACAAGGATGCCGACGAGGCGACGCGGGCGATCCGCCTGGTCAATTCCGGCGTGCTGGCGGCGGATGCGGCCTTGCTGCGCGAATTCCTGCCCCGGATCGGCAACCGCAATGCGGCGGGCGAATATTACCTGACCGACATCCCCGGACTGGCCCGCGCCGCCGGCCACCGGGTCGAGGTCGTGACCTGCGACGAAGCCGAGACGCTGGGCATCAACACCCGCGCCGAACTGGCGCAGGCCGAGGCCGCCTTCCAGGCCCGCGCCCGCGCCCAGGCGCTGGAGGACGGCGTGACGCTGAGCGACCCCGCGACGGTCTGGTTCGCGCTGGACACCTGCATCGGCCGCGACGCGGTGATCGGGCAGAACGTGGTCTTCGGCCCCGGCGTGACCGTGGAAAGCGGCGCCGAGATCCTGCCCTTCTGCCACCTGGAGGGCTGCCATGTCAGCGCCGGCGCCACGGTCGGCCCCTTTGCCCGGCTGCGCCCCGGCGCGGAACTGGGCGGCGACGTGCATGTCGGCAATTTCGTCGAGATCAAGAATTCGGTGCTGGACGAAGGCGTCAAGGTCGGCCACCTGACCTATCTGGGCGATGCCCATGTCGGCGAGGCGACGAATATCGGCGCCGGCACCGTGACTTGCAATTACGACGGCGTCGGCAAGCATCGGACCGAGATCGGCGCCCATGCCTTCATCGGCTCGGACACCATGCTGGTGGCTCCGGTCCGGGTGGGGGCGCGGGCGATGACCGGCTCGGGCTCGGTCATCACCCAGGACGTGCCGGACGACGCGCTGGCGCTGGGACGCGCCAAGCAGGTGGTGAAGCCGGGCCTCGCCACGCGGCTGATGCAGGCCTTGCGCCAGAAAAAGGGGAACTGACATGTGCGGCATCATCGGAATCCTGGGCGATCACGAGGTTTCGCCCCAACTGGTCGAGGCGCTGAAACGGCTGGAATACCGCGGCTATGACAGCGCCGGCGTGGCGACCGTGGACGCCTCGGGGCGGCTGGACCGCCGCCGCGCCGTAGGCAAGCTGGTGAACCTGTCCGACCGGCTGGTGCATGAGCCGCTGACCGGGCATGCCGGCATCGGCCATACCCGCTGGGCCACCCATGGCGCCGCGACCGAGGCCAACGCCCATCCCCATCGCCGCGGCCCGGTCGCCGTGGTCCATAACGGCATCATCGAGAACTTCCGCGAGCTGCGCGACGAGGTCACGCGGCTGGGGATGCAGCCGGAATCGCAGACCGATACCGAGACCGTGGCGCTGCTGACCGCCTGGCACATGGACCAGGGCCTTGCGCCCGTCGAGGCGGCGCGGGCCACGCTGGCGCGCCTGCACGGCGCCTTTGCGCTGGCCTTCCTGTTCGAGGGCGAGCCCGACCTGATGATCGCCGCCCGCAAGGGCAGCCCGCTGGCAGTGGGCCATGGCACGGGCGAGATGTTCCTTGGCTCGGACGCGGTGGCGCTGGCGCCCTTCACCGACCGCATCACCTATCTGGAAGACGGCGACCACGCCATCATCCGCCGCGCGGGGGCCGAGATCTTCGACGCCGAAGGCCGCCCCGCCAATCGCGAGATCCAGCAGATCGACGTGGGCGCGACCCAGATCGACAAGGCCGGCTACCGGCATTTCATGGCCAAGGAGATCGCCGAGCAGCCGGTGGTGCTGGGCGACGCGCTGAACCACTACATCAAGGGTGACCGGATCGTGCTGCCCGAGGCGCTGGATTTCCGCGACGTGGACCGGCTGGTGCTGGTCGGCTGCGGCACCGCCTTCTATGCCGCCCATGTCGCCCGCTACTGGTTCGAGGGGCTGGCCGGCCTGCCCTGCGACCTCGACGTGGCCTCCGAGTTCCGCTATCGTGAGCCGCCGCTTTCGCCGAAAAGCTGGGCGCTCTTCGTCAGCCAGTCGGGCGAGACGGCGGACACCCTGGCCGCGCTGCATTACGCCCGCGACAAGGTGGCGCGCACGGTGGGGGTGGTGAACGTGGGCACCTCGGCCATCGCGCGCGATGCCGACATCGCCCTGCCGACGCTGGCCGGGATCGAGGTCGGCGTCGCCTCGTCCAAGGCCTTCACCTGCCAGCTTGCGGTGCTGGCGGTGCTGGCCTTGAAGGCGGCGCGGGATCGCGGCCGCATCTCGGAGGCCGAGCTGGCCGCGCATCTGGCGGACCTGCGCGCGCTGCCGGGGCTGCTGAACCAGGCGCTGGCGGTCAGCGACGAATGCCGCCGCCTGGCCGGCTGGCTCAGCGAGGCGCAGGACGTGCTGTATCTGGGCCGCGGCGCGCTTTACCCGGTGGCGCTGGAGGGGGCGCTGAAGCTCAAGGAACTCAGCTATATCCATGCCGAGGGCTATGCCTCGGGCGAGCTGAAGCACGGCCCGATCGCGCTGGTCGACCGCAACGTGCCGGTGGTGGTGCTGGCACCGCGCGACGCCCTGTTCGAAAAGACCGTCTCGAACATGCAGGAGGTGATGGCGCGCCACGGGCAGGTGCTGCTGATCTCGGATGCCGAGGGGCTGGAGACCGGCGGCCATGGCATGCGGGCCGGGCTGGCGATGCCCGCGGGCGGCGGGCTGTTCCAGCCCATCCTTTACGCGGTGCCGATGCAATATCTGGCCTATCATACCGCGGTGGCGAAGGGCACCGACGTAGATCAGCCCCGCAACCTGGCGAAATCGGTGACGGTGGAATAGGGCGGGTCGGCAGTCGGGGCATATGGGAAGTTACTTTTAGGTCAGGACCCATTGATCTGTCATAGCCAGAAGATGACGGTTGCAGCGAGGGCGATGGCTGAGAGAAATACCTTTGGAGATCCGTCGTATCGGATGGCGACCCTGCGCCAGTCTTTCAGGCGACCGAACATGATCTTGATGCGGTTGCGGCGTTTGTAGCGCGTAACCGATGCAAAGCTCCCCGAAATGCACCTTTCCCGAAAGTTTTTTTTGGCAGGCATCTTAAGCGGGAGCGCGTGATACGCCCCGGCAGGAGAACCGATTCGGCACGAGAGGTAGCTGCCCGGTGTGTTGTGCGGCACCCCAGGCGCGCGTACGGCGGTTTTCCTGCATGGCGGGCCGGGCGGCAGGGGCAATCCCGATCAGAGGCGCTTCTTCGATCCCGCGCGTTACGACCTGCTCCTGTTCGATGAGCGGGGCTGCCGCACATGTCGCCCCATCGCTTCCAGCGATTGTAGAGCCTTTCGGGAACTTACGCGGCCCCACTGGGGTCACCGTTTCCCTCAAGTCGGCGGTCCGTATTCCTTCGGTGCGTTCCGCCAACATAATCCATTGTGATTGATGAATATTATGCCGCTGACAACACTTGGGTCATCCACACATGGCCTGCCATGGCTCTTTGGAAAGAACGGCCGTAGCCGCGCCATCTGCGCATCCGTCAGCCAGAAAAGATTGCTCATCGATGAGTCTCCTTAACGAGGCTGAATCACGAGAAAACGGCAAAATCAATGGGTCCTGACCCTAGCGGCAACGCATCCGCGGGGATCGCCGCAGATAGCGCGAAAATGCGCAGCTCTTTCGAGAATACGGCCGTTGCCGGCAATACGCCGGGTTTCTATCAACTCGCGCAGATGGACGCCGCAGCCGATGCAAAAAGCACCCCTCAACGCCGCGGAGGCCAGCAAGTTCGCCTCGCGGCCAGTAGTGCGTGGCATGTGCGAGGCTGCTCGCCCTGCCCGACCAGCTGGCACAGATGAACGCTGGGAACATTCTCGTTGGCAGGCCAAGGCCAGGACCGGTGTGCCATGGCCCATGCCCTCCGAGCGCCCGAAAGGGCATGCGTCACCTGGCGGCAACGTGAGGGCCCAGAGGGCACGACGGGATCTCATGAAAGAGATCCCCGGACGCTGTGCCACGGGTGACGCCCAAGCCGTATGCTTCCGACCCTGCCGTTCGGCATCGGCCTGGCGCTTGCCGACTTTGCGCCCCCCGGTGCTGCGCAGGGGATCTCCTGCATGCCAATCGAGAAGATCGAAACCCGCGGCGCGAAATGCCTGCCTGCGTCCAGCATCAGACAGGCGGGCACCCTTTAAAGGGTAGCTGCCACGGCTTGGCGGAGTTCAACGGCACCCTATAGGGTCGTGACCGAACTCCATATCGAGGCTCTATCAAGGCGGGGGCTGATCACATCGCGCGTCTATCTGCCCGCATAGGACCGACGCAGCGGCATGTTGCAACTAGCCGCGGTCGAAGGCGGGATCGAAGCCGCGGGGTTTCGCAACTGTCAGGGCGTGAAGATGGCGCTGAGCGTCCTCACGCCGTGCGAATGCATCGGCAACCCCTGGAGGTCGGACCCACATGGATTCATCGGTGATCCGATCCACCAAATGCGGTGACTAAACCGGCTAAGCCGGGTTTTCCTCGATGATGACAAGATCGCGCTCGGCCGCCTCTCGGGCGTGGTCCAGCGCCGCCTGATACTCGGCCGAACGATAGCAGGCCACCGCATCCTCGACGCTGGGAAAGCGCGCCACCACGTTCCGGGCACGGTCCTTGCCTTCAAGCTGCACATAGCGCGAGCCGCGGGCAAGAAAGACCCCGCCATGCGCGGCAATCGCCGGACCCGCCAGCCGGGCATACTCGCCATAGGCCTCGGGGTCGGTCACGTTGACATGGGCGATCCACAGTGCGGTCATGCTTTCTCTCCGATCAGGGTTTCGACGGCGGCGATCGCGCTGTCGGCAGCGGCAAGGCTGGGCGCCCCGCCCTGGGCGCGGTCGGGCCGGCCGCCGCCGCCCTTGCCGCCAAGCGCAGCCGTCGCGGCCTGCACCAGTTCGACGGCGTTGATCCGGCCGGTCAGGTCAGGGGTCACGCCGGCCGCCACCGTCGCCTTGCCGTCCGCCTCGGCCAGCACCACCACTGCGCCCGAACCAAGCCGCGACTTCATCTCGTCGACCAACGGGCCAAGCTCCTTGCCGCTTACCCCCTCGACGCGGCGGGCGATCAGCTTGACGCCGTTGATCTCGCGCGGCTTGTCCTCGGAGCCGCCGCCCATGGCCAGTTGGCGCTTGAGCTGCGCAACCTCGTTGGCCAGCGCCTTGCGCTCATCAGCCAGGGCGCGAACCTTGTTCACCACGTCGCCGGTCTGCGCCTTGAGGATGCCGGCGATTTCATTGAGTTCGCCATCCACGCGGCGCAACTCGTCCATCGCCGCCTGGCCGGTCAGCGCCTCGATGCGACGGATGCCGGCGGCGGATGCGGTTTCCGAGGTCAGCGCGAACATGCCGATGTCGCCGGTGCGCGCGACATGCGTGCCGCCGCAAAGCTCCAGCGAATAGGTCTGGCCGCCGGTGCCCTTGCCCGAGCCCGGCAGATCACCCATCGAGACCACGCGCACCTCGTCGCCATATTTCTCGCCGAACAGCGCCTGTGCCCCCAGGGCGCGGGCGTCGTCCGGGGTCATGATCCGGGTCTCGACCGGGCTGTTCTGGCGGATGAAGTCGTTCACTTCGCGCTCGACCCGCACCAGTTCCTCGGGCGTCATCGCCTTGGCATGGCTGAAGTCGAAACGCAGCCGGTCGGGCGCGTTCAGGCTGCCGCGCTGCGCGACATGTTCGCCCAGGGCGCGGCGCAGCGCCTCGTGCAGCAGATGCGTGGCCGAGTGGTTGGCGCGAATGGCGCTGCGGCGGTCGTGGTCGACGGAAAGCTGCGCGCCCTGGCCGCGCTGGATCGTGCCCAGCGTCACCTCGGCGATATGGATGAAGACGCCGCCGGTCTTTTTCGTGTCGGTCACGCGCGCGGCGCCGGTCTCGGTCTTGATCAGCCCGGTATCGCCGACCTGGCCGCCGGATTCGGCATAGAAGGGCGTCTGGTTCACCACGATCTGCACCGCCTGGCCCTCGCCCGCCTCCTCGACGGCGGCACCGTCCTGCACCAGTGCCAGGATCTGGCCTTCGCTGATCTCGGTGTCATAGCCCAGGAACTCGGTCGCGCCATGTTCTTCGGCGATGTCGAACCAGATCGTGGCGTCCTTGGTCTCGCCCGAGCCGGCCCAGGCGGCGCGGGCCTTGGCCTTCTGCTCGGCCATCGCCGAATCGAAGCCGGCCGTGTCGACCGCGCGGCCCTTTTCGCGCAACGCGTCCTGGGTCAGGTCCAGCGGGAAGCCATAGGTATCGTAAAGCTTGAAGGCCGCCTCGCCCGGCAGGTTCGCCCCCTCGGGCAGCTTCGCCAACTCGTCGTCCAGCAGCCGCAAGCCGCGGTCCAGCGTCTGCTTGAAGCGGGTCTCCTCCAGCTTCAGCGTCTCCTCGATCAGCGCCTGCGCGCGGCCAAGCTCTGGATAGGCGGCGCCCATCTCGCGCACCAGCGCCGGGACCAGGCGGTGCATCACCGGATCCTTGGCGCCCAGCATATGGGCGTGACGCATGGCGCGGCGCATGATGCGGCGCAGCACATAGCCGCGCCCCTCGTTCGAGGGCATGACCCCGTCGGCGATCAGGAAGCTGGTCGAGCGCAGATGGTCGGCGATGACGCGGTGATGCACCTTGCCGGGGCCATCCGGGTCGGCGCTGGTCGCATGCGCACTGGCCTCGATCAGGCTGCGCATCAGATCGGTGTCGTAATTGTCATGCTTGCCCTGCAAGAGCGCACCGATCCGCTCCAGCCCCATGCCGGTGTCGATGGACTGCATGTCCAGCGCCCGCATCGAGCCGTCCTCGAACTGCTCGTTCTGCATGAAGACGAGGTTCCAGATCTCGATGAAGCGGTCGCCGTCTTCCTCGGCCGAGCCGGGCGGGCCGCCCCAGATCTGCTCGCCATGGTCATAGAAGATCTCGGTGCAGGGGCCGCAGGGGCCGGTCGGGCCCATCTGCCAGAAATTGTCGCTGGTGGGGATGCGGATGATGCGGTCGTCGGAAAGCCCCGCGACCTTCTTCCAGATGTCCGCCGCCTCGTCATCGGTGTGATAGACCGTGACCAGCAGCTTGTCCCTGGGAATGCCGAAATCCTTGGTCAGCAACTCCCAGGCAAAGGGAATCGCGCCTTCCTTGAAATAATCGCCGAAGCTGAAATTCCCCAGCATCTCGAAGAAGGTATGGTGGCGCGCGGTATAGCCGACATTGTCGAGGTCGTTGTGCTTGCCGCCGGCGCGCACGCATTTCTGCGCGGTGGTGGCGCGCTTGTAGTCGCGGGTCTCGACCCCGGTGAACAGGTTCTTGAACTGCACCATGCCCGAGTTGGTGAACATCAGGGTCGGGTCGTTTCGCGGCACCAGGGGACTCGACTCGACGACCCTGTGGCCGTTGCGTTCGAAATAGTTCAGAAAGGTCGAGCGGATGTCATTCAAGCTGGGCATATCAGGCCTTCATCGCAAAGCGGTCTTTCCGGCCAGAACCGGTGTGCCGCCCGGTCTAGCCCCAGCCATGGCGGCTGTCCAGCAATCCTGCATGGCCTGGCGCCGACGGCAGTTTCTTCCTTGTGCAAATATCCTGGGGGAACGCTTCCTGCGCCCCATCCAGGGGCGCAGGAAGCGTGGGGGCAAAGCCCCCGTGCCTCGTCTCGGACACCGACCCGATCGGGGGGTCAGTCTTCGGCCATCACCTCGTCGCCGTCATCCTTGACGCCGAAGTCCAGCCCATGGCTGGCGCGGATCTTGTCCTCGATCGCATAGGCCATGTCGGGATGGTCGCGCAGGAACTGCTTGGCATTTTCACGACCCTGGCCGATGCGCTCGTCGCCATAAGAATACCAGGATCCCGATTTCTCGACCACGCCGGCCTTGACGCCCAGGTCGATCAACTCGCCAACCTTCGAGATGCCCTCGCCATACATGATGTCGAATTCGACCTCGCGGAAGGGGGGCGCGACCTTGTTCTTCACCACCTTGACCCGGGTGGCATTGCCGGTCACCTCGTCCCGGTCCTTGATCGAGCCCGTGCGGCGGATGTCCAGGCGCACCGAGGCATAGAACTTCAGCGCATTGCCGCCGGTGGTCGTCTCGGGGCTACCGAACATCACCCCGATCTTCATGCGAATCTGGTTGATGAAGATCACCATGCAGTTCGACCGCCCGATGCTGGCGGTCAGCTTGCGCATCGCCTGGCTCATCAGCCGGGCCTGGCTGCCCATCTGCATGTCGCCCATGTCGCCCTCGATCTCGGATTTCGGCGTCAGCGCCGCCACCGAATCGACCACGACCAGGCTGACCGCGCCCGAGCGCACCAGCGTATCGACGATCTCCAGCGCCTGCTCGCCCGTGTCGGGCTGGCTGATCAGCAGCTCGTCCAGGTTGACGCCCAGCCTTTTGGCGTATTGTGGGTCCAGCGCGTGTTCGGCATCGACGAAGGCGCAGACGCCGCCCTTCTTCTGCTCCTCGGCCACGACATGCAGCGTCAGCGTGGTCTTGCCCGAGCTTTCCGGCCCGAAGATCTCGATGATCCGGCCCTTGGGCAGGCCGCCGATCCCCAGCGCGATGTCGAGCCCCAGCGAGCCGGTCGAAGTGGCCTCAATCTCGGCCACCGGGTTGTCGGCGCCCAGCTTCATGATCGAGCCCTTGCCGAACTGCCGTTCGATCTGGGCCAGCGCGCTGTCCAGCGCCTTCTGCTTGTCTGCGGATCGCTTGTCGTTCATGTCGAAAAGTGTTGCCCCTGCCATGCGGTCCTCATGCTTATTTCACACCCCGCCATCCGGGGCAATCAGCGCCCGCCCGCCCTTTTGTTCACGGGATGTTCCTATTTGCGCATCATTGCGCGGAAATGCAAGTCCTGCTTCGCGAATCGGAAGATCTCTCTTCTTCCTGGGCCAGGATGCCGCAAAAGGATTAAGAAACGGTTTACACTCCCAGGGCGAATGGCTATCCCGCGCCATGCCGCAATGGCTGAAAGTTTGCAGGAAATGCTGATATTCTGGGAAAGACGGCTGGTTTTCCTGGCCACGCCGAAAGCAGGATCCACCGCGGTCGAGACCGCGCTCGAGCCCCTCGCCAATGTCGCCGTCCAGCGCCCGGCCGAGCTGAAGCACGCCGATCTGCGCACCTATCGCCGCCATATCGAGCCCTGGCTGCATTCCGTCACCGGCGAGAAATTCACCACCATCGCCCTGATGCGCGAACCGATCGGATGGCTGCGCAGCTGGTATCGCTTTCGCCTGCGCGACGACGGCGAAGACCCGAACCATGCCATGATCGGCCTCAACTTCGCGGATTTCGCGCAGGCCTATGCCGATCCCGCGGGCCCCGACATCGCCCGCGTCGGCGCCCAGGCGGATTTCCTGACCGCGGAAGCGGATCGCATCGATCGCATCTTTCGCTACGAGGATATGGAGGCCTTCACCCATTTCCTCGAGGATCGGCTGGATTGCGCGATCAGCCTGCCCCGCGTCAACGTGCCTCCGGCGGTCGATGTCAGCCTGAATGCCCAGCAGGAATCCCTGCTGCGCAAGGTCATGGCGCGGGATTTCGCGCTTTACGATACGCTTTGATCCACCCGCACCCGAGGGGGTCTAGCCACCGCCCTCCAATTGTCGCGCCACCAGCGCGGTCAGGTCCGAAAGCGAGAACGGCTTTGCTAGGAAGGCCGCACCCGGCACCGGTGGCCGTCCCTCGGAAAAGATGTCCTCGGCATAGCCCGACATGAAGATGACCTTCGTGCCGGGCCGGTCGCGCAGCGCGGTGCGCACCCAGGCCGGCCCGTCCATGCCGGGCATCACCACGTCGGTCACGAAGACGTCGACTACAAGCCGCCGGTCGGCCAGCAGCGACAAGGCATCTTCGGCACAGGCGGCCTCGAGCACGTCAAAGCCCTGCAACTTGAGCGCCCGGCTGGCAAAGGCCCGCACCGGCGCCTCGTCCTCGACCAGCAGGACCGTCGCCTCGACGTCGCGGCGCGCGCGAATCGGCCCGGAGGGGGCCGGGGCCTGCACCTCTTCGGGGTTGCCGCGGTCATGGGCCGGGAAGAACAGGGAAAAGCAGCTGCCCTCGCCCGGCGTGCTGTCGCAGAAGATATAGCCGCCGGTCTGCTTCACGATGCCATAGGCGGTGGACAGGCCAAGCCCCGTCCCCTCGCCGGTGCGCTTGGTGGTGAAGAAGGGCTCGAAGATCTTGGCCAGGTCGTCGGCGGCGATGCCGCAGCCCTGGTCGCAGACCTGGACGCGGACATAGTCCCCGGCCGGCAGGGTGGCGCGGCCGAATTCGGTCCTGGCCTCCAGCCGGAGATTGTCGGTGCAGATGGCGATATCGCCGCCCTCGGGCATGGCATCGCGGGCATTCACCACCAGGTTCATGATCACCTGCTCCAGCTGGCGGCGGTCGGCATGGATCATCCGCAGGGCCGGATCATGGTCGAAGGTCAGCACGATCCGCTCGCCCACCAGCCGGTTGAGCAGATGCGTCAGCTCCGAAAGCGTGTCGCGCAGGTCCATGATCTGCGGCTTGAGCGTCTGCTTGCGCGAAAACGCCAGCAACTGCCGGACCAGCGCCGCCGCCCGGTTGGCGTTCTGGCTGATCTGGTCCAGGTCGGCATAATCGGGATCGGCCTTGTCGTGGCGCAGCATCAGCAGGTCGCAATGCCCGGTGATCGCGGTCAACAGGTTGTTGAAATCATGGGCAATGCCGCCGGCAAGCTGGCCGATGGCCTGCATCTTCTGGCTTTGCACGAATTGCGCCTCGAGCGTCTTGAGCGCGCTGGCATCGGAAAGCACGGCGGTCACATGTTCGTCCCGGCCGCGGGTCAGCGACAGCTGCACGAAACGGTCCGGGCCCTCGGCCCTGACATGCAGCACCTCGCTGCCGCCGACCGTGCGGCCGGCGCTGACATCCGAGATCCAGCCCGCCAGTTCCCGCCCCAGTCCGTCCAGCAGCGTCGCCAGGTTCTGGCCCAGCACCGGCCCGCCCAGTAAGGCGCAGGCGGCGGCATTGGCGCGAACGATATTGGCGGTCGGATCGAGGATCAGCAGCGAGACGGGAAGCAGGTCGAAATCGTCCGCATCCGCCCGCGGCGGCGGGGCGGGGGGCGGTGCCGGGCGCTCGGGCGCGGCCGCCTGCCACAGCTGGATGGCCGAGCCGGCCCGCCGCGTCACCAGATATTCGCCGGCATCGCCCAGATCAGCGCGCACCTTGCCACTGCGCGCCAGCCCAAGGCCAAGGTCGCTCCAAAGCGTCTTCGGATCGGCATGGCGCCGGCCCAGCGCATCCTGCACATGCCGGCCGACCAGGTCGCCGATCCTGTCCAGCCCCACCTGGTTCTGCACCAGGACCAGGCCGTCAGGCCCGACGGCAAAGGCCGGCAGGTCATGGTCCAGGACGGCCGGCAGCACCTGGTTCAGGTCACGCCGCACCGCCAGCCCGCGCCAGAGATGGCGGACCGAGAGCGCGCCCCCCAGCAGATACCAGGCGGTCACGGCCGCCCCCACCGCCAGGAAGGTCGCGCCCCCCGCGGCATGCTGGGGCTGCAAGGCCAGCCAAAGCGCCCCGACCACCGCAGGCAGCGTCAGGAAAGGCAGCAGGATTTGCGCCGCACGCAGGGATTCCGCCCGTTCCGAATTCATCCAGCCCCTCGCAACCCGCATTTTTCCGCTGCATAGCGCATGCGTGTTAACAGAGGGTTAACGGCGGCGCATCAGCGCCAGATAAAAGCCGTCCGAGGCCGAAAGCGGGGAAAAATGCCGCGCCAGGATCTGCTCGAACCGGGGATCGCGCGCCAGGAAGCCCTGCACCTGCTCGTCGTTTTCAACGGCCAGGACCGAGCAGGTCATATAGGCCAGGTGCCCGCCTTCGGCGACGAAGCCCGCCGCCTGCTCCAGGATCAGGGCCTGCCGGCTTGCAAGCCGATCCAGATCGTCGCGGGTCAGGCGCCATTTGGCATCCGGGCTGCGCCGCCAGGTTCCGCTGCCCGAACAGGGCACGTCCGCGACGACCGTGTCGAAGCGGCCCGCCACCTGGCCGGGCGCCGCCAGACGGATGCGCACCCCCGCCCGTTCGGCGCGCGCGGGCAGGTCGGCCATGCGCGCCGCGTCGATGTCATGCGCGACGACCGGGCTTGCGCCCCGCGCCGCCAGCGCCAGCGCCTTGCCGCCGCCGCCGGCGCAGAAATCCAGCAGGCCGCCCCGCGCCGGCAGGGCCGCGCAGGCCATCTGCGGCGACAGATCCTGCAACTCGACCAGCCCTTCGCGATAGGCGCGGCTGGCGGCCAGGCGCCGGGCGCCCTCGGTGATGCGCAGCGCCGTCGGCAGGTCGGGATGGGGCACGGCCGCGATGCCCTCCCCGGCCAGCG
Source organism: Paracoccus ferrooxidans (assembly GCF_029909815.1). Taxonomy (NCBI): domain Bacteria; kingdom Pseudomonadati; phylum Pseudomonadota; class Alphaproteobacteria; order Rhodobacterales; family Paracoccaceae; genus Paracoccus; species Paracoccus ferrooxidans. Next base: position 2,108,814 of record NZ_CP038198.1, on the reverse strand, counting down.
CGGCGACGGCTCGGGCGGGATCGGCGCGGCGCAGGTTGACCCGCAGCCAGACCGGCGCACGCTCGCGCATGGCCAGCGCCACGGGCTCGGCATCCGGGCCAAGCGCCTTGCGCCACAGCGGCAGCAGCCAGTCGGGCAGGTCCAGTGCCTCGTCCGGCGTGGGCGCGTGCCCCGCCACCCGCTCGGCATCCGAAAGCAGCGGCGGCCCGTGGCCTTCGCCGGTGAAAAGCGCGTCCGGGTCCAGCCCCTCGTCGCGGCACATGCCAAGCAGCAGCCCGCGCCCGGACAGCGCCCCGCCCAGGGCGGCGCGCGACCGCAGCCGGCGCAGGGCGTCGAAGACCAGATCCCGCACCGCGGCGCGGTCGCCCGAGCCGGCAAAGCGGCTGGCGCGCGCCCAGCGGATCAGCGCCGCTTCGGCGGCCTGCCCGTCAAGGATGCGGTCGAGGATGGCGATGGCCGCGGCGGCACGGGCGGCGGGCGTCATGTCAGGCAGCGTCCCAGGCGCGGCAGGTGGCGGATGGGGTCCAGAAAAGGTGCCGGCGAGGCTTTGTCAATCCCGCCGGGCCACCGCCCCCGGCTGCCAGAGCAAGGCGCCTTCGTCATCGGCCCCGGCCAGGCGGATCGCGATCATCGGCCCACCCCCCGCCGCCAGGGGCGAACGTCCCGCGGCCAGCACCGCCAACGAGCCGGGCCGCCCCGTCACATCGCTGCCAAGGGGCGCGCCAAGCAGCATCACCCGCTCGCGCACCCGGCTGCGACGGGCGGTGCCGATCGCGGCGAAGCTGTTATAGGTCTCGGGCGAATCCGCCATGCCCGAAAATCCCCGTTCGCGCAGCATCTGAAGCAGCGTGTCGAAACGGGCCAGGTAGCGCTGCGCATGGACCGGGGTGCGGGAATGGAACGCCCCCGCCGCCTGCCGCCAATCGCCCGTCTCGTCATGCAGCTGGCGCAGGAAGCGGGCGGCATAGCGGGCGTTTTCCAGCGGATCGAACATCTGCGCCACCGACGAGAAATGCGCGCCGTGCCAGCGATAGTTCAGCTGGAAGCAGCCGATGTCGAGATTGGTGCGCCCCTGCGCCAGACGATCCTGGGCAAAGGCGACGGCGCTGGCGGGATCGTCGAACCAGGTGCCCTCGCCCTCGGCATTGGCGCTCCAGGCCCAGGGGCGCACCAGCCCGTCCAGGCGGCGCCCGGTCTCGGTCAGCGTCAGCGCGCCCAGGATGTCGGCGGGAACCCCGCTCTCCGCCGCGGCCTGCTGCGCGGCCCATTCGCACACCTCGGCCGAGGGCAGCGCCAGCGCGCGGATGGGCGCCAGGACCAGCGCCAGAACATATAGAATTGCAACAAGACGGAACATGAAACGGCCACAGACAAGGACTCTCTGGCCGTCTCTAGCGCGGGGCGGTTAAGATTCGGTAAGCGGGGCCCTTGGCCGGCCCCGCCGCAGGCCGGATCAGCCCAGCCGGTAGTTCGGGCTTTCGCGGGTGATCTGCACGTCGTGGACGTGGCTTTCCTTCAACCCGGCGCCGGTGATGCGCACGAACTGGCAGCCGCCGCGCATCTCGGCCACGGTGGCGTTGCCGGTATAGCCCATGGCGGCGCGCAGGCCGCCGACCAGCTGATGGATCACCGCGGCGGCCGAACCCTTGTAGGGCACCTGCCCCTCGATCCCCTCGGGCACCAGCTTGTCGCTGGCCGCGTCCTTCTGGAAATAGCGGTCGGCCGAGCCGCGGGCCATGGCGCCCAGCGAGCCCATGCCGCGATAGGACTTGAAGCTGCGGCCCTGGTACAGGATCACCTCGCCGGGGCTTTCGTCGGTGCCGGCGATGGCCGAGCCGACCATGGCGCAGGACGCCCCCGCCGCGATGGCCTTGGCGAAATCGCCCGAGAACTTGATGCCGCCATCCGCGATCACCGGCACCTCGCCCGCGCCGCGCGCCGCATCCATGATGGCCGTCAGCTGCGGCACGCCCACGCCCGCGACGATGCGCGTGGTGCAGATCGAGCCCGGCCCGATGCCGACCTTGATCGCATCCGCCCCGGCATCGACCAGCGCCCGCGCGGCATCGGCCGTCGCCACGTTGCCGGCGATGACCTGCACCGCGTTCGAATGCGCCTTGATGCGGGAAACGGCGCGCGCCACGCCTTCGGAATGGCCATGCGCGGTGTCGATCACCACCAGGTCCACCCCGGCCTCGACCAGCGCCAGGCTGCGCTCATAGCCCTCGTCGCCGACGGTCGAGGCGGCGGCGACGCGCAGCCGGCCCAGCTCGTCCTTGCAGGCCAGGGGGTTCAGCACCGATTTCTCGGTATCCTTCAGCGTCAGCAGGCCGGTCAGCTTGCCTTCGGCATTGGTGATCAGCAGCTTCTCGATGCGGCGGGCCTTCATCAGGTCGATGGCCTCGGCTCGGTCGGCCGGCTCGCGCAGGATGGCGAGGTTGCCCGAGGTCATCACCGCCCGCACGGGCATGTCGTCGCTGTTGGCAAAGCGCATGTCGCGGTTGGTGATGATGCCGACCACGCGCCCGGCCGCGTCCACCACCGGAAAGCCGGTGACGTTGTAGCGCTCCTGCAGGGCCTTGGCATCGGCGATGGTCTGGTCGGGGGTCAGGGTGATCGGGTCGTAGACGATGCCCGATTCGAAACGCTTCACCCGGCGGACCTCGTCGGCCTGCTGCTCGGCGGTCAGGTTGCGGTGGATCACGCCGATGCCGCCGGCCTGGGCCATGGCGATGGCCATGCGGCTTTCGGTGACGGTATCCATGGCGCTGGACAGCAGCGGGATGTTCATGCGGATCTGCTTGGTGACATAGGTCGTCACGTCGGCGGTCGAGGGCATCACCGAGGACGCCGCAGGAACGAGGAGAACATCGTCGAAGGTCAAAGCCTCACGAATCTGCATGGGAGCATCCTTGTCAGGGGTTCGTTTGGCAGTTTCCCATTTCACGCGTCGGCGGGAATGTCCAGACCGTCAGGCGATGGCCGCGTTGGTTTTCATGGCCAGCCCGCCGCTGGCCCAGGCGCGCCAGACCCGGAACAGGATCGGCAGCACCACCAGGCTTGCCGTCACCAGCAGGATCTGCGCCGGCAGCGCCCAGCCCGGCGCAAGGCCCGAGACCGCGGTCCACAGCCCCGCCGTCGCCGCCAGCGGGAAGGTGAAGGCGCCCCAGAGCGGCGAGAACCCCGCCTCGACCAGCCAGCGCAGGCGCAGGGCGGCCAGGACCAGCGCCGCGGCCGCCGCCCAGGCCAGCCCCAGCGCCACCTGCTGCCAGCCAAGCGCGGCGGCGACATTGCCCAGCATGGCGATGGGGGCCAGGTGGATCATCAGCAGCGGGCGCAAGGGCGCCGGCAGCCGCTCGGTCAGGGCCTGATACAGGCTGGCGGCCCAGACGAAGCCCGCCATGGCCGCCATCGGCCACCACAGCGCCTGGGCCAGCGCCGTCCAGCCGAAGCCGGCGGCCGCCTGCGCGGCGACGATGGGCCCGACGAAGGTCAGCTGCCAGACCGGCGTCACCCGCCCCTGCCCCGGCGTGCGGGCCATGACCGGGATCGCCACCGCCCAGAAGGCCAGATGCGCCGCCATGCCGGCGACCAGCACCCCCTGGGCCAGGGCCGGCGCAAAGGGGGCAAGCAGCTGCGCCGCGACATAGATGCCGACCAGCGCCGCCGCGATGCCGGCGCGGCCGGGCAGGACGCGCAATTCCTCGACCAGCACGGCGGGGCGGCGAAGCAGCTTGCTGCCATAGGCCAGGACCGCAAAGCCCCAGGCCGCGACGACCATGCCCACCATCATCCCCGAAAGCCCCGGCGGCAGGCCGAAGCGCGCCGTCGCCGCGCGCCAGGCCAGGGCAAGCCCCAGCGCGCCCAGCAGCGGCGGAAAGATGGCGGGCGGAACCCGGCGCCAGAGGCCGGGCGGGTTGAGCCGGGGTGGGGCAAAGCGCATGACGGACCTCCTTGATCCTTCATGTCATAGCGTTGCCGGCAGGCCACGCCAGAGCGGCCGGATGCGTCAGAACGCCGCGTTACCGGGCGCCGGCGATTGACGCAAGCGGGCAGGCTGCCGCAGGTTGAACCAAGGGGTTCGTCACGAACCTGGCTAGGGAGGAAAACCATGAAAAGGATCGTCACCGGCATCGGCGCCCTGCTGGCAAGCGCCGCGCCCGTTCTGGCCGGCGGGATCGAGCGCGCGCCGCAATCGCTGGCACCGCTGTTCGAGCAGGGAAACTACGCCGAACTGAGCTTCGGCGGGGTGAACCCGGACGTGCAGGGCACGGATGCCGCGGGCTTCGGGACGGGTGACGTGGCGCAGGGCTACGGCTTCTTCGGTCTCGCCTACAAGCACCAGTTCACCGACAACCTGTCCGGCGCGATCATCGTCGAGCAGCCCTTCGGCGCGGATGTGCGCTATCCCATGCTCGCCGCTCCATCGCCGTTGATGGATGTGCTGGACGGCACGGCGGTCGAGGTCAATTCGACCACCTACACCGCGCTGCTGCGCTACAAGTTCGACAACAACTTTTCGGTGCATGGCGGCATTCGCGGTTCGCACGCCGACGGTAAGGTTCGGCTGCGCGGCACGGGATATGGCGGCGCCCCGCCGGCAGGCGTAAGCGGATATGATCTCGACCTGGACGGCGCCTGGGGCATGGGCTGGGTCGCGGGGGTGGCTTATGAGATGCCAGAGATCGCCGCGCGGGTCTCGCTGACCTACAATTCGCCGATCACCCACGACTTCAAGATGCACGAGGGGTTCAGCGGCACCGAAATCGCGGCCGACGATTATGAAGTGAAGACTCCGCGCAGCTGGACGCTGGAGGGCCAGACGGGAATTGCTGCCGACACGTTGCTCTTCGGCTCGATCCGCTGGGTGAAGTGGTCCGAGTTCAAGGTGGAGAACCTGGTTTTCCCGCGGCCCACCCCGCTGGGCGACGTGCCGCTGGTCGAGGTCGAGGACACGACCACCTACACGATCGGGGTCGGCCGCAAGTTCACCGAGAACTGGTCGGGGTCGATCTCGTTCCTGTATGAGCCGAGCGAAGGCGACACCGTGTCGCCGTTGGCCCCGGTCAACGGCCGCAAGGGCGTGACGCTGGCGGCGGTCTATACCATGGACAACATCAAGATCACCACCGGCATCAACTATACCAAGCTGGGCGACGCAACCCTTGGCGTCGGGCCCAGCGGCAACAAGCGCGAGGTCGCCAGGATGGATGACGGCGACGCCTGGGGCATCGGAGTCCGCATCGGCTATTCCTTCTGAAGATTGGCGAAAGCTTGAAGGCCCCGGCTCGCGCCGGGGCCATTTTCACAGCTTCTTCGTTGCTTAAATACCCATGGAACATCGCCGGCGGGCGCCGTCGCATGAGTATTTGCAGAACAGAGAAGATCGAGGAGAAGATCAGCCGCGCAAGGCCTGGACCAAGGCGGTGAAATGCTCGCCGCGCTTTTCAAAATTCGGGTATTGGTCGAAGCTGGCGGCGGCGGGGGCAAGCAGGACGGTCTCGCCCGGCTGGGCCTCGGCCGCGGCGCGGGCGACGGCCTGCTCCATGGTCTCGGCGATCTCATGCGGGGTCTGGCCGATCTGGAGCGCGAAGTCGCGCGCGGAATGGCCGATCAGATAGGCCTTGGTGACATTGCCGAGGAAGGGGGCCAGCGCCTCGATGCCGCCGTCCTTGCCCATGCCGCCGGCGATCCAGCGGATGCGCGGGAAGGCGGCCAGCGCCTTGGCGGCGGCATCGACATTGGTGGCCTTGCTGTCGTTGACCCAGGCCACGCCGCCGATCTCGGCCACGGTCTGGCTGCGATGCGGCAGGCCCTGGAAGCTGTGGAAGGCGCGCTCGATCTCGCGCGGGGCGATGCCGACGGCGCGGGTCGCGGCATAGGCGGCGCAGGCGTTCTGGTGGTTGTGCTCGCCCGGCAGCCCCTTGACCTCGCGCAGGTCGATCGAACCGGCCTGGCGGCCCTTGCGGTATTCCGAAAGGAAGCCCTTGCGGGCAAAGACCGACCAGCCGAAATGGTCGAGCTTCTGCCCCGAGGAGATGCGGATCACCCGGTCGTCCGAAGGGGCCATGGCAAGCTGGCCGGCAAGATAGCAGCCCTCGGGCTCGTCGACGCCGATCACGGCGCGGTCCGGCCCGCCCTCGGCGAAAAGCCGGCGCTTGGCGGCGAAATAGCCGCCCAGGCCGCCGTGGCGGTCGAGATGGTCGGGCGAAAGATTGGTGAAGACGGCGACATCCGGGGTCAGGGCGCGGGCCAGGTCGGTCTGGTAGCTGGAGAGTTCCAGCACCACCACCTCGCCGTCATGGGCGGGTTCCAGCGACAGCACGCCGGTGCCGATATTGCCGCCGATCTGGGTCGGGCGGCCGGCTTCCTTCAGGATATGGTGGATCAGCGCGGTGGTGGTGGATTTGCCGTTCGAGCCAGTCACGGCGATCACCCGCGGGGTGGTGTCGAACCGTTCCCATTCCGCCGTGGCGAAGCTGCGGAAGAACAGGCCGACGTCGTTGTCGACCGGCACGCCGAGCGCATAGGCCCTGGCGATGACCGGGTGCGGCTTGGGGTAGAGATGCGGGATGCCGGGGCTGGTGATCAGCGCCGAGATGCCGTCCCAGTTGGCGTCGCGGGTCAGGTCGAGGACGATCATGCCGCCGGCCGCCGCCTGTTCGCGGGTGTCCAGCCCGTCGTCCCAGACCACGACCCGAGCGCCGCCCGCGGCGAGCGCGGCGGCGGTGGCGCGGCCCGAGCGGCCGAGGCCGAGCACGGCGATGGTCTGGTTCTGGACGCCCTGGACCGGGATCATGCTGTTTCCTTCGCTGTTGCAGGCCGGGGGCGCTTCGCCCCCCGGACCCCCCGAGAGTATTTGCAAAACGGAGAAAGCCTGTCAGCGCAGCTTCAGGGTGGCAAGCCCGATCAGCGCCAGGATCAGCGCGATGATCCAGAAACGGATCACGATCTGCGCCTCGCCCCAGCCCTTCTTTTCGAAATGGTGGTGGATCGGGGCCATCAGGAACACCCGCTTACCGGTGCGCTTGAAATAGAGCACCTGGATGATGACTGACAGCGCCTCGACAACGAAAAGCCCGCCGACGATGGCCAGGACGATCTCGTGCTTGGTGACGACCGCGATGGCGCCCAGGGCACCGCCGAGCGCGAGGCTGCCGGTATCGCCCATGAAGACGGCGGCGGGGGGCGCGTTATACCACAGGAAGCCCAGGCCGCCGCCGATCAGCGCCGCGACGAAGACCGCAAGCTCCCCGGTGCCGGGCACGAAATGCACGCCGAGGTAATTGGCGAAATTCGCGTTGCCGACCATATAGGCGATCACCGCGAAGCTGCCGGCCGCGATCATCACCGGCATGATCGCCAGCCCGTCGAGCCCGTCGGTCAGGTTCACCGCATTGGCCGCGCCCAGGATCACCAGCACGGCGAAGGGCACGTAGAGCAGGCCCAGGTTGATCAGCGCATCCTTGAAGAAGGGCAGCGCCAGCTCGCCGCTGAGCGCCGCCGGGTGCAGCCATGCCGCCGCGGCGCCGGCGGCGGCGGCGATGCAGAGCCCGATCAGCAGCCGCACCTTGCCCGAGAGCCCCGCGTGATGCTGCTTCGTGACCTTGGCATAGTCGTCGGCAAAGCCGATGGCGGCGAAGCCCAGCGTGACCAAAAGCACGATCCAGACATAGCCGTTGTCGAGCCGCGCCCAGAGCAGCGTGCCGATGCTGAGCGCTGCGAGGATCAGCAGCCCGCCCATGGTCGGGGTGCCGGCCTTGGAGAAATGGTTCTGCGGCCCGTCGTCGCGGATCGGCTGGCCCTTTTTCTGCTTGCGGCGCAGCAGGTCGATCAGCGGCCGGCCGAAGAAGAAGCCGAAGAGCAGCGCGGTGAAGAAGGCGCCCCCGGCCCGGAAGGTGATATATCGGAAAAGGTTGAAGAAATCCCCGCCGTCGGAGAGGTTCGTGAGCCAATAGAGCATTACGCTGTCCTTTCGCCAGGGGGCGTGCTTTGGCGCGTCCGCCGCAGCGCGTCAACCACCGTCGAGACCCTGGAGGACTTCGAACCCTTCACGAGCACGATATCGCCGGGCGCGACCAGTTCGGCCACGCTCTCGGCCAGTTCTGCGGCGGTTTCGGCATGGCGCCCGCGGCGGGCCTGGGGCAGCGCCTCGTGCAGGGCGCGCATGCGCGGGCCGGCGGTATGGACCAGGTCGACGGCCGGCATCGCGGGATCGGCGGCCATGCCGGCATGGAGCGCGATCTCGTCCGGGCCGAGTTCCAGCATGTCGCCCAGGATCGCCACCCGGCGCCCGCCGGTCAGCCGCGCCAGCGTCGCAAGCCCGGCCGAAAGCGAGGTGGGGTTGGAGTTATAGGCATCGTCGATCAGCCGGATGCCGCCCAGATCCTCGACCGCGCCGCGGCCCAGCGGCGGGCGCCAGTCGGAAAGGCGCGCCGCCGCCTGGGCCACGTCGGCCCCCGCGGCCGACAGCGCCGCCAGCACGCCGACCGCGTTCATGACGAAATGCGTGCCCGGAGTCGCCAGGGTGAAATCCACCACATCGCCCAGCACGCGGGCGCGGACCTGGGTCGTGCCGTCCACCGTCTCGGCCTTCAGCGGCCGGGCCATGCCCTGCTGGCCGAAGCCGATGACGATGGCGCCGGCCTCGTCGGCGCAGTCGCGCAGCAATTGCGTGACCGGCAGATCCTCGGGCAGGATGGCGGTGCCGGGCTGCATGAGACCGCGAAAGATCGCGCCCTTTTCGCGGGCGATGCCCTCGATGGCGCCGAAAGCCTCCAGGTGGGCAGCGGCGACGGTGGTGATCATGGCCACATGCGGGCGGGCGAGGCGGGCCAGCGGCTCGATCTCGCCGGGATGGTTCATGCCGATCTCGATGATGGCGAAATCGGTGTCCTGGGGCATGCGCGCCAGCGTCAGCGGCACGCCCCAATGGTTGTTGTAGCTGGCCTCGGCCGCGTGGATGCTGCCCTGCCCGGCAAGCGCGATGCGCGCCATCTCCTTGGTCGAGGTCTTGCCGACCGAGCCGGTGATGGCGATGACCTTGCCGCCCATCCGGGCGCGGCCGGCGCGGCCAAGCGCCTCCAGCGCCTGCAGGACGTCGGGGACGACCAGCAGCGGCGCATCCGGGGCCACGCCCTCGGGGATGCGGCTGACCAGCGCGGCGCCGGCGCCCTTTTCCAGGGCCTGGGCGACGAAGTCGTGGCCGTCGCGGGCGGCCTGCAGGGCCACGAACAGGTCGCCCGGCCGGATGGTGCGGGTGTCGATGGAGACGCCGCCGACGGCAAAGTCACGGGTGGCGCGGCCGCCGGTCGCGGCGGCGGCATCCTGCGAGGTCCACAGCGTCATATCTTGCCATCCAGCGCCGCGACGGCCACCGAGGCCTGCTCGGCATCGTCGAAGGGGTAAACGTCGTTGCCGATGATCTGGCCGGTCTCGTGGCCCTTGCCGGCGATCAGCAGCGCGTCGCCCGGCTGCAAGGCATCGACGGCGCGCAGGATCGCCTCGGCGCGGTCGCCGACCTCGATGGCCTCGGGGCCGGCGCCGGCCAGCACTTCGGCGCGGATCGCGGCCGGGTCTTCGCTGCGCGGGTTGTCGTCGGTCACATAGACCAGGTCGGCGAATTGCCGCGCCGCCTCGCCCATCAGCGGGCGCTTGAGCCGGTCGCGGTCGCCGCCGGCGCCAAAGACCACGACGATGCGGCCCATGACATGCGGGCGCAGGCTTTGCAGGGCCGAGGCCAGCGCGCCCGGCTTGTGGCTGTAGTCGACGAAGACCGCAGCACCGTTTTCCCGCATCGCCGCCAGTTCCATGCGGCCGCGCACGGTGGTCAGCCCCGGCAGGGTCTCGATCACGCGGGGCGCCTCGTCGCCGGCGGCAATGGCCAGGCCGGCGGCGGCCAGCACGTTTTCCGCCTGGAAGCCGCCGATCAGCGCCAACCGCACCAGATGCGCCTGGCCATGCAGGCTGAAGCGCAAATCCTGCCCGGTCGCGTCATAGCGCTGGCCCAGGATGCGCAGGTCGGCCGCCGCATCCTTGCCGATGGTCGTCAGATCGAGGCCGCGTTCGCGCGCGATCCCCGCCATCTGCCGGCCGCGCGGGTCGTCGATATTGACGACCGCCCCGCCGCCCTCGTCCAGCAGATGATCGAAAAGCAGCGCCTTGGCGGCAAAATATTCGTCGAAGTTCTTGTGATAATCCAGGTGGTCCTGGCTGAAATTGGTGAAGGCGCCGGCCTTCAGCCGCACCCCGTCCAGCCGGCGCTGGTCGAGCCCGTGCGAGCTGGCCTCCATCGCCGCATGGGTGACGCCCGCGGCCGCCGCCTCGGCCAGCACCCGGTGCAGGGTGATCGGCTCGGGCGTGGTATGGGCCAGCTTGGCCTGGTAGTCGCCCTGCACGCCCATGGTGCCCAGGCTGATCGCCTTGTGGCCCAACGCCTGCCAGATCTGCCGGGTGAAGGTGGCGACCGAGGTCTTGCCCGAGGTGCCGGTGACGGCGACCATCGTCTCGGGCTGGGCGGCGAACCACAGAGCGCTCGCGCCCGCCAGCGCGGCGCGGGGATCTTCGGCCACCACCAGCGCGGCATCGGCGCCGGCCAGCACCTCGGCGGCGATCTCGGCGCCCTTGCGGTCGGTCAGGATCGCGGCCGCGCCCTGGCGCAGCGCATATTGGATGAACTCGCCCCCATGCGCGGCCGAACCCGGCAGCGCCGCGAACAGATGGCCGGGCCTGACCTGCCGCGAATCCACGGCAAGGCCCGTTATCTCGGGGTCGCGCCCCTTGTCCCCCCTCAGCCCCAGAAGGGACAGCCGCATCGCCCGCTCGGTCACGAAGCCTCCGCTCATCAGTTCGAGACGAGCTTTAGCCCATCGGGCAAAGGCCGTTCAACCATCGGCAATTGCGATTCGGTGGCCGGGCGCAGGCCCAAGAGCGGTGCGACGCGGCGGATCACCTCGGCCGCCACCGGCGCCGAGGTCGCGCCCGCGGTGCGGCTTTCGCCGCCGGGGCCGATGGTCGAGGGCTCGTCCAGCGACAGCACCAGCACATATTGCGGATCGCTGGCCGGGAAGACCGAGGCGAAGGTCGAGACCACCTTGTTGCCGTAATAGCCCCCCGTCGGGCGCGGCTTGTCGGCGGTGCCGGTCTTGCCCGCGACCTCGTAGCCCTCGACATTGGCGCTGCGGCCGCTGCCGCGGACCACCACCTGGCGCAGCATCTGCACGGCGATCTGCGCGGCCTCGGGCGACAGCACCTGCTCGCCGCCGCGCGGGCGGCGGTCGTGGATCAGCGTCGGCATCACCCGCTTGCCGCCGTTCGCGACCGTCGCATAGGCCGCGGCCAGATGCAGCGGGCTGGCCGCCAGCCCGTGCCCGAAGGCCACGGTGGCCGAGGTCACGGCGGGCCAGCGTTTGGGCACCAGCGGCTTGCCGGTCGGCGCCTCGCTCATCTCGATCGGCGTCGGCTCGAAGAAACCCAGCTTCTGCAGGAAATCCCTCTGCCGCTCGGCGCCCAGCAGCTGGGCCACCCGGACGGTGCCGACGTTCGACGACTTCACGATGATGTCCGTCACCGAAAGCGTGCCGTAATTGTGGCCCCGGAACTCGTTGATCAGGTATTTGCCGATCTTCATCGGCGCCTTGGCGTTGATCATCGTGGCCGGGCTGACCAGCTTGAGGTCGATGGCCTGCGCCACCGGGAAGATCTTGAAGGTCGAGCCCAATTCATACTGCCCCTGCACCGCGCGGTTGAACAGCGGGCTGTCCGAGGGATCTCCCTTGAGCAGCGGCCGCGGCCGGTCGTTGGGGTCGAAATCGGGCAGGCTGGCCATGGCCAGGATCTCGCCGGTCTTGACCTCCATCAGGATGCCGGTGGCGCCCTTGGCGTTCATGACCTTCATGCCGTTGCCCAGCACCTCCTCCATGGCGGCCTGGACGGTCAGGTCCAGCGAAAGCGCCAGCGGCGCGCCGTCATTGGCCGGATCGCGCAGCCAGTGGTCGAAGGCCTTTTCGACACCGGCGACGCCGACGACCTCGGCGCTGGCCACGTCCTCCTTGCCGAAGGTGGCGCCGCCCAGGATATGCGCGGCGATATGGCCGTTCGGGTAAAGCCGCATCTCGCGCGGGCCGAACAGCAGCCCCGGCTCGCCGATGTCATGCACGGCCTGCATCTGTTCGGGGCTGATCTTCTTCTTGATCCAGACGAAGGTGCGCTTGCCGGTAAAGTCCTTTTGCAGCCGCTCTATCTCCAGGTCCGGGAAGATGCGGACCAGTTCGCGCGCCGCGCGCTCGGGCTCGACCATCTGCTGGGGATGGGCGTAAAGCGAATGGGTCAGCAGGTTGGTGGCCAGCACCCGCCCCTGCCGGTCGGTGATGTCGGCGCGCTGCGAGATGATTTGCGCGCCGGTGGTCTGCACCCGCGGCTCGCTGGGCTGGCTGGCGGCCAGCACGCCCATCTTGGCGCCCACGGTGCCAAAGGCCAGCGCAAAGGCGCAGGACATGAAGAACAGCCGGGTCCGGGCGCTGCCGCGCGCCCTTTCCTGGATCGCGGCATGCCTTTGGGCGCGGTTCTCGGCCTCGATGGCATCGGGGTTCTCGCCTGTTTCGCGGGCGCGAAGGATGCGGGCCAGCGGGCGCAGCGGGGTGCGGATCATGGCGTGCTCTCCTGTGGTCTGCGGGGCGGGAAGCCGGCGGGACGTTCGACCGGCAGATCGGCATCGACAGCGGAACCGGGGGCGGGCTCGGGCGACCGGGGCACCGGGAAGGCCACCTGCCCCACGTCCACGAACTGGTCGGAACCGAAGGGCACCAGCTTCAGCCGCTCGAAATTCAGATCGACCAGCTGGCGCAGGCGCTCGGGGCGGTTCAGATAGGCCCATTCGGCGCGCAGAACGCCCAGATCCTCGCGCAGGCGGCCGATCTGGCGCTGGATGTCGCTCATCTCGCTGATGGCGGCCTGGGTGCGGTAATTCTCGCGATAAGCCCAGAAGGCCAGGCCCATCACCGAAAGCGCGGTCAGAAGGTAAAGCACCGAACGCATCACGCCCCCCTTTCCGACAGCAGCGGCAGGCCCAGCCCCGCCGGATCGACCCGGCCGGCCGGCGCCGCGGTGCGGATGCCGACCCGCAACAACGCCGAGCGGGCGCGCGGATTCGCCGCCAGCTCGGCCTCGTCCGCGCCGATGGCGCGGCGGAAGGGCAGCGTGAAGGCCGGCTCCTCGCGCGCGGCCTCGGGCGCATAGCGGCTGCCGCCGCCGGCGCTGTTCGAGCGCGCCTGCATGAACCGCTTGACGATCCGGTCCTCGAGCGAATGGAAGCTGACCACGGCCAGCTTGCCGCCCGGCCGCAGCGCCCGTTCGGCCGCCGCAAGCCCGGCGACCAGCTGGCCGAATTCGTCGTTCACCCAGATGCGGATCGCCTGGAAGGCGCGGGTCGAGGGATGGCTCTGCCCCGGCTTCGCGCGCGGCAGGCAGCCGGCGACGATGTCGGAAAGCTGGCCGGTGCGGCTCAGCGGCCGGGCGGCGACGATGGCCTTGGCGATGCGGCGCGACGCGCGTTCCTCGCCGTAGAGATAGAGCACGTCGGCGATGACCGATTCGGGGGCGCTGTTCAACAGGTCGGCCGCCGTCGGCCCCTCGCCGCCCATGCGCATGTCCAAGGGCCCGTCGCGCAAAAAGGAAAAGCCGCGCTCGGGCTGGTCAAGCTGCATCGAGCTGACGCCAAGGTCCAGCACCACGCCGTCGACCGGCCCACCGGCCAGCCTGTCGAGGTCCGAGAACGTGCCCTGGACCAGCCGCAGCCGGTCGCCATATTCGCCCGCCCAGGCCTCGGCCATGCGAAAGACCGCCGGGTCGCGGTCGATGCCGATCACCCGGTCGGCGCCCTGCTCCAGCAGGCCGCGGGCATAGCCGCCGGCGCCGAAGGTGCCGTCGACCCAGGTGCCCGTCACAGGCTGAACGGCCCGCAACAGCGGGCCAAGCAGGACGGGGATATGCGGAGCCTCGACCATGCCCTAGCCCTCGTCCTTCGCCGCGGCGGGGGCCAGCAGCGACAGCGGATCGGCGCCCGGCTCCAGTTCCGGCACGCGGGCTTCCAGCGCGCGCTCTTCCTCGGCATAGGCCTCGGGGGTCCAGACCTTCAGGCTGTCGCCGGCCGAGATGAAGAAGGCGCTGTCGGTCAGGCCGATCTTCTCGCGCAGCTTCTGCGGCAGGACCAGGCGGCCGTCGCCGTCGATCTCGGCCTCGTCGGCATGGCCCTGATAGATGTTTTCCAGAAGGTTGCGGGCGGCCGAGCCGCGCGGCATGCGGGCGATGCCGTCCTCGATCTCTTCCATCGCCTCGATGGTGAAAAGCTGCAGCCAGTTCCAGTCGCGGGTGCCGTAGACGATGACCAGCTGCGCGCGCTTGCCGGCCTGCCAGTCGGGATCGGAGGCTTCAAAGACCCGGCGGAACTTGGCCGGGATGGAAACGCGACCCTTCGCGTCCACCTTGACCTCTTCCGACCCTCTGAAACGGCGTGCCAACGGCGCGCCCTCCTTTCACTGTCCCGACCTTTCCGGTTTGCCCGAAAAGGAAAGGCGGACCGGGCTGCTGCCACTGCCCGATCCGCCGCCCTCGTTCCCATCTCTGGGCCCCGTAGTTTCGGGGATCGCGCCCTGCGTTTCGCGCCACCTGGGGGAGGTGCTGCTCGCGCGCCGCAGAGGTCATTCGGAAACGGGTTGCCTGTATGAAAGCTGCTTGTCGCCTTTTGGGGTCTTGGCGCCCCTCGAGCCCGTTCCGTGAGCCAAGGGATGCCATGGGAATTCATGGGACGCAATGGATTTGTTTGGTCGGAACCTGGGCGCAGGCGGGCTATTGCCGGCGAACGCGGCGCGAACAAATTCACACCGGCGCGATCACAGGGGAAGGTATCGGATGCAGGGATAGAACAGCCACTAGATGTAGTATGTAGCGCCGATGTGGCAAATAAATCCCACCATTTCCCAGAATCGTCCCACGCGACCGGGTGGAGGGGCGATTCTTCCGTCGAAAAAGGGGAAAGCTTGCCGATTCGACCGGCCTTCACGGGCAATCACGCCGCGGTGATTCGGAATCCAGGGGCCCGTTGCCATGATTTCCCAGACCCGTTTCCCGTGTTTTCCCGGCCGGGTGCGAAAGGCCGGGTCAGGCCATGCCGCCGGCGATCAGCCGCTCGGCCAGCCGGACGAAGGATTGCGCCACCGGCCCGTCGCCGGCCGCGATCGGCGTGCCGGCATCGCCCGCAAGCCGCAGGTCCAGGTTCAACGGGATCTCGCCCAGGAAGGGCAGGTCCAGCGCCGCGGCCTCGGCGGCGACGCCGCCATGGCCGAACAGATGCGCCTCGTGGCCGCAATTGGGGCAGATATAGGTGGACATGTTCTCGACCAGCCCCAGCACCGGGGTCTTGAGCTTGTCGAACATGTCGATGGCGCGGCGGGCGTCGATCAGCGCCACGTCCTGCGGGGTCGAGACGATGATCGCCCCGCTGACCTGCGCCTTCTGGCACAGCGACAGCTGCACGTCGCCCGTGCCGGGTGGCAGGTCGACCAGCAGCACGTCCAGCTCGCCCCATTTCACCTGGTTCAGCATCTGTTGCAGCGCGCCCATCAGCATCGGGCCGCGCCAGACCACCGCCTCGCCTTCCTTCATCATCAGGCCCAGCGACATGACGGTGACGCCATGGGCGTGCAGCGGCTCGATCATCTGGCCGTCGCTGGTGGGGCGCTGCCCGGTCAGGCCCAGCATGCGCGGCTGCGAGGGACCGTATATGTCGGCGTCCAGCAAGCCGACCCGCCGCCCCTTGCGCGCCAGCGCCACTGCCAGGTTCGAGGTCAGCGTCGATTTCCCGACCCCGCCCTTGCCCGAGCCGATGGCCAGGATCCGCGCCACGCCGCTGACCGGCGCGGGGCCGGCCTGGGGCGTGGGGTGGCGGCCGATCTTCAGGCTGGGCGGCGCCTCGCCGCCCGAACGGGCCGCGACCTGCGGGGCACCGCCGCGCGGCGCGGTCGGGGCGGTGGTGACGATCTGCACCTTCTCCACCCCCGGCAGAGCGGACAGCCGGCGCTGCGCCTCGGCCTCGACCGGGACCAGCGCGCGGGCAGAGGCCGCATCGGCCGCCTCGATGACGAATCGCACCGCGCCCGATTCGACGTTGAGCGCGCGCACCAGATCGGCCGAAACCAGGTTGCCGCCCCCCGGAACCGCGATCTGGGCAAGTTCCTGAAGCACACGTTCCCGTGAGATGGTCATGGCTACCCCCGCATCAAAGCGCCCGCAGCATCGCAATTCACGCGGGGATGGGCAAGCCGGGCTTGCGGGCTGATACCGCTAACCCCCTGTGACCCCGCGTAAAATACGACCGATCTGCTAGGGAAACTTGATCCAGCTTGTAAAAAGGCTGAAAAATTCACGGATTATTAACGCTTTGTAACAGTGTCCCAGAAACAGCCATGTAGATTCTGCATAGCAGCATCTCGCCCGCGGCCATTGTGCAGATGCAGAAAAGGGACCATGTTCGTCTCAACAGCGCGACAGGGAAAACCGACCGCGCCATCCGCAAGACGAAAGAGTGAATGAAATGGCTGTTCTCGATCTGATCCATGGCGGTATGCACCGCAACGACATCGCCGGCAACGGCGCGATCGCGAAATTCGTGGCCAATGTCCGTGACCATATGGCCCGCCGGGCGGTCTATCGCCAGACCCTGCGCGAACTGGGCGACCTGTCCAACCGCGAACTGGCCGACCTGGGCCTGAACCGCGGCAACATCCGCGGCGTGGCTTACGAAGCCGCCTGGGGCACGAAGTAAGCGAATAGAACACCCGACCCACTCCTCCTCCCTTGGGTCCGGGTTCAGGCGGCATCCTCCCTCCTCCTCCCTGAGGATGCCGCCGCTCAGATACGGTGAAGCCCCTCCTCCTCCCTGGGCTTCACGGTTCCGGCGGCTCCCCCTCCTCCTCCCTGGGGATGCCGCCACCCTATACGGCGAGACCCCTCCTCCTCCCTGGGTCTCGCGGTCCGGCGGCAGCCTCTTTCCTCCTCCCGGAGGCGCCGCCAAACCGACACGGCGAAGCCCCTCCTCCTCCCTGGGCTTCCCGTTCTGCGCGGCGCCCTCCCCTCCTCCTCCCTGGAGGGCGCCGCCAAAACACCGCCGCAAGGCGGAACGGAATGCGACGGTCCTCTCCTCCTCCCTGGGACTGTCAGCTAGCGGTAATGGCCTCCTCCTCCCTGCCATTGCCGCACCCCATACGCGGCCCCTCCTCCTCCCTGGGCCAGCGTTGCGCGGCGGTGCCCCCTCCTCCTCCCTGGGCACCGCCGCTTTTCATTTCCGGGCCATCGGGTTAATTGCGGGACATGTTGTCCTATCAGCACGCCTATCACGCCGGGAACCTGGCCGACCTGCACAAGCACGCGCTGCTGGCTTGGGTGCTGGCCTATCTGACCGCCAAGCCGAAGCCACTGAGTTATCTGGAAACCCATGCCGGGCGCGGCCTCTACGACCTGTCGGCGCCCGAGGCGGAAAAGACCGGCGAGGCGGCCGCCGGCATCACCCGCGCGCTTTCCGAAAACTGGCTGCCCACGGATCACCCGCTGCGCCTTGCGCTGGAGGCGGTGCGCGCCCGCCATGGCGCGACCGCCTATCCCGGCTCGCCGCTGATCGCGCGGCATTTCCTGCGCCCTGGCGACGTGGCGCATCTGGCCGAGCTGCACCCGGCCGAGCACCAGGCGCTGGCCGAGGTCGCAGGCTTTGCGCATCTGCACCGGCAGGACGGGTTCCAGATGGCGCAGGCGATCTGCCCGCCCACGCCGCGGCGCGGATTGCTGCTGATCGACCCCAGCTATGAGGTCAAGGCCGATTACGACGCCATCCCGCGCCATGTCGCCAAGCTGGCGCGCAAGTGGAACGTCGGCGTGATCGCGCTGTGGTATCCGATCCTGGCAGACGGCCGCCATGCGCCCATGGTCGAGGCGCTGCGCCGCAACCATCCCGAGGCGCTGGTCTCGGAGGTGCGATTCCCGCCGGCGCGGCCCGGCCATGGCATGGTCGGCTCGGGCATGGTGGTGCTGAATGCGCCCTATGGGCTGGAGACCGAGGCCCGGCGAATCGAGGCGCTTTTCTAGGACCGCTTGTTTACGATCGTTGCGGGGGGACTTCGCGTCCCCCGTCCGCCGCTGCCGCGGCGGCCTCCCCCTGCGGGATATTTGGGCACGAAAGAAACCCGCGATAAGCCAGCGCCGCGGCCAGCCGGCGGTCGGTTTCATCCTCGGGGCCATCGGCCCAGGGGCGGAAGCGCAGGCGGAAGGCGGCGAGGCGCGCCGGATCCTCGGGATAACCGATGCGGGCCAGGCTGTCGGCCAGCGGCAGGTCGGGGCCCGTTCCCTCGGGCCAGACCGCAAGCCCCTGCAGGGCCAGCCGGCGCCAGTCGAAACGCGGGCCGGGGTCGATCTTGCGCCCCGGCGCCATGTCGGAATGGGCGATCACGCCCTGGGGCGGGATGGACCAGCGTGCCATGATGGCGCCGAGCAGCGCCTCAAGCGCCGCCATCTGCGGCTCGGGGAAGGGCCGGTCGCCGGGATTGACCAGTTCGATGCCGATGCTGCGCGAATTCACGTCCTCGCGCCCTTGCCACGCACCGGCGCCCGCGTGCCAGGCGCGGCGGTCCTCGGGCACCAGCGCCTCGATCGTCCCGTCCTCATGGACCAGCCAATGCGCGCTGACCTCGGCACCGGGATCGCAGAGCCGGGCCCGGGCCGAGGGGCCGTCCGCCATGCCGGTGTAATGGATCACGACCAGCGACGGCTGTTGCCCGCGCCGGTCGCCGTGATTGGGCGAAGGGCTCAAAGCCCGGATTGGCGCAGCGGGCGCGGATCCCAGCCGCAGGCGAAACCATCGCCGTCCGGGTCGAGCCCGCGCGGGTCGATCACCGGCCCGCCCGCCGCGAGGAAGGCGCTTTGCGCCACATCCGCGCTGGCATAGCTGCGGCAGGCCCGCGCCGCCGCCGATTCGGAACTGCCGCTGCGCTGGTATTTCCGCGTGCCCGGCGCCTGGGTTTCCTGCTGCGCATAACGCACCAGCGAGGGAGTCGCGGCCTGCGTCGCCGCCGGTGCCCCGGCCGGGGGCGCTGCTGCGGCGGGGGCAGGCGCGGCTGCCTGGGCCCGCGGCTTTGCCGCCGTGCCGGCGATCTGGGCTGCGGTGGGCGCCTGCGCCGGCAGGGCGATCGGGATCACCTTGGGCACCGGGCCCTTGCCATGCAGCGCGACCTCGCGCGCTTGCAGGTATTCCGCATAGGGCGAACCATTGTGCATGGCGCTGTAATTCGGGTTCCAGCCCGTATTCTCGCCGCAGCCGGCCAGGGCAAGAACGGGGCCAAGCAGGGCCAGGATCGCCAGGTTCCGCATCATTCTCTCCGGTTTGAGGCCGCTCACCACCAGCGCGAGGGTTTCGCCGCAAATCCTGCCGCAGATTCGAGGCTCTGCGCAAGGTTCAAGAGCCCGCCTTCGTCCCATGGCCGGCCAATCAGCTGCATTCCCAGCGGCAGGCCCTGCCGGTCCAGCCCCACCGGCACCGAAATCCCCGGCAGCCCGGCCAGGTTCACCGTGACGGTAAAGACGTCGTTGAGATACATCTCGACCGGATCCTTGCCCGACATTTCGCCCAGGCCAAAGGCGGCGCTGGGGGTGGCCGGCGTCAGGATCGCGTCGATGCCATCGGCAAAGACCTGGTCGAAGTCGCGCTTGATCAGCGCGCGGACCTTGCGGGCGCGGTTGTAATAGGCGTCGTAGAAGCCCGCCGACAGCACATAGGTGCCGATCATCACCCGGCGCTGCACCTCGGGGCCGAAGCCCTCGGCGCGGGTCTTTTCATACATCTCGACCACGCCGTCGCCGGCGCCCAGCCTGGCGCGGCGGCCATAGCGCACCCCGTCATAGCGCGCGAGGTTCGACGACGCCTCGGCCGGCGCGATCACGTAATAGGCCGGCAGCGCGTATTTCGTATGCGGCAGGGTGATGTCCACCACCTCGGCACCGGCGTCGCGCAGCATCTCGGCCGCCTTGTGCCAGAGCGCGTCGATCTCGTCCGACATGCCCTCCATGCGGTATTCGCGCGGAATGCCGATGCGACGGCCGCGGATGTCGCCGGTCAGCGCGGCCTCGTAATCCGGCACCGGGCGTTCGGCGCTGGTCGAATCCTTGGCATCGACCGAGGCCATGGCGCCCAGCATGATCGCGGCGTCGCGGACCGACTTGGTCATCGGCCCGGCCTGGTCCAGCGAGCTGGCAAAGGCGATCACCCCCCAGCGGCTGACCCGGCCATAGGTCGGCTTCAGCCCCACGGTGCCGGTAAAGGCCGCCGGCTGGCGGATCGAGCCGCCGGTATCGGTGCCGGTCGCGGCCAGGCACAGGTCCGCCGCCACCGCCGCCGCCGAGCCGCCCGAGGAGCCGCCGGGCGTCAGCTGCCGGTCGTCCACTTTCCACGGGTTGACCACCGGGCCATAGCAGGCGCTTTCGTTGGACGAGCCCATGGCGAATTCGTCCATGCTGAGCTTGCCCAGCATGACCGCGCCCGCATCCCACAGGTTCTGCGTCACCGTCGATTCATATTGCGGCAGGAAGCCTTCCAGGATCCGGCTCGCGGCCTGGGACGGCACGTCGCGGGTGCAGAACAGATCCTTGATGCCCAGCGGGATGCCGCACATGGCGGGCGCGTCGCCCGCGGCGATGCGCTTGTCGGCGGCCGCCGCCATTTCGCGGGCCTTTTCCGGGGTCTTGTGAGAATAGGCGTTCAGCGCGCCGGCGGCGTCGATGGCGCCGAGGCAGGCCTCGGTCAGCTCGGTGCTGGTGAAATCGCCCTTGCGCAGCCCGTCCCGGGCCTGGGCGATGGTCAGTTTGTTCAGGTCGCTCATTCCACCACCTTCGGCACGGCAAAGAAGCCCTCGCGCGCATCGGGCGCGTTCTTCAGGATCAGATCCTGCATCTCGCCATCGGTGACGACGTCCTGGCGGCGCTTGAGGCGCATCGGCTCGACCCCGGTCATCGGCTCGACGCCCTCGACATCGACTTCGTTCAGCTGTTCCATGAAATGCAGGATGCCGTTCAGCTCCTGCGCCAGCGCGGGCAGGTCGGCGTCCTTGACCGCAATCCGCGCCAGATGCGCGACCTTGCGGGCTTCGTCCTCGGTGATCGCCATGGGAGGCTCCTTTCGCTTGCGCCGGGTTTTACCGGGGCGGCCGGGGCGGGGCAAGCACCCGCGCAGGCGGAACCTTGCGGCGGAACTTTACGGGCGCCGCCCGGCTTGGCAGGATGCGGCAGCGCAAGAAAAGGAGCCCTTCCATGAAACTGACCTGGCTTGGCCATTCCGGCTTCCGGCTGGAGATCGAACAGGCGGTGATCCTGATCGACCCCTGGCTTTCGGGCAATCCGATGTTCCCCGAGGACAGCCGCGACGAGGCCATCGCCGGCGCCACCCATATCCTGGTGACGCATGGCCACGGCGATCATACCGGCGACACCGTCTCGATCGCCAAGGAGCTGGGGATTCCCGCCGTCGGCATCTACGACATGGTCTCGACCTGGATGAAGCACGAGGGCATCGAGGGCATCGGCTTCAACAAGGGCGGCACGGTCGATCTGGGCGGGGCCAGGGTGACGATGGTGAATGCCAGCCATTCCTCGTCCTTCGAGGGCGCCGAGGGGCCGGTCTATGCCGGCCACGAGTCGGGGTTCATGATCGCGGGCGAGGGCCATGTGATCTATGTTTCGGGCGATACCGACATCATGGCCGACATGGCGTGGATGGGCGAATATCACCGGCCCGACATCGGCATCCTCTGCGCCGGCGGGCATTTCACCATGGACATGGACCGGGCGGCCTGGGCGGCGCGGAAGTATTTCGACTTCAAGACCGTGATCCCCTGCCATTACAAGACCTTCCCGCTGCTGGCGCAGGATGCCGAGGTGCTGAAGGCCGGCCTGCCGGGCGTGCAGGTGATCGAGCCCGAGGTGATGCTGCCGATCTCGCTTTAGGGCCAGCGATAGACGCTCGGCCCCGGCTCTGCCCGTCCCGCGGGCCGGGCCGGCGCGAAGATCTCGACCAGCAGCGGATGGCAGGCGGCGGCGTCGCTGGAATGCGCGCTGCCGCAATCGCCGCCCGGACAGGCCGAAAGCCCGCCGATCAGGTCGATCTCGGCAAAGAACTCGATATGGTCGCCGGGGCGCACCGGGCTTGCCTTCATGAAATATTCCCCGGTGTCGCGGGTGAAGCCCGTGCACATGAAGACGTTCAGCACGTCATGCACCAGGGGCTCGGCCGCCTCGCGCGACAGGCCCATCTCGGCCATCAGCGCGTTGACCAGGTTGGAATGGCAGCAATGATGATAGTCCTGCCCGCTCAGCAGGCGATGGGTATAGGGGTCGCAGCGCGTGCCGATCACGTCATGGACCGAGCCGCCGTATTCGTCGATGCCATACCATTCCAGCGTATCCTCGGTCACGGTGGCCATCGGGCGCAGATGCGGAAAGCTGGACCACATGCGATGGCCGCGCGTCAGATGGGTGCCGTGCAGCGCGCGGGTCTTGCCGGAATAGAACCGTTCGCGCGGATCGGCGGCGGACCACAGGTTCAGGTCGCCGACCTGCGGCCCCTCGACGCTGGTGATGCGAAAGAAATGCCCGGCCGGCACGTGAAAGCAACGCGCCTCGCGCGGGGGCACCAGGCATTCCCCGGATTTGCGCGCCGTCAGGCGAACGGCCTGCAAGCCGGGCAGGTCCGGATCGGGAAGGGTATGGTTCGGATAGCAGATGACCGGGCGAATGGCCCGGCGCTCGGCGGCATCTTCGGGAATGGTTCGGATCATGGCGCGATGCTATGCGCGCGTCCCCGGCATCGCAAGGCTTGCGCACACCTTGCACAGCGCGCCTGCCGTCCCTGCCGCATGGGTGTTTGGGAAACGGTGAAAGGCTGGCCGCTTCACCGTTTCCCAAATACCCGAAAAACAAGAGCGCGGCCGGGAAGCCGCGCTGGAAGGCCCGCGCGTGCGGACAAGGTGGCCGCGCTTCAGGCGGCCTGGCGAATGTCGGCTTCCATCGGCATCGGATCGAAGCTGAAATAGCCGTACATCTGCTCCAGCACGGCCAGGGCCGCGCGGTCTGCCGACTTGGCCGGCTTCAGCACGGCCAGGTTGGCGCTGGGTTTTTGGGTCTCGGCAAGGGTTTTCATCCGAAGGTCTCCGGGTCGAAGTGATGCTCTTCCCCGCCGAAAAAGATAATGCCGCGCCGCAGAAAAATCTACCTCTGCGACGCGGCGTCAAACGGTATATCACGGCATACCGGCCATGACGGCCGTGCAAATCAAACGATACGGTCCACCATCATGTGCTTGATCGAGGCGATGGCCTTGGCCGGGTTCAGCCCCTTGGGACAGGTATTGGTGCAGTTCATGATCGTATGGCAGCGATACAGCTTGAACGGGTCTTCCAGCGCATCCAGGCGTTCGCCCGTGGCCTCGTCGCGCGAATCGATGATCCAGCGATAGGCGTGCAGCAGGGCCGCCGGGCCCAGGTAGCGGTCGCCGTTCCACCAATAGCTCGGGCAGGCGGTCGAGCAGCTGGCGCACATCACGCATTCGTAAAGCCCGTCCAGCTTCTTGCGATCCTCGATCGACTGGCGCCATTCCTTGTCGGGGGTCGGCGTCTCGGTGATGAGATAGGGGTTCACCGAGGCGTGCTGGGCATAGAAATGCGTCAGGTCGGGGATCAGATCCTTGACCACCGGCATGTGCGGCAGCGGATAGATGTTCACGTCGCCCTTGATCTCGTCCATGCCGTAGATGCAGGCAAGATGGTTGCCGCCGTCGATGTTCATCGCGCAGGAGCCGCAGATCCCCTCGCGGCAGGAGCGGCGGAAGGTCAGCGTCGGGTCGATCTCGTTCTTGATCTTGATCAGCGCGTCCAGCACCATCGGCCCGCATTTATCCATGTCGACGAAATAGGTGTCGATGCGCGGGTTCTCGCCGGTATCGGGATCCCAGCGGTAGATGTTGAAGCGGCGGACGTTCGTCGCGCCTTCGGGTTTCGGCCAGGTCTTGCCGACCCGCATGCGGCTGTTCTTGGGAAGGGTAAGTTGGACCATTGGGTAACTCCTGGTGGTCAGACCGTCGTCTTGCGACTAGGCCGTCATGCGGTGGCTTGGGCAGAGGGCGTCAATGCACCCTCCAGCCCGGCTGTTCGTAAAGCGGCCGCGTGGGCTTCTGCCCCGAGCGGCGCTGGACGCATTGGTCGAAGACCTGGGACGGATCGCGCCCCAGGATCTGGTCCGAGGACAGGTCGACGCTGACGAAGCCGCCGCGATAGCCGTGCGAGCCGACGCCGATGCCGACCTGGGTGCGCGGCGCGCGGGCGTCGAGCGCCTGGACCATGCAGACGCGCTCGGCCTCTGCGACCGGGATCTGCACCGGCGCGGGCGCGCAGGCCGCCAGCCCCAGCAGCGCCGGGGCAAGGCGCAGGCCAAGCGCGCCGCGCCCGGCCATCAGGCGGCCTGCTTGGCCGCCGCCGCGGCGCTGGCGATGCATTGCGTGGTGGACGGACGGCCGACGATGGCGGCCACCGCATCTCCCGCCCCGGCCGCGCCGGCAGCGGCGATGCTGGACAGTTCCGCCGTGGTGGCGTTCTGCATCACGCAATCGGTATAGGGCGCGACATTGGCGCCGGGCAGGCGCCGGGCCATCTCGCGGTTGACGATGACGCGGGCCGAGGACCGCATCGCCGCATCCGGCGCGGGGGCCGCGACCGGCGGCAGCGGCGCCGGCGCCATGCCGGGGTTCTGGACCACGCAGCCCGAAAGGGTCAGCGCGGCGGCGGTCAGGGCCATGGGCAGGATCAGGGGAAGACGCATCAATAAACCCTCGCTTTGGGTGCGATCTTTTTCAGGTCGATCCCGCCCTCGTCCTGGGTAGTCAGGGGTTCAAGATGAACGGGCCGATAGGCCAGTTTAACATCGTTGCCTTCGACCCAGGCAAGCGAGTGCTTGCGCCAGTTGGCATCATCCCGCTCGGGGTAGTCTTCATGGGCATGGGCGCCGCGGCTTTCCTTGCGCGCCTCGGCGCCGACGATGGTCGCCAGCGCGTTGGGCATCAGGTTGGTCAGCTCCAGCGTCTCCATCAGGTCGCTGTTCCAGATCAGGCTGCGGTCGGTGACCTTCAGGTCGTCCATCTTGGCCGCGATCGCCTGCATCTTCTCGACGCCCTCGGCCAGGGTCTTGTCGGTGCGGAACACCGCGGCATCGGCCTGCATGGTGCGCTGCATCTCAAGCCGCAGCTCGGCCGTCGGCACCGAGCCGTTGGCGTTGCGGATGCGGTCGAAGCGGTCCAGCGCCTTGTCCACCTGTTCCTTGTTGGTGGTGGGGATCGCCGCCTTGCGGTCGATCACCTGCCCGGCGCGGATCGCGGCGGCGCGGCCAAAGACCACCAGGTCGATCAGCGAGTTCGATCCCAGCCGGTTCGCGCCATGGACCGAGGCGCAGCCGGCCTCGCCCACCGCCATCAGGCCGGGGAAGACCCGGTCCGGGCTTTCGGCGGTCGGGTCCAGCACCTCGCCCCAGTAGTTGGTGGGGATGCCGCCCATGTTGTAATGCACCGTCGGCAGGATCGGGATCGGCTCGCGCGTCACGTCCACGCCGGCGAAGATCTTGGCGGATTCCGAGATGCCCGGCAGCCGCTCGGCCAGGCTTTCCGGCGGCAGGTGCATCAGGTTCAGGAACATGTGATCCTTGTGCGGGCCGACGCCGCGGCCCTCGCGGATCTCGATGGTGATGCAGCGCGAGACCACGTCGCGGCTGGCCAGATCCTTGTAGGTCGGCGCGTAACGCTCCATGAAGCGCTCGCCCTCGCTGTTGGTCAGGTAGCCGCCCTCGCCGCGCGCGCCCTCGGTGATCAGGCAGCCCGAGCCGTAGATGCCGGTCGGGTGGAACTGCACGAATTCCATGTCCTGAAGCGGCAGGCCCGCCCGGGCCACCATGCCGCCGCCGTCGCCGGTGCAGGTATGGGCCGAGGTGGCGCTGAAATAGGCGCGGCCATAGCCGCCGGTCGCCAGCACCACCATCTTGGCGTTGAAGACGTGGATCGAGCCGTCATCCAGCTTCCAGCACACCACGCCGGTGCAGGCGCCGTCGGTGATGATCAGGTCCAGCGCGAAATATTCGATGAAGAACTCGGCATTTTCTTTCAGCGACCGGCCATAGAGCGTGTGCAGGATGGCATGGCCGGTGCGGTCGGCGGCGGCGCAGGTGCGCTGCACCGGCGGGCCTTCGCCGAATTCGGTGGTGTGGCCGCCGAAGGGGCGCTGGTAGATCTTGCCCTCCTCGGTCCGGCTGAAGGGCACGCCGTAGTGCTCCAGCTCGTAGACCGCCTTGGGGGCCTCGCGCGCCAGGTATTCCATGGCGTCGGTGTCGCCCAGCCAGTCCGAGCCCTTGACGGTGTCATACATGTGCCACTGCCAGTTGTCCGGGCCCATGTTCGACAGGCTGGCGGCGATGCCGCCCTGGGCCGCGACCGTGTGCGAGCGGGTCGGAAAGACCTTGGTCACGCAGGCGGTGCGCAGGCCCTGTTCGGCCATGCCCAGCGTCGCGCGCAGGCCCGCGCCACCGGCACCGACGACCACGACATCATATTCGTGCGTTTCGTATTTGTAAGCAGCCATGGCGGAACCTCAGAGGACGACGATCGCGCCAAGGCCCATCCGGGCCAGCGCATAGACGGCCGCGGCGATGACCGCCCAGCCGAAGATCACGGAAAAGATGATGGCGGCCTTGCGCACGCCACCCTGGAAATAGTCGTCGATCATGATCCGCGTGCCCTTGATGAAGTGGACCATGCCCACGATCACGAACAGAGCGGTGATGAGCGCCGGGAAGGGCCGGCCGAAATAGGCCAGCAGCTGTTCCTGCGACAGGCCGATGGCGCGGGCGACCACGATCATGAACAGCGGCGTCAGCACGGTCAGCGCGACGGCCGAGACGGTCATGGCCCAGTGGTGCTGGGTGCCCTCGTGCGCCGAGCCCAGGCCTTCGGCAGCTTTGCGGGGGGTGATGTAACGCATGATCCTGCCCTTTCCTCAGAACGCGAAGAAGATGATCAGCGTCAGCACGGCCAGGACGACCGAACCCGCGATCAGCGCCTGGCTGGATTTGCGCGCTTCCTCGATCTCCAGCCCGTAGCCCGCGTCATAGGCCAGGTGGCGCAGCCCGGCGAGCAGGTGATACCACAGCGACCACATCGAGCCGGTCAGGATGATGAAGCCCAGCCAGGACCGCATCACCCAGTCCGCGCAGGCGAAGGCGCCCGGCGAGGTGACGGCGGCGACCAGCCACCAGGTGATCAGCACGATCCCGGCGACCAGCGCGTGCCCGGTGATGCGGGTCATGATCGAGGTGATTGCGGCGATGGGCAGGCGATAGACCTGCAAATGCGGTGACAATGGCCGGTTGCCCCGGTTGACGTCAGCCATGATGCGCTCTCCTGCGTTCAGGCCCCGCACGCGACGGCTGGCGGCGAGGGCTGGCCGAAATTGGGTTTGCTTTTAGCCACCTTGTCGCATCTGTCACGGGTGGATGCCAGACGTAAGGCGGATATGCGACAGATTTTCCGTTTTTGTGATCACGCAAACGCCAGCTGTGATCACGGGCAGGCTTCGACCCTTTCGAATGATTGCGGTATCAGGACGGACTCGCCGGATTTCCCCGGATAACCGAGGGATTCGGTCATGTTCAGCCCCGGCGCGGCCGCGAGTCGCGGGCCGGCCGCGCCGGGGCGCAGGGCGGTCATTTCGGCATCAGGGCCCAGTAGTCCAGGTCCAGCAGCACCTGCGGGGCATATTTTCCATCCTCGCCGCGCAGGGCGTGATCACCGGCCGCGCCCTTGTGCGCCACCAGCCGCAGCCGGATCGCGCCGACGCCCGGCGCATGGGTGTCGGCCTTGTCCAGCACCTCGGACCAGGCGCGGATGGTGTCGCCGGCAAAGCAGGGATTGGCATGGGCCCCGCCGTTCAGCGCCACGATCATCTGCGCATTGGCCAGCCCGTTGAAGCTGAGCGCGCGGGCCATGCTGATGACATGGCCGCCATAGATCAGCCGCTTGCCGTCCTCGCGGAAGGTGGCGTCGAAATGCACCTTGGCGGTGTTCTGCCACAGCCGGGTGGCCAGCATATGCTCGGCCTCCTCGATGGTGACGCCGTCCACATGGTCGATGACCTCGCCGACCTCATAGTCGCCCCAGCGGTGCGGCTCGCCGGCCAGGCCGAAGTCGTATTGCAGGAAATCCAGCCCCTCGGGCAGCACCAGATCGGAGGGCGCGACCGATTTCGCCAGTTCCGGCACCACCGGCTCGGGCGCCGGCGCCGCGTCGTCGCCCTTGCGCACCATGACCCAGCGCACATAGTCCAGCACCACCTCGTCCATCTGGTTCAGGCCGCGGGTGCGGACCCAGACCACGCCGGACTTGCCGTTGGAGTTCTCCTTGAGCCCGATCACCTCGGATTCGGAGCGCAGCGTGTCGCCCGGCCAGACCGGCTTCAGCCAGCGGCCCTCGGCATAGCCCAGGTTCGCCACCGCGTTCAGGCTGATGTCGGGGACCGACTTGCCGAAGACGATGTGAAAGGCGATCAGGTCGTCCAGCGGGCTGCCGTCCAGACCCGAGGCGGCCGCGAACTCGTCCGAGGAATAAAGCGCGTGCCGCGCCGGGTAGAGCGCATGGTAAAGCGCGCGCTCGCCCTCGGCCACGGTGCGGGGGACGGCGTGGCGGATCACCTGGCCGACGCGGTAATCCTCGAAGAAGCGGCCCGGATTGGTCTTGCTCATGGTGGTTTCCTATTGCTGGCCCAGTTTCATGTCCGGGTGATAATCCGCCTCGATCTGCTTGGTGACGGCCTGGGCGCAGCGCATCACGCCGCGCGCCGCGTCGAAGGCATAGGCGGGGTCGCCATGCAGCTCCCAGCCCTTCGACAACGCCTCGCTGACCTTGTGGCAGAAGGCCGAGGTGTCGTCCTCGGTCAGCAGGCGATAGATCTTGGGCATGTCAGCCTCCAAAGGGGTTATAGCCCAGCCAGGCGTGGACCAGCGCCACGACCCCGAACAGGACCACGGTGCCGACCGCGGCCATCGCCTCCTTGCGGACCGGGAACGGCCCGGCGGGCGGGGTCCAGCCCGGCTGCGCGCGGTTGATCACGGCCATCTCGACCAGCGACCAGAGCAGCAGCCCGCCGAACAGCACGAAACTGGGCAGGTCGCCATTGGGCAGCAGATGCGCAAGGGCCCAGAGCGCAAAGCCGGTCAGCTGCGGGTGACGGATATGGCGGGCCAGGCGGGTCTTCATGCCGGCGACGGCAAAAAGATAGAAGCCCAGCAGCACCAGCAGGTTGTTGACGCCCTTCAGCGGTGCGGTCGCGCCCCACCAATGGGGACCGTCCGCCATGCGATAGCCGATCACCATCAGCACCACCGAGACCGCCAGCGCCCCCGCCACGCCGCCCCGGCCCAGCCGGTCGCGCGGCCCCGATGCCAGCCGCTTGAGAAGATGCGCCGCCCACCAAAGCGCCACGCCAAGGATCAGGATCAACATCTGGCTTTGTCCTTTCGCTGGATGTAAATGGCGCTTACTTTGCCATCACCCTGCCAGCGCGGCAATCGCCGCGGCCTTGGCCAAAGTGACGCGGGCGGTCTCGACATGCAGGTTCTCGACGATCCTGCCGTCCACCACCGCGACGCCCTTGCCCTGGGCCTGCGCCTCGTCGAAGGCCTCGATCTGGCGGCGGGCCAGATCGACCTCGGCTTCCGACGGCGCAAAGACCTCGTTGGCAATGGCCAGCTGCGCCGGGTGGATCAGGGTCTTGCCGTCAAAGCCCATGTCGCGGCCCTGCTCGCATTCGGCGCGCAACCCCTCTTCGTCCTTGAAGGCGTTGAACACGCCGTCCACGATGACCCGGCCATGCGCCCGCGCGGCCAGCAGGCACAGGCCCAGCCCCGCCATCATCGGCAGCCGGTCGGCGCGAAAGCGGCTGTTCAGCTCCTTGGCCAGATCGTTGGTGCCCATCACCATGCCCTGCAGGCGCGGATGGGCGGCGATCTCGGCGGCGTTCAGCATGCCCTCGGCCGTCTCCATCATCGCCCAGAGCGGCGTGTCGGGCACCAGCGCCGCCACCCGGTCCAGGTCGGCGCCGCGGCTGACCTTGGGCACCAGCACCGCATCGGCGCCCGAGGCAAAGGCGCGGGCGTCGCCCTCGCCCCATTCGGTGTCCATGCCGTTGATGCGCACGATCCGCACCCGGCCGCCGTAATCGGCCTGCAGCGCCTTGGCCAGCAAGTCCCGCGCCGCCACCTTCTCGGCGGGCGCCACCGCATCCTCGAGGTCGAAGATGATCGCATCTGCGGCCAGCGCCTGGGCCTTTTCCATGGCCCGCACATTGGCGGCCGGAATATAGAGGACGGAACGATAGGGACGGGTCATCGGGGCCTCGCGTAATAATCTTGCGCGAACCTGCCCCGAAAGGAAGCGAATCGCAAGCACCGATTTGCCGCACTGCGGCATCAGATCCCGTCCCAGATCAGCTTGGCCGAAACCAGCATCAGCGCCCAGGTGATGAAGCCATAGAAGACCTGCGCAGACATCCGCCGCACCAGCCACAGTCCCGCCAGCACGCCCAGCACGCCGGGCACCATCAGCACGGCGGCCACCGACAGGTTATGCGCCGACAGCTGGCCCAGCATGGCATAGGGAATCAGCTTCACCGCATTGCAGATGGCAAAGAAGATCGTCGTGGTGCCGGCATAGGTCATCGGCGTCATGCGCAGGGGCTGGGCATAGACCTGATAGGGTGCCGCGCCCGAATGCGACACGAAGCTGGTATAGCCCGAGATCGTGCCCCAGAAGCTGCCCGCCCCCCAGCGCGGTGGCCGGGCGCTGGCGCTGACCCGGCTGCGCAGCAGGGCGTTCAGCGCAAAGGCCAGGCCGATCACGCCGACGATCAGCCCGACCTGCGCGTCGTCGACGTGATGCGCGGTGGCCCAGCCCAGGGCGATGCCGGTGATCGCGCCCGGCACCAGCGTCCGCAGCACCCGCGCGTCGAAATCGCGGCGAAAGGCGATCAGCCCGCCGATGTCCGAGATGATATAGACCGGCAGCAGGATGCCCGCCGCCTGCACCGGCGACATGACCAGCGCCAGCAGCGGCACCGAGATGGTGCCGACCATGGACAGCCCTCCCTTGGCCAGCCCGATCGAAAAGGCGGCGATCACCGCCAGCACCCAGCCCAGCATCTCCATCCGCGCGCCCCCGTGTCCCGCCCCTCCCGAGTAATCCAGCGGCGCAACCGCGGCAATACGCCGCCGCCATTTCCATGTTAGCGGTTGACAACAGCGGTTTTCGCGCCGGACCCGCAGCCAAGGCTTGCGATTCTCATCCCGAGGGACTAGGCCACCGCGCGAACCATCATGGAAATCGGAGGTTAACATGGCCCGACCCAAGATCGCACTCATCGGTGCGGGACAGATCGGCGGCACGCTGGCGCATCTGGCCGCGATGAAGGAGCTGGGCGACGTCGTCCTGTTCGACATCGCCGAGGGCACGCCCCAGGGCAAGGCGCTCGACATCGCGCAATCGGGCCCGTCCGAGGGTTTCGACGCCGTCATGAAGGGCGCCAACGATTATGCCGACATCGCCGGCGCCGATGTGTGCATCGTCACCGCCGGCGTGCCCCGCAAGCCGGGCATGAGCCGCGACGACCTGCTGGGCATCAACCTCAAGGTCATGAAATCCGTGGGCGAGGGCATCAAGCAGCACGCCCCGAACGCCTTCGTGATCTGCATCACCAACCCGCTGGACGCCATGGTCTGGGCGCTGCGCGAGTTCAGCGGCCTGCCGCATGAAAAGGTCGTCGGCATGGCCGGCGTGCTCGATTCGGCCCGCTTCCGCCACTTCCTGTCACTGGAATTCGGCGTCTCGATGCGCGACGTGACCGCCTTCGTGCTGGGCGGCCATGGCGACACCATGGTGCCGCTGACCCGCTATTCGACCGTGGCCGGCATCCCGCTGCCCGACCTGGTCAAGATGGGCTGGACCACCCAGGACAAGCTGGACGCCATCGTGCAGCGCACCCGCGACGGCGGCGCCGAGATCGTCGGCCTGCTGAAGACCGGCTCGGCCTTCTATGCGCCCGCGACCTCGGCCATCGAGATGGCGGAAGCCTATCTCAAGGACCAGAAGCGCGTGCTGCCCTGCGCGGCCTATGTGAAGGGCGCCTATGGGCTGGACGGGCTCTATGTCGGCGTGCCGACCGTGATCGGCGCCGGCGGCATCGAGCGCGTCATCGACATCACCCTGGACAAGGACGAGCAGGCGATGTTCGACAAGTCCGTGGACGCGGTCAAAGGGCTGGTCGCGGCCTGCAAGGGCATCGACGCCACCCTGGCCTGATCGCCGGCCAGCGACGGCAAGGACAGGCCCCGCCGGCTGCGGCGGGGCTTTTTCATGGCGCGGACGCACGGCCCGCGCAGCATAAGGCAGGCCAGCGCCGCGGCGGACGAACCGCTGGCCGTGCGGACCTCCTGGGCCCTGCCTGACCCCCGGCGC
Organism: Paracoccus ferrooxidans; assembly: GCF_029909815.1. Taxonomy (NCBI): domain Bacteria; kingdom Pseudomonadati; phylum Pseudomonadota; class Alphaproteobacteria; order Rhodobacterales; family Paracoccaceae; genus Paracoccus; species Paracoccus ferrooxidans. Next base: position 2,076,191 of record NZ_CP038198.1, on the reverse strand, counting down.
GCCCTGATCCGGGACGCGAAAGCGCCGGCCCAGGCCGGGGATTCCCGCCCCGCCGTCCCGGCAGCCGGGGATTTGCGATCACAGCCTCGAAAACTGTGATCACAAAAGGCGGATTACCGCCAGTTTTAGGGATTTCGCCCTTCATGGGGCTTTGGCGCCGGCGTGGAATGTGGCACAAGCCCCGCCAACCGACAACTGCGGGGGAAGACGATGAACATCCATGAATACCAGGCCAAGGCGTTGCTGCGCCAATACGGCGCGCCGGTCTCGGACGGGCGGGTGGTGATGAAGGCCGACGAGGCCAAGGCGGCGGCGGGGGAACTCGACGGGCCGCTCTGGGTCGTCAAGGCCCAGATCCACGCCGGCGGCCGTGGCAAGGGTCACTTCAAGGAAAAGGAAGCCGGTGAAAAAGGCGGCGTCCGCCTGGCCAAATCGGTGGAAGAGGCCGAGGAGCTGACCCGCCAGATGCTGGGCCGCACCCTCGTCACCCACCAGACGGGCGAGACCGGCAAGCAGGTCAACCGCATCTATATCGAGGACGGCAGCGACATCGAGCGCGAGCTGTATCTGGCGCTGCTGGTCGACCGCGGCACCTCGCGCGTCAGCTTCGTCGCCTCGACCGAAGGCGGCATGGACATCGAGGAAGTCGCCGCCTCGACCCCGGAAAAGATCGTGACCTTCAGCGTCGATCCGGCCTCGGGGCTTTCGGATTTCCACGGCCGCCGCGTGGCCTTCGCCCTGGGTCTTTCGGGCCCGCAGGTCAAGCAATGCGTGGCGCTGGTCAAGAACCTGTATCGCATGTTCATCGAGAAGGACATGGAGATGCTGGAGATCAACCCGCTGATCGTGATGAAGGACGGCAACCTCAAGGCGCTGGACGCGAAGATGGGCTTCGACAACAACGCCCTTTATCGCCAGCCCGACATCCTGGCGCTGCGCGACGAGACCGAGGAAGACCCCAAGGAACTCGCCGCCTCGAAATTCGACCTGAACTATATCGCGCTGGACGGCGAGATCGGCTGCATGGTCAACGGCGCCGGCCTGGCGATGGCGACGATGGACATCATCAAGCTGTTCGGCGCCGAGCCCGCGAACTTCCTGGACGTCGGCGGCGGCGCCACCAAGGAGAAAGTGACCGAGGCGTTCAAGATCATCACCTCGGACCCGAACGTCAAAGGCATCCTGGTTAACATCTTCGGCGGCATCATGCGCTGCGACATCATCGCGGAAGGCATCATCGCCGCGGTGAAAGAGGTCGGGCTGCAAGTCCCGCTGGTCGTGCGCCTGGAAGGCACCAATGTCGAGCTGGGCAAGCAGATCATCGGCGATAGCGGCCTGAACGTGATCGCGGCGGATGATCTGTCGGATGCGGCGCAGAAGATCGTCAAGGCGGTGAAGGGCTGACCACTATGGCTAAGGCGGTGGAAGGCAAAGCTGTCGAGATTACGGTTGGAAACGTGGATAACAATCATATCCCCGTTAGCCCAATCAGAGATTTGTTCCCCGCCGACTCGTTCGGCGGAGGAAACAAGTCGGAGGCAGGGAAGCCGATCACCGTCGAGCTTCATACAGTCGGCACGTTCGAAACTGATATTGCAACGGGCAAATGGATTCTTCGCATCAGAGCAAAGGATGCCATTGAGACGTTCTATAGGAATATCAACGCGAAAGACGGAACGCGGCTCTTCTTCGAGAAGATCGGACCGCGCAACTTTCGTGTTTCCGTAATCGCTTAAGGAGAGGCTAATGGCCGTTCTCGTCAACAAAGACACCAAAGTCATCTGCCAGGGGATCACCGGATCCCAGGGCACCTTCCACACCGAACAGGCGATCGCTTACGGCACGCAGATGGTCGGCGGCGTGACCCCCGGCAAGGGCGGCACGACGCATCTGGACCTGCCGGTCTTCAACTCGGTCCACGAGGCCGTGGAGAAAACCGGCGCCAATGCGACCGTGATCTATGTCCCGCCGCCCTTCGCGGCCGATTCGATCCTGGAAGCCATCGACGCCGAGATCCCGCTGATCGTCGCCATCACCGAGGGCATCCCGGTCCTCGACATGATGCGGGTCAAGCGCGCGCTGATCGACAGCAAGTCCACGCTGATCGGCCCGAACTGCCCCGGCATCCTGACGCCGGGCGAATGCAAGATCGGCATCATGCCGGGCTCGATCTTCTCGCGCGGGTCGGTGGGCGTCGTGTCGCGCTCGGGCACGCTGACCTATGAGGCGGTGAAGCAGACCACCGACGTCGGCCTGGGCCAGTCCACCGCGGTCGGCATCGGCGGCGACCCGATCAAGGGCATGGAGCATATCGACGTGCTGCGCATGTTCCTGGACGACCCTGAAACCGAATCGATCATCATGATCGGCGAGATCGGCGGTTCCGCCGAGGAAGAGGCCGCCGAATTCCTGGCCGAGCAGAAGCGCCGCGGCAAGTGGAAGCCGACCGCCGGCTTCATCGCCGGGCGCACCGCGCCGAAGGGCCGCCGCATGGGCCATGCCGGCGCCATAGTCTCGGGCGGCAAGGGCGACGCGGAATCCAAGATCGAAGCCATGAAATCGGCCGGGATCATCGTCGCCGACAGCCCCGCGGGCCTGGGCGAGGCGGTGCTGAAAGCGCTCGGCCGGTAACTTTGCCGCAAGGCTTTTGACTTGGGCGCGGCCCCTGCCTACCTTTACCGGGGGCCGCGCCAGACCTTACCAGCAGGTGCCAGATTGGACCGCCGTCGTCGCCAGATCGTCGCCAGAACCGCCGGGGCAGCGCCCTGCCCGGCCTGCGGCCCTGCCCCGCTGCCCAGCCGAGGCGCGGCATGATCCCGCAGCCCCAACCGCCGGCGGAACGCCCCGCCTCGCCCGTGGCGGCGCAGGACTGGGCGCTTTGCGTCTCGACCTATCAGCGCGGCAAGCTGCTTTGCGACTGCGTGCGTGCCGCGCTGGCCTCGACCGAGCGGCCGGCCGAGATCGTCATCGTCGATGCCAGCGCCGACTGGGCGCAGAACCGCGAGGGGGTCGAGGCGGTGATCGCCGCGGCCGGCGGCTGTCCGCTGACCTATGTGCCGGCCCGGCGCAAATCGCTGACCGTGCAGCGCAACCAGGCCGTCGCGCTGGCCCGTGCCGACATCCTGTTCATGATCGACGACGACGCGCTGCTGCATTCGGATTGCGCCGCGCAGATCATGGCGCATTACCGCGCCGACACGCAGGGCCGGATCGTCGCCATCTCGGCCCGCAATGCGCCGCTGGCCGGCGCGGAGACCGGGGACGAACGCAAGCAGACCAACCGCGCCGGCGCGCTGGCCAGGGGCCGGGCGGGGCCGGTGCAGCGCGGCATCGACCTTGCCCTGCACCACCTGCTGATGATCCCGGCCGAGCAGCGCTTCCTGGGCTACGACCGCCCCGAGCGGCGCTGGCAGGGCGACGCCACCCTGCCGCAGGGGCTGCTGCGCGTCGATTTCATCGTCGGCTTCGCCATGACCCTGCGCCGCCATCTGGCGCTGCGCGAACCCTTCGACGAAGGGCTGGCCGGCAGTTCGATCGCCGAGGATCTGGACGCCAGCTATCGCTTTGGCCGGCACGGGATGCTGGCCATCGCGCCGGATGCGCATATCCACCATTTCGAGGCGGCGGCAGGCCGCGACCGGCGCCGGATCAGCACCATGCTGGCCATGCTCAACATCGCCTATTTCGTCCGCCGCAATTCCGAGCGGCAGGGCCGCGACCTGGCCCGCTATGCGCTGTGGTACCTGCGCATGACGCTGGCCGAACTGCCCAAGGACATCGCCGGAGGCCGCTGGGATCTGCCGCAATTCCGCGGCGCCCTGCTGGCCGGCCGCAACCTGCCCGCCCTGCTGCGCCAGCCGCGCGCCGGGCTGCCGGCATGGTATCAGGATCTTCAGACCAGGCTGATGGCCGGGACCACCCCCGGACATGGCCCGAACAATGCGACCGCCCCTGATCAAGGCGCGAACGGATAGGATTTCCCGGAGGCAAGCCAATGAACGATCAATCCCCAAACTCGGCCTTCCACGATTCGAGCTTCCTGCAGGGCCATAACGCGGCCTATGTCGAGCAGCTTTACGGCCAATGGGCCCAGAACCCGGCGGCGGTGGATCAGGCGTGGGACGCCTTCTTCCGCAGCCTGGGCGACGAGGAGACCGTCGTCACCCGCGAGGCCAAGGGCGCAAGCTGGCAGCGCGCCGACTGGCCGCCGGTGCCCGCCGACGACACCACCGCGGCGCTGACCGGCGAATGGCCGATGCTGCCCAAGTCCGAGGCCAAGGCGGCGCTGGACAAGATCGCCGCCAAGGCCGGCGAAAAGGGCGTGAACCTGACCGACGAGCAGCTCAAGCGCGCCGTGCTGGACAGCGTCCGCGCCATCATGCTGATCCGCGCCTTCCGCATCCGCGGCCACCTGCATGCCGACCTGGATCCGCTGGGCATGCGCGAGATCCCCGACCACGGCGAGCTGGACCCCAAGACCTACGGCTTCACCGAGGCCGACCTGGACCGGCCGATCTTCATCGACAACGTGCTTGGCCTGCAGATCGCCACGATCCGCCAGATCGTCGACCTGATGAGCCGCACCTATTGCGGCACCTTCGCGCTGCAGTTCATGCATATCTCGAACCCCGAAGAGGCCGGCTGGCTCAAGGAGCGGATCGAGGGCTACGGCAAGGAGATCGCCTTCACCCGCGAGGGACGCCGCGCCATCCTCAACAAGCTGGTCGAGGCCGAGGGCTTCGAGAAGTTCCTGCATGTCAAGTATATGGGCACCAAGCGCTTCGGCCTTGACGGCGGCGAGGCGCTGATCCCGGCGATGGAGCAGATCATCAAGCGCGGCGGCGCGCTTGGCGTCAAGGACGTGGTGATCGGCATGCCGCACCGCGGCCGCCTGTCGGTCCTGGCCAACGTGATGGGCAAGCCCTATCGCGCCATCTTCCACGAATTCCAGGGCGGCAGCTACAAGCCCGACGACGTGGACGGCTCGGGCGACGTGAAATATCACCTCGGCGCCTCGTCGGACCGCACCTTCGACGACAACACCGTCCACCTGTCGCTGACCGCGAACCCCTCGCACCTCGAGGCGGTGAACCCGGTGGTGCTGGGCAAGGTCCGCGCCAAGCAGGACCAGCTGTCCGACCAGACCTATCGCACGGCGGTGCTGCCGATCCTGCTGCATGGCGACGCGGCCTTTGCCGGCCAGGGCATCGTGGCGGAATGCTTCCAGCTTTCCGGCATCAAGGGCCACCGCACCGGCGGCTGCATCCATATCGTGGTGAACAACCAGATCGGCTTCACCACCGCGCCGCATTTCAGCCGCACCTCGCCCTATCCGACCGACATCGCGCTGATGGTCGAGGCGCCGATCTTCCACGTCAACGGCGACGACCCCGAGGCGGTGGTCCATGCCGCCAAGGTCGCGACCGAGTTCCGGCAGAAATTCCACAAGGACGTGGTCATCGACATCTTCTGCTATCGCCGCTTCGGTCACAACGAAGGCGACGAGCCGATGTTCACCAACCCGGTGATGTACAAGAAGATCAAGGGCCAGAAGACCACGCTGCAACGCTATACCGAGCGGCTGGTCGCCGACGGCCTGGTCCCCGAGGGCGAGATCGAGGAGATGAAGGCCGCCTTCCAGGCCCATCTGAACGAGGAGTTCGAGGTCGGCAAGAACTTCAAGCCGAACAAGGCCGACTGGCTGGACGGCAAATGGTCGGGGCTCGAGGCCGAGCATGCCGAGGAGAACCTGGGCCAGACCGGCATCGCGCCCGAGACCATGGCCGAGATCGGCGGCGCGCTGACCCGCGTGCCCGAAGGGTTCGACCTGCACAGGACCGTCGGCCGCCTGCTGGAATCCAAGAAGCAGATGTTCGAGACCGGCCAGGGCTTCGACTGGGCCACGGGCGAGGCGCTGGCCTTCGGCTCGCTGCTGCTGGAGGGGCATCCGGTGCGCCTCGCCGGGCAGGATTCGACCCGCGGCACCTTCTCGCAGCGCCATTCGGCCTTCGTCGACCAGGCGACCGAGGAACGCTACTACCCGCTGAACCACATCCGCGGCGGGCAGGCGCGCTACGAGGTCATCGACTCGATGCTGTCGGAATATGCGGTGCTGGGCTTCGAATACGGCTATTCGCTGGCCGAGCCGAACAGCCTGGTCATGTGGGAGGCCCAGTTCGGCGATTTCGCCAACGGCGCCCAGATCATGTTCGACCAGTTCATCACCTCGGGCGAAAAGAAATGGCTGCGCATGTCCGGCCTCGTCATGCTGATGCCGCATGGCTATGAGGGCCAGGGCCCGGAACACAGCTCGGCCCGGCTGGAGCGCTGGCTGCAGATGTGCGCCGAGGACAACTGGATCGTGGCGAACTGCACCACGCCAGCGAACTATTTCCACATCCTGCGCCGGCAGCTGAAGCGGCCCTTCCGCAAGCCGCTGGTGCTGATGACGCCGAAATCGCTGCTGCGCCACCCGCTGGCGGTGTCCACGGCGGACGAGTTCCTGGCCGGCTCGACCTTCAACCGCGTGCTGGTGGACGATGCCGACCGCGGCAAGTCCGAGTTCAAGCTGGCCCCGGACGACAAGATCCGCCGCGTGGTGATCTGCTCGGGCAAGGTCTATTACGACCTCGCGCAGGCCCGCGACGCCGCCGGTGCCGAGGATGTGCATATCCTGCGGCTCGAGCAGTTCTATCCCTTCCCGGCCCAGAGCATGTCCAAGGAGTTGGAACGCTTCAAGGATGCCGAGATCGTCTGGTGCCAGGAAGAACCCAAGAACCAGGGCGGCTGGAGCTTCGTCGAGCCCAATATCGAATGGGTGCTGTCGCGCATCGGCGCCAAGCACGGCCGGCCGCGCTATGTCGGCCGCCATGCCGCGGCCTCGCCGGCCACCGGGCTTGCCTCGCGCCACAAGGCCGAGCAGGAGGCCCTGGTCCACGAAGCGATCACCATCGGGGCCTGACATGGCAGTGGAACTACGCGTCCCCACGCTTGGGGAATCGGTATCCGAGGCGACGGTGGCCACCTGGTTCAAGAAACCGGGCGACCGCGTCGCCGTGGATGAAATGCTGTGCGAGCTGGAAACCGACAAGGTGACGGTCGAGGTGCCCTCGCCCGTCGCCGGCAAGCTGGCCGAGATCGTCGCGCCCGAGGGCACGGTGGTCGCGCCGAACGCGCTGCTCGCGCAGATCATGGAACAGGGCGATGCCGGCCCGGAAGAAATGTTGCCCAAGGCTGATGCGGGCACGAAGGCTCAGGAAGGACAGAGGAAGATGAGCGGAAAATCCGTCGACGTGATGGTGCCCACCCTGGGCGAAAGCGTGACCGAAGCGACGGTCGCGACCTGGTTCAAGAAGGTCGGCGACGCGGTCGCGCAGGACGAGATGCTGTGCGAGCTTGAGACCGACAAGGTCTCGGTCGAGGTGCCGGCCCCCGCCGCGGGCGTGCTGGCCGAGATCCTCGCCCCCGAGGGCGCGACGGTCGAGGCCAGCGCCAGGCTGGCCGTCATCACCGAAGGCGCGACCGCGGCCCCCAAGGCCGAGGCCCCGGCGGCCGCCGCAGCCGCCGTGCAATCGCCCGGCGCCGGCCCGGAAACGCCCGCGCCGCGCAAGGATGTCGAGGACGCCCCTTCGGCCAAGAAGGCCATGGCCGAGGCCGGGGTCAGCCGCGATGCCGTCATCGGCACCGGCCGCGACGGCCGGGTGATGAAAGAGGACGTGGCACGCGCGGCTACCGCCCCTGCCGCCGCCTCGCCCGCCCCGGCCCCGGCCCAGGCGCCGCGCGCGCCGAGTTCCGCCGAGGACGCCGCCCGCGAGGAACGCGTCAAGATGACCCGCCTGCGCGCCACCATCGCCCGCCGGCTCAAGGACGCGCAGAACACCGCCGCGATGCTGACCACCTATAACGAGGTGGACATGAAGGGCATCATGGACCTGCGCAACACCTACAAGGACCAGTTCGAGAAGAAGCACAAGGTCAAGCTGGGCTTCATGTCCTTCTTCGTGAAGGCCTGCTGCCACGCGCTGAAGGAAGTGCCCGAGGTCAATGCCGAGATCGACGGCGGCGACGTGGTCTACAAGAACTTCGTCCACATGGGCGTGGCGGTGGGCACGCCGAACGGCCTGGTGGTCCCGGTGGTGCGCGACGCCGACCAGAAGAGCTTCGCCCGGATCGAGAAGGAGATCGCCGAGCTGGGCCTGCGCGCCCGCGACGGCAAGCTGACCATGGCGGAAATGCAGGGCGGCACCTTCACCATCTCGAACGGCGGCGTCTATGGCTCGCTGATGTCCTCGCCGATCCTGAACCCGCCGCAATCGGGCATCCTGGGCATGCACAAGATCCAGGACCGCCCCGTGGTGGTGGACGGGCAGATCGTCATCCGGCCGATGATGTATCTGGCGCTGAGCTACGACCACCGCATCGTCGACGGCAAGGGCGCCGTGACCTTCCTGGTCCGCGTCAAGGAAGCGCTGGAGGATCCGCGCCGCCTGCTGATGGATCTGTGATCCCTGCCTTCCGGGGGCGGCAGGCCCGCCCCCGGCCAGCCCAAGGCGCCGCGCAACTCTTTCCGGCCTGTTCCCGTTGACCCGCACGGGGCCGCCTTGCCGCTCATCCCGACGGGAAGCCGGGCCGAAACGGAGGAGTCTTCCATGACCCAGATGATCGCCCATTACAGCATCGCCGATTACGCCCGCTTCCGCGCCGCCTTCGACGCGGACGCCGAGGATCGCGGCAATAACGGCCTGTCGCTGCTGCAACTGTGGCGCGAAAGCGACCAGAGCGCCTGGGCGCTGTTCCAGGTCGGGGACGCGGCCGCCGCCAAGGCTTACCTGGAAGGCGCCGCGGGCGTCTTCAACAGCCAAGCCGGCGTCTCGGCCACCGCATTCCATTTCGTCGAGACCGCCTGATGGCCGCCGAGACCACCGCCCTGGCGCTGGCCGCGCTGCTGCAGGCCGTGCAGATCGGCCTGGCCGCCGCCTCGATGAACCGCGATGTCGGCGCGAAGTGGAACGCCAGCCCGCGCGACCGCCAGCCCGAGTTTTCCGCCCTGACCGGCCGGCTGCGCCGCGCGGTGGACAACCATTTCGAGGGGCTGATCCTCTTTACCATCGCCGTCGTGCTGGTAGTGCTTTCGGATGCCGGCTCGGCCCTGACCGTGCTTTGCGCCTGGAGCTACCTGCTGGCGCGGCTGCTTTATGTTCCCGCCTATGCCTATGGCTGGTCGCCCTGGCGCTCGGTCATCTGGGGGGTGGGGTTCGTCGCCACGCTGACGATGATCCTGATCGCCTTATTCACCTGAATCGAACGGGCGGCACCGCGAAAGGCGCCGCGAACTGCAAGGAGACCTGAATGTCCACCTATGACCTGATCGTGATCGGCGCCGGTCCCGGCGGCTATGTCTGTGCGATCCGCGCCGCCCAGCTGGGCCTGAAGGTCGCCTGCGTCGAAGGGCGCGAGACGCTGGGCGGAACCTGCCTGAACGTCGGCTGCATCCCCTCCAAGGCGCTTCTGCATGCCAGCCACATGCTGCACGAAACCCACGAGAATTTCGAGAAGATGGGACTGATGGGCGCCAAGCCCAAGGTCGATTGGGACAAGATGCAGGGCTACAAGGCCGAAACGGTCGCCGGCAACACCAAGGGCATCGAGTTCCTGTTCAAGAAGAACAAGATCGACTGGCTCAAGGGCTGGGCCAGCATCGAGGCGCCCGGCAAGGTCAAGGTCGGCGACCAGATCCATGAGACGAAGAACATCGTCATCGCCTCGGGCTCGGAACCGGCCAGCCTGAAGGGGGTCGAGGTCGACAACGCCGCCGGCGTGGTGGTCGATTCGACCGGCGCCCTGTCCCTGCCCAAGATTCCCAAGTCGATGGTGGTGATCGGCGCCGGGGTGATCGGGCTGGAGCTGGGCTCGGCCTATGCCCGCCTGGGGGCCGAGGTGACGGTGGTCGAGTTCCTGGACGCCATCACCCCCGGCATGGACGGCGAGGTGCAAAAGCAGTTCCAGAAGATCCTGGCGAAGCAGGGGCTGAAATTCGTCCTCGGCGCCGCGGTGTCCGAGGTCGAGGTCGAAAAGGGCAAGGCCGAGGTCACATACAAGCTGCGCAAGGACGACAGCGAGCACGAGATCAAGGCCGAATGCGTGCTGGTCGCCACCGGCCGCCGCCCCTATGTCGCGGGGCTTGGCCTCGACAAGGTCGGCGTGGCGCTGACCGACCGCGGCTTCGTCCAGATCGACGAGCATTGGCAGACCAGCGTCAAGGGCATCTATGCCATCGGCGACGCGGTGCCCGGCCCGATGCTGGCCCACAAGGCCGAGGACGAGGGCATGGCGGTGGCCGAGGTCATCGCCGGAAAGCATGGCCATGTGAACTACGACGTGATCCCCGGCGTGATCTACACCACGCCCGAGGTCGCCTCGGTCGGGCTGACCGAAGAGGCCGCCAAGGAAAGCGGCCGCAAGGTCAAGGTCGGCAAGTTCCCCTTCATGGGCAATGCCCGCGCCAAGGCCCTGTTCCAGGCCGAAGGCTTCGTCAAGATGATCGCCGATGCCGAGACCGACCGGGTGCTGGGCTGCCACATCATCGGCCCGAACGCCGGCGAGATGATCCACGAGGTCTGCGTGGCGATGGAATTCGGCGCCTCGGCCCAGGACATCGCGCTGACCTGCCACGCGCATCCGACCTGCTCGGAAGCGGTGCGCGAGGCCGCCCTGGCCTGCGGCGACGGCGCGATCCACGCCTGATCGGCGGATCGCCACCGAAATCGCCGCCGCACTGCGGCGGGTTTCCGCCGACGGACCGCCCCTGAACCGGGCGGTCCTTTCTTTTGATTTCCCCGACTCTGGCAGCTGCGGCTAATCCCTTGGTCAATGAAAAGACAAGGGGCAGTCATGAAATCCATTATCGGACTGTTGGCGCTGGCCGGCACGCTGGCCGTCGGCGCCTGCGGCGACAACCGGGTCGATCCCGACCGCCGCTATCTGGTCGAACCCCGCGCCTCGGCGGCCCAGGTCGCCGCGCTGCACCCCAACGAGACGCCGGAACTGCGCCGGCTGATCAACAAATACGCCGCGGAATACGACGTGCCGGTGGACCTGGTGCATCGCGTCATCATCCGCGAATCGACCCATCGGCCGGGCGCCCGCAACGGCCCTTATTACGGGCTGATGCAGATCCTGCCCGCCACCGCGCGCGGCATGGGCTATCGCGGCCAGCCCGCCGGGCTGCTGGATGCCGAGACGAACCTGAAATACGGCGTCAAATACCTCCGCGGCGCCTATATGGTCGCCGACGGCAACAAGGACGCCGCGGTGAAATGGTATTCCCGCGGCTATTACTACGAGGCCAAGCGCAAGGGCCTGCTGCAAGCCACCGGCCTGCGCTGAGGCGAGGGACAGAAGATCGCGGGGGCGGCCTTCGGGCCGCCCCTTGCATTACAGCTTGCGGTTGTAGCGGATGAAGGGCGACTTCTGCCCCACCCGGTCATAGAGCATCCGCCCCGGATAATTGTCCTCGGCCGTCAGCCAGTAGACGGCGGGAATGCCGGCGCGATCGGCCTCGGCATAGACGCCCTCGATCAGGGCGCGGGCGATGCCGCGGCCGCGGGCCTCGGGGGCGGTGAACAGATCCTGCAGATAGCAGACCCCCTCGTCGCGCCACAGGTTCGGGTGAAAGACGTAATGCGTCAGGCCCAGCAGCCGGCCGTCCGCCTCGGCCACCAGCCCGTGAAAGTCGCGCGGATCGCGCGCCATCAACCGGGCAAAGGCGCGGTCGTAAAACGAGGGCGGCCGGTCCGCGAAACCATAGAAGACCTGGTAGCCCTCATAAAGCCGCTGCCAGCCCTTGCGGTCCTCGGGACGCAGGGCGCGGATCATCGCTGCCGCCGCGCCATGAAGGCCAGCCGCTCGAACAGGGCCACATCCTGCTCGTTCTTCAGCAGCGCGCCATGCAGCTTGGGCAGCATCTCGCCGGCGGGGCGGCGAAGATCCTCGGGCGCCAGATCCTCGGCCAGGATCAGCTTGAGCCAGTCCAGAAGTTCGCTGGTCGAGGGCTTCTTCTTCAGCCCCTGCACCTCGCGCAGTTCCAGGAACTGGCTCAGCGCCTCGTCGAGCAGCCGCGGCTTGAGTCCCGGATAATGCACCTCGACGATGCGCTTCAGCGTCTCGGCATCGGGAAAGCGGATATAGTGGAAGAAGCAGCGGCGCAGGAAGGCGTCCGGCAGCTCCTTTTCGTTGTTCGAGGTGATGATGACCACCGGCCGGTGCCGCGCCCGCACCATCTCGCCGGTCTCATAGACATGGAACTCCATGCGGTCGAGTTCCTGCAGCAGGTCGTTCGGAAACTCGATGTCGGCCTTGTCGATCTCGTCGATCAGCAGCACCACCTTGCCGGGCGCCTCGAAGGCCTGCCACAGCTTGCCCTTGCGGATGTAGTTCGCAATGTCGTGAACCCGCGCCTCGCCCAGCTGGCTGTCGCGCAACCGCGACACGGCGTCGTATTCGTAAAGCCCCTGCTGCGCGCGGGTGGTCGATTTCACGTTCCATTCGACGATGGGCAGGTCCAGGCTGGCCGCGACCTGGCGCGCCAGTTCGGTCTTGCCGGTGCCCGGCTCGCCCTTGACCAGCAGCGGGCGTTCCAGCGTGATCGCCGCGTTCACGGCCATGGCCAGGTCGGCAGGAGCCACATAGGTTTCGGTCGAGGAAAACTGCATTCGCCTGTCCTTTGCGCAATCTGCGCGACCCTAGCCAGCACCCGCCGGCTTCGCAAGCCGCCGAGGAAAACCTGTCGGAATGGGCTAGTGACAATTGGTCTGCCATACTTTATGCGGGCGCCAAGGATCGGGCATCCAGTCGCCCGGCTCCCGGAGGAACGATGAAAGCCCAGACCTTTCTGCCCGAAGATTATCGCCCCGCCGAAGACGAACCTTTCATGAATGAACGGCAACTGGAGTATTTCCGCCGCAAGCTGATCGCATGGAAGCAGGAACTTCTGGACCAATCCGCGGAAACGCTGGAAGGTCTTCAGGACAGCGCCCGCAACGTGCCGGACCTGGCCGACCGCGCCTCCGAGGAAACCGACCGCTCGCTGGAACTGCGCACCCGCGACCGCCAGCGCAAGCTGGTGACCAAGATCGACGCCGCGCTGCGCCGCATCGAGACCGGCGAATACGGCTATTGCGAAATGACCGGCGAGCCGATCAGCCTCAAGCGGCTGGACGCGCGCCCCATCGCCACCATGACGCTGGAAGCGCAGGAACGCCACGAACGGCGCGAGCGCGTGCATCGCGACGACTGACCCGCCGGCCCCTTCGGGGGCCGCTTTCGCAGCCAAGGGCGCCATGTCCGGCCTGAAGCATCACCCCGTCACCATCATCGGCGCAGGCGTGGCCGGCCTGACCGCGGCCTGCGCCCTGGCGCAGCGCGGGGCAGAGGTCACGGTGCTGGAACGCGCCGGCGCCCTGCGCGAGGTGGGCGCAGGCTTGCAGATCTCGCCCAATGCCTGCCGGGTCCTTGCGGCGCTGGGGCTCGAATCCCGGTTCCGGGCGATCTCGCTGCCCTCCGAACGGGTCGAGCTGCGCGATTCGACCGGCCGCATGGTGGCGCGGCTGGACCTGGCGCGGCATCGCCCCGGAGATCCGTTCCGCCTCGTGCATCGCGCGCGGCTGGTCGCCCTGCTGGAAGAGGCCGCGCGAGAAGCCGGCGCCCGCATCGAACTGGGCCATGACGTCGCCGAACTGCCCGAGGTGCCGCTGCTGATCGGTGCGGACGGGGTGAAAAGCCGCCTGCGCGCGGTGCTGAACGGCCCCGAGACCCCCTTCTTCACCGGCCAGACCGCCTGGCGCGCGCTGATCCCGGCCGAACCCGATGCCGCGCCGGTGGCGCAGGTCTTCATGGGACCGGGCCGGCACCTGGTCAGCTATCCGCTGGGCCAGGGCCAGCGCAATATCGTCGCCGTGGTCGAACGGCCGGACTGGCAGGAGGAAGGCTGGTCCATCCTCGGCGAGCCCTCCGAGCTGCGCGCCGCCTTCGCCCGCTTCGGCGGCCCGGTGCCCGGCTGGCTGGAACGGGTCGAGCAGGTCGGCATCTGGGGCCTCTTCCGCCACCCGGTCGCCGCGCATTGGCAGGACGGCCGGCGGGCGCTGATCGGCGACGCGGCCCATCCCACCCTGCCCTTCATGGCGCAGGGCGCGGTCATGGCGATCGAGGATGCCTGGGTGCTGGCCGCCTGCCTCGACGCGGGCCCGGACCAGGAAGCCGCGCTGGCGCGGTTCCAGACGCTGCGCCAGCCGCGCTGCCGACGCATCGTCGAGGCGGCCAATGCCAATGCCCGCAACTACCACCTGCGCGGCCCGACCCGCGCGGTCGCCCATGCCGGGCTGCGCGCCGTCTCGCGCCTCGCCCCGACCCGGCTGATCGAGCGCTTCGCCTGGCTCTACGACCACGACCCGACGGCCCTCTAGCCGGGCGCCCGAACTTCTCTGTTCCCCAAATACCCATACGGCAGCGACGCCGGCACGGTCGCATGGGTATTTGGGGAACAGAGAAAGCGCCGGGGCGCGCCCCATGGCGCGCCCACGCCCGTTTCACGGTTTCTCGAATACTCCCGCCGACGCCGCCGCCAACGCGACGCCGCAGACGGTCAGGCGGCCCTTTCGACCGCCGCGACGATGTTCTCGACCACCTCGCGCAGCACCGTCTCGTCCTCGGCCTCGGCCATGACCCGGATCAATGGCTCGGTGCCGGACTTGCGGATCAGCACCCGGCCGCAGCCGTTCAGCCGCGCCTCGGCCCGCGCGATCTCGGTCTGGACGCTATCCTGGGACAGCGGATCGGCACCCTGGGCATAGCGCACGTTCTTGAGGAGTTGCGGCACCGGCTCGAACTGCGCCACCAGGTCCGAGGCACGCCGGCCGCTGTCCGCCAGCGCCGCCAGGAATTGCAGGCTGGCGATCAGCCCGTCGCCGGTGGTGGCGTAGTCGGTCATCACGATATGGCCCGACTGCTCGCCGCCCAGGTTGAAGCCTGCGCCGCGCATCCGCTCGACCACGTAGCGGTCGCCGACGGCGGTGCGCTCCAGCCGCAGCCCGCGGCTTTGCAGGAAGCGTTCCAGCCCCAGGTTCGACATCACCGTCGCCACCAGCGCGCCGCCGCGCAGCCGGCCCTGCGCCGCCCAGCGGTCGGCCAGCAGCGCCATGATCTGGTCGCCATCCGCCACCTGGCCCTTTTCGTCCACGATCATCACCCGGTCGGCATCGCCGTCCAGGCTGATGCCCATGTCGGCGCCATGTTCCAGCACCGCGCGGGCGCAGGCCTCGGGATGGGTCGAGCCCAGCCCGTCGTTGATATTGTGCCCGTTCGGGGAAACCCCCAGCGGGATCACCTCGGCGCCCAGTTCCCACAGCACGTCCGGCGCGGCGCGATAGGCGGCGCCGTTGGCGCAATCCACCACCACCTTCAGCCCCTCCAGCCGCTGGCCCGAGGGGAAGGTGGTCTTGGCATATTCGACATAGCGCCCGCGCCCGTCGTCGATGCGCTTGGCGCGGCCGATGTTCTGCGGCTGGGCCGGGACGATCTCGCCCGCGACGATGGATTCGATCTCGGCCTCGGCCTCGTCGGACAGCTTGAAGCCGTCGGGGCCGAAGAACTTGATGCCGTTGTCCTGCGCCGGGTTGTGGCTAGCCGAGATCATGATGCCGACATCCGCCCGCATGGACCGCGTCAGATAGCCCACCGCCGGCGTCGGCACCGGGCCCAGGAGCAGCACGTTCATGCCGGTCGAGGTCAGCCCCGCCGTCAGCGCGTTTTCCAGCATGTAGCCCGACAGGCGCGTGTCCTTGCCGATGACGACGCGGTGGTGATCCTCGCCGTTGCGGCGGAAATAGCGGCCGGCGGCGGCACCCAGGCGCAGCGCCATCTCGGCCGTCATCGGATGGGTATTGGCGCGGCCCCGGACGCCGTCGGTGCCGAAAAGTTTCCTGCTCATCTTGCCCCGCTCATCTTGTCTATATGGTCACGGCCCGCCAGAGGGCGAGGCCCTGCCTTGTTTCTGCCACGTCATGGACGCGGTGGATCTGTATGCCCTGCGCGATCCCGTAGAGTGTTACCGCCAGCGTCCCCGGCACCCGGTCCGCCGGCCGCTCGGCCCCGCCGATGCCGCCGATGAACCGCTTGCGCGACACCCCCAGCAGCACGGCGCAGCCCAGCCCGTGATAGACCGAGATCCGCCGCAGGATGGCCAGATTATGCTCTTGCGTCTTGCCGAAACCAATGCCCGGATCGATCACGATCCTGTCGCGCGGGATGCCCGCCGCCTCGGCCCGCGCGATGCGCTCGGCCAGCGCGTCATAGACGTCCAGCAGCACGTCGCCATAGCTCGGGTTGTCCTGCATCGTCTCGGGGATGCCCTGGGCGTGCATCAGGCAGACCGGCACGCCCGCCGCGGCCACCGTCCCGGCCATGGCCGGGTCGAAGTCGAAGCCCGAGACATCGTTGACCAGCCCCGCCCCGGCTGCGATGGCGGCCCGCGCCACCTCGGCCTTGCGGGTATCGACCGAGATCGCCGCCAGGCCACGGCCCGCGACGATGGCGGGGGCGAGGCGGGCGATTTCCTCGGCCACCGGCACCTCGCGCGCGCCGGGCCGGGTCGATTCGCCGCCGATGTCCAGGATCTCGGCCCCCTGTGCGGCCAGCAACCGCGCCTGCTCGGCCCCGTCATAGGCGCCACCGTCCGAGAAGCTGTCGGGCGTGGCATTGACGATGCCCATGATGCGCGGCCGGTCCAGGGACAGGCCCAGCAGCGGCGCGCGGGGCGCGGTCAGCGCCGCCAGCACCGCATCCGGGGCGCGGTCCACCACGCGCGGCGCCTCGCCGCGGCGCAAAAGCTCGCATTGCGAGAAACGCACCCAGCCGCCGGCCAGCTGCCAGCGGCCCGTCTCAGATGGGATGGGGCGGAAGTAATCGGTCATGCCTTGCGTCTCTACGCCGGCGCACGGCCGATTCAAGCACGAAGATCAAAGACGTGCGGTCGGAATGCAAAAACCTGCCGGCACCGCCGGCTGGGCGGCGCCCTCGGGCAGCGCCCAGTCGAGGCAGCTTGCCCCCAGCCGCTCGGCCAGCCACAGCGCCAGCGCCTGCGGCTCGGCCGCCAGCCCGGCCACGTCGCGCACCATGCGCGCGGGCGCCCAGACCACGGCGCGGCCTTCGGTCGCGGCCCAGTCCAGCTCAGTGCGGCTGTCGGCCACGGTCAGCCCCAGCCGGCCGGCCAGGGCCCAGGCGGCCTGGTCCAGCGCCAGCAGCGCGATCTCGCGCAGGTTGCCGCCCTGCGGCAGCGGCAGGCCCGGCGCATCGGGAACCAGCGCCACCGCGCCCTCGGGCAGGGCCAGGTCGCGGCCGTGAAAGACCACCCGGATCGGCGCCCGGACCTGGTCGGCCTCGACCCGCGCCTGGCGGCGCACCAGCGTCACCCCCAGCGCGCCGGGGATGCGGTCCAGCTTCTCGACCGTGACCGAAACCTGCGCCGCGCGCGGATGCGCCAGGATCTGCGCCGCGATCTTCTCGGCCAGCGTCTCGAGCAGGTCATAGCGGCGATCCGCCAGCCCGGCCGCCACGGCGCCGGTCAGGATGTCATAGGAAAGGATCCGGTCCACCTCGTCGTTGACGCCGACGACATGGGTCGCCAGTTCCACGTCGATGTTGAAGCGCAGGCGCTGCGGCTGGCCGCGTTCGGTCTGGAACGCGCCGATCTCGGCCGAAAGGATATAGTCGCGCAGGTGGATACGGTCAGGCTGGTCCATGCCGCCCGTGTTTTCAGGAAAACGGCCCCGCCGCAAGGGACAGGGCCGCGCATGGCATGGCAGATTTGCGTCGCCGCCTAGGTCGCCGCCTCAGTTCGAGGCCAGCCGGCGATCCGAACGGTAGAAGGTATGGCTGCCGATCCGAATCGTGCGCTCGAACCGCTTGGACCAGGAGGGGCTGACGCCGCGGGCGTGGAAATAGGTCGCGCCGTTGGTCAGGGTGCGCGGCGCGCCGGCCAGGGCGGCCATGGCCACCCTTTGCACCCTGGCGTAGGTGCCCTTTTCGCGGATGCGGGCGTTCTTGTTATAGGTGAACTGGCCGCGCTGGTTCACCACGCCGCAGACGGTCTTGGGAAACCGCGGATGATCGACGCGGTTCAGGATCACCTCGGCCACGGCCTGCTGGCCCTGGACGCCCTCGCCGCGGGCCTCGAAATACAGCGCCTCGGACAGGCATTGCAGATCGGCGGGATTGATCTGGACGGTCGCCTGGCGCGTCGCGCGGCCGGACTTGGTTTCATAAGCGACCTGGTGCTTGCCGTCGGCCATGGCCGGAGTGGTTGCGACAGGGGAAAGGGCGACAGCCACACACACGGAAACGCGCGCCAGCCATGACTTGCTAATCGACATGTTGGTCCTGTTTTCGGTCCGGGCCCGGCCCGGTCTGGTTCGTCGGAAGGTCCGCCCGAGGGGTGCCCCGTGGGCGGCGGTCTGGCGTTAAAGGCCCGAAACAGGGCGGGCCGATCCAGCCCACATGGACGTGAGGGACGCGATTCGCTTGAAATCAAACGATTTTGGCGGAAACCCGCCGACGACAAAACGGCCAACGGGCAGATTCCGGCCAAAACCGGCTGGTCCTAGGACTCCGTCCCGGCCGCCGATTCCGCCTCTTCCCGGCCCATGAGAATCGATTCCTGCGCCGCAGCGAGCCGCGCCACCGGCACCCGGAAGGGCGAGCAGGAAACGTAGTTCACCCCGGCCCGCAGGCAGAAGGCGATGGATTCGGGGTTGCCGCCATGTTCGCCGCAGACCGAAATGGTGATATCGGGCTTGTGGCTGCGGGCGCGCTCGGTGCCGATGGCGACCAGCTCGCCCACCCCGTCGCGGTCGAGGATGTGGAACGGATCCTCGGAATAGACGCCCTGGTTGACATAGGTGCCCATGAAGCGGCCGGCGTCGTCGCGCGACAGCCCATAGGTCATCTGCGTCAAGTCGTTGGTGCCAAAGGACAAGAAGGCCGAATGTTCCGCGATGTCGCCGGCGCGCAGCGCGGCGCGCGGCGTCTCGACCATCACGCCCAGGCGATAGGTGAAATCCTTGCGCGTCTCGTTCCTGACGGCAGCGGCGACCGCGTCGATGCGGTTCTTGACCAGCTCGACCTCGCGCCGGGCGCTGACCAGCGGGATCATGATCTCGGGCACCACCGGGTCGCCGTTGTGGCTGGCCTCGATGGTGGCCTCGAAGATGGCGCGGGCCTGCATGTCATAGATCTCGGGCACGGTGATGCCCAGCCGCACGCCGCGCATGCCCAGCATCGGGTTGAATTCCGACAGCGCCTCGACCCGGCGGGTCACGTCCGACAAGGGCAGGTCCAGCGATTCGGCAAGTTCCCGCATGCCTTCGCGGTCATGTGGCAAAAATTCGTGCAGCGGCGGGTCGAACAGGCGGATGGTGACGGGCAGCCCGGCCATGATCTCGAACAGCGCCGCGAAATCGCTGCGCTGCATCGGCAAGAGGCGTTCCAGCGACAGGCGCCGGTCCTCGGGCTTGCCGGCGAAGATCATCTCGCGCATGGCCGGCAGGCGCTCGTCGTCGAAGAACATGTGCTCGGTGCGGCACAGGCCGATGCCCTGGGCGTTGAACATGCGGGCGGTGCGGGCGTCCTCGGGCGTGTCGGCATTGGCGCGGATCCTGATGCGGCAATGCGCGTCGGCCCATTCCAGAAGCTGGGTGAAGCTTTCGTCCAGCGCCGGCTCCAACATCTCGGCGGCGCCGGCCAGCACCTCGCCCGAGGTGCCGTCGATGGTGATCTCCTCGCCCTCGTGGAACAGCCTTCCGCCGACCAGCATGGTGCGGGCGCGGGTGTCGATCGAGATGCCGCTGGCGCCGACGATGCAGGGCAGGCCGATGCCGCGGGCGATCACCGCGGCATGGCTGGTCATGCCGCCGCGCTCGGTCAGCACGGCGACGGCGGCATGCATGCCGCGGATGTCCTCGGGCACGGTCTCGCGGCGCACCAGCACGCAGCGCTCGCCCCGCGCCTCGGAGGCCTGGGCGGCGGCGGCGGTAAAAACCATGCGCCCGGTGGCGGCGCCGGGGCTGGCATTGATGCCGCGGGCGATCACGTCGCGGGGCGCGCGCGGATCGACCTGGTGGTGCAGCAGGTCCGACAGGGCCCGCGGCTCGACCCGCATCACCGCCTCTTCGGCCGGGATGATGCCGTCGCGGGCCAGCGCCACGGCGATGCGCACGCTGGCGCGCGAGCTGCGGCTGACCCGCACCGCGTCGATGATCGCAAGCCGGCTGTCCGAGACGACGAATTCGATCTGCATCTCTTCGCGCAAGCGTTCGCGGGCGGCGACGCCGAAGCGGACCAGATCGGCAAAGACCTCGGGCGCGGCTTCCTCCAGCGAGGGGCCGCGCGGGTCGCGGGTCAGGTAGAGCGTTTCCGCCCCCTCGCCCTTGGAGCGGCCCTGGGTCTGGCCGCGGAACCGGCCGGTCAGGCGCGGCGCGCCGGTCACGCTGTCGATGAACTGGATGGTGCCCGAGCCGGTGACGCCCGGCCCGATGGCCAGCGCCATGTCCTGCACCACCAGCCCCAGCGGCGCATTGGCCGGCGCGCCCTTGGCCTGGCGCAAAAGCCGCGCAGTCGGCCCGTCCCAGGCGCGCGCCATGCTGCGTAGCACCTCGGCCAGCTGCCGGGTCGGGTCCTGGGGGAATTCCTCGTCGGTCTCGTCCTCATAGGCGCGCAGGGCGGCGGCAAGCCCGCCCTCGCTGTCCGAGAACATGTCGGGGTCCAGCCTTGCGACATGGATGGCATAGGATTGCACGAAGCCCAGGTAGATCGCATCCGCCGCCGCCTGGCCGCGGCTTTTCACCAGCCGGGCGTGGCATTCGTGGTTGATGCCCACGTTCAGCACCGTGCCCGGCCCGCCCCAGGCCGGGTTCATCGCCGAGGGCCGCACGCTGACCAGCCCGTCGGCGCGCTCGATGATGGCGGCAAGACGGGCGCGGTCGGGCATCTGGCCGGCGGCGATGGCGCGCACCGCCTCGGCCGACAGCGCGAAGCTGGTCGGCACCGGCAGTTCCATGCGGATCAGGCGCTGCAGGCATTTCGCGCGCCAGCCGTGGCGTGCGGTCTGGATCCCCGCCGAGGGGGTGATTTCGACGATGGCACCTAGGTCTGTCAGCGCGGTCATGATGCCGTCACATTAGGCATGGCCGGCGCATTGCTGCAAGTGCGAAGAACAGCAGGTGGTGCGGCGGGCCGGGGGGCTCTGCCCCCCGCGCCTCCTGCGCCCCTCGACGGGGCGCCGGAGGCGCTCCCCCCGGAGTATTTTTGCAACGGAGAAAAGGGGGTCAGCCCTCGATCCGGCCGAAATCCGCGACCAGCCGGCCGGCTTCGCGGATGCGCGAGAGCAGGTTCAGCCGGTTGCGGCGGGTGATCTGGTTGTCGGTGTTGATCTGCACCGCCTCGAAGAAGGCGTCGATGGGCGCGCGCAGGCTGGCGATGCCCTGGGTCGCAGCCTGGAAATCCTCGAGCCGCACCGCCTCGCGGATCGCCGGTTCCGCCTTGTCGAGAGCGGCGAACAGGCTGCGTTCCTCGTCGGTCTCGGCAAATTTCGGATCGGCGCCGAAGCTGTATTCGACGCCGTCCTTCTCTTCGGCCTGGGCGAGGATGTTGCCGGCGCGCTTGAGCCCCTGCAGCAGGTTGGTGCCGTCCGCGGTCTTGAGCACGTCGTTCAGCGCGGTGGCGCGGTTGACCAGCAGCACCAAGTCGTCGCTGCCGGGCATGTTCAGCACCGCGTCGATGATGTCGTGGCGGATGCCCTGGTCGCGCAGGTGGACTTTCAGGCGGTCGTGGAAGAAGGCGAGGAGGTCGGCGGAACAGGCTATATCGCCTTCTTTTAGAACACCTGTGACTTTCGCCGCAATCAAAGCCGAAACCGCTTCGAGTTCGACATTCGACTCCTGCAATCTTCGCGCTGCGAATAGCTGTGATAGAATAGCATCAAGCGATACTCGCACCCCGTTCACCAGCACCAGCCGGATCACCCCCAGCGCGGCGCGGCGCAGCGCGAAGGGGTCTTTCGAGCCGGTGGGCTTTTCGTCGATGGCCCAGAAGCCGGTCAGCGTGTCGAGCTTGTCGGCCAGCGCCACCGCCACCGACACCGGCGCCGAGGGCACCGCGTCCGAGGGGCCGAGCGGCGAGTAATGGTCGCGGGCGGCGTCGGCCACCGGCTCGGGCAGGCCGGCCGCCAGCGCGTAATAGCGGCCCATGGTGCCCTGCAGTTCCGGGAACTCGCCCACCATGGCCGAGCGCAGGTCGAGCTTGGCCACCCTGGCCGCCTGTTCCGCCTGGTCCGGGTCGGCACCGACCAGCGGCGCGATCTCGCGCGCCAGCGCCGCGATGCGGGCGATGCGGTCGGCCTGGCTACCGAGCTTGCTCTGGAACGTCACCGAACGCAGCCCCTCGGCCCAGTCCTGCATGCCCGCTTTCGCCTCGCGCAGGTCATTGTCCCAGAAGAAGGCCGCGTCCGACAGCCGCGCCGCCAGCACGCGCTGGTTGCCTTTCAGGATCGTCTCGCCATGGTCGGGGGTCTCGATATTCGCCACGGTGACGAAGCCCTCGATGCGGCCGGTCCTGGGATTGCGGGCCGAGAAGAACTTCTGGTGTTCCTTCATCGAGGTTTGCAGCACCTCGGGCGGCAGCGCCAGGAAGCGGTCCTCGATGGCGCCCATCAGGGCCACCGGCCATTCGACCAGGCCCGCGACCTCGGAAAGCAGGCCCTCGTCCGGCACGATCTCCCAGCCGCGGGCGAAGGCGAGGTTCGCCGCCTCCTGCCGGATCGCCGCCTCGCGTTCGGCGGGGTCCAGCATGACGCGGGCGCGGCGCAGCTTGGCGGCGTAGTCCTCGAAGCCCGAGACGGTGATCTGATCCGGCGCCATGAAGCGGTGGCCGCGGGTGGTGGCACCGGCGCGGATGCCCTCGATCTCCAGCGGCACCACGCTGGCGCCGGATTCGTCCGAGAGCAGGCAGATGATCGAATGCAGCGGCCGCACCCAGCGCAGGGATCCCGAGCCCCAGCGCATCGACTTGGGCCAGGGGAAATCGCGGATCGTGCGCTCCAGCACCTCGGCCACGATCTCGGCGGCGGGACGGCCGGGCTTGGCGACCACCGCGAACCAGACCTGGCCCTTCTTGTCGTCGCGCGCCTCCAGCTGCTCGCGGGCCAGGCCGGTCGAGCGCAGGAAGCCCTCCAGCGCCGCCTGGGGCGCGTCGGTGCGGGGGCCCTTGCGTTCCTCGCGCGTGGTCGGGCTTTCCGCGGTCAGCCCCTCGACGGCCAGCACCAGCCGGCGCGGGGTCGAGAAGGCGCCGGCCGAGCGATAGGTCAGGCCCGCCTCGACCAGCCCGTCGGTGACGCGCTTCTTCAGATCCTCGCGGGCGCGGGCCTGCATCCGCGCCGGTATCTCCTCCGAGAAAAGCTCGATCAGAAGGTCGGGCATCAGTCCATCACTCCGCGTTCGGGGGTCTTGTCGTTGAATTGGTGCCAGGCAAAGGCGCGGCCGTCGGGATAGACCACGATCACCCGGTCCACGTCGGGGCGGATCTCGGCCTGGCCCAGCACGGCGCGGGCCGCGCCCGATTCCAGGTCGGCGGTCAGCGCCCTGGCGGAATAGCACTTGAACCAGCCCGGCCCGTTCAGCGGCGTCGCACCGGCATAGGGCGCGGCATCGGCCAGCTCGGCCGGGTCCAGCGTGAAGCAGGCGCGATAGCGGATGGGCGAGCTTGTGGCGTCGATGGCCTTGAAATCCGCGACCGCGACCGGATGTGTCGCGCCCTGCGCATCGGTGACGACGATGTCCTGCGCGCCGCTGATCTCGTCCACCTGGTCGTAGAAGCCATAGACCTGCAGATACCAGACGGCCAGGCCGGCCATGACGGCCACCAGCACCAGCATCGAGGCGACGATCTTGCCCGAGCTCATGCCGCCCCTCCCCCTACCGCGCCAGCCGCCTCGGTGGTCACGAACAGGTCGGCGCAGCGTTTCGCCAGCGCCCGGACGCGGCCGATATAGGCCTGGCGCTCCGTGACCGAGATCACGCCGCGCGCATCGAGCAGGTTGAACAGGTGGCTGGCCTTGATCGCCTGGTCATAGGCCGGATGCGCCATCGGGATGCGGCGCCCGGCGCCGTCCGTGTCCGCGGCGGCCAGGATGCGGTCGCATTCCGCCTCGGCATCCTTGAAATGCTGCAGCAGCATGTCCGTATCGGCCTGTTCGAAGTTCCAGCGGGAATATTCGCGCTCGGCCTGGCGGAAGACGTCGCCATAGCTCAGCGGGATCGGGCTGCCGGGCGGGTTGAAGGGCATGTCCATCACATGCTCGACCCCCAGCACATACATCGCCAGCCGCTCCAGCCCATAGGTCAGCTCGCCCGAGACCGGGCGGCAGTCATGCCCGCCGACCTGCTGGAAATAGGTGAACTGGCTGACTTCCATGCCGTCGCACCAGACCTCCCAGCCCAGGCCCCAGGCGCCCAGCGTCGGGCTTTCCCAGTCGTCCTCGACGAAGCGTACGTCGTGGATCATCGGGTCCAGGCCGATGGCCGCAAGGCTGCCCAGGTAAAGCTCCTGCAGGTTCGGCGGCGAGGGTTTGATGATGACCTGATACTGGTAGTAGTGCTGCAGGCGGTTCGGGTTCTCGCCATAGCGGCCGTCGGTCGGGCGGCGCGAGGGCTGGACATAGGCCGCGGCCCAGGGCCGGGCGCCGAGGCTGCGCAGCGTGGTCGCCGGGTGGAAGGTGCCGGCGCCGACCTCCATGTCATAGGGTTGCAGCACCGCGCAGCCCTGTGCGGCCCAATAGGATTGCAGGCGCAGGATCACGTCCTGGAAGCAGACGGGTTTCGCCGTCTGATTGTCCTTTGGGCTGGTCATCGGGGCTTCCTTCGGCATAACTGGCAGGAAATGTCTGCCGCCTTCTAGGCAGAGGGCGGCGCAGGGTCAATGAGAGGGACATGCCCATGCGGCGCTTTGCATTCGTCATCGGTGCGGCTCTGCCGCTGTCTCTGGGCTTTGCGGCGCAGGCCGAGGACGTGGTGATCCGCATCGAGGCCAAGCGCGGCGCCGACGCCGCGGCCGCCACCGCCC
This sequence comes from Paracoccus ferrooxidans, assembly GCF_029909815.1. Classification (NCBI taxonomy): domain Bacteria; kingdom Pseudomonadati; phylum Pseudomonadota; class Alphaproteobacteria; order Rhodobacterales; family Paracoccaceae; genus Paracoccus; species Paracoccus ferrooxidans. The sequence continues at coordinate 2,051,030 of NZ_CP038198.1, read as the reverse complement.
GGAACTGGGGCGCGGAGTTCCCCGATGTCGTGACCTTCCCGCTGGCCGACGGCTGGGTCGGCATCGCACTTGGCCCGATGCCGCGCGAAGAGGCGGCGGCGCGGCTGGAACAGCTGAAGCAGCAGCGCAAGGTGCCGGGCGACAGCTTCCTGGCCGCCGCCGAGGGGCGCGAACTGACGCGCATCGGCGACGCAGCGCCCACCGAACCCCCCGCCGATCCCCAGGCGACGACGTCCGGCGGCAATGCCTCGACCTTCCCCCAGGCCCAGCCCGCGACCGCAGGGGACGAGCCCGTCCCCGGCGACCTGGCCGGCAAGGCTGCGACCCCGACCGCCGATGCCGGCGCCTTGGCAGAACCCGAACCCGCGCCCGAGCAGTTCTTCCTGCGCCTCGAATCCACCACCGACCGCGCGCGGGCCGAGGAATTGCTGGCGAAATGGCGCGAGACCCTGCCCGAGGCCGGGCTGTGGACCCTGCCGGGCGGCCGGCTGACCATCGGCTTTGGCCCGATGGACCGGGCGACCGGCACCGCCTGGCTTCAGGCGTTCCGGGATGCGGGCGCGGTGCCCAAGGACGCCTTCCTCGCGCCGGGCGAGGAGATGGGCGAGATCGCGATCATCGGCAAGGTGCCGGACCTGGGCGCCCCCCCTGCCCCGGACGCGGCGCCGGTGCCCATGCCGCCGCTAGAGGAGATCCAGCGCGCCCTGCGTTGGGCCGGCCATTACGACGGGGGCATCGACGGCAAGGACGGCCCCAAGACCCGCGCCGCCATCGCCGAGGAAATCGTGCGCCTGCGCGCCTCGCCCGATACCGCGACCGCCATGGCCGAACTGATCCGCCGCCGCGAAGCCTGGCGGGCCGAGATGGGCCTGGCCGAGCTGCGCGACGCCCATACCGGCCTGATGCTGCCCGCGCCGATGGAGAAGCTGCAATTCGACCGGGCCGAGCGCGCGCTGTCGATCTATGGGCCCAAGGACGGCTCGGGCGCGGCGCTGATCCTGTTCTCGCAGCCCGGCGGCCAGCAAGAGATGCTGGACCTCGCCGGCCTCGTCACCGCGCTCGGCTGGGTGCCGGCGCCCGAGCGCAAGGTGGAACGCGGCAGCGTCACGCTGGACGGGCGCAACCAGACCCATATCGGCCATGCCGAAGGCCGGGTGGTCGACGGCCGGGTGCAGGGCTTCGTGCTGATCTGGCCGATCTCGGACCCCGAGGACCAGCACCGGCTGGCGGCCGAGATCTCGGACAACCTGGCCCGCTTCGCCCCCGGCGCCACCGAGGCCGGGCCCGAGGCGCCCGCCATCGCCCCGGCGATCGCGCAGGACTAGCCGCGCCAGAACCGCGGCAGCAGCAGCACCAGCACCGAGATCAGCTCCAGCCGGCCCAGATACATCCCCCAGATCATCAGCCATTTCGAGGCGGTGGGAAAATTCGTCACCGCCCCCTCGGGCGTCAGCTCCGGCCCCCAGACCACGCCGACATTGGCGATCGCGGTCCAGGCCGCGGTCAGCGCCGTGCGCGGATGCAGCCCGGTCAGCGCCAGCCCGACGATCAGCAGGCCGAAGCTGAGGATGAACAGGGTAAAGAAGGCCATCACCGAATCGACCACGTCCTCTTCCAGCGGGCGGCCGCCATAAAGCAGCGGAAACACCCGGTGCGGCGACTGCATGCGCTTGAGCTGCGCCCTGACCGCCTGGAACAGCACCAGATAGCGGAACACCTTGACCGAACACGAGGTCGAGCCGGTACAGCCGCCGATCAGCCCGACCACGATCAGCACGACAAAGGGGAAATGCCCCCATTGCGTCACGTCGGTCGAGGCGAAGCCGGTGCCCGAAAAGGTCGAGACGACGTTGAACGTGGTCTCGCGGATCACGTCGAAGGGGTTCTTCGCCTCGAGCCACAACAGCCGGTAAAGCACCACCAGCGCGATGGCATAGAAGGTCCAGCGCAGATAGGCGCGGACCTGGATGTCGCGCCAGATCGGCTCGGCCGAGCCGCGGATCAGCTGCACCATGCGGATGAAGGGGATCGAGGCCAGGATCATGAAGAAGGCGGCGGCATATTCCGCCGGCCCGATGAAGGGCGCGAAACTGGCGTCGTAATTGGAAAAGCCCCCCGTGGAACAGGTGGACAGCGCCAGCACCAGCGCATCGAAGCCCTTCATGCCCAGCAGGATATAGACCACCATGCAGCTTGCGGTCATGGCGATGTAGACCCCGGTCATCTCGCGCGCGATATCGAAGGCGCGGGGCAGGATCTTGCCCAGCGTGTCGAAGCCTTCCGAGCGAAAGAACTGCATGCCGCCGACCTTCATCACCGGCAGGAAGATCATGGCGACGACGATGATCCCCAGCCCCCCCGCCCAGTTCAGGAAGGCCCGCCACAGGTTGGTGCCCTTGGGCAGGTTGTCGAGATCGGGGAATGCGGTGGTGCCGGTGGTGGTGACGCCCGACATGGCCTCGAAATAGGCGTCGGTGAAGCCGACCTGCGGCGCGCCCAGCATGAAGGGCAGCGCGCCGGCCACCGGCACCACCAGCCACAGCATCGCGGTCAGCAGGAACACCTGCTGGATGGTCAGCGACTTGTCCTTTTGCCGCGTGGACAGCGCCACCAGCCCGCCGGCCAGCATGGTCAGGATGCCGCATTCCAGGAAGATCAGCCAATGCGGGTCGCCATGCCACCAATCGACCAGCATGGGCAGCGCCATCGCCGTCCCCAGCGTGACGACGACCTTGCCGACGATATTGGCCACGGGACGGATATCGATCATGCCGCCCTGCTTGCCCCGCCGCCCCGCAGGCGTCAAGCGCGCGACGCTTGCACGAACCCGCGCCACCCCCTATAGAAAGGCGCGACGCGGGTGTAGCTCAATGGTAGAGCAGCAGCCTTCCAAGCTGAATACGTGGGTTCGATTCCCATCACCCGCTCCACCCCTTCCCCGCATGCCGCACCGCCCGCCCGAAACCGGCTTTCTCCGTTTCCCAAATACTCCGGGGGGAGCGCCTCACGCGCCCCATCAAGGGGCGCATGAGGCGCGGGGGGCAGAGCCCCCCGACCGCCGCGCCCTTCCGTTCCCGCCCGCAAGGCCCTATATCCTGCGGGCAACTTTGCCCGACGCGCCGAAAGGAAGCCCATGTCCCGGAAAGCCATGCAGCGCCTGTCCTTCTTTCTGCTGATGGGCCTGACGCTCTATGCCTCCTTCCTGGGCGCGGGCTGAGGGGGCGGCGATGGCAAGGCGTTTCGGCGGCCGCTTCTCGCCGCAGCCCCGGCCGGACGGCACCGGCCCGCGCCCGCCCGCGCGCCCCGCACCGGGCGAGATCCGGCATCCGCTGGAATCGCGCACGCGCTGGGTCACGATCATGGCGGCCCCCTTTCTCATCAGCGCCTTCTGGCAGGATCCGGCCGGGCTTGCCCTGCACCTGATCGCCTTCGGCACCATCGCCTCGGGCATGTGGATGACACGCCAGGGGCTGCAGGCCGAGGCCGCCTATGACGCCCGCCGCATCGCCCGCCGCCCGGCGATCCCGCGCAAGCTCTTCGGCGGCATCCTGACCGGGCTCGGCCTTGCCCTGGGCGCCTATGTGCCGGGCGCCGAGGCCGGCGCCGGGGTGATCGGCGTCGCCGGGGCCATGCTGCACTGGCTCGCCTTCGGCGGCGACCCGATGCGCGACAAGGGCATGGAGGGCATCGACGGCGTCCGCCAGGACCGCGCCCAACGCATCGTCGCCGAGGGCGAGGCGCATCTGAAGGCCATGCAGGACGCCATCCTGCGCAGCGGCGACCGCCGGCTCGAGGCCCGTGTCGGCATGTTCGCCGCCACCGCGCGCGAACTCTTCGCCCATGTCGAGGACAATCCCGACACCATCGCCGCCCTGCGCCGCTATCTCAGCGTCTACCTGCAAGGCGCGCGCGACGCGACGGTCAAGTTCGCCGACCTCTACGCCCAGACCCGCGACCCGCGCGCGCGCCGGGATTACGAGACGCTGCTGGACGACCTGGAAACCGAGTTTGCCGCCCGCAGCGCCAAGCTGCTGGAAGGCGGCCGCAGCGACCTGGACATCGAGATCGGCGTGCTGCGCGACCGGCTGGCACGGGAAGGCGTGCGGCCCCGGCCCGCGCCCGCCGAGCCGGCCGAGCCCGCCGAATTGCCGCGCTCGATGACGCTCGACGACCTGCTGATCCCGCGCGAATCCGACAAGCCGCGCCGCTAGCCATGCCCCGTTTCGCCCTGTTGATCGAATATGACGGCAGCCCCTTTGCCGGCTGGCAGGCCCAGGCCGACCGGCCCAGCGTGCAGGGCGCCATCGAGGCGGCGCTCGGCCGGCTCGATCCCGGTTTCGCGGCCGGGGCGCGGATCGCCGCGGCGGGGCGCACCGATGCCGGGGTCCATGCCACCGGCCAGGTCGCGCATGCCGACCTGCAGCGCGACTGGGATCCCTTCCGGCTGTCCGAGGCGCTGAACTGGCATCTGAAGCCCGCCCCCGTCGCCGTCCTGGCCGCGGCACGGGTGGCGGACGACTTTCACGCCCGCTTCTCGGCGCATGAGCGGCGCTACCTGTTCCGGCTGGTCGCGCGCCGCGCGCCGCTGACCCATGACCGCGGCCGCGCCTGGCAGGTGCAGCACCCCCTGGACCTGGCCGCCATGCGCGCGGGCGCGGCGCATCTGCTGGGCCGGCACGACTTCACCACCTTCCGCTCGACCATGTGCCAGGCGCAGAGCCCGGTGAAGACGCTGGACGAGCTGACCATCCAGGAAACCCCGATCCCGCAGGGTCGCGAATACCGCTTTACCCTGCGGGCGCGGTCCTTCCTGCACAACCAGGTGCGCTCGATCGTCGGCACGCTGGAGCGGGTCGGCGCCGGCGCCTGGCCGCCCGGACGCGTGGCCGAGGCGCTGGCCGCACGCGACCGCGCCGCCTGCGGGCCGGTCTGCCCGCCGCAGGGGCTTTACCTGACCGGGGTCGGCTATGGCACCCCGCCCTTCCCCGAGGCGCTGAACCAAGCCGGCGCCTTCATTTAGGAAACCATGCGATTGCGCCGGCGCTGTCGGTGAGTGCCTTTGACGAGGCGACGGTTTCCTCGCAGCGGGGCGCGATGCGGCGGAAGGGTTTGATCCGGTTGAAGAAAACATGCGACCGTGCGGCGCTTCTTACGGAGACTCCGGCCGGGGGGTGCCTTCCAGCCCGGCTGCGGTGGCGCGCAGATCGCCAAAAATGAACCGGCGCAGGAATCCCTGCCGCATCCGGCAAATCCCTGCCGCATCCGGCATCGGCGATGGCTTGGCAGGGGCCGGCCAGGCCGCAGAGCAATCCCTTGGCCTGCGGGCTACCGGCGCCATGGCCAGGCGTCACTGGGAACCTTGCCGGGCAGGGTGCATCCACCGCGGCATGAACTCTCGTGGTCAGCCCGCCGCGGCACCATCTGCGAGATCGCATCGGCATGAACCCTTGAGATCGGGGCATCGATCGACGGAGATCGGCTCTCAACTCCTTGAAAAGACAACCCCACACCCTGGCGCGAGGCCCGCGGCGGAATCGGGGCAAGCACCCCTCCAGCGCCCCGGCTCCGGCGGCAGGTCACGCCGCGCCACGTGACGCGCCAGCCGCAGAACCGCGTCGATGCCGGAGCCGGTTGTCAGCCCCGCTGCCGCCCCGGTCACCCGCCTTGCCCGGCAGAGGTGGTTCAATCCGCCCCCATTGCCCATCGATCAGGGCTCGCCTGCTCAAGATCGCCCCGGTTCTCGATCCTGAAACAGAGTTCGGGCAAGGTGGGCATCCCCAGATGCAGATGCCCTCTAGCCAGCCGGACCCAGCCTGTCCCAAAGCATGTCCAGCCCCGATCGCATGTCCGTGGCGGCGACGAAGCCCAGCCGGTCGCGCGCGGCCTGCGGACAGCCGCAAGAGGCGCGGATGTCGCCGGGGGGCGCCGGCGCGTGTTCGATGGCGCTGGCCCCCCGCCCCGCGACCGCGTCGATCTGGCGCACCAGATCTAGCAGCGTGGTTTCGACCCCGGTGCAGAGGTTGAAGACCTGGGCGCCCGGCGCCCTCCCGGCCAGGTCGCGGGCGCAAAGCAGGCCCTCGACCACATCGGCGACATAGATGAAATCCCGGCTCTGCTGCCCGTCGCCAAAGATCACATGCGGCCGGTCCGCCAGCCGGTTGGCGCAGAATCGCGAAATCACCCCGGCATAGGGCGAGGCCGCGTCCTGGCGCGGGCCATAGACGTTGAAGAACCGCAGCCCGACCGAAGAAAGGCCGTTCACCGCCGCCATGGCGCCGGCCTGATGCTCGGCGGCCAGCTTGTCGGCGGCATAGGGCGAAATCGGCAGGGGCAGGTCGCTTTCGCGGCAGGTGGCGCCGGCGCGGTTGCCATAGACCGCCGCGGACGAGGCATGGACCACGGGAATGTTGCCGGCCCGGTGCGCGGCGTGCAGCACGGCCATGGTGCCGCCCAGGTTGACGCGATGCGCGGCCATCCAGTCGGTGATGCAAAGCTGCACCGAAACCCGCGCGGCAAGGTGAAAGATGCAGTCCACCCCGGCCAGCAGCCTGCCGACCAGATCGGCATCGCAGACGTCGCCCCGGACCAGCCGCACCTCCGCGGGCAGATTGTCCATCCTGCCGCTGGAGAGATCGTCCAGGACGACGACCTCCTCTCCGCCGGCCAGCAGCCGGTCGACGAGGTGGCTGCCGATGAACCCTGCCCCTCCGGTGACGAGAGCCTTACGCTGCAAGCATTTCCCTTTCCGTTTCCGCGCCGGTGGCGTCAGAATCCTGTAGGCCTAGGATGGATATACCGCCATAACGCCCGGCGGGGGCGGGGGATCCGCGCGCATCGGAAAAATCGCCGGGGGCCTTACTTGCGGCCGCGGCGGCGGGGCCGCTCGTCCTTGTAAAGCACGATCAGCACGGTGCGCCAGATGATCCAAAGGTCCAGCGCCAGCGTCCGGTTCTTCTGGTAGATCAGGTCGATTTTCAGCTTGGTCGGCAGGCAGCGCCGGGCATAGGCGGCCTCGGTCGCCTCGGCGCTCTTGCAGCGGCGCAGGATGCGGTCCTCGTGCCGGTGATAGATCAGCGTCGCCAGCCCGGTGACGCCGGGCCGGCTTTTCAGCACCTGGCCATAGACCGCGGGATAGCGTTCGACATATTCGCGGATGGTCGGGCGCGGGCCGACAAAGCTCATGTCGCCCTTGAGGATGTTGAACAGCTGCGGCAATTCGTCGATGCGGGTGCGGCGCATGAAATGGCCGAGCGGCGTGATGCGCCAGGCCTTGTGCGCGCCGGTGACGCCGAAATCGTCCTGCTGGCACAGCATGGTGCGGAACTTGAGATGGGTGAAGGTCCGCCCCGGCGCCGCCATCCGCGGCGCCGCGTAAAAGATCGGCCGCCCCTGCAAGACCAGCAGGATCAGGGCAAAGACCGCCATGACGATGGACAGCGGCACCAAGGCCACCAGCGCCAGGGTGATGTCGAAGACCCGCTTCGACAGGGGCATGGTGGCCATGGCGGGCGCATGCGCCTGGTCCTTGAACCACGACATCTCGGCTTGGGCCACTGTGGCGAGCCGTGCGATATCGGCTTTTTCCCAGTCCTGGTGAATCGTCACAATTCCGTCCCGCGTTTTGGCGCTGTGGCTACTTCTCCCGCCTACCATAGCACTCGTTAATTTTGAATGAGCGCAAGGGCGAAAACTGTGCCGGACTTGCGCAAGCGTGTCCTTTCGGCCAGTCTTTGCTCATTCCAAGGCAACCGGGGCGGGATTCATGCGGAAATTTCTGGTGGTTCTGGACGATTCCCGCGAATGCCTGAACGCCATCCGCTATGCCGCCCTGCGCGCGGCAAAGACCGGCGGCGGGGTGCAGGTGCTGGCGGTCATCCCCACCACGGCCATCCAGCACGGCATGGGCGTCGCGGACGTGATGCGCGCCGAAGCCTATGAGCGGATCGAGGCGCATTACGAGGTCTTCGCCAAATGGATGCGCGACCGCCCCGGCATCGAGCCCGAGCTGGTGGTGCGCGAGGGCGAGCCGGGCGCCGAGCTTCTGGCCCAGATCCACGACGACCCCGAGATAGGCGTGGTGGTGCTGGCCGCCTCGACCGAAAGCGCGGGGCCGGGGCCGCTGGTCACGCGGCTGATGCGCGAGGTGGCGAACCTGCCCTGCCCCGTCACCATCGTGCCCGGCGACATCTCGCGCGAGCGGCTGGAACAGATCACCTGAGCCGCCCGCTGCGGCGGATGGTCGCGGCACCTGGCGGATACCGCCGGCCCCCCGGCGGCGGCCCTGGGTCATGCGCCGATGGTTTGCGCCGCATTTTCAAGGCCGCCCGTCGGGGATGGGGGCGGCCTCCGACTTGACTTGTCCGCCCTTCGATCCCCATATCCGCCTCAAAGGAGCCCCGCGCCATGTTCATCCAGACCGAAACCACCCCGAACCCCGCGACGCTGAAATTCCTGCCGGGCGAAACCGTCCTGGGCAGCGGCACCGCCGATTTCCCCGCAGCCGAAGCAGCGGCCACCAGCCCTCTGGCGCGCCGCATCTTTGCCGTGCCGGGCGTGACCGGGGTCTTCCTCGGCTCGGATTTCGTGACCGTGACCAAGGCCGACGACGCGGTATGGGACCACCTGAAGCCCTCGGTCCTGGGCGCGATCATGGAGCATTACCAGTCCGGCGCCCCGGCCATCGAGGGCGCATCCGCCGGCGGCCATAACGACCAGGACGGACCGGACGCGGAAATCGTCAGCCAGATCAAGGAGCTGCTGGATACCCGCGTGCGCCCGGCCGTGGCGCAGGACGGCGGCGACATCACCTTCCACGGCTTCGACCGCGGCGTGGTCTACCTGCACATGCAAGGCGCCTGCGCCGGCTGCCCCTCGTCCACGCTGACGCTGAAGATGGGGATCGAGAACCTGCTGCGCCACTACATCCCGGAAGTGACCGAGGTCCGTCCCGTTGGCTGAGCCGCTCTCGCTGGGCTTCGGCACATCGGCCGCGCATTGCGCGGCCGCTTTGCTGCAAGGCGACCGCCTGCTGGTCCAGCACCACGAGGACATGGCCCGCGGCCAGGCCGAGCGGCTGTTTCCGCTGCTTGGCCAGGTGCTGGCCGAGGCGGGCGTCGGCTGGCGCGACCTTTCCGTCATCGGCTGCGGCATCGGGCCGGGCAATTTCACCGGCATCCGCATATCGGTGGCGGCGGCGCGCGGGCTGGCGCTGTCGCTGGGCATCCCCGCCGTCGGCGTCAGCGTGACCGAGGCGGCCGCGCATGGCCTGCCCCGCCCCTGCCGCGTCGCCGTGCCCTCGCGCATGGGCGAGGTGATCTGGCAGGATTTCGGCACCGGCGCCGCCACCCGGCCGCAACAGGCCCCCGCGCATGAATTGCCGCCCGGCCCCGCGCCGCTGCCCGCGGCCATGCCGCTGGCCGAAGCCATCGCCCGCATTGCCGCCGCACGGCGCGACCAGCCGGACCTGCCGCGCCCGGCGCCGATCTATCTGCGCCCGGCCGATGCCGCGCCGGCGCGCGACCGCGGCCCGCTGATCCTGTCATGACGCCCGAGGATCTGGCAGCGCTGCATGGCCGCTGCTTTGCCGCGCATCCGCGGCCCTGGACGGCGGCCGAGTTCCAGGCGCTGCTGGCCGGCCCGCCGAATTTCCTGCTGACCCGGCCGCAGGGCTTCCTGCTGGGCCGTGCCATCGCCGACGAGGCCGAGCTGCTGACGCTGGCCATCGCGCCCGAGGCGCGCCGCCGCGGGCTGGCCTCGGCGCTGCTGGCCGAATTCGCCGCGACGTCACGGACGCGGGGCGCGCGCGAAGCCTTCCTGGAAGTCGCCGCGGACAACGCGGCCGCCATCGCGCTTTATGCCGGCGCAGGCTGGGAAACCCTTGGAAAGCGGCGGAATTATTACGCCCCCGGACTGGATGCGGTGCTGATGCGGCAGGCGCTCTGACCCCAGACAAGATTGTTGACGGATTCCGGCCCATGCGCCCTAATCCGACAATCCTGGGCCGACTCGCCCGCAAACCGTCCTGAGGTCCGACATGTCCCTGATGAAATCCCTGCTCGCCGGCGCCTGCCTGACCCTGCTGCCCGTCGCGGCCCTGGCCGATCCGGCGCTGATCTTCGACCTCGGCGGCAAGTTCGACAAATCCTTCAACGAGGCCGCCTATAACGGCGCCGAGCGCTGGAAGGCCGAGACCGGCGGCACCTACAAGGAACTGGAGATGCAATCCGAGGCGCAGCGCGAACAGGCCCTGCGCCGGCTGGCCCAATCCGGGGCCAATCCCATCGTGATGACCGGCTTTGCCTTTGGCGAGGTGCTGGCCAAGATCGCGCCGGACTATCCCGACACGAAATTCGTCATCATCGACATGGTGGTCGAGCAGCCCAATGTGCAATCCGTGGTCTTTACCGAAGAGCAGGGCTCGTACCTGGCCGGCGTGGCGGCGGCGCTGGCGTCGAAATCGGGCACGGTCGGCTTCATCGGCGGCATGGACATCCCGCTGATCCACAAGTTCGAATGCGGCTATGCCCAGGGCTTCAAGGCCACCCGGCCGGACGGCACGCTGATCATCAACTATACCGGCACCACGCCGGCGGCCTGGAACGACCCGGTGAAGGGCAGCGAGTTGCTGAAGGCGCAGGTCTCGCAAGGCGCGGACGTGGTCTATGCCGCGGCGGGCGGCACCGGCATCGGCGTGCTGCAGGCGGCGGCGGATGCCGGCGTGCTGTCGATCGGCGTGGACAGCAACCAGAACCACCTGCATCCGGGCAAGGTGCTGACCTCGATGGTCAAGGGCGTGGACAATTCCGTCTACGAGGCCTTCAAGGCCGGGACCGAGGTCGAGCCGGGCGTGAGGGTCATGGACCTGGCCTCGGGCGGGGTGTCGCTGGCCATGGACGAGAACAACAAGCCGCTGATCTCGGACGAGATCGCCGGCGCCATCGATACCGCCGCCAAGGCCATCGAGGCGGGCGAGATCACGGTTCACGACTACATGGCCGACAACACCTGCCCGGTGCAGTGAATGACGGCCACGCCCGCCCCGGCGATCGAATTGCGCGGGATCTCCAAGGCTTTCGGGCCGGTGCAGGCCAACAGGGACATCGACCTGGTGGTGCCGCGCGGCACCATCCACGGCATCATCGGCGAGAACGGCGCCGGCAAGTCGACGCTGATGTCGATCCTCTACGGCTTCTATCGCCCCGACGCGGGCGAGATCCTGGTCGGCGGCAAGCCCGTCGCCATCGCCGACAGCCAGGCCGCGATCCGCGCCGGCATCGGCATGGTGTTCCAGCATTTCAAGCTGGTGCAGAACTTCACCGTGCTGGAAAACGTGATCCTGGGCGCCGAGGACGGCCGCCTGCTGCGCCCCTCGCTGTCGCGGGCGCGCGGCGAGCTGAAGCGGCTGGCGGCCGAATACGGCTTGCAGGTCGATCCCGACGCGCTGGTCGAGGAGCTGTCGGTCGGCCACCAGCAGCGGGTCGAGATCCTGAAGGCGCTGTATCGCCGCGCCGACATCCTGATCCTGGACGAGCCGACGGGCGTGCTGACCCCCGCCGAGGCCGACCACCTGTTTCGCATCCTGCGCGGGCTCAAGGACGAGGGCAAGACCATCATCCTGATCACCCACAAGCTGCGCGAGATCATGGAGATCACCGACAATGTCTCGGTCATGCGGCGGGGCGAGATGGTGGCCTCGGTCAGGACCGCCGAGACCGGCCCGGCCGAGCTGGCCGAGCTGATGGTGGGCCGCAAGGTGCTGCTGCGGGTGGACAAGCCCCCCGCCCGGCCCGGCGCCCCGGTCCTGGAAGTGCGGGGCCTGCGCATGGTCGATGCCGAGGGCGTCGAGCGGCTGCGCGGCATCGACCTGGAGATCCGCGCCGGCGAGATCCTGGGCATCGCCGGCGTCGCCGGCAACGGCCAGACGCAGCTGCTGGAGATCCTGGGCGGCTTTCCCGAGGCGGGGGCAAGGCTGCAGGGCGAGATCCGGCTTGGCGGCCGGCCCCTGCCGCTGCAGGGTCCAGGGGCCGACGGCCGCGCCCGCCGCCGCGCCGGCATCGGCCATGTCCCCGAGGACCGGCAGGCCGAGGGGCTGATCATGGATTTCACCGCCTGGGAAAACATCGCCTTCGGCTATCACCATGCGCCGGAGTTCCAGCGCGGCCCGTTGATGGACAATGCCGCCATCCGCGCCGATGCGATGGGCAAGATCCAGCGTTTCGACATCCGCCCGCCGAACCCGGACCTTGCGGCAAAAAGCTTCTCGGGCGGCAACCAGCAGAAGATCGTGGTGGCGCGCGAGGTCGAGCGCAACCCCGAGCTGCTGCTGATCGGCCAGCCGACGCGCGGGGTGGACATCGGCGCCATCGAATTCATCCACAAGCGCATCGTCGCCTTGCGCGACGCCGGCCGCGCGGTGCTGCTGGTCTCGGTCGAGCTGGACGAGATCATGGCGCTGTCCGACCGCATCCTGGTGATGTTCGACGGCCGCATCATGGGCGAGCGGCTGCCCGCCGAGGCGACGACCGGCGACCTGGGCTGCCTGATGGCCGGGGCGGAACCGGCGCGCGCCGATGCCGGCGGCAGTGCGGGATGAGGCGTCGCATGCCTCCGGCGGGGGTATTTGGAAAACGGAGAAAGCCGGGAGAGGCGGGTTGATGGAGCGAATGCCGAAATGGGCGGATGTGATCCTGACGCCGCTGATCTCGCTGGTGCTGGCCTTTGCCATCTCGGCGCTGGTGATCCTGGCCATCGGCGAAAGCCCGGCCGAGGCGCTGAAGGTGATGGTGCAGGGCGCGCTGGGGTCCAGCTATGGCTGGGGCTTCACCCTGTATTACACGACGAATTTCGTCTTTACCGGCCTGGCGGTGATGGTTGCCTATCATGCGGGGCTGTTCAACATCGGCGGCGAGGGGCAGGCCGCCATGGGGGGCTTGGGCGTGGCGCTGGTGGTGCTGGCCTTGCCCTGGCCGCATTGGGCGTTGGCGCTGCCGGCGGCGGCCATGGGGGCGGCGCTGTTCGGCGCGCTTTGGGCGCTGGTCCCGGCCTGGTTGCAGGCCCGGCGCGGCAGCCATATCGTCATCACCACCATCATGTTCAACTTCATCGCCGCCGCGGCCCTGAACTATATGCTGGTGAACGTGCTGCGGCCGGTGGGCAGCATGGACCCGGCCTCGGCCCGTTTCCCCGAGGCGGCGCATCTGCCGAAGCTTTCCGAGATGGCGCTGGGGCTGGGCGTCGAATGGGGCCGCAACACCCCCGCCAACGTCACCTTCTTTCTGGCCATCGCCGCCTGCCTGCTGGTCTGGCTGCTGATCTGGCGCACGCGGCTGGGCTATGAGATCCGCGCCTTCGGCAAGTCCGAGCCCGCCGCGCTTTACGCCGGCATCTCGCCCGTACGCATCACCGTGCTGGCCATGCTGGTCTCGGGCGCGCTGGCCGGGCTGATGGCGGTCAACAACGTCATGGGCGAGGCCGAGCGGCTGGTGCTGAACGCGGTCGAGGGCGCCGGCTTCATCGGCATCGCCGTGGCGCTGATGGGGCGCAACCATCCCCTTGGCGTGCTGCTGGCGGCGCTGCTCTTCGGTTTCCTCTACCAGGGCGGGGGCGAGCTGGCGCTGTGGACCTCGATCCCGCGCGAGCTGATCGTGGTCATCCAGGCGCTGGTGATCCTGTTCACCGGGGCGCTCGACAACATGGTGCGCATGCCGCTGGAGCGGCTGTTCGCGGCGCTGCGCCGAAAGGGGGCGTGATGGATTTCGCGACGCTGATCCAGATCCTCGATTCGGCGGTGCGGCTGATGACGCCCCTGCTGCTGGCCTGCCTGGCCGGGCTTTATTCGGAACGCGCCGGGGTCTTCGACATCGGGCTCGAGGGCAAGATGCTGATGGCGGCCTTCGCCTCGGCCTCGGTCGCCTATGCCACCGGCAGCGCCTGGCTGGGGCTGCTGGCGGGCATCGCCGGCGCGGCGGCCATGGCCGGGCTGCACGGGCTGGCCTCGATCGGCTTTCGCGGCAACCAGCTGATCTCGGGCGTGGCGATCAACTTCCTCGCCTCGGGGCTGACGGTGCTGCTGGGACAGAAGATCTTCGGGCTGGGCGGGCGCACGCCCTCGCTTTCCGGCGCGGCGCGCTTCGGCGAGATCACCCTGCCCTTCGCCGACAGCCTGCGCCCGGTGCCGGTGATCGGGCCGATCTATGCCGAGCTGGTCTCGGGCCACACCGTCCTGGTCTATGTCGCCTTCGCCATGGTGCCGCTGACCTGGTGGGTGCTTTACCGCACCCGCTTCGGCTTGCGGCTGCGCGCCGTGGGCGAGAACCCGGCCTCGGTCGATACCGCCGGCGTCTCGGTTGTCCGGCTGCGCTTTGCCGCGGTGATGATCTGCGGTGTGCTGTGCGGCATCGCCGGGGCCTATCTCGCCACCGGCATCTCGGCCGGTTTCGTCAAGGAAATGACCGCCGGGCGCGGCTTCATCGCGCTGGCGGCGCTGATCTTTGCCAAGTGGCGGCCCTGGGGGGCGCTGGGGGCGACCTTCCTCTTCGGCCTGCTCGAGGCGGTGGCGAACCGCTTTCCGAACCTGGATCTGGGTTTCGTCACCGTGCCTTCGATGTTCATGAACGCCCTGCCCTATATCCTGACCGTCGTCATCCTGGCCGGTTTCGTCGGCCGCGCCATACCGCCGCGTGCGGGAGGAGAGCCCTATGTCAAGGAACGCTGAACTCGCCCGCCTGATCCGCGACCGCGCCGGCGCGGCGCCGCCGGAATACGGGCTGGTCCTCGGCTCCGGCCTCGGGCATCTGGCGGCGGCGGTCGAGGGCGTGGCCATTCCCTATTCCGACCTGCCGGGCTTTCCCCATGCCGGGGTGTCGGGCCATGTGCCGCAACTAGTCGTCGGAGCGCTGGAGGGCCGGCGCGTCGCGGTCCTCGGCGGGCGGGCGCATTACTACGAATCCGGCCGCGCCGATGTCATGCGCCCCGCGCTCGAGGTGCTCAAGGCGCTCGGCACCGAGCGTCTGATCCTGACCAATGCGGCCGGCAGCCTGCGCGCCGCGATGCCGCCGGGCTCGCTGATGCTGCTGTCGGACCACATCGCCTTCGCCGGCACCAACCCGCTGATCGGCGAGCCGTCCGAGGCGCGCTTCGTGCCGATGACCGAAGCCCATGACCCAGGCATCCGCGCCGGGCTGAAAGCCGCCGCCGAGGCCGAGGGGATCGCGCTGCCCGAGGGGGTCTATTGCTGGTTCTCGGGGCCTTCGTTCGAAACCCCGGCCGAAATCCGCGCCGCCCGCATCCTGGGCGCCGATGCGGTCGGCATGTCCACCGTGCCCGAGGTGATCCTGGCGCGCTTCCTCGGCCTGCGCTGCGCCGCCGTCTCGGTCATCACCAATATGGGCGCGGGGCTCTCGGACGAATCGATCAGCCATGAACACACCAAGGCCATGGCACCCCTGGGTGCGGCCAAGCTGGAACGCATCCTGCGCCGCTTTCTCGCCCAGGGCGCCTGACCCCGGCTTCTTTCGTGTTCAAATATCCCCGCCGGAGGCCGCCGGCCGCGCCACCGGCGCCGGCCTGGCAGGGTCAAGCCCGACCAGCACCGCCTCGACCGCCGAAGCGGCGGCTTCCAGGTCTTCCAGCCCGTCCAGCGCCACCACCGGCCCGCGCCCGTCGTCATGACGCGCGCGGTGCTTTTCATAGCGCGGGTCGTAGTGGTCGCGCATCAACCCCTCGGCCAATCCACCCCAGTCGGCCACGTCGATCATGCGCAGCCAGCCCTCGATCCGGTCGGCCGGGTGCAGCGGGCGCAACAGGCCCACGATCCGTGCCACCGCCTCGGGGTCGGCGCAGGTCTCGGCATAAGCGCGGGCGGTATAGGCGGCGCGGGCCTCGACCGGCACGGCCAGGCGGATGCGCGGCGCCGCGGTGATCGCCTGCCAGATGCCGCGCGGCAGGTTCAGATCGCCGATGCGCGAGCTTTCGGCCTCGACCAGCAGCGGCCGGGCGGGGTCCAGCGCCTCCAGCGCCATGGCAAGGCGGCTTTCGAAGCGCTTCTGCGACGGCTGGCCGCCCGGCATGGCGCCGAACAGGCTGCCGCGGTGGTTCGCCAGCCCCTCCAGGTCGACGACCTGATGGCCGCGCGCGGCAAGCCGCGCCAGGATCTCGGTCTTGGCGCTGCCGGTATTGCCGTCCAGCACCAGCACCGGCGCGGCGACGGGCGCCGCCACGCGCGCCACCACCAGCGCCCGCCAGGCCTTGTAGCCGCCCTCGAGCCGCCCGACGCGCCAGCCGATCTGCGACAGGATGCCGGCAAAGGCGCCCGAGCGCTGGCCGCCGCGCCAGCAATAGACCAGCGGCCGCCAGCCGCCGCCCAGCCCCGCCAGCGGCCCGGCGATATGGCGCGCGGCATTGGCGGCGACCATGGCGCCGCCCAGCTTGCGGGCGTCGAAGGGCGAGACCTGCTTGTAGATCGTGCCGACCTGCGCGCGCTCCTCGTCGGACAGCACCGGCAGGTTGATCGCGCCCGGCAGGTGATCCTCGGCATATTCCAAAGGCGAGCGCGTATCGATGACGGTATCGAACCCGGACAGCGCCGGGTCCGACAGCGATGTCAGTCGGATGTCCACCTAGTAGACGTAGACGGGGGTTCCGATCGGCACCTGCTCGAACAGGTCCATCACCGCCTCGTTGCGCATGCGGATGCAGCCGTTCGAGACGGCGCGGCCGATCGAATTGGGCTCGGTCGTGCCGTGGATGCGGATCGAGGTGTCGTTGCCCTTGGCGTCGTAAAGATACAGCGCCCGCGCGCCCAGCGGGTTGCCGGGGCCGCCCGGCATGCCGTCGGCCCAGCGGGCATATTGGCCGGGATTGCGCTTGATCATCGCCGGCGTCGGCGTCCAGCTGGGCCATTCGGTCTTGCGCCCGACGGTGGCGCGGCCCTTCCAGACCAGCTCGGCCTTGCCGACGGCGACGCCATAGCGCACCGCCCGGCCCGGAGCGACGACGTGGTAGAGGAAGAAGTCCTTCGAGACCACGACGATGCTGCCGACCTCGAAATCGTTGCGGATCGAGACCTCGGTCGGGGCATAGGGGTCGCGCTTGGGCTCGGCCTGGGTGGTCAGCGCCGCCGGCTGCGCCTGTCCCTGTGCGAAAACCAGCGAAGGCGCGGCCACCAGCGGCAAGGCGGCCATCAGCATCTGTCTGCGGTTCATCTGTCCGTCCTGAATCCTTGCGTTTCTTGACCATGCGCCTAACCGCTTGGGCGTCCGGGATCAACTCAAAGCGCCGTGACGCGGTTGAAACGCGCGGCAAACGTGCCTAGCTTGCATCGGGAAAGGACCGCCTGCCATGACCTGCGCGACCTGTGCCTCCATCCGCCGCCCGCCGCGCCGCGCGCCCACGCGCGCCCCGCATCTGTGCCGGGGCCGGGGCGGGCGCGGTTGCCGCTGCCATGTCGCGGCCCGTCCGCGCCTGGCCCGCCCCGTGCTGGCGGGCGACGGCCACCCGCTGCGCTGGCGCCCCGCGCCGGGCGAGGGGCCGCCCCGGCAGCCCGGCCTGCACCATGTGCCGCAACATCCGCAGGCCCCGCCCCACCCTGTCTGAATCGCGTCTTTTCCGCCATTCTGACAGGACAAAACGATGAAACATCACCCAAACGATGCCGAGCTGACCGTCTCGGGCATGAGCTGCGCCTCTTGCGTGACCCGCGTCGAAAAGGCGCTGGCCGCCGTGCCGGGGGTTGAGGAGCCGCGGGTCAACCTGGCCACCGGCCGGGCGCATTTCCGCTTGGCCGCGCCCGAGGCCCTGCCCCGCGCCGTCGAGGCGCTGGCAAGCGCCGGCTACCCGGCCGAGCCGCTTGAAACCCGCCTGGCGATCGAGGGCATGAACTGCGCCTCTTGCGTGGGCCGGGTCGAAAAGGCGCTGGCCGCGCTGCCCGGCGTGGATTCGGCGCAGGTGAACCTGGCCACCGCCAGCGCCACCATCCGCCATTCCCCCGCCGTCGCGCCGCAGGCGCTGGCCGACACCGTGACCGCCAAGGGCTATCCGGCGCAGGTGCAGGCCGAGGCCGGCCATCACATGCACGACCATGGCGGCGACGCGGCGGCGCTGAAGCGCAACTTCCTGATCGCCCTTGCGCTGACCCTGCCGGTCTTTGTCGCCGAGATGGGCGGCCATGCCTTCCCGGCCTTCCACCATTGGCTGCACATGGCGCTTGGCCAGCGCACGCTGTGGGTGCTGGAGTTCCTGCTGACCACGGCGGTCCTGGCCGGGCCAGGGCGGATGTTCTTCCGCATCGGCTTTCCGGCGCTGATGCGCCGCGCGCCCGAGATGAACAGCCTGGTCGCGCTTGGCGCCTCGGCGGCCTGGCTCTATTCGACGGTGGCGACCTTTGCGCCGGGCGTGCTGCCGCCGGATTCGGTGCATGTCTATTTCGAGGCCGCCGCCGTCATCGTGACGCTGATCCTGCTGGGCCGCTGGCTCGAGGCGCGCGCCAAGGGCCAGGCCGGCGACGCCATCCGCCGGCTGATCGAACTTGCGCCCGACAGCGCCCATGTGGAACGCGGCGGCCAGATCGTGGAAGTCCCGGTGGCCGAGCTGCGCCCCGGCGACATCGTGCATCTGCGCCCCGGCGAGCGGGTGGCGGTGGACGGCGTGCTGACCGAGGGCAGCGGCGCGGTGGACGAATCCATGCTGACGGGCGAGCCGGTGCCGGTCGCCAAGCAGCCCGGCGATCCCGTGACCGGCGGCACGGTGAACGGCAATGCGGCGCTTGCCTATCGCGTGACCGCGACCGGCGGCGACACGGTGCTCGCCCGCATCATCCGCATGGTCGAGGACGCGCAGGCCACCAAGCTGCCGGTGCAGGCGCTGGTCGACCGCATCACCGCGGTCTTCGTGCCGCTGGTGATGGGGCTGGCGCTGCTGACCTTCGTTCTGTGGATGATCTTCACCGGCGCGCTGGGACAGGCACTGGTTGCGGCGATCTCGGTCCTGATCATCGCCTGCCCCTGCGCCATGGGGCTGGCGGTGCCGGTCTCGATCATGGTCGGCACCGGGCGCGGGGCCGAGCTGGGCGTGCTGTTCCGGCGCGGCGATGCGCTGCAAAGGCTGGCCGAGGCGCGCATCGTCGGCTTCGACAAGACCGGCACACTGACCCAGGGCGCCCCCGCCCTGACCGCCATCGAGGCCGAGGACATCGCCCCCCTGGACGCCCTGCGCCTTGCCGCCGCGGCCGAGTCGCGTTCCGAGCATCCGCTGGCCGCCGCCATCGTCGGCGCCGCGCGGGACAAGGGGCTGGACCTGCCCCCGGCCGAGGCGGTCGCGGCCAATGCCGGGCGCGGGCTTTCGGCGCGGGTCGAGGGGCGCGCGCTGCTGATCGGCAATGCCGCCGCGCTGGCCGAGGCGGGCATTCCCGCCGCCCCCGTCCTGATCGCCGCGGCCGAAGGCTGGGCGGCGAACGGCGCGACCCCGGTGCATCTGGCCGTGGACGGCCGGCACGCCGCCGCCATGGCGCTGGCCGATCCGATCCGCCCCGAGGCGGCCCAGACCGTGGCCGAGCTGCACGCGCTCGGCCTGCAAACCGAGATGATCTCGGGCGACGTGCAGGCCACGGCCGAGGCGGTGGGCCGCAAGCTGGGCATCGACCGCGTGACCGCGGGCGTGCTGCCCGAGGGCAAGCTGGCCGCCATCCGCGAGATGGGGCCGGGCACGGTCTTTGTCGGCGACGGCATCAACGACGCCCCGGCGCTGGCCGCGGCCGAAACCGGCATCGCCATCGGCACCGGCACCGACGTCGCCATCGAATCGGCCGAGGTGGTGCTGGTCGGCGGCGATCCGATGGGCGTGGCGCGGGCCATCCGCCTGTCACGCAGCGTCATGCGCAACATCCGGCAGAATCTGTTCTGGGCCTTCGGTTACAATGTGGCCCTGATTCCCGTGGCCATGGGGGCGCTGGTGCCCTTTGGCGGGCCGCAGATGTCACCCATGCTGGGGGCCGGGGCGATGGCGCTGTCCTCGGTCTTCGTGGTCAGTAACGCGTTGCGATTGAGGCGTGCCGTATGAAGCTGAAAGCCCTTGTCCTGATCCTGGCCCTTGCGGCCGCACCGATGGCGGCGGCGACGCCGCTGCGCATCCTGGCCTTCGGCGACAGTCTGACCGAGGGCTACGGCCTGCCGCGCAAGCACGGGCTGGTGCCGCAATTGCAGGACTGGCTAAGGGCGCGCGGCCATGACGTGCTGGTGCTGAACGGCGGGCTTTCGGGCGACACCACCGCCGGCGGGCGGGTGCGGATCGGCTATTCGCTGGCCCGCCACAAGCCCGACGCGGTGATCGTCGAGCTGGGCGGCAACGACCTGCTGATGGGCTTTTCCCCCGCCATGGTCGAGGACAACCTGGATTCGATCCTGGGCCAGGCCGGCAAGACCGGCCGGCCGCTGCTGCTGGTCGGCATCGCCTCGCCCGACCATGACGAGCCGCTGAGCCGCGACTGGGCCGGGATCTGGCCACGCATGGCCGCGCAGCACGACGCGCTGCTGATGGAGAACCTGTATCAGCCGCTTTTCGACCTGCCGGACGAAGGCTACAGGACCATGCTGCAAGCCGACGGGCTGCATGCCTCGGCCGAAGGCGTCGGGCTGATCGTGCAATCGCTGGGCCCCAAGGTCGAGGCGCTGATCGAAAAGGCCGAAGGCCGGCGCTAATGCCCCGCAGCGGGTCCGGGCATGTGCCTGTTATCCACCGGCAGGCGGGTTTCGACCCTGCCGCAGGGGCCGAAGTCCAGCGTCAGCGCCAGCTGGTCGCCATCCGCAAGCGGTTGCTTCAACCCCATCAGCATCACATGATCGCCACCCCGCGCCAGCGCGTGCCGGCTGCCGGCGGGAATGCGGATCGGATCCGCCTTGACCATCCGCATCACGCCGCCCTCGTCGCGATGGGTATGCAATTCGACGCGCTCGGCCGCGTCCGAGGCGACCGAGGAAAGCGTGCAGGCCTCGGTGCCGCGATTCTCGATCACCATGAAGGCGGCGCCGGAGCGCGGATTGGCGGCGCGGGCATAGCCGTCACGGACGACCAGCGCCGCATCCTGGGCCGGCGCGGCAAGGGGGATCAGGGCCAGGCAAAGGGCGGGCAGCAGCGGTTTCATCTCGTCTCCTTGCGCAGCGGGCAAAGCCTGGCGCCGGATGCGCCCCGCCGCAACCCGATTCCGCCCGCCATGGAAAAGGCCCGCCGAACGGGGCGGGCCTTGATGCGGCGTCTTGCCGGGGTCAGAGGCGCGAGGCCACGTTTTCCCAGTTCACCAGCTTGTCGAGGAAGTTTTCCAGGTATTTCGGCCGCGCGTTGCGGAAGTCGATGTAATAGCTGTGTTCCCACACGTCGCAGCCCAGCAGCGCGGTCTGGCCGAAGCAGAGCGGGTTCACCCCGTTCTCGGTCTTCGTGACCTTGAGGCTGCCGTCCTTGTCCTTGACCAGCCAGGCCCAGCCCGAGCCGAACTGGCCGACGCCGGCCTCGGCGAATTTCTTCTTGAACTCGTCCACCGAACCGAAGGCTTCGGTCAGGGCCTTTTCCAGCTCGCCCGGAATGGCGCCGGGGTTCGGGCCCATCATTTCCCAGAACTGGGCATGGTTCCAATGCTGGCTGGCGTTGTTGAAGATGCCGTTCTGCGCCACGGCCCCCGACTGGTAGGTGCCCTTGACGATGTCCTCGAGGCTCTTGCCTTCCCATTCGGTGCCGGCGATCAGCTCGTTCAGCTTGTCGACATAGGCCTTGTGGTGCTTGTCGTGGTGGTATTCCAGCGTCTCCTTGGACATGCCGCCAGCGGCCAGCGCGTCGTGAGCATAGGGAAGATCGGGAAGCGTGAAGGCCATTTTCGATTTCCTTTCCAACGGTTTCGGATTGTGTTCTGGCACAGGAGCCAGTCGGGGAAAAGCCCTGTCGGCCGCTAAACGCCTTCAAGGCGGCGCGGGTTCCTGCCCTATCCCCCGCCGGGCGAGCCGCAGGCCCCGGTCCCGGTCATGACATTGTCATAGCCAAGCGCCGTCGCCGTCACCAGCGCGCTGCCATCGGCCTTTTGCACCGTCAGCCGGTAGTCCAGCCGCTCGGTCCGCTGCCCCGAGGCATTGCGCACCCCGGCCAGCGCCCAGCCATAGGTGCGGCTGGTGCGGTCGTCGGCGGTGATCCTGGCCTCGATCGGCTGGCCGAGGATGCGTTGCAGGATCGGGTCGAAAACCTCGATCCGGCCCTGGCGCGGGCCGGAGGTCTGGCGGGTCATCATGATGAATTCGGGCACCCAGCCGGTGCCGCTGTGGTCGATGATCTGGCACATCATCACCACCGGCGGCTCTTGCCCCCAGTCCTGCGCCATGGCGGCGGGAACCGGCAAAATCAGGCCGGCCAGAAGAATGGGCAGAGGCAGGGCGGGACGCATGGAATCAACCGGGTGGCTTTCACCCCCATCCATACGCCGCCCTGCCGCAGCCACAAGTCCTAGCGCGGGCTAAGCTGCGTGCCCGGCGCCGCCGCGCCGGTCAGGATGCCGCGCAGATAGTCCGTGACCGAGCGGAAGCCGATCAGCACATAGCCGCCCGGCTCGCGCCAGATGCCGCAGGCGACCTGGGCCGCGCGGGTGCGGCGCAGCCCGTCCTCGGGCATGGCCGCCAGGTCGGTCGGGCACAGCTTCATCAGCACGTCCAGCGCGCGGGCGCCCTGGATACGGAACACCGCGCGCATGTCGCTGACATCCAGCGCCAGCGCGTGCTCGGTCGCAAGCGCGTCCTGCAACGCGGCCAGCGCCTCGGCCGTCTCGGCCCGCGGCAGGATCAGCAGCAGCTCGTCCGGCGACATCCAGCCAAGCGAACGGCTGCCGTCGGTGGTGATGCGGCCCTGTTCGGGCAGCGCGACCCCTGCCGCCCCGGCGATGGCATCGCCCGCCCGCGCCAGGTCGGCGCGGATCTGGATCATGCCCCAGTCCTGCACCTGAGAGATCTTCGCCAGTGCCTCAGCCATTCGCCCGGCTCCCTTCCTTGTCATAGAAGACCGGATCGACGATCCGCGCCTTGTAGCTTTCCTGACCCGCGACGGGGAATTCCAGCACCTCGCCCATGCGGTCCGGCCCCTGCCGCACCAGGCCCATGGCGATGGGCCGGTCGAGCGTCGGCGAGATGTAGGTCGAGGTCACGCGGCCCTGCACCTTGCGCTGGCCATTGGCGTTCACGCCTTGGTCGACCGCATAGACCCCGTCGGGCAGCACCCGGCCGTCCACGCTTTCCAGGCCCACCAGCTTCCAGCGGCCGGGATCGGTCATGAAGCTGCGCTCTTGCGCACGCTTGCCGATATAGTCGGTCTTTTTCTTGCTGATCGCCCAGGACATGCCCAGATCCTGCGGGATCACCGTGCCGTCGGTTTCGTCGCCGATCATGATGAAGCCCTTTTCGGCGCGCATGACGTGCATGGCCTCGGTGCCGTAGGGGGTGATGTTCAGGTCGCGCCCGGCCTCATGCAGCTTTTCCCAAAGCTCCAGGCCCCGGTTCGCGGGCACCGCCACCTCGAAGGAAAGCTCGCCCGAGAAGCTGATGCGATAGACCCGCGCCGGGATGCCGGCGATCTCGCCCTCGATCCAGCCCATGAAGGGCAGCGCCTCGGGCGACAGGTCGATCTGGCCGCCCAGCCGTTCCAGCAGCACGCGGGCCTTGGGGCCGACCACGGCGACCTGCGCCCATTGCTCGGTGACGTTGGCGGTCCAGACCTTCCAGTCCCACCATTCGCATTGCAGCCAGTCCTCGAAATGGCCGTGCATGCGGTCGGCGCCGCCGGTGGTGGTGTGGACCAGCCAGGTGTCCTCGCTGAGCCGCGCGGCCACGCCGTCGTCGATGAGGAAGCCGTTCTCGTTGCAGATCAGGCCATAGCGGCACTTGCCGACCGGCAGGGTGGACATCATGCCGGTATACATCATGTCGAGGAACTTGCCCGCATCCGGGCCCTTGACGATGATCTTGCCCAGGGTCGAGGCGTCGAGCGTGCCGACCGAGGCGCGCACCGCGCGGATCTCGCGCGCCACCGCGTCGCCATGGCTTTCGCCGCCCTTGGGGTAGCAATAGGGGCGGCGCCAATGGCCCACCGGCTCGAAGAAGGCGCCCTGCGCCTCGTGCCAGCCATGCATCGGCGTCTTGCGCAAGGGCTGGAAGATCTCGCCCCGCGCCTCGCCGGCGATGGTGCCCAGCGTCAGCGGCGTATAGGGCGGGCGGAAGGTCGTCGTGCCCGTGGCCGGGATCGGCTGGTTCAGCGCATTGGACAGCACGGCCAAGCCGTTGATGTTGCTGACCTTGCCCTGGTCGGTCGCCATGCCCAGCGTGGTATAGCGCTTGGTATGCTCGACGCTGTGATAGCCTTCCTGCGCGGCCAGTTCGACATCCGAGACCTTCACGTCGTTCTGGAAGTCGAGCCACATCTTGAACTTCATCTTGCGCGTGGCGTGGGCCGGCATGACCCAGACCGGCATGGTCGCCGCCTCGGCCTGCGCCCCGGTCAACTCCGAGACCAGCAGGTCGCCCGCCGCCGCACCCACGCAGCTGGCCATCGCCTTGCCGTCGGCCCCGGTCGGGGGGCGGTTCGGATCGGGCGCGAACATCGACTGCGCGTCGGACCAGTTCAGCTTGCCGCCGCAATGGCTCCACAGGTGGACCACCGGCGACCAGCCGCCGGACATGGCGACGCAATCGGCATCCACGGTCTCGGTCACCTGGCCCGAACCGGAATGGGCGCAGATCTTGACCGCCTCGACCGCCTGGCCGCCCTTGATGCCGGCAACGGCGCTGCCGGTCAGGACGCGCACGCCGCGGGCGCGGACAGCCGCGGGCAGCGCGCCCTCGGCCGTGCTGCGCGCGTCGATCACCACGGCGACTTCCAGCCCCGCATCCAGCGCCACCAGCGCGGTGCGATAGGCATCGTCGTTATTGGTGACGACGACGATCCGGCGGCCCGGCGCCACGCCGTAATTGTCGATGTAATCCCGCACGGCCGAGGCCAGGATCACGCCCGGCACGTCGTTGCCGGCAAAGCTCAGCGGCCGCTCCAGCGCGCCGGTGGCGACGATCACATGGCCCGCGCGGAGGCGCCACAGGCGCTGGCGCGGAATGCCGGCGTTCGGGTCGTGGTCGGCCAGCGATTCCCGCACCAGCAGATAGCCGTGGTCGTAAAGCCCGGTCGCCTGGGTCGAGCGGCGCAGGGTGACATTGGCCATCCCCCGCAGCTCGGCCAGCAGCGCATCGACGCGGGCCTGGCCCTCGGCATGGTCGGTGGGGGTGCGGCCGCCGAAATGCGGCGTCTGCTCGACCAGCCAGACCGATTTGCCCTCGCGGCCCGCGTCGCGGGCTGCGGTCAGCCCGGCGATGCCGCCGCCGACGACCACCACGTCCACATGGGCATAGGCCTGTTCGTACTTGTCCGGGTCGGCCTCGGTCGGCGCCTTGCCCAGGCCGGCCGAGCGGCGGATGATCGGCTCGAACACATGCTTCCAGAACGGGCGCGGATGCATGAAGGTCTTGTAATAGAAGCCCGCCGGGAAAAAGCGATACATCCAGTTGTTGATCGCGCCGATGTCGGCGTTCAGGCTGGGCCAGCAGTTCTGGCTGGTGGTGGCCATGCCGCCGACCAGCGGCGTGGTGGTGGCGCGCTGGTTCGGCTCGAACCGGCCGCCCTGGCCAAGGCCCAGCAGCGCGTTCGGCTCTTCCGCGCCCGAGGCGATCGGGCCGCGCGGGCGGTGATACTTGAAGCTGCGGCCCATCATCAGCTGGCCGTTCGCCAGCAGGGCCGAGGCCAGCGTGTCGCCCGCGACCCCGCGCATCTGGCGGCCGTCGAAGCGGAAGGGCAGTTGATAGGCGCGGTCGATCAGGCGGCCGCCGCGCGGCAGGCGGAAGGGTCCGGTCTGGGTCATGCGTTCAGGCTTTCGGCGGGGGTTTCGGCGGTGGCGGGCGTCCAGTCGGGCTGCCAATCCGGGCGGACGGCCTGGACTGCGGCGACGATCTCGGGCGTGGGATACGGGGTCTGGGCGCTGTAGGTGCCAAAGACCTGAAGCGTGGCGGTGTCACGCGCCGCCATGAACCACTTGCCGCAGCCATAGGCATGGCGCCAGCGTTCGAAATGCACGCCCTTGGGGTTCTTGCGGGCGAACAGATAGGCCTCGAACTCGGCATCGGACGAGCCGGGGCCGAAGCGCTTCAGATGCGCCTCGCCGCCGGGCTGCAGCTCGGTTTCCTCGGCCGCGACGCCGCAATAGGGACAGGTCAGGGTCAGCATGGATCACTCCTTGGGCGGCAGGACGCGCAGGCGGGCCGGCGCCCAGGGGGTCGGCCGGGCGCGCATGGCGGCAATGGAAAGCGAAAGGTCGATGAAGGGCGCGCAGCCGGCAATGCCCGGCGCGGCGGCGCGGGCTTTGCGGCTTGCAGAGAGGGGGCGCGGGTGCGCCGCGCTTGGGCGCAGCAGGTCATCGCCGGGGCAGCCCGCGCGGCCGCCGAACACGGCATGGCCAGAAGCCGAGGGGCAAATCGCCCCCCGGCCCTGGAGAGAGAGGGCGCCCGAAGGCGCCGAAAGGGGCGCCTTAGTTGGCCGGAGCCGGGGTGGCAGGCTCGGCCGGGGCGGGAGCAGCGGGAGCAGCGGGATCGGCCGGAGCAGCATCGGCCGGCGGCTCGACCGAGACGGCGCCGTCATCGACCGGTGCGGGTTCGGACGAGACGGCCGGCGCGGTCGGCGGCTCGGTCGCGGTTGGCTCGGTGCCTGAAGACACGAACCAGTAAATGACGACCAGCACGACGACGACGACGCCGACGATGAGCCAGAGGTTGCTCTTGTTCTGTTCGGCCATGAAGAAAACTCCTTGGTCATGGTGACGTAATCCAACAATTCACCAGACGAGGAACAGTTTCCCAACCCTTGCGAAAAATTTTCCGTCGCAACCGGCACTTGGGCAAAAATCGGCCCAAAAACCGCATGCGCCGGCAGGATCATGCCCGCGCTGCGCATCAATGCGCCACCCCCGCGGCGACGCTTTCGTCGATGAAGCGGCCCTGGACGAAGCGGTTCAGCCCGAAATCGGCGGCCAGCGGACCCGGCTGGCCCTTGGCCACCAGTTCCGCCATGGCCCAGCCCGAGCCGGGGATGGCCTTGAAGCCGCCGGTGCCCCAGCCGCAGTTGACGAAGATGTTGCCGACCGGCGTGGCCGACAGGATGGGCGAGCGGTCGCCGGTCATGTCGACGATCCCGCCCCATTGCCGCAGCATCTTGAGCCGCGACAGCATCGGGAAGGTCTCGATCAGCGCGCGCACGGTTTCCTCGACATGGTGCCAGGAGCCGCGCTGGGTGTAGTTGTTGAAGCCGTCGGTGCCGCCGCCGATCACCATCTCGCCCTTGTCGGATTGCGACAGGTAGCCGTGGACGGTGTTGGCCATGATGACCAGGTCGCAGCAGGGCTTGATCGGCTCGCTCACCAGCGCCTGCAGCGCCAGCGATTCGATGGGCAGGCGGAAGCCCGCCATCTCGGCCAGGACCGAGCTGTGGCCGGCGGCGATCAGCGCCAGCTTGTCGCATTCGATCCGGCCCTTGCCGGTGTTCACCGCCCTGACCTGGCCGTTTTCGGTCTCGATGCCGGTCACTTCGCAGTTCTGGATGATATGCATGCCCATGGCCGAGCAGGCGCGGGCATAGCCCCAGGCCACGGCGTCGTGGCGAGCGGTGCCGCCGCGCTCCTGGTAAAGCCCGCCCAGGACCGGATAGCGCGGCCCCTCGATATTGATGATCGGCAGCATGTCCTTGATGCGCTTGGGGCTGACCCATTCGGTCGCCACGCCCTGCAGCTGGTTGGCATAGACGGTGCGCTTGTAGCCGCGCACCTCATGCTCGGTCTGCGCCAGCATCAGAAGGCCGCGCGGGCTGAACATGATGTTGTAGTTCAGATCCTGCGACAGGTTTTCATAAAGCTTCAGCGCCTTGTCATAGATCGCCGCCGACGGGTCTTGCAGGTAGTTCGACCGGATGATGGTGGTGTTGCGGCCGGTGTTGCCGCCGCCCAGCCAGCCCTTTTCGATCACCGCGACATCGGTGATGCCGAAATTCTTGCCCAGGTAATAGGCGGTGGCCAGGCCGTGGCCGCCGGCGCCGACGATGACGACCTGGTATTTCTTCCTGGGCTCGGGGCTGGCCCAGGCGCGTTTCCAGCCGGTATGCAGCCGCATCGCCTCTTTCGCGATGGCAAAGACCGAATAGCGGCCGGTGCTGGAACTTGCAGATGCGGGCATGGGGGAACCTCTTGCGACTCGATCCATGCAGAGTGAAGCGAGGGCGGTTTTCGGGCAAGCCGCGTTGCGACGGGGCGATTGTCGAATTGCGTCAGGGGTCGGCGCAGATGTCCCGCGGTCCAGTTCGCGATTTGTCGCAGGGCTTTGACTTTCTCGGCCAGCGGAAAACCGCTATCACCGGACCAGCCAAAGAGAGGAAGCCGATGTTCTGGATCATCTGCGCCGCGCTGGCGGGGGTGGTGGCCGTGGCCATCGCCGCGCCGCTTCTGCGCCGGCAGGGCGAGGCGGCCGAGCCCGCCGCCGCCTATGACCTGCGAATCTATCGCGACCAGCTGCGCGAGGTCGAGCGCGATCTGGAGCGCGGCGTGATCGACGCGGCGGATGCCGAGCGGCTGCGGGTCGAGATCGGGCGCAAGGTGCTGGCCGCCGACCGCGCGCTGGAACGCGCCGGCACCACCCGGCGCAGCGCCGGCGGCTGGGCGGCGCTGGCGCTGCTGGCCGTGCTGCTGGGCGGGGCCTTTCTGACCTACCAGCGCCTGGGCCAGCCCGACCGGCCCGACGCCCCCATCGCGCAGCGCATCGCCCAGGCGCAGGAGCTTTACGACACCCGCCCCAGCCAGGCCGAGGCCGAGGCGCAGGCCCCCCGCCCCGCCCGCCCCGAGCCCGATGCCGACTATGTCGCCTTGATCGAGCGGCTGCGCGAGGCGGTCATGAAGAAC
The DNA here is from genome assembly GCF_029909815.1 of Paracoccus ferrooxidans. Classification (NCBI taxonomy): domain Bacteria; kingdom Pseudomonadati; phylum Pseudomonadota; class Alphaproteobacteria; order Rhodobacterales; family Paracoccaceae; genus Paracoccus; species Paracoccus ferrooxidans. Next base: position 2,022,037 of record NZ_CP038198.1, on the reverse strand, counting down.
CCCAACGACCCGCGCGGGCTGGAGCTTCTGGCCGAGCACGAGGAGCGGCTGGGCAACCTGGTCGCCGCCAAGGATGCGCAGCGCCGGCTGGTTGCCCTGCGCGGCGACAAGGCCAGCGCCGAGGATCTGGCGCGGCTGGCCGGGCTGACGATCGAGGCGGCGGGCGGCATCATCACCCGCGAGGCCGAGGATACCGTGGCCCAAGCCCTGGCGCGCGATGCCCGCAATCCGCAGGCGCGCTTCATGGCCGGGCTGCTGCACCTGCAGAACGGCCGGCCCGACCAGGCGTTTCCGGTCTGGGCCCGGCTGCTGGCCGAAGGCCCCGAGGACGCGCCCTGGATCGCGCCGATCCGGGGCTCGATCCAGGATCTGGCCTGGTTTGCCGGCCACCCGGACTATACCCCGCCGGAACCCGCCGCCTCGGGCACGCCGGGCATGCCCAGCCTGCCCGCGATGCCCGGCCCGGATGCCGACGCCATGGCCGCGGCCGAGGAAATGACCGCCGAAGAGCGCCAGCAGATGGTCGAGGGCATGGTCAAGGGGCTGGAGACCCGGCTGGCGACCCAGGGCGGCACGCCCGAGGAATGGGCGCGGCTGATCTCGTCCCTGCCGGTGATCGGGCAAAAGGACCATGCCGGCGACATCCTGGGCGAGGCGCGCAAGCAGTTCGCCGGCGATGCCGCGGCGCTGGAGGTGATCGAGGCGGCGGCAAAACAGGCCGGGCTGGAATGATCTGCGAGAACGTCGAGAGCTTCGCCGCAGCCCTGCCCCGCACCGGCGCCGTCGCCGGGCTGGACCTGGGCACCAAGACCATCGGCGTCGCGGTCAGCGACGGGCTGCGCAGCGTCGCCTCGCCGCTGACGGTGATCCGGCGCACGAAGTTCACCGTCGATGCGCAGGCGCTGCTGCAGATCGCCGCCGACCGGGCGCTGGTCGGGCTGGTGCTGGGCCTGCCGCGCAACATGGACGGCAGCGAGGGGCCGCGGGCGCAATCGACCCGCGCCTTTGCCCGCAACCTGGAACGGCTGACGCCGCTGCCGATCACCTTCTGGGACGAGCGGCTGTCGACCGTCGCCGCCGAACGCGCGCTGCTCGAGGGCGACACCTCGCGCAAGCGCCGCGCCGAGGTCATCGACCAGGTCGCGGCCGGCTATATCCTGCAAGGCGCGCTGGACCGGCTGCGCTTCCTGGGGGCCGGCGGATGAAGCCCTCGACGCCTTGCGTCAACATCTGCCGGATCGAGCCGGCAAGCCGGCTTTGCACCGGCTGCCTGCGCAGCATCGACGAGATCGCCGGCTGGGGCCGCCTGACCGAGGCCGAGCGGCTGGCGATCATGGCCGAACTGCCCTCCCGCGCCCTGCCCGCCTGCGGCAAGGCGGACTAGCGCGTCACCACCCGCACCTCGCGGATCGCGGCCTTGAGCCGCACCCGCGTCTCGACCGGCTCGCGCGCCACCGCGTCCAGGATCGCCCGCATGTCGCCCCTGAGCCCGTGCAGCTGGTCGACCAGCGACAGCACCAGGGCCAGCGCCTCTTCGTCCAGGTGATAGCCCTCGGCCAGGTCGACGACCAGGCTCAGCCGCGCCAGGTCGATGTCGCGAAACAGCGGACCCTGTTCGGATTGCACCGGCACGACCACGCCGGCGCGGATATAGCGCTCCAGCTGCTCGGGCGTCAGGTCGCTGATCGCCTCCAGCGTCTCGGCCAGGGTATGATGGGGCTGGGTCATTTTCCCCTCCTCGGATCATAGGCATGGTTCTGGCGCCACTCTTCGATGAAGCGGGCCAATTCGTCGTCGACCCTGGGCGGCATCACGATCTTCAGCACGACATGCTGGTCGCCGCGCCGCCCGTCCGCGCCCCTGATGCCGCGGCCCTTCAGCCGCAGCTTCTGGCCGGAGCTGGCGCCGCGCGGGACGGTCAGCATCACCGGGCCGTCGATGGTCTGCGCCTCGACCTTGCCGCCCAGCACGGCCTCGTCGATGGTGATGGGCAGCGTGGTCTCGACATCGTTGCCGTCGCGCTTCCAGTCGGGATCCTCGGCCACGATCAGGGTCAGCAGCGCGTCGCCCGGCTCGCCATTGCCCATGCCGGGACCGCCCTTGCCGCGCAGGCGGATGACCTGGCCGTCATGCGCGCCCTCGGGGATCTTGACCTCCAGCACGCTGCCGTCGGGCATGGTGATCCGGGTCGAACCGCCGCGGGCCGCGCTCATGAAGTCGATCTCCAGGGTAAAGCGCTGGTCGGGGCCGCGCATGTCGAAGCTGCGCGCCCCGCCGCGCCGGCCGCCGCCGCCGGCACGGCCGCCGAACAGGTCCGAGAACACGTCCGACAGATCGTCGAACCCATGCGGCTGGCGATAGGGGTTGTCGCCCGATTCGGCATATTCGCGATAGTAATGCCGCTGCGGCTGCTCCTGCCCCTGGGCGTCGATCTCGCCGCGGTCGAAGCGGGCGCGCTGCTCGGGGTCTTTCAGCAGGTCATAGGCGGAAGAGGCGGCCTTGAAGCGCTCATGCGCGGCAGGATCGGGATTGAGGTCCGGGTGGTCGGTCTTGGCGATCCGGCGATAGGCCCGCTTGATGTCGTCCTGGCTGGCGTTCTTGCCCAGCCCCAGCGCCTTGTATGGATCGTCGGCCATGGCCGCGGCTTCCTTTCTTCACCTGTCGTCACGGGAACGCGCGGGCGCACCCTGGGTTTCATGCCCGTTCCGGCCCGGCCGCGGGGCCGAGAAACTGCCGCCCGGCAGGAAGCCCGCCCCCAGCGGCAGCGCGGCCGCCCCCAGCGTGCGGGCCCGGCGGCCCAGGGTTCCGGCGCGCACCTCGGGCAGGGTGACGCCGTGGTGGCGCATCCCGGCCAGGCTGGCCGCGGTCGCCTGCACCAGCCCGGCCCGCAGCGCGGCCGGCATGGCGCCGTCGATCACCACCAGCGGCAGGTCCAGCACCGCCACCGCCCCCAGAGCCGCATGGGACAGCACCCGCGCCGATTCGTCCAGCCATTCCCGGACGATACCGGCCGGCAGATCCCAGGCCGCATCGTCCAGCGGCAGGTCGCCCCCCAAGGCCGATTCCAGCACGGAAATCGAGGCCACGTCCAGCACCTGCCGCCCCCCCGGCACCGGATAGGAGCCCATCGCCCCGGCATTGCGCGACGGCCCCAGCCGCAGCCGCCCGTCCAGCACCACGCCGCCGCCGGCGAAATGCGCGACATAGAAATACAGGAAATCCTGCGGCAATTCCTGGGTGCCGAACATCATCTCGGCCCCGCAGGCGCAGGAGCCGTCATTCTCCAGCCAGACCGGCAGGTCCAGCGCCTGCGCCAGTTCGGCGCGCAGGTCGCGGCCGCGCCAGGGGGCCATCTCCTCGGCCCAGTCCCACAGGTAGAAGGGGCTGGCGATGCCCATGCCCGACAGCCGCGCGCGCTGCGCTTGGGTCAATTCGGCCAGGATCTCGGCCGCGCCGGCGACGGCGAAGTCGCGAATCGCGTCGGGCTGCGGATAGGCATGGGGCAGCACCCGCATCTGCCGGATGCCGCCGGCGAAATCGACCAGCACCAGCTCGGCCACCCGGCGCCCGACCTTGAGGCCCAGGAACAGCGCCCCCTCCGGCGCCAGGGCCAGCGGCAGTAGCGGCTGGCCGACCTTGCCGCGCCGCCGCTCGCCCCTCGCATCCAGCAGGCCCGCGGCGATCAACTCGCGGGTGATGTTGGTGACGGCCTGCGCAGACAGGCCCGTGGCCTGGGCCAGCGCGGCGCGCGGCATCGGCCCGTTGCGGCGAATCAGCCACAGGATCAGCCGCTCGTTCTGGCTGCGGACCCCCTGCGGCGTCGCCGCCGGATTGGTGTTCGGCATGGTCGCTTCCTCCCTCCCCTATTAAATCAACGAAATTGATTTATTGACAAGCCCCCGTTTCTTCGGCAGCCTTTTACAGGAGGCGGCGGTCAGACCCGCCCAGAGGAGGAAGGACATCATGACCAAGACCAAACTGCTGCGCGCGGCGCTGGCGGGCACGGCCCTGACCCTGATCGCCGGCATGGCGCAGGCCGACAGCGCCTGCCTGATCACCAAGACCGACACCAACCCCTTCTTCGTGAAGATGAAGGAAGGCGCGCAGGCCAAGGCCGCCGAGCTGGGGCTTGAGCTGAAATCCTATGCCGGCCGCATCGACGGCGACCACGAAAGCCAGGTCTCGGCGGTCGAGGCCTGCATCGCGGACGGCGCCAAGGGCATCCTGATCACCGCCTCGGACACCAAGGCCATCGTCGATTCCCTCCAGGCGGCGCGCGATGCCGGGCTGCTGGTCATCGCGCTGGACACGCCGCTGGACCCGGTCGATGCGGCGGACGCGACCTTCGCCACCGACAATTTCAAGGCCGGCGAGCTGATCGGCCAATGGGCCAAGGCCACCATGGGCGATGCGGCGGCCGAGGCCAAGATCGCGCTTCTGGACCTGGCGATCTCGCAGCCCTCGGTCGACGTGCTGCGCGACCAGGGCTTCCTGCAGGGCTTCGGCATCGAGCTGGGCGACCCCGAGAAATGGGGCGACGAGACCGACCCGCGCATCGTCGGCCACGAAGTCACCTCGGGCAACGAGGAAGGCGGGCTGAAGGCGATGGAGACGCTGCTGGCCAAGGATCCCGACATCAACCTGGTCTATACCATCAACGAACCGGCCGCCGCCGGCGCCTATGAGGCGCTGAAGGCCGTCGGGCGCGAAGGCGACGTGCTGATCGTCTCGGTCGACGGCGGCTGTCCCGGCGTGCAGAACGTCAAGGACGGCGTGATCGGCGCCACCTCGCAGCAATATCCGCTGGACATGGCGTCGCAGGGCATCGAGGCCATCGCCGCCTTCGCCAAGGACGGCACCAAGCCCGTGCCGACCGAGGGCAAGGATTTCACCGATACCGGCGTGCAACTGGTGACCGACAAGCCAGCCGAGGGCATCGAATCCATCGACTCGGCCCGCGGCGCCGAGCTTTGCTGGGGCTGAGCCTCGACTGAACCGCAGGGCGGGGGAAACCTCGCCCTGACCACAGGCAGCGGCGCCCTGCACGGCGTCTTGCAAGGGGGGAGACCGTCCATGTCATCCGACACCAAGACGGCCGCCGGCTACGAGGAGGGCCTGCAAGGCGCCTCGGACAAGGTTGCCGAGTTCCACGAACAGAAAACCGCCCTGAAGCGCCTGCAGCACTGGCTGCACATGACGCCCTCGGCCGTGCCGATGATCGTGCTGGTCGCGGCGATCATCGTCTTTGGCCTGCTGTCACCGAACTTCTTCAAGGCGGTGACGCTGTCCACCATCCTGCAGCAGATCGCCATCGTCGGCATCCTGGGCTGCGCGCAGTCGCTGGTGGTGCTGACCGCCGGGATCGACCTGTCGGTCGGCGCCATCGCGGTGTTTTCCTCGGTGCTGATGGGGCAGTTCACATTCCGCTATGGCATCCCGGCGCCGGTCTCGATTGCGCTGGGGCTGGCGGCGGGCACGGCCATGGGCTTTGCCAACGGCTGGCTGGTCGCCCGCATCAAGCTGCCGCCCTTCATCGTGACGCTGGGCACCTGGCAGATCATCCTGGCGGCGAACTACATCTATTCCGCGAACGAGACGATCCGCTCGTCGGCCATCGCCGCCGAGGCGCCGGCGCTGCAATTCTGGGGCTATTCCATCCAGCCGGGCGGGGTGAAGATCCTTTACGCGGTGTTCCTGATGGTCGCGCTGGTCGCCATCCTGGCCTACGTCCTGCGCCATACCGCCTGGGGCCGGCATGTCTATGCGGTGGGCGACGACCCGGATGCGGCGGAACTGGCCGGCGTGCGCACCCGGCGGGTGCTGATCCAGGTCTATGCGCTGGCCGGGTTCTTCTGCGCCATCGCGGGCTGGGTGATGATCGGCCGCTTCGGTTCGGTCTCGCCCTCGGCCTCGACCGGGCAGCTGGGCAATATCCAGTCCATCACCGCGGTGGTGATCGGGGGGATCAGCCTCTTCGGCGGCCGCGGATCCATCGTCGGCATGTTCTTCGGCGCGCTGATCGTCGGCGTGTTCGAGATGGGGCTGAAGATGGTCGGCACCGATCCGCAATGGACCTTCTTCCTCATCGGCCTGCTCATCATCCTCGCCGTGGCGGTGGATCAATGGATCAGAAAGGCATCGGCATGAACGCGAACATTTCCGGGGAACCGCTTCTGAAAGCCCGCGGGCTGGTGAAACGCTATGGCAAGGTCACCGCGCTGGACCATTGCGACTTCGACCTGATGCCGGGCGAGATCCTGGCCGTCATCGGCGACAACGGCGCGGGCAAGTCCTCGCTGATCAAGGCGCTGTCGGGCGCGGTCCAGCCCGACGAGGGCGAGATCACGCTGGAGGGCAAGCCGGTGCGCTTTGCCAGCCCGCTGGATGCGCGCGGCTATGGCATCGAATGCGTCTACCAGACGCTGGCCATGTCGCCGGCCCTGTCCATCGCCGACAACATGTTCATGGGGCGCGAGCTGCGCAAGCCCGGCATCATGGGCAAGTGGCTGCGCAAGCTGGACCGGCCGGCGATGGAGAAATTCGCCCGCGAGAAGCTGACCGAGCTGGGGCTGATGACGATCCAGAACATCAACCAGGCGGTCGAGACGCTGTCGGGCGGCCAGCGCCAGGGCGTGGCGGTGGCCCGCGCCGCCGCCTTCGGCTCGAAGGTGGTGATCCTGGACGAGCCGACGGCGGCGCTTGGCGTCAAGGAAAGCCGACGCGTGCTGGAGCTGATCCGCGACGTGCGCTCGCGCGGGATCCCGATCATCCTGATCTCGCACAACATGCCGCATGTCTTCGAGGTGGCGGACCGCATCCATATCCACCGGCTCGGCCGGCGCCTTTGCGTGATCCGGCCGGACGACTATTCCATGTCGGACGCGGTGGCCTTCATGACCGGGGCAAAGGTGCCGGACGAGGTGGCAACGGCGGCCTGAACGGCGCGGCTGCGGGGGGCTTTGCCCCCCGTCCTTCGGACTCCCCCCAGGATATTTTTGCATGGAAGAAATACTGGACCTTGTGGCAAGGCTAGGCCCTGGCCGGCGGATCGTGGCCATCCTGGGTGCGCCCGGATCGGGGAAATCGACCCTGGCCGCGCAGCTGGTGGCCGGGCTGGAGGATGCGGTTCTGGTACCGATGGACGGGTTCCACCTGGACAACCGGCTGCTGGAGGCGGGCGGGCTGCGCGGCTGCAAGGGCGCGCCCGAGACCTTTGACGCCGCGGGTTTCGTCGCGCTGGTGCGGCGACTGAAGGCGGGGGGCGAGGTGGTCCATCCGGTCTTCGACCGCGGCCTGGACCTGGCCATCGCCGGCGCCGGCCGCGTCGAGACGGGGCACCGGCTGGTGGTGGTCGAGGGCAACTACCTGCTGCTGGACCGCGCGCCCTGGCGCGAACTGGCCGGGCTTTGGGATCTGTCGGTCATGCTGGACGTGCCGATCGAGGAGCTGCGCCGGCGCCTGACCGCGCGCTGGCAGGGGCTGGGGCGTTCGCCGGCCGAAGTGATGGCGCATCTGGAGAACGACCTCGGCAATGCCGAACTGGTGCTACGCGAATCGCTGCCCGCCGTTCTGCGGGTCCGGCCCGCGCCTATTTCTTCGGCCGGAACGCCTTGATGCGGCCGGGGTCGGTTTCGATCCAGGCCGCGCCGATCAGGTCGAGGCAATAGGGCACCGCCGCGAAGACCGCGTCGAGGCAGGTGGCGATGGCCGAGGGGTTGCCCGGCAGGGTGATCATGAGCGAGGCGCCGCGGATGCCCGCGGTCTGGCGCGACAGGATGGCGGTCGGCACCTCGCGCAGGCTGGCGCGGCGCATTTCCTCGCCAAAGCCGGGCAGTTCCTTTTCGATCACGTCGGCCATGGCCTCGGGCGTCTGGTCGCGCGGCGCCGGGCCAGTGCCGCCGGTGATCAGGATCAGGTCGGCGCCCTGGTCGTCGGCCAGGTCGCGCAGGCATTCGGCGACGATCTCGCGCCCGTCGGGGATGATGCGGCGCGTGATGTCCATGGGCGAGGTGATGGTGGCGCGCAGCCAGTCCTCGGCCCCCGGACCGCCCTTGTCCTCGTATTCGCCGCTGGCGGCGCGGTCCGAGACGGTGACGATGGCGATATGGGCGGGACGGGACATGGCGGGCCTCATGAAAAAGGCCGCGGGGGCTGCCCGCGGCCGGTGGGTCTTACTTGAACCTGGCGTTGCGGTTCGCCACCAGCTTCAGCCGCAGCGCGTTGAGCCGGATGAAGCCCGCCGCGTCCTTCTGGTCATAGGCGCCGGCGTCGTCCTCGAAGGTGACGTGCTTTTCGCTGTAGAGCGAATGGTCCGACCAGCGGCCGACCGTGTGGACGCTGCCCTTGTAGAGCTTCAGCCGCACGGTGCCGGTCACATGTTCCTGGCTCTTGTCGATCAGCGCCTGCAGCATCTCGCGCTCGGGGCTGAACCAGAAGCCGTTGTAGATCAGCTCTGCATAGCGCGGCATGATCGAATCCTTGAGATGGCCGGCGCCGCTGTCCAGCGTGATCTGTTCGATGCCGCGATGCGCCTCGAGCAGGATGGTGCCGCCGGGGGTCTCGTAGATGCCGCGCGACTTCATGCCGACGAAGCGGTTTTCCACGAAGTCGAGCCGGCCGATGCCGTGCCTGCGGCCGTATTCGTTCAGCGCGGTCAGGATGGTGGCGGGCGACAGCGCCTCGCCGTTGATCGAGACCGCGTCGCCCCGCTCGAAGCCGATCTCGATGTATTCGGGCTGGTCGGGCGCGTCCTCGGGGCTGACGGTGCGCTGGTAGACGTAGTCGGGCGCTTCCTCGGCGGGGTTTTCCAGCGCCTTGCCCTCGCTGCTGGTGTGCAGCAGGTTGGCATCGACCGAGAAGGGCGCCTCGCCGCGCTTGTCCCTGGCGATCGGGATCTGGTGTTCTTCGGCGAATTCGATCAGCCGGGTGCGCGAGGTCAGGTCCCATTCCCGCCAGGGCGCGATCACCTTGATCGAGGGGTCGAGCGCATAGGCCGACAGTTCGAACCGGACCTGGTCGTTGCCCTTGCCGGTGGCGCCATGGGCCACGGCATCGGCACCGTGGCGATGCGCGATTTCCACCAGGTGCTTGGAGATCAGCGGGCGGGCGATCGAGGTGCCCAGCAGGTAAAGCCCCTCGTAGACCGCATTGGCGCGGAACATCGGGAAGACGAAATCGCGCACGAATTCCTCGCGCACGTCGACGATATGGATGTTTTCCGGCTTGATGCCCAGCAGTTCGGCCTTCTGGCGCGCCGGCTCCAGCTCCTCGCCCTGGCCCAGGTCGGCGGTGAAGGTGATGACCTCGCAGCCATATTCGGTCTGCAGCCATTTCAGGATGATCGAGGTGTCGAGCCCGCCCGAATAGGCAAGGACGACTTTCTTCGGCGCGTCGGACATGCGATATGGCCCCCGTTTTTTGAGTTGATGTTGCAATAGGATGTTTTCCGATGACCGACAAGAGCGGGGCGCGGCCCAACCGCAGGCAGGGCTTTTCCGGCAAACCGGGGGGATTTCGGCACGGGGCCCGGAGCAGGGTCATCCTGTGCCGGCGCAGGCTGCGGCGGGCGCGCGATGCCTTCATGGACCAGGCGGGCGCGCTGCTGCGGCGCGTCTTTCGCGATTGCTGGTGGCTCAGCGCGATCATCGCCGCGGTCCTTTTCCTGCCGCCGCTGCTGGTCGAGCCGCTGCCCGCCTGGCATGATCCCGTCGCCCTTGCCGTGCTGACGCTGGCCTTCGGCATCGCGGTGCTGGGCTGGGCCATCGCGATCATGGGTAGCCTGCAGCTCTGGCCCGGTTTCAGGCTGGGGCTGACCATCGCCATTCCGCTTGGCATGGCCATGCTTGCCCGGCTGAGCGCGCGCGACATCCTGGCGCACAGTTTCGGGGTTTCGCCCGACGCCTTTCCGATGAGCCTGGACATGCTGACCGCGGTCATGAGCCTTTGGCTGACCTTCGCCGGGGTCGGGGCGCTGCTCATGCTGCTGCTGTTCGGGCTGTTTACCTTGCAAATGCTGACGGGGGGCGGCGGCGCAGCCCTGCGGTCGATGGCCTTTGCCCTGCCGCTCAGCGCGATGATCGCGATGCCGCTGGCATCATCGCTGGCGATCATGCCCGACCTGCCCGGCACCGTCCGCGCGCTGGATGGGCAGGAAAGCTACCGATGCGCGTTCCCTTCCATGCCGTCCCGGCCCCTTGCCGTCACCTTCCATTCCGATACGCAGGTGCTTGCCTGGATGCCCGATACCGCGCAGCCCGTCGTCCTGCCCTGCGAGATGGACGCCGCCCGCTAGCCAGGGCGGGCGGGCATCGCCCAGGGCGGCAAGCCATCCCCACTTGCCAACCGCCGCTTTTCGCGCCATTCGCCGGTCATGGAAAACTTTGCCGCCTCTGTCCGCCAGGCCGGGATCGCGCTGCGCGACCTTTTCGAGCCGACGCCCTTGCAGAAGAACGACCACCTCTCGGCGAAATACGGTGCCGAGATCTGGCTGAAACGCGAAGACCTGACGCCGGTGCGCAGCTACAAGCTGCGCGGCGCCTTCAACGCCATGCGCAAGATCGGCGCCGGGCCGCAGGGGCATTTCGTCTGCGCCAGCGCCGGCAACCACGCGCAGGGCATGGCCTATGCCTGCCGCCATTTCGGCACCCGCGGCACGATCTTCATGCCCGTCACCACGCCCCGGCAAAAGATCGACAAGACCCGCATCTTCGGCAATGGCGCCATCGAGATCGTGCTGACCGGGGATTATTTCGACCAGACGCTGGCCGCGGCGCAGGATTTCGCCCGCGCGCAGGGCGCCACCTTCCTGTCGCCCTTCGACGACCCGGACATCATCGAGGGGCAGGCCACGGTCGGGCTGGAACTGCTCGAGCAACTGGGCGGGGCGCCGGATGTCGTCGTCCTGCCGGTCGGCGGCGGCGGGCTGGCCGCCGGCGTCACCCGGCTGCTGGCCGAACTGGGCCCCGGCACCCGCGCCGAATTCGCCGAGCCAGAGGGCGGCGCCAGCCTGCGCGAGGCGCTGCTGGCCGGCGCCCCCGTGACCCTGCCCGCCGTGGACAATTTCGTCGATGGCGCCGCCGTGGCGCGGATCGGCGACCTGCCCTTTGCCGCGCTTGCCGGTTTCGACGCCGAGCGCGTCCATACCGCGCCCGAGGATCGCATCTGCGCTACCATGCTCGAGATGCTGAACATCGAGGGCATCGTGCTGGAACCGGCCGGGGCGCTGGCGGTGGACGTGCTGCGCGACATCCCGGATCTCGCCGGCAAGCGGGTGGTCTGCATCTGCTCGGGCGGGAATTTCGACTTCGAACGCCTGCCCGAGGTCAAGGAACGCGCCCAGCGTTTCTCGGGGCTCAAGCGCTATTTCATCCTGCGCATGCCGCAGCGGCCCGGCGCGCTGCGCGACTTCCTGCAGCTGCTTGGCCCCGAGGACGATATCGCCCGCTTCGAATACCTGAAGAAATCGGCGCGCAACTTCGGCTCGGTCCTGATCGGCATCGAGACCACCGCGCCGGAAAACCTCGCCCGGCTGTGCGAAAGGCTGGAGGCGGCGGGGATCGGCTATCGCGACATCACCCGCGACCCGGTGCTGGCGGAATTCCTGATCTGACCGACGCTCAGGCAAGGCGCGCCCGCCTGTCGGGGCGCAGCGCCGCGTCCAGTTGCCGCATCAGCGCCTGTTTCGACGCGGAATAGCTGGCCAGAAGCGATTCGACATCGACCTCGGCCGCCCGGCCGCCGGCGGCCTTGCGTTCGCCCGCGTCGCAAAGATTGCCGAAATCGGTAAAGCCCAGGTTCCAGGCGCATCCCTTCAGGAAATGCAGGTCGGTTTCCAGCTGCAGCACGTCCCGGCGCGACAGACGCATGATGACGCCTTCGACCTCGTCCAGAAACAGCTCCAGGATCAGCTGGAATTCGTCATCGCCGACCTCCCCGCGCAGTTCGTTGATACGGTTCCAATCCAGCATGGACAACCCTCGGAAGAATCACCCGGGCTTCATAACAGCAATTTCATCTATGACGTGTTAATCGCGAAAATTGTCTGGATTAACGGAACATTCAGACCCCGTGGTCTAGACCCTGGCGCATGATGATCCTCGAACCCCAGGCCGCGACGACGATACCGCACAGCATGCGGCTGGTGCTGCTTGTCGACGACAGCCGGGCGCAAAGGCGGACCCTGGCGGTGCAGCTCATCCGCGCCGGCTACCAGGTGGTCGAGGCGGCCAGCGGCGACGAGGCGATGCGCATCTGCCTGGAACGGCGGCCGGACATCGTGATCTCGGACTGGATGATGCCGGGGCAAAGCGGGCTGGAATTCTGCCGCCGCTTCCGCGAGATGCAGTCGGACCGCTATGGCTATTTCATCCTGCTGACCTCGCGCAACGACAAGAAGGACATCGCCCAGGGGCTGCGCGCCGGCGCCGACGAATTCCTGACCAAGCCGGTCTCGGGCGCCGAACTGCTGGCGCGGCTTTCCGCCAGCGAACGCATTCTGCGCATGGAGGAAAGCCTGCGCAGCGCCAATGCCCAGCTCAGCGCGACCCTGGCCCAGCTGCGCGAAACCCAGACCGCGATCGACCGCGACCTGCGCGAGGCGCAGCGCCTTCAGCAGGGGCTGGTGCGGGAACGCCATGGCCGCTACGGCGATTTCGACCTCTCGCTGCTGATGCGCCCGGCCGGCCATATCGGCGGCGACCTGGTCGGCTTCTTCCCGATCAACGCCCGCCGCATCGGGCTGTTCGCGCTGGACGTGGCGGGCCATGGCGTTGCCTCGGCGCTGCTTTGCGCCCGGCTGGCGGCGCTGCTTTCGGGCGGGACGGACCAGAACATCGCGCTGCGCATCACCGACCTGGGCCTTTACGACGCCCGCCCCCCGGCCGAAGTGCTGCGCCACCTGAACACGCTGATGATCGAGGAATTGCGCATCGAATCCTATTTCACCATGGTCTATGCCGACCTGGACTTCCTGACCGGCCAGCTGCGGCTGGTGCAGGCGGGCCACCCCCATCCGGTGCTGCAACACGCCGACGGCCGCATCGAGCGGATCGGCGGCGGCGGGCTGCCCGTGGGGGTCTTTCCCGATGCCGCATATGACGAGGTGCAACTGGCGCTCGGCCCCGGCGACAGGCTGTTCATCAGCTCGGACGGGCTGACCGAAAGCGAGAACGCGCGCGGCGAACCCCTGGGCGAGGAGGGACTGAACGCCATCCTGCGCACCAATGCGACGCTGCGCGGCGATGCGCTGCTGGAATCGATCTGCTGGTCGGCGGCGCATTACGCCGGCGGCCGGCGCAGCGACGACATCTCGGCCGTGCTGGTCGAGCGGCAGAGGAACGGCGACCACCCATGGGGCTGAGCAGGCGCGGCTCAGATCCGCCGCAACGCCGCCCGCACCAGGGCGCGCGAGCCCGGATCGGGCAACAGTTCCACGACCTGCCGCAGGGGCACCCAATGCGCCTCATGCCCCGGTTCGGCGGGGGCGCCCAGCCGCGCCACCGGACGCGCCAGCCAGAGGGTGCAGAGCTTTTCCGCCCAGAACCCGTAATCCGGCATATGGCAAAAGCGCCGATAGGCGCCGAAGCGGCGCGGATTGCCGATGCTCCAGCCGGTCTCCTCGCGCACCTCGCGATGCAGCGCGGCCAGCGGCGATTCGCCTGGGTCGATGCCGCCGCCGGGCAGCTGGAACTCGGGCTGCGGCGCCTGCTGGAAGGTCAGCAGCGCCGCGCCGTCGCGGATCAGCAGGCCATAGGCCCCCGGACGCAGGCGATAGGCGCGACGCCCCGGCGGCGATCCGAAACGCGGTATCATGCGGCTTGCTTTCCTTTCCCCACGGCGCCCTGCCGGCACCCTTCCTGGCCGGGAAGGCCATGGCGACGCCCTTCGCGGCTCCGCATGGCTTCTTCGTTCCCCAAATACTCATGCAACCGCGCCACCGGCGGCAAGGCCCGCCCGAAAGGGCCCCTGCCGCGCAAAGCAAAAGCCGCGCAAACCCAAGGGCTTGCGCGGCTTTTGTTCATGGTGCCCAGGAGAGGACTCGAACCTCCACGCCTTGCGGCACACGGACCTGAACCGTGCGCGTCTACCAATTCCGCCACCTGGGCAGGTCGCGTGAGCCGGGTGATTAAGCCCAGCCGCAGGGGGTGTCAACGGGGGATCGACAAAAATCTGCGCCCGGCCGCAAATCTTTTTCACGCCCCCGTTTCACGCCCTCGCCCAGGCCCTCGCCCTGGCCTTGTTCTGGGCCGCAGTCCATGGGCTGGCGGCGCCGGAAAGCCGCGCCCCGGCCAGGCGGCCCCGGCCCCCTTCAGCCGGACGGCCCGGCATGACCGCCCCCTTCGCCTTATACAGACCCGCTCGATCCTCCCGCGGTCGAAGTCATCCACACAGCCCCGCCCAGGCGACCGAGAGCAGGCCGCCCATGTCGGTCGCCATGACCCCCATGGCGCACGCGGTCGCGGCGGCAAGGCCGCACCTCTAAATGGCGCGACCTGACAGGTCTTTCATGCCGGGCCCGTTTGCCGCCCTCGCCCGGCCGTAGAAGGGGCGCGGCGCACGCCGGAAGCGGCCGGCAAGGCGGACCCGATCGTCGCAGGCCGGCGGCCACGGCTTGCCGCTGGCGGAAGGCTTGGGTATTGAACGATCAAGCACGCACGAAGGGAGCGCCGCATGTCCGCAGCCAAGCTTGTCACCATTTATGGCGGGTCTGGATTCCTGGGCCGGCAGATCGCACGGATCATGGCCGCCCAGGGCTGGCGCATCCGCGTCGCCGTCCGCCGCCCGAACGAAGCCGGCGTGGTGCGCACCTATGGCGCGCCCGGCCAGGTCGAGCCGGTGCCCTGCAACGTCCGCGACGACCTGTCCGTGACCGCCTGCATGGCCGATGCGGATGCGGTGATCAACTGCGTCGGCATCATGGTGCGCGAAGGCAGGAACACCTTCGACGCCATCCACGAAGAAGCCGCGGGCCGCATCGCCCGCATCGCCGCCGAAACCGGCGTCCGGCATTTCGTGCATGTCTCGGCCATCGGCGCGGACCCGGATTCGGACAGCCGCTATGCCGCCTCCAAGGGCCGGGGCGAGGCTGCGGTGCTGGCGCATCGCCCCGATGCGGTGATCCTGCGCCCCTCGGTCATGTTCGGGCCGGACGATCATTTCTACAACCGCATCGCCTCGATGACCCGGCTGGGACCGATCCTGCTGGTGCCAGGCGCCAGGACGCCGATGCAGCCGGTCTATGTCGAGGACGTGGCCCAGGCCGCCGCCATGGCGGCCGCGGGACAGGCCCGGCCCGGCATCTATGAGCTGGGCGGCCCCGATGTGCTGACCATGCGCGAGGTGGCGCAGCAGGTGCTGGTCGCGACCGGCCGCCGCCGCGCCATCGTCGGCCTGCCGCATTGGCTGGGCGGGGTGATGGGATCGGTGCTGGACACGGTGCAGACCGTCAGCGGCGGGCTTCTGACCAACCGCATCATGACCCGCGACCAGGCCCGGCTGCTGCGCCGTCCCAACCGGGTCTCGGAACAGGTCAAGACCTTTGCCGACCTGGGGATCGAGCCGACCGCCGCCCCCGCGATCATCGCGCAATACCTGTGGCGCTTCCGGTCCTCGGGGCAATATGAGGCGATCACCGCCTCGGCGAAGAACCTGCGCAACGGCTGATGGACCACAACACCCTCGTTGCCGCCGCCCTTGGTCTGCTGGAGGGGCTGACCGAGTTCATTCCCGTGTCCTCGACCGGCCACGTGCTGCTGGCCGGGCATTTCCTGGGCTTCGATTCGCCTGGCCGCGCCTTCGAGGTGCTGATCCAGCTGGGCGCCATCATGGCCATCCTGGGCGTCTATTCCGGGCGGCTGTGGCGGATCTTCACCAGCGCGCCGCATGACCCGCGCGCGCGGCGCTTCATCCTGGCGGTGCTGCTGGCCTTCCTGCCCGCGGTGGTGATCGGCGTGCTGGCGCATCGCATCATCAAGGAAGTGCTGTTCGAAACCCCGGCCCTGATCGCCATCATGCTGATCGTCGGCGGGGTGGTGCTGCTGTTCGTGGACCGGATGGCGACCCGGCCGCGCCATTTCTCGGCCGAGGATTTCCCGCTGCCCATGGCGCTGAAGATCGGCTTCATCCAGTGCCTGGCGATGATTCCCGGCGTCTCGCGTTCGGGGGCGACCATCGTCGGTGCCCTGCTTCTGGGCGCGGACAAGCGTTCTGCCGCGGAATTCAGCTTTTTCCTGTCCATGCCGACGATGCTGGGCGCTTTCGTCTATGACCTCTACAAGAACCGCGACATCCTGGACGCAGCGGCGACCGGGAACATCGTGCTGGGCTTCGTCTGCGCCTTCCTGGCCGCCGTGGTCGTGGTGCGGGGGTTGCTGAACTATGTCTCGACCTATGGCTACGGCTTCTTCGCCTGGTGGCGAATCGTGGTCGGGGCCGTGGTTCTGCTGGCTTTGCAGGCAGGATAGTAAACAATACTGACCCATTTTTCGCATTTGCAGCATGAAAAAGTGAAGGCGGATCGGAAGAATCGTTAATTAGGTCAACTGTGCTGACTTTTCTTTGACGGCAGCCTGTCTTATCAGGCTGTGAACACCCTCGTCATCGAAGGACGCGCAGCCATGGCCACGCAGAAGATGCTCAAATTCGTCACCATCGGGCGCGAGATGCCCGAAAAGCGTGACGCGGCATCCCGCTCGGAAGATTTCCACGAGATCTATCGCGAGTTCGCCGAAGCCAAGGCCAAGGAACAGGCCAGCCGCTGCAGCCAATGCGGCGTGCCCTATTGCCAGAGCCATTGCCCGCTGCACAACAACATCCCCGACTGGCTGCGCCTGACCGCCGAGGGCCGCACGCAGGAAGCCTATCTGCGCAGCCAGGAGACCAACACCTTCCCCGAGATTTGTGGCCGCATCTGCCCGCAGGACCGGCTGTGCGAGGGCAATTGCGTCATCGAACAGTCCGGCCACGGCACCGTCACCATCGGCGCCATCGAGAAATACATCACCGACACCGCCTGGGAGCAGGGCTGGATCACCCCGGTCGTGCCGATGCAGGAACGACCGGAATCCATCGGCATCATCGGCGCCGGGCCCGGCGGGCTTGCCGCCGCCGACCGGCTGCGCCGCATGGGCTTCCAGGTCACGGTCTATGACCGCCACGACCGCGCCGGCGGGCTGATGATCTATGGCATCCCCGGCTTCAAGCTGGAAAAGCAGGTGGTCGAGCGGCGCACGGAGCAGCTGGCCCAGGGCGGCGTGGACTTCGTGCTGAACGTCAATGTCGGCGAGGACATCAGCTTCGACGCCATCCGCGGCAAGCATGACGCGGTGCTGATCGCGACCGGCGTCTACAAGACCCGCGACCTGGACATCGACAATGCCGCCGCCAAGGGCGTGGTGCGGGCGCTGGATTACCTGACCGCCTCGAACCGGGTGGACCTGGGCGACGAGATCCCCGACTACGAGGATGGCGAGCTGAACGCCAAGGGCAAGCGCGTCGTGGTCATCGGCGGCGGCGACACCGCCATGGATTGCGTCAGGACTGCGATCCGCCAGGGCGCGCAATCGGTGAAATGCCTTTACCGCCGCGACCGGGCCAACATGCCCGGCAGCCAGCGCGAGGTGCAGAACGCCGAGGAAGAAGGCGTCGAGTTCGTCTGGCTGTCCGCCCCCGGCGCCTTTACCGGCCATGTCACCGGCGAGGCGATGGTCGCGCAGGAACGCGACGTCGACGACACCGGCGAGATCCCGACCATCAGCGCCGTGCGGGTGCAGCGGATGCGGCTGGGCCAGCCCGATGTCTCGGGCCGGCAGTCGCCGGAACTGATCGAGGGCGCCGATTACGACGAGCCGGCCGAGCTGGTCATCAAGGCGCTGGGTTTCGAGCCCGAGGAACTGCCGCGGCTTTGGGGCGTCGATGGGCTGGAGGTCACGCGCTGGGGCACGATCAAGGCCGATTACCAGACGCACCAGACCAGCCTGCCCGGCGTCTTTGCCGTGGGCGACATCGTGCGCGGCGCCAGCCTGGTGGTCTGGGCGATCCGCGACGGCCGCGAGGCCGCCGACAGCATCGCCGGCTACCTGTCGGGTGCCGCCCGCGTCGCGGCCGAATAGGGGGCGGCCATGGCACGACAACCACGCCCCAGCCCCGCACCCGGCGCCGCGCCGATGGCGCGTGGCATGGTGCTGGCGGCAGGAATGGCAGCCATGCTGACGCTTCCTGCCCTGCCCGCCGCGGCGGCGAATTTCACCCCGCCTTCCGGCTGCAAGCTGGAGATCACGGTGCAGAACCGCGGTTGCAGCGTCTCGCAGCATTATCGCTGCGGCTCGGATGCGCCGGGGGACCAGCGGGTGACCTATTTCACCCCCGAGGGCCCGACCTTCCAGTCGCGCATCGACCGCGAGACGCGCTGGATGGAAAGCACCGACCTGCGCAGCGGCCTGACCGACCTGCTGGAGGACGAGGCGCAGGACCACGCCTCGTTCAGCACGCTGCTGGAGACCGGGCGCGACGATTTCGATTTCTGGACCCGCTCGAACAGCGGCGAGCGGCTGCGCCATGTGGGCCATGACGAGCTGACCGGCGAAAAGGTGCAGATCGACGGGGTGACGCTGGAAGTCACGCGCTTCGAGCTGACCACCTATGGCGAATCCGGCCAGGTGCTGATCCAGCGCCGCGGCCAGCAATTCATCAGCCGCGCGCAGGGGCGGTTCTACGGCGGGGTCGAGACCTCCGAGGACTGGACCGGCGCCGTGCAGCAGACCAACGACAGCCCGGTGACGTTCTCGTTCCCCGGACAGCCCGGCTTCGGCTCGACCAAGCCGGAATATGATTGCGACCTGCAGATGGTGGGCGGCCAGGGCGCCGACATCCTGTGGCAGCTTACGAAGGAGGCACGGACGTGAAGGACTGTGAACAGATGAGCTGGGAACAGCAGGAACAGGCCCGCCGCGACTGGATGGCGGAACATTCGCTCTACCGTGCCGAGGACGAGCATTCGTCCTGCGGGGTCGGGCTGGTCGTCAGCATCGACGGCAAGGCCAGCCGCAAGGTGGTGGAAAGCGGCATCACCGCGCTGAAGGCGATCTGGCACCGCGGCGCCGTGGACGCCGACGGCAAGACCGGCGACGGCGCCGGCATCCATGTGCAGATCCCGGTGCCCTTCTTCTACGACCAGGTGCGCCGCACCGGGCACGAGCCCGACCACGACAAGCTGATCGCCGTGGGCCAGGTCTTCCTGCCGCGCACCGATTTCGCCGCGCAGGAGCGTTGCCGGACCATCGTGGAATCCGAAGTGCTGCGCATGGGCCATTACATCTACGGCTGGCGCCACGTGCCGGTGAACACCTCAGTCCTGGGCGAAAAGGCCAATGCCACCCGCCCCGAGATCGAGCAGATCCTGATCCGCTGCGACAAGGACATCGACGACGAGCAGTTCGAGCGCGAGCTTTACATCATCCGCCGCCGGATCGAGAAGGCGGCGATGGCGGCGCAGATCGCGGGCATGTATATCTGCACGCTGTCCTGCCGCAGCATCATCTACAAGGGCATGATGCTGGCCGAACAGGTGGCCGAGTTCTATCCCGACCTCAAGGACGAGCGCTTCGAATCCGCCTTTGCCATCTATCACCAGCGCTATTCCACCAACACCTTCCCGCAATGGTGGCTGGCGCAGCCCTTCCGCATGCTGGCCCATAACGGCGAGATCAACACGCTCAAGGGCAACTCGAACTGGATGCGCAGCCACGAGATCCGCATGGCCTCGCGGACCTTCGGCGAGATGGCCGAGGACATCAAGCCGATCATCCCCGGCGGCTCGTCCGATTCCGCGGCGCTGGACGCGGTGTTCGAGGTGCTGGTGCGCTCGGGGCGCAATGCGCCGATGACCAAGACCATCCTGGTGCCGGAGGCCTGGTCCAAGGCCACCACCGACATGCCCAAGGCCTGGGCGGACATGTATGCCTATTGCAATTCGATCATGGAGCCCTGGGACGGGCCGGCGGCGCTGGCGATGACCGACGGGCGCTGGGTCTGCGGCGGCCTGGACCGCAACGGGCTGCGGCCGCTGCGCTATGTCGTGACCGGCGACAACCTGCTGATCGCGGGCTCCGAGGCCGGCATGGTCCCGGTGAACGAGACCGCCGTGCGCGAAAAGGGCGCGCTGGGTCCGGGCCAGATGATCGCCGTCGACATGGCCGAGGGCAAGCTTTACCACGACCGCGAGATCAAGGACCACCTGGCGGCCAGCCAGCCCTTTGGCGACTGGGTGGAAAAGGTCGTCCAGCCCTCGGAGCTGATGGCCAAGCTGCCCGAGACCCCGCTGCATGTCGGCGAGGAACTGCACCGCCGCCAGATCGCCGTCGGCTATACGGTCGAGCTGGTCGAGCAGATGCTGGTCCCGATGGCCGAGGACGCCAAGGAGGCGCTGGCCTCGATGGGCGACGACACGCCGCCCGCGGTGCTGTCGCGCCAGTTCCGGCCGCTGTCGCATTACTTCCGGCAGAACTTCAGCCAGGTGACGAACCCGCCCATCGACAGCCTGCGCGAAAGCCGGGTGATGAGCCTGCGCACCCGCTTCGGCAACCTCAAGAACGTGCTTGAGGAAAGCTCGACCCATGCCGAGATCACCATGCTGGAAAGCCCCTTCCTCGCCAATGGCGAGTTCGAGGAGCTGACCCGCATGTTCCGCGACCAGGCGACGCAGATCGACTGCACCTTCCCGGTCGATGGCGGCGCCGATGCCCTGGGCGAGGCGCTGGCGCGCATCCGCGCCGAGGCCGAGGATGCCGTGCGGTCCGGCAACGGCCATATCATCCTGACCGACGAGGGCATCTCGGCCAGCCGCGTCGGCGTGCCGATGATCCTGGCGACCAGCGCGGTGCACAGCTGGCTGACGCGCAAGGGGCTGCGGACCTTCTGCTCGCTGAACGTGCGCGCCTCGGAATGCGTGGACCCGCATGATTTCGCGGTGCTGATCGGCTGCGGCGCGACCACGGTGAACCCCTATCTGGCGCAGGACACCCTGGCCGAGCGGATCGAGCGCGGGCTGCTGGACGGCAACCTGATCGACATCATGACCCGCTATCGCGAGGCCATCGACGCGGGCCTGCTGAAGATCATGGCCAAGATGGGGATCTCGGTCCTGTCCTCGTATCGCGGCGGGCTGAACTTCGAGGCGGTGGGGCTTTCCCGCGCCATGGTGGCGGAATATTTCCCCGGCATGCAGTCGCGCATCTCGGGCATCGGCCTGCACGGGCTGCAAGCCAAGCTGGAAGAGGCCCATGCCAAGGGCTTCCGCGCGGCCCTGGTCGATCTGCTGCCGGTGGGCGGCTTCTACAAGGCGCGCCGCTCGGGCGAGAAGCACGCCTGGGAAGCCAATACCATGCGGCTGTTGCAGCTGGCCTGCGAAAAGGCGTCCTACGACATCTGGAAGCAGTTCACCGCGACCATGCGGGCAAACCCGCCGATCCATATCCGCGACCTCTTGGACATCAAGCCGCTGGGCAAGCCGGTGCCGCTGGAAGAGGTGGAATCGATCACCTCGATCCGCAAGCGCTTCGTGACGCCGGGCATGTCGCTGGGCGCGCTGTCGCCCGAGGCGCATATGACGCTGAACATCGCCATGAACCGCATCGGCGCGAAATCCGACTCGGGCGAGGGCGGCGAAGACCCGGTCCACAGCCACCCGCTGCCCAATGGCGACAACCCCTGCGCCAAGATCAAGCAGGTCGCCTCGGGCCGGTTCGGCGTCACCGCAGAATACCTGAACGCCTGCGAGGAGCTGGAGATCAAGGTCGCCCAGGGCGCCAAGCCCGGCGAGGGCGGCCAGCTGCCCGGCATGAAGGTGACGGACCTGATCGCCCGGCTGCGGCATTCGACCAAGGGCGTGACGCTGATCTCGCCGCCGCCGCACCACGACATCTATTCGATCGAGGATCTGGCGCAGCTGATCTATGACCTCAAGCAGATCAACCCGCGCGCCAAGATCACGGTGAAGCTGGTGGCAAGCTCGGGCGTCGGCACCATTGCGGCGGGCGTGGCCAAGGCCAAGGCCGACGTGATCCTGATCTCGGGGCACAACGGCGGCACCGGGGCCTCGCCGGCCACCTCGATCAAGTTCGCCGGCCTGCCCTGGGAGATGGGCCTGACCGAGGCGCACCAGGTGCTGGCGATGAACCGCCTGCGCGACCGGGTGACGCTGCGCACCGACGGGGGCCTGCGCACCGGGCGCGACATCGTCATGGCGGCGATGATGGGGGCCGAGGAATACGGCATCGGCACCGCCGCCCTGATCGCCATGGGCTGCATCATGGTGCGCCAGTGCCAGTCGAACACCTGCCCGGTCGGCGTCTGCACCCAGGACGAAAAGCTGCGCGCGATGTTCAACGGTTCGGCCGACAAGGTGGTGAACCTGATCACCTTCTACGCCACCGAGGTGCGCGAGATCCTGGCCAGCATCGGCGCGCGCTCGCTGGACGAGGTGATCGGCCGCGCCGACCTGCTGACCCAGGTCAGCCGCGGCGACAAGTCGCTGGACGACCTGGACCTGAACCCGCTGCTCATCACCGTCGATGGCTCGGAAAAGATCGTCTACGACCGTTCGAAGCCGCGCAACGCGGTGCCCGACACGCTGGACGCCGAGATCATCCGCGATGCCGGCCGCTTCTTCTCGGACGGCGAGAAGATGCAGCTTTCCTATGCGGTCAGGAACACGCAGCGGACGGTGGGCACGCGCACCTCGTCGATGATCGTGCAGACCTTCGGCATGCGCAACAAGCTGCAACCCGATCACCTGACCGTGCGCCTGACCGGCAGCGCGGGCCAGTCGCTGGGCGCATTCGCCGCGCCGGGGCTGAAGATCGAGGTCTCGGGCGATGCCAACGACTATGTCGGCAAGGGCCTGTCCGGCGGCACCATCGTCGTGCGCCCGCCGATGGGCAGCCCGCTGAAGGCGGCCGAGAACACCCTCATCGGCAATACCGTGCTTTACGGCGCGACCGACGGCCATCTCTTCGCCGCCGGCCGCGCGGGCGAACGCTTCGCGGTCAGGAACTCGGGCGCCAAAGTGGTGATCGAGGGCTGCGGCTCGAACGGCTGCGAATACATGACCGGCGGCGTCGCGGTGATCCTGGGCCGGATCGGCGCGAACTTCGGTGCCGGCATGACCGGGGGCATGGCCTATCTCTATGACCCCGAGGGGCTGGCGCGCGACTATATCAACGCCGAGACGCTGGTCCTGTGCCCGGTGACGCAGGCACATTGGGAAGAGCAGCTGCGCGACCTGATCGAGCGGCACCACCAAGAGACCCGCTCGCGCCGGGCCGAGGAGATCCTGCAGAACTGGGAGGACGAAAAGGCGAACTTCCTGCAAGTCTGCCCCAGGGAGATGCTGCCGCATCTGCAATATCCCATCGCCCCGGTCGAGGATCTGGCGGCGGTGCCGGCGGAATAGGACGGATCGGGGGCCTGCGGGCCCCCTTTCCTTTAGCTGCGCCAGGGACCATCCCGGCCACCGGCACCCCCGGCCACCCGGACAAATGCCGCTCCACCCGAAACACTTCCGTTGAATCGCGCTTCGGGCATGCTATGTGAACTATACTGTTCAGTTGGTGGAGCCGACGGGGATCATGTTCACAAGCGTGCTGGCCAGCCTGGGAGCCGCAATCCTGTCGATGATCCTGGGCTTGCCCTGGTGGGTCTCGGCCCTCGGTTTCCTGGGCGCGGGCGTCTGCGCCCTTTTCGCCGCCGACGCATGGGCGGCCAGAAGGATCCCGGCCGAACCGCATCAGATCCAGCGCGACCAGCTGGAAAAATCCTCGGATCTTTATGCCGGGGCTGCGCGTCCCCGTTCGGGCAACCCGGCGGCACGCACCTTCCGGGCCTGACCGGGGCGCCCCCTTTCCCGCAGCACGCAACTTTCCCGCAAGGCCGGTTGGCCCTGGCCGCCAACCCGGATAAAACCCCGGCGCGACGGATTCGGAAAAGGAAGCGCCCATGTCTGCGACCGAAAAGATCGCCTTCGGCAGCATCCTCGTCGGGCTGGTCGTTCTGGCGCTGAAGGCGCTTGCCTGGTGGCTGACCGGCTCGGTCGCGCTGCTGTCGGATGCGCTGGAAAGCACGGTGAACGTCGCCACCGCCGTCGCCGCGCTGATCGCGATCCGGGTCGCGGCCAAGCCCGCCGACCGCGGCCACCCCTATGGCCATCACAAGGCCGAGTTCTTCAGCGCCGTGCTGGAGGGGGTGATGATCATCGTCGCCGCGCTGCTGATCCTGCGCGAGGCATGGCACGGCTTCCAGAACCCGCGCATGCTGGATGCGCCGCTCGAAGGGCTTCTGGTCAACGGCCTGGCCAGCGTGCTGAACGCGCTGTGGTGCTGGGTGCTGATCAGCCGCGGCGGCCGGCTGAAATCGCCGGCGCTGGTCGCCGACGGGCGGCATCTCCTGTCGGACGTGATCTCGTCCGTGGGCGTGGTGGCGGGCGTGACCCTGGCGGTCCTCACCGGCTGGGCGGTGCTGGACCCGGCGCTGGCGGCGCTGGTCGCCCTGAACATCCTGTGGTCGGGTTGGAAGGTCATGGCCAGCTCGCTCTCGGGCCTGATGGACGAGGCGGTTTCCGAGGACACGCTGGCCGAGATCCGCGCCACCATCTCGGACACCGCCATCGGTGCCATCGAGGCGCATGACCTGCGCACCCGCCATGCCGGGCCGCGCACCTTCATCGACTTCCACCTGGTGGTGGACGGCCAGACCACGGTCGATGCCGCCCATGACATCTGCGACCACATCGAACAGGCGCTCAAGCGCAAGCTGCCCGGCGCGTTCATCACCATCCATGTCGAGCCGGAACACAAGGCCAAGCATTCCGGCGTCGTGGTGATCTAGCGCAGCCGCCGCCCCTCGGCGTCGAAGTGAAAGGCGCGGTTCGGCTCGAAGCCCAGCCCGACCACCTCGTCCACGGCATAGTCCTGCTCGCCGAAGAGCCGCACGGTCAAAAGGCCGTGGTCCTCGGATGCGACATAGACCAGCGTCTCGCCGCCCAGCTTCTCGACATGGCTGACGCGGCCGCCGATCTGGCCGCCGCCCGGCACCAGATGCTCGGGGCGGATGCCCAGCCGGGCCGAGCGCAGGCCCAGCTTGCCGGCATCCAGGAAATTCATCTGCGGGCTGCCGATGAAGCCAGCGACGAAGGTGTTGTCGGGATCGTTGTAAAGGTCCATGGGGCGGCCCACCTGCTCGACCACGCCGCCGCGCAATACGACGATCTTGTCGGCCAGCGTCATCGCCTCGACCTGGTCGTGGGTGACATAGATCATCGTCGCGCCCAGTTCGCGATGCAGCCGGGCAATCTCGATCCGGGTCTGCACGCGCAGCGCGGCGTCGAGGTTCGACAGCGGCTCGTCGAACAGGAACAGCTTCGGGCGCCGCACGATGGCGCGGCCGATGGCGACGCGCTGGCGCTGGCCGCCCGACAGCTCGGCCGGGCGCCGCTCCAGCAGATGCGCCAGCGCCAGCATCTCGGCCGCCTTGCCGGTCGCCGCCTCGATCTGTGCCCTGGGCGTGCCGGCCTGTTTCAACGCCAGCCCCATGTTGTCGCGCACGGTCAGATGCGGGTAAAGCGCATAGCTCTGGAACACCATGGCGATCTCGCGCCGGGCCGGGGCCAGGTCGTTCACCCGCGCGCCGTCGATGGCCACGTCGCCCGAGGTCACGTCCTCGAGCCCGGCGATCATGCGCAGAAGCGTGGACTTGCCGCAGCCCGAGGGGCCGACGAAGACGCAGAACGCGCCATCCTCAACCGCCAGGTCCACGCCCTTGATGACCTGGGTGGTGCCGAAGGACTTGGTGACTTGGGTAAGGGTCAGGGCTCCCATCGGGGTCTCCTTGCTGCAAGACGGATCATTTGACGGCGCCGGCGGTGATGCCGCGGATCAGCTGGCGCGAGAACACGAGGTAAAGCACCAGCACCGGCAGGATGGCGAGGCTCAGCGCCGCCAGCACCGCATTCCAGTTGGTGACGAACTGGCCGATGAAGACCTGGCTGCCCAGGGTGACGGTCTTGGTCGCCTCGCTGGGCGCCAGGATCAGCGGGAACCACAGGTCGTTCCAGATCGGGATCATGGTGAAGACGGCGACGGTGGCCATGGCCGGCCGCACCAAGGGCAGCACCAGCCGGAAGAAGATGGTGTATTCCGAAAGCCCGTCGATGCGGCCCGCGTTCTTCAGGTCGTCCGAGACGCCGCGCATGAACTCGGACAGGATGAACACCGCCAGCGGCAACCCTTGCGCGGTATAGACCAGCACCAGCGCCGTCAGCGTATTGACCAGCCCGGATGCGACCATCATCTGCAGGATGGCGACGGTGCCCAGCCGGATCGGGATCATGATCCCCAAGGCCAGGTAAAGCCCCATCAGCATGTTGCCGCGAAAGCGGTATTCCGACAGGGCGAAGGCCGCCATGGCGCCGAACAGCAGCACGAAGAACAGGCTGGCCACGGTCACGACCAGCGAGTTCTGGAAGTAAAGCAGGAAATCCCCCTGCGCCAGCACCGTGCGATAGCCGACCAGGTCGAAGCTTTCCGTCGTGGGCACGGCCAGCGGGTCGGCGAATATCGCGCGGCGGTTCTTGAAGCTGTTGATGACCACGACGAATACCGGAAACAGCGCGATCACGGTATAGAGGATCAGCACCGCATGGGCAGCCAGGCTGCGGGCGGTGGAATGGCGGGCTTGGCTCATGGCTCTCCCCTCAGAACTGATAGCGGCGCAGCCGGCGCTGGATGGCGAACAGGTAGAAGCCGACGCCCAGCAGGATGATGCCGAACATGGCGGTGGCGATGGTCGCGCCCATATGCGGGTCGCCGATCTGCAGCTGGAAGCCGAAGAAGGTCCGGTAAAGGAACGTCCCCAGGATGTCGGTCGAGAAATTCGGCCCCGCCAAGGCGCCTTGCGTGACGTAGATCAGGTCGAAAGCGTTGAAATTGCCGACGAAGGTCAGGATCGAGATGATGCCGATCGAGGGCAGGATCAGCGGCAGCTTGATCTTCCAGAACTGCGACCAGCCGGTGACGCCGTCCATCTCGGCCGCCTCGATCACCTCGTCGGGGATCGACAGCAGCGCGGCATAGATCAGCATCATCGGGATACCGACGAACTGCCAGACCGAGATCAGCGCCAGGGTGGTCAGCGCCGTGCCCTCGCGGCCCAACCAGGGCGCAAACAGGCTCTTCAGCCCGACGGCGTCCAGCATGCCCGGCGCAATGCCCCAGATCGGCGACAGGATCAGCTTCCAGACGAAGCCGACGATGACGAAGCTCAGGATGGTCGGGATGAAGATCGCGGTGCGATAGAAGGCCGCGCCGCGCAGCCGCGGCGAACTCAGCAGCGCCGCCAGCGCCACGCCGACCGGATTCTGCACCAGCATGTGGACCAGGAAGAACCAGGCGTTGTTGCCCAGCGCGTTCCAGAAACTCGCCGACCAGCGCGGATCGCCGAACAGCGTGGCGAAATTCCGCAGGCCGACGAAGACGCGGCCCTGCTCGCCGGTGTTGAACAGCGACAGGTTCAGCGTCCCGAACAGCGGCACGATCATGATGGCGGTATAGACCAGCACCGCGGGCGCAAGAAACACCGCGATATGCCAGCGAAACGCTTTCCGCTGCGCCATGACGCCCTCCTTCTCCGTTGAAAAATACCCTCGGGGGGTGCGGGGGGCGGAAAGCCCCCCGCCACCGCCGGGCCGCCAGGCCCGGCAACATTTCACCTCGGGCCACCAGGCCCGGCCACATTCACTTCCGGCCGTCAGGCCCGGCCGAGGCTCAGTTCTGCTGCGGCGCGTACCACGAGGCCAGGCCCTGTTGCAGCCGCTCGGCCGCGGCCTCGGGCGTCTCGGTGCCGGTGATGACATTGGCCGAGGCGGTCCAGGTCTCGTTCTCCAGGTTCGGCGTGCCCCGCGACAGGATCTGGTAGGTCGAGCGGATGGTGGGCTCGCAGCTCTCGCGCCAGGAGACGAATTCCTTGGCCAGCGCATCCTCCATCTCGACCGGCGCCGAATTCAGCGAGAAGAAGCCCGGCAGCGCATTGGCGTAAAGCGTGGCGAACTCGGACGAACCGACCCATTCCAGGAATTTCCGCGCCTCTTCCGGGTGCTTCGTCGCCGCGTTCATGCCCAGCGCGATGTCGGTATGGTCGCTGATATGGCAGGTGTCGCCCTCGGCCGGGACGGGGGGCGGAAAGGCGCCCATCTCGAAGGCGCCGCCGATCTGCGGGCCGAAGACACCGATCTCCCAAGACCCGGCCGGATAGATCGCGGCGCGGCCCAGCGTGAACAGGTTCTGGCTGTCGGGATAGGTCTGCGCCTCGAACCCGTCGCCCAGGTAGTCCTTCCATTTCGCCAGCTGGCGGAAGGGTGCGACCCAGCCTTCGTCGGTCAGCTTTTGCGTGCCCTCGATCAGCGCCTTGCGGCCCTCCTCGCCCTTCCAGTAGTTCGGGCCGATGTTCTGGTAGCCCATGGTCGCGGCCTCCCACTGGTCCGCGGTGCCCATGGCCATCGGGATATAGGTGCCGTCCTCCTTGATCTTGTCGAGCAGGGCAAAGAACTCGGCCTCGGTCTTCGGCGGTGTCAGCCCCAGTTCCTCGAAGGCGGTCTTGTTGTAGATGAAGCCGTGGATCACCGAGGCCATCGGCACGCAGAAGGTCTGGGCGCCGTCATCGGTCTGCCAGGCCGATTTCGCCACGTCCGAGAAATTCGCCATCGCCGCCAGGTCGCTCAGGTCGGCCAGCTTGCCCTTCTTGAACAGTTCCAGCGAGGCGTCGAAGGGCCGGCAGGTGATCAGGTCGCCGGCCGAGCCCGCATCCAGCTTGGAGTTCAGCACCGCGTTGTATTCCGGCGGCGCCGAGGGCGCGAAATTGATCTTGATGCCGGGATTGGCCGCCTCGAAGGCCGGGATGATCTTTTCCTGCCAGATGGCGAGGTCGTCGTTGCGCCAGCTCTCGATGGTCAGCGTCACGTCCTGGGCCCAGGCGGCGCCGGTCAGCAATGTGCTGGCCAGCAGCGCCAGGCGGATGGTCTTGGTCATGGTCTTCTCCCTTCGGCATCGGGTCTCTCGCGGACCCTCCGGTTGCAATCAGATCAGCGGGGCCAGCAGGCCCCCGGTTTCGGCCAGCCGCGCCTGGGCCATATCAGGCGCCATGCCGCGCGCGACCAGGATCGCGGGCTTCACCGCGCCGCCGCTGCGCGACAGCGCCGTCTCGGCCGCGTCGCGCCCGACCCCCGCCACGGCGGCGACGATGCGGGCGGCGCGGTCCACCAGCTTGATGTTGTCGGCCACCAGGTTGACCATGTAGCCGTCATGGACATGGCCCAGCCGGATCGCCACCAGCACCGACAGCATGTTCAGCGCCACCTTCTGCGCCGTGGCCGCCCCCATGCGGGTCGAGCCGGAAACCACCTCGGCCCCGGTCTCGATCAGCACCGGGATGTCGGCGCGTTCCAGCAGGGCCGAGCCCGCCACATTGGCTAGGCCGGCCACGGTCACGCCCCGCTCCTGCGCCGCCGCGCAGATCGCCAGCGCATAGGGCGTGCGCCCCGAGGCCGAGAGGCACAAGAGCACATCTCCCGCCGCCAGCCCGGAACGGTCCAGGTCGGCCAGCGCAAGCCGCGGGTCGTCCTCGACGCTGCCTTGCAGGTGCAAAAGCGCCTCGGTCCCGCCGGCGAACATCATCGGCGCGCGCTCGGGCGCGATGCCGAAGGTGCCGGCCAGTTCCAGGCAATCGGCCAGCGCCATCAGCCCCGAGGAACCGGCCCCGGCATAGCCGAGCTTGCCGCCCCGGCGCAGCGTCTCTGCTGCGGCCTCGGCCGCGCGTTCCAGTGCCGGCAAGGCGGGCTGCAACGCAGCCAGCGCCGCGACCTGCGCCTCCAGCAGGATGCGCAGCACGTCGCCGCCGGGGCGCGCGTGAAGCCCTGTCGATGCCGGATGCCTTGCCTCGGTGCCGGATGCGGTCATGTGATTCCCCCTGTTCCGTTGATAATGCCAAAACAATACCACTTGTAAACCCCCTTCTTCAAAAAGGCCGAAAAACGGCGTTTCTTGAGGAAATTCAAATTAACCCTTCCCATTTGGTATTGTTTTGGTATCTTGCCTGCAAAGGGAGTCGCCATGTCATATTTCCTGGGCATAGACGGAGGAGGGACCGGCTGCCGCGCCGCCATCGCGGACGGCTCGGGCCGGATCATCGGCCGGGGCGCGGCGGGGCCGGCGAATATCTCGGTCGAGACCGAGGGGGCCTGCGCCAATATCCTCGCCGCCGCCCGCGCCGCGCTTCAGGACGCCGGGCGGGGCCACCTGGACGAGCTGACCGCCGTGCTGGGCCTGGCCGGCGCCAATGTCACCGCCGCCGCCCGCAGCCTGCAGGCCATGCTGCCCTTTCGCCGCACGCGCATCGTCACCGATGCCGTCACCGCCGCCACCGGCGCGCTGGGGGGCGGGGACGGCATCGTCGCCGCGATGGGCACCGGCTCGGTCTTTGCGGTACAGATCGGCGGCGAGATGCGGCAATATGGCGGGCGCGGCTTCGTCCTGGGCGACGAGGGCAGCGGCGCGGTGCTGGGCCGGGCGCTTCTGTCCGAGGCCCTGCGCGCCGAGGACGGCTTCGCGCCGATGAGCCCGCTGCTGCAAGCCGTCCTGGACGAGCTGGGCGGGATCGAGGGGGTGATCTCCTTCGGCTTCCGCGCCCGGCCCGCCGAATTCGCCGCATTCGCGCCGCGCATCACCGCCGGCACCGACCCGGCGGGCGAGCGCATCTTTGCCGCGGCCGTGGCCGAGATCCGCGCCATGATCGACACCTTGCAGGCCAGCCGCGACCTGCCGGTGGTGTTCCTGGGCGGGCTTGGCGCGCATTACGCCGCCCGCCTGCAGGGGCTGTGGCCCATCCAGCCGCCCAGGGGCTCGGGCCTCGACGGCGCGCTGCACCTGGCCCGGCAGGAGGCGTGATGGGCGAGCTGTTCACCCCCGAGGCTTTCGAGGAAACCGGCGGCGGCCCGCTTTACCTGCAATTGCACCGGCTGATCGCCGAGGCCATCGCCTCGGGGCGGCTGCAGCCGGGCGACAGCCTGCCGTCGGAACGCGAACTGGCGGCGATGACCGGCCTGTCGCGCGTCACCGTGCGCAAGGGGGTGGCGGAGCTGGTCGCCTCGGGGCAGCTGGTGCAAAGGCGCGGCTCGGGCACCTTCGTCGCGCCCAGGGTCGAAAAGCTGGAACAGGCGCTGTCGCTGCTGACATCCTTTACCGAGGACATGGCCCGGCGCGGCCGCAGCGTCGAAAGCCGCTGGATCGCGCGGGGCCTGCACGCCCCGGCGCCCGAAGAGGTGATGGCGCTGGGGCTGGGCGTCGGCGAAAAGGTGGCGCGGCTGGAACGAGTGCGCAGCTCGGACGGGGTGCCGCTGGCCATCGAGCGCGCCTCGCTGTCGCAGGCGATCCTGCCCGATCCCGAAGGCGTCACCGATTCGCTTTACGCCGTGCTGCAAGGCCGCGGGCTGCGGCCGGTGCGGGCGGTGCAGCGCATCTCGGCCGCGAACCTGAACGCCAAGGACGCCGAGCTGCTGGGCGTCAATCCCGGCGTGGCCGGACTGCGGATCGAACGCATCTCCTACCTGCCCTCGGGCAAGGTGGTCGAGTTCACCCGCTCGCTCTATCGCGGCGATGCCTATGACTTCGCCGTGGAACTGAAACTTGCCCCGGAAGGCGAAAGGAACCCGTGATGAGCCAGACGCATATGGCGCGCGAAGTGGCCGAGATCCCCGAAGCCGCCGCCCGTTTCCTTGACCGTTCGCGCGACGCGGTGCTGGATGCCGCCAGCGCCCTGCGCCGCAAGGATCCCGACCTGGTGGTGACGGTGGCGCGGGGGTCGTCCGACCATGCCGCGACCTATCTGAAATACGCCATCGAGCTGGAGGCGGGCGTGCCGGTCGCCTCGGTCGGGCCCTCCATCGCCTCGATCTATCGCCGGCCCCTGCGGCTGGGCAAGGCGGCCTGCATCGGCATCTCGCAATCCGGCCGCAGCCCGGACGGGGTCGAAATGATGCGCGCCTCGGGCCAGGGCGGCGCGCTGTCCATCGCCATCACCAATGTCCCCGACAGCCCGATGGCGCAGGTTTCGGCCCATTGCCTGCCCCTGCAGGCGGGCGAGGAGAAAAGCGTCGCCGCCACCAAGACCTTCGTCTGCTCGGTGCTGGCCGGCCTGTCGCTGCTGGCGGAATGGCGGCAGGATCACGCCTTGCAGGACGCCGTCGCCGCCCTGCCCGAAGGGCTGGCGCAGGCCGTGGCGCTGGACTGGTCGCCGCTGTCGGCGCGGCTGGCGCGGGCATCGTCGGCCTTTGTCCTCGGCCGCGGCCCCAGCTTCGCCATCGCCTGCGAAGCGGCGCTGAAGTTCAAGGAGACCTCGGGCATCCATGCCGAGGCCTATTCGGCCGCCGAGGTGCTGCACGGCCCCGCCGCCATCGTGCAGGCCGGCTTTCCGGTGCTGGCGCTGGGGATCGAGGACGCCGCCCTGCCCCAGCTGAAGGCCACGGCCGAGCGGCTGGCGGCGCAAGGCGCGGATGTCTTCGTCACCGGCACCGAGGTCGGCGGCGCCGTCACCCTGCCCTCGGTCCCCGGCCTGCATCCGCTGGTGGCGCCGCTTGTCACCATCGCCGGCTTCTACGCCTTCATCGAGGGCTTGGCGCGGCGGCGCGGCTTCGACCCCGACACGCCGCCGCATCTGCGCAAGGTGACGGAGACGGTGTGATGGCGCGCGAGGTCCTGACCGGCGCCCGCATCTTCGACGGTGCGCGTTTCCTCGACGGTCATGCGCTGGTGATCGAGGCGGGCGAAATCGCCGCCATCCTGCCCGAGCCCGAGGCCCCGGCCGAGGGGCGGCGGGCGGTCACGGGCATCCTGGCCCCGGCCTTCCTGGACCTGCAGGTGAACGGCGGCGGCGGGCTGATGCTGGACGGCCAGACCGATCTGGACGGGCTGCGCCGCATCTGCGCCGCGCATCGCGCGCTTGGCACCGCCGGGGTGCTGCCGACGCTGATCACCGACACGCCCGCGGCCACCGCCCATGTCATCGCGCTGGGGATCGCGGCGGCCAAGGCACAGGTGCCGGGCTTCCTGGGTCTGCATCTGGAGGGGCCGCATCTCGACCCGCGCCGCAAGGGCGCGCACGACCCGGCGCTGATCCGGCCGATGGCCGAGGACGACCTGGCCCGGCTGTGCGAGGCCGCGCGGCAGTTGCCGGCGCTGATGGTGACGCTGGCGCCCGAGGCGGCAAGCCCGCAGCAGATCGCCGCCCTTGCCGGGGCCGGCGCGGTGGTCAGCCTGGGCCACAGCGATTGCAGTTTCGAACAGGCGCAGGCCGGCTTTGCCGCCGGTGCCCGCTGCGCCACGCACCTGTTCAACGCCATGAGCCAGATCGGCAACCGCGCGCCGGGGCTGGTGGGCGCGGTGCTGGCCGGCGAGGCGGGCGCCGGGCTGATCGCCGACGGCATCCACGTCCATCCGGCGGTGATGCGGCTGGCGCTGGGGGCGCGACCCGAGGGCATCTTCCTGGTCAGCGACTGCATGGCCTTCGCCGGCACCGATCTAACCGAGATGGAACTGGGCGGCCGCAAGGTGCTGCGCCGCGACGGGCGGTTGACGCTGGCCGACGGCACGCTGGCCGGCGCCGACCTGACGCTGCCGCAGGCCGTCGCCGTGCTGGTCCGCCAGGTCGGCATCGCACCCGAACGCGCGCTGCGCATGGCCTCGGCCATTCCCGCGGAACTGCTGGGCTTGCAGGACCGTCATGGCACGCTGGCACCCGGCCGGCCGGCCGAGCTGGTGCTGCTGGACCGCGATTTCGCCTTGCGCGAGCATTGGCTGTCGCCCTGATGGCCGGCAAATGCCGAGTGGAACGCACGGTCTTTTCCTCGCCCGCCGCTCGTGCGACACTCGGCCCCGCGCGAAACCAAGGATGAGGCTGCGATGAACGCCCCCCTGCCCGAGGCGGTGAAGAAATCCGTTCTGCTGAACGGGCTGGCCCCCGAAGTGCGCGACAAGCTGCTGAAGGACGCCCAGCGCCGCAGTTATCGCGAGGGCGAGACCATCTTCCTGCAAGGCGATCCGGCGCGGGCGGTGTTCATCGTGCTGAACGGCTTCATCAAGCTGTCGCGGCTGACCCCCGGCGGGTCCGAGGCGGTGGTGGCGATCCTGGGCCGCAACCGCAGCTTCGCCGAGGCGATGGCGCTGCGCGGCACGCCCTATCCCGTCTCGGCCGAGGCGGTGTCGGACTGCACGGTCCTGCAGATCGACGGGGCGCGGCTGCGCCAGCTTCTGCTGGAGAACCAGGAATTCGCCATCGGCCTGCTCGCCTCGACCTTCGTGCATCTGCAAGGGCTGGTGGACCAGATCGAAAAGCTCAAGGCCCATACCGGGGTGCAGCGGGTGGCGCAGTTCCTGGCCGACCTGTCGGATGCCGTGGCCGGCCCGGCCGAAGTCCGGCTGCCCTATAACAAGCGCCTGATCGCCGGGCACCTGGGCATGCAGCCCGAAAGCCTGTCGCGCGCCTTCGCCCGGCTGCGCCAGCATGGCGTCGAGGTCGAGGCCGACAAGGCCACCATCGCCGACATCGCCGAATTGCGCATGCTGGCCATGGACTGACCCGCCGCCCCCGGCATTGGAAATCACCGCGCGCCGCGCCGGCCCTCGCCCCATCGGGTGAAGGCCCGCCGGCGGTTGCGCGATAGCGACGGCGCATTGCTTTCCATGGAAAGGTTGAAACGCACCGCGGCTTTGCTCTTGCCAGTGCCTTGGCGCCCTTGATGCTGTTGTCGGCCTGCGACACCTCCGGGCTGGACCCCGCAACCGCCGACCAGGTGAACCAGAGCGAGATGACCGCGGCCGTGGGCCTGCCGGGGGCGGCCTTCGGCGGGGATGCCTATCGCGACGCCAGGCTTCAGGTCGCGACCGCCAGCCCGAACGATGCCGCCCAGCGCCGTTCGGCGGCCGAGGCTGCGCCCGCCGCCACGGGGTCGCCGATCCAAAGCGCAACCGCCACGCTGGACACGCCCGCAGCGGCCTCGGCAGGCGCATCCCGGCCCGGCACCGGGAAATGCGAGCAGCGGCCGCAAGGCCGCGCGGCAAGCAGCCGGCTTCGCGACTATTCCGACCGGCTGCTTGCCCCTGGGCGCGCAAGGCGGCAGCTCGGTCCATGTCTCGGCCAAGATGGCATGATGCGGCGCGAACAGGGCATTGCGGTGCTGGAAACCTGCCTGGCCGAGGCCAGGGCTGCCGGGGACGCCGAATGCGTCGCCGGCATCCCGGCCGCCTTGCAGGACACCCGCCGCCTGGCCGCCGAGGCAAGGCAGACCGCGAATCAGTCCTGTGTCTATGCCCCGGACGGGTGGATGGCCAGCTGCCCCGCGTAGCCGGCGGGGCGCGGCGCTGTCGAAAATGCGGCCAAAACATGGCCTTGCCCGGTATCGGCGCTTGACCTGGGCGGATCCGAAAATAACATCGACCCCGGCATTCCCGTCCGGGTCGGATGCACGGGCCGGACAAGGCCCGCCCCCTGCCCGCGGCAAGGGCTGCAAAGCAAGAGGCAGGCGGGGCATTTCAGGCGGTCCATGAACGGCATCGAGGAACGGCTGACCGACCTGATCTATGCGATCCTTCTGGGCGAGCGCAGCTGGCGCGACTTCCTGGCCGAGATCGAGCGCGCAACACCGGGCGGCATGGGGGCGATGTTCTACCAGGGCGCCGACGGCAGCTGCTCCATCCTGCACAACAGCGCGCCGGAAAAGGCGCTGGCGGAATATGTGGACTACTATACCCACCGCAACCCCTGGATGGAGCGGGCGATGGCGGCCCAGTCGCGCCAGTCCATGCCGGCGCATCGGCTGGTGCCGCATGACGAATTGCTGCGCACCGAATTTCACGACGGTTTCCTCAGGCCGCTGGGGCTGGACACGGCGGCGGGGCTGCTGCTGGATGCGCGGCGTTCGGGCACGGCGACACTGACGATCATGGCCCCGCTGGGCCAGTCCGCGCTGATCGAGGCATGGTCGCAAACCTTCAACCGGATTTCCGCACACCTGCACCGGGCCATGGCCTGGTGCCGCCGCGGCTCGGGGCTGGGCGCGCTGGCGGAACTGCCCGCGGTGCTGTCGCAATCGCTGGACCTTGGGGTGATGATCGTCGGCGCGGATCGCAAGATCCTGCCGGTGTCGCCGGCCGCGCAACTCTCGGACAAGGTTTGGCAGGCGGTCCGGCAATCGCCCTTTGGCACGGTCGGGCTGGTCGATCAGGCCGCCGACGACTGCCTGGGCAAGATGCTGTCGCGCAACCGCGCCGGGCGCAAGCTGGCAGAGTTCAGGACGGCGCAGGCCACGATCACCATGGTCCGCATCCGCCGTGACGAATTGTCGGAACTGCTGCTTGGCCCCTGCGTCATGCTGGTGGTCGATCCGGGGCTGCACGGGCTGGACCTTGAACAAAAGCGCGACCGGCTGCGCCTGGCCCATGACCTGACCGCCGCGGAAGGCAGGGTGCTGGGCGGGTTGCTGCAAGGCTTCAACCTCAGGCAGATCGCCGAGGCGGCCGGGCTGTCGCACGAGACGGTGCGAACCCAGCAAAAGGCGCTGTTCGTCAAGACCGGGGTCAACAGCCAGACCCAGCTCGTCAACCTGGCGCATGGCCATCCGCCGCAGGACCGGGACGAACCGGGTCGCTGACCGGCGGGGCCGTCATATGACGTGCAGCCCCCAGACCAGCGCCAGCCAGATCGCCAGCGGCACGGTAAAGGCCGCGCGCCAGCCCGAGCCCCGGCCGAGATGCAGGAAGCCGCCCAGGATCGCGCGGGCCTTGAGGAACGCCACCGCCAGCAGCGCCGCCGCCGCGGCAGGGCCGGGCACGAAGGCCAGCGCCGTGGTCGCGGCGGTCAGCGCCAGCAGGGTCAGCCAGATGCGCGTCAATTCCATCCCCTAGCCCAGCAGGTAGACCGGCGGCAGGATCAGCACCCAGACCAGGTCGACCATGTGCCAGAAGGCCGCGCCCGCCTGCACCTCTTCGGGGCGCAACCGGATCGCGACCAGCGCCAGCACGCCGATGCCGAACAGCACATGCGCGGCGTGAAAGCCGGTCAGCAGATAGTAGAAGGTGAAGAACGGATGGCTCTCCATCCCCAGGCCCGCGCGCAGGTCGCCGGCATATTCCACCGCCTTCACCGCCAGGAAGGCCGCGCCCCCCAGGGCGGCCAGCGCCAGCCCGATGCGCGCGCGGCGGCCGTCGCCGCGGTGGCAGGCGCGCTCGGCCAGGGCGGCGCAGAAGCCCGAGCTGACCAGGATCGCCGTGTTCAGCGCCGCCATCCAGCCATGCAGTTGCGCCTGCGCCGCGGCAAAGCCGGCCGGGTCGGTCAGCCGCACCCCGGCCATGGCGGTGATGCCGGCGGCAAAGACCAGCAGTTCCGAGGCGATCAGCACCCACATGATCGGCTCGCCCGGCAGATCCTGGACCCGCATCACGCCACCAGCTGGCGATAGATCACCGGCAGGGCCGCCAGCAGCCGGTCGGGATGCGGGATCAGCGAAAAGCCGCCCTGGCCGAAGATGCGGGGAAACCAGCTTTTCGCGTCGCGGTCCACGGTGATGCCATGCACGGCATGGCCGGCGCGCCGCGCCTCGCGCACCGCCATGGCGCTGTCCTCGATGCCGTGGCGACCCTCGTAATGGTCGAGGTCGTTGGGCTTGCCGTCGGTGATGACCAGCAAAAGCCGCCGGCTGCTGGCCTGCTGCGCCAGCCCGGCCGAGGCATGGCGGATGCCGGCGCCGAGCCTTGTATAGAAGCGCGGCCGCAGCCCGGCGATGCGCCGTTCGACCGCGACGCCCATCGGTTCGTCGAAATCCTTGCAGGCGGTCAGGAACACCCGGTCGCGCTTCAGCGAGGAAAAGGCGTTGACCGCGAAACGGTCGCCGCAGGCATCCAGCCCCCAGGCCAGCGCCGCCAGCGCCTCGCGCTCGATCTCGATCACCGCGCGGCCCGTCACCGCGCTTTCGGTGGAACGCGACACGTCGAGCAGGATCGACACCGCAAGGTTGCGTGCAAGCGGCCGGGACTGGCGCCAGATGCGGTCGCTGCCCTGGCCGGTGGCGCGCAGGTCGGCGGCGGCGCGGACGGTCAGCTCGGCGTCCAGTTCCTCGCCGTCGCGGTGGCCGGTGGTGGTGACGCGGCCGGGACGCAGCGCCTCGAACTGGCGGCGCACGGCGCGGATGCGGGCTTGCGCACGGGGGTCCGGGGTCAGCGCCTCGTCATGCTCGGGCGCGCGGTTTTCCAGCACGCGCACATGATCGGCAAGGTAGCGGCCGCGCCGCGCATCCCATTCGGGATAGGTGCGGATGCCGGCGACCGCCTCAAGATCCGCATCCTCGGGCGCAAGATCGAGATGCAGCCGCAAACGCGTCGCCGGTGCCTTCGACACCTGGCCAAGGCCCAGTTCTTCCTGATCCTCGGCCGCCTTCTTCGCGTCGTCCTGATCGTCATCGTCGACATGCCGGTTGAGGTTCATCAGGTCGGCCCAGCTCAGCAGGGCCTCGAACTTGTGCAGGATCAGGCTGTCGCGGCGCTGCGGCTGGTCGCTCTGCCGGCGGCGGGCGCGGAACATGCGCGCGCTGGCCGGGTCGGCGGCGATGCCGTCGGGCGCATCGCCCGGCGCCGCGGCCAGCGTCGTCTCGGGCAGGGCCAGGTCGGGCCAAAGCGGCACCGGCCGCATCGGGTGATAGTCGCGCGGCGCCCTGGCCTGCGGATCGTCCAGCTCGGCCAGCCAGTCGCGGGCCAGGGGCGGCAGCGGCGCGGGATCGCCCAGAAGATGGCGCGCCAGCGCCTCGACCACCGCCTCGGCCGGGGGCAGCGGCGGGTCGGGGCGCAGGGACAGCACCAGCCTGGCCAGATCGTCGTAAAGCCCGGCCAGGCCCGGCGCATCCTCCAGCGTCGCCGCGACGGCCCGGCGCGCCGCGCCCAGCCGCGCCAGGTCGCGGCGCAGCGGATCGTCCTGCGGCGGCACCGGGCTGCCATGCGCAGCGCAGGCCGCCAGCCACAGGTAAAGCGCCCCGTTCGCCTGGCGCGAGGGCAGCGCCGTCAGCCGTTCCGGCAGGCGCAGGATCTCGCCGTCGAAACTTGCGCGCGGCACCATCTCGGCCGGGGTGCCCAGCCGGCGAAGCCAGCCGATGCGATGATGCGATGCCTGGGCGGCGGCGGGCCGGATCTCGACCCCCGCGCCGCCGCCCAGGGCCCGGAACAGCACCGCGAGCCGCCCCGAGACCTCGGAAAGCGCCACCGCCTGATCCTCGAACGCCTCCGGCGCGCCGAAGCTGCTGGCCCAGACGTGCCAGAGCTTGCCGACGGTTTCCTCGGGTTCCCAGGGTTCCAGGTCCAGGCCCATGATGGCGTCCTCCCTTAGCCGAAGATCGCCGCGGCCAGGTCGCGCAACCCGCGCTTGACCTCGGCATCGTCGGTCAGGGGCTCGATCATCGCCGCCTCGATGGCGCGGTCCAGGGACATGCCCCGCGCGACCAGGCTGGCGGCATAGACCACCAGCCGGGTCGAGACCCCCTCTTCCAGATCCTGGCCCTTGAGGCCGCGGATCTTGCCCGCCAGCCGCACCAGCCCCAGGGTGCGGTCGCGGTCGAGGCCGCTTTCGCGGGCCACGATCTCGGCCTCGCGCCGGGGTTCGGGAAAGTCGAACTCCATGGCCACGAAGCGCTGCCGGGTCGAAGGCTTCAGCGTCTTGAGGATGTTCTGGTAGCCGGGGTTGTAGGAGGCGACCAGCATGAAGCCGGGCGCCGCCTCGATTTCCTCGCCGGTGCGGTCGATGGGCAGGATGCGGCGGTCGTCGGTCAGCGGGTGCAGAACGACGGTCACGTCCTTGCGCGCCTCGACCACCTCGTCGAGATAGCAGATCGCGCCCTCGCGCACGGCGCGGGTCAGGGGACCGTCGGTCCAGACCGTCTCGCCGCCCTTGAGCAGGTAGCGGCCGATCAGGTCGGCCGCCGACAGGTCGTCATGGCAGGCCACGGTGTAAAGCGGCCGGCCCAGCCGCGCCGCCATATGGGCGACGAAGCGGGTCTTGCCGCAGCCGGTCGGGCCTTTCAGCAGCACCGGCAGGTCGTTCGCGGCGGCGGCCTCGAAGACCGCGACCTCGTCGCCCTGCGGCAGGTAGAAGGGGGCGTCGGCCGCCCCGTTCCGTTCGGGTTTCGCATAGGCGTTCATGGCTTACTCCGCAGCCTCCAGATGGCCGTCCTTGTGCGCCTGCACCGGGCCGGCTGTGACCACCTCGCGGCGCGGGAACAGCACCGCATAGATGAAGAGCAGCGCGCCCAGCACCACCGCGACGCCCGAGCCGAAGCGCATCCAGTAGAACAGCGCCAGCCCGTCCTGCACGTCCATGAAGAACCCGCCCTCGACCCGCTGCAGATGGGTCTGCACCGTGCCGGCGAAGGTCAGCGTCACCGTCATGAACACCATGCCCGAGGACATCAGCCAGAACGAGGCCATGTTCAGCACCTGGTTGTAGGGGTCGCGGTTCTTCATCAGCGGCATGCAATAGGTCACAAGCGCCAGCACCAGGCAGACATAGGCGCCATAGAAGGCCAGGTGGCCATGCGCGGCGGTGATCTGCGTGCCGTGGGTATAGTAGTTCACCCCGTGCAGCGTGTGCAGGAAGCCCCAGACCCCGGCCCCGAAGAAGGCCAGCACGGTGCAGCCCAGGCTCCAGACCAGCGCCGCCTTGTTCGGGTGATCGCGCCGGCCCTTCCAGACCATGACGAAGGCAAAGGACATCATCGCGAAGAAGGGCACGATCTCGAAGCTCGAGAAGATCGAGCCGATCCACTGCCAATAGGCCGGCAGGCCGATCCAGTAGTAATGGTGCCCGGTGCCCAGGATGCCCGAGAACAGCGCCGTGGCGACGATGACGTAAAGCCATTTCTCGACCACCTCGCGGTCCACGCCGGTCAGCTTGAGCATCAGGAAGGCGAGGATGGCGGCCATGATCAGCTCCCACACGCCCTCGACCCACAGGTGGATCACCCACCACCAGTATTGCTTGTCGAGGACCAGGTTCGCCGGGTTGTAGAAGGCAAAGAGCCACAGCAGCACCAGCCCCCACAGGCCCATCAGCAGCACGTTCGTGACCGCCGTCCGCCGGCCCTTCAGCGCGGTCATGCTGACGTTGTACATGAAGATCACCGCGGCCACGGCGATGCCGACCTTGACCCATTTCGGTTGTTCCAGGAACTCGCGCCCCTCCTTGCCCAAAAGCCAATGGCCATGGAAAAGGTCGAACAGATAGGTCACGACCACGCCCAGCGTGCCCAGCACGAAAATGCCCAGCTGGATATAGGCCAGCATCGGCGAATGGATTTCGCGCTCGGCCTCTTCGGGCAGGATGTAATAGGTCGCGCCGAAAAAGCCCAAGAGCAGCCAGACGACCAGGCTGTTGGTATGCAGCATCCGCGCGATATTAAAGGGCAGCAATTCGGACAGGAAATTCGGGCTGACATAGATCCAGCCCATGATCAGGCCGAAAATCACCTGAACGGCGAAAAGCGCCATGGCCACCAGGAAATAGGCATAGGCGATGCGTTGCGAATGGTATCTCATCGGTTTTCCCCCTCAGCCCGCGTCGTTCGGTGGCCAGTTCTGGGTGTTGATCGTGCCGGTCCACAGCAGGAAATCCGACAGCGCCCGGAATTCCTCGTCCGTCAGATCGAAGCGGGGCATCTGGCGGCGACCCTCGATTCCGGTGGGCATGGATTCCATCCAGCCCTTCAGCGTCTCGAAGGCGGATTCGGGATCATCCTGCACGCCCCAGCGTTTCATCACATTGCCAAGCTCGGGGGCGAAATAGGCGCCCTCGCCCAGGATGGTATGGCAGTCAATGCAGGCGTTGCGTTCCCAGATATGCTTGCCCTCGGCGACCGAGGGGGTGAGCTGGCTTTCATCCACTGCCTTGGTGCGGGCATAGATATGGCTATGCACGGTTAACGCGCCAAAGATCAGGATGAAGAATATGGACCCGCCGTAGAAGACGTTCCGGGCCATGTTCTTGGTCATGATTTCGCTCATGACGCGGGTCCCCTATCTGTTGTTTTCGATACGACCTCACTGTCCGGCAAGCGTGAGTCGATCATTGATGAAAGTCAAGCGAGGCAAAAGCTTGAGGTCTTGCCGGGAAATTCCGCATGCGGCGCGGGGATCGCCAGCTCGATCCGGCAACCCGGCAGGCGCGCCAGCGCCGCGCAGGCGGCCTCGGGCGGCATCAGGCAAAGCGCGGTCGAAAGCCCGTCGGCCAGGGCGGCGCTGTCGGCGCTGACCGAGATCGTGTCCCAAGGCGGCGCCCCGCCGTCCGGCGCCAGGATATGCGGCAGGCCGCGCGGGCCGATCAGCGTGCCGCCGGGCGACGAGGTCGCCAGCGCCCGGTCGCCCAGCCGGATGCGGCGGTGTTCGCGCCCTGCGGCATCGGCCAGCCCCACCCGCCAGCCGCCCGCACCCAAGGCCCGCATCTCGCCCGCGTCGATCAGCAGGTCGGTCAGGCCGTGGCGCGCGGCCGCCTCGGCCAGCCTGTCGGCGGCCCAGCCCTGCGCCAGGCCGTTGAAGGTCAGCGCCATGCCGGGGCGGGCCAGCCGCACCTCGGCCCGCGACCAGGCGACCGAATCCCAGCCGGCCAGGGCACGGGCCGCGGCCTCGTCCCCGCCCTGCGCCCGCGTCAGCCACAGCGGCTGCACGGTGGGGTCGAAGGCGCCGCCGGTGGCGCGATGCAGCCGGTCGGACAGGGCCAGCAGCTCGACCATGCCGGCGGCGGGAAAGCGCAGCCGCCCGTCGCGGTTCAGCCGCGCCAGGTCCGAATCGCGATGCAGCGAGAACAGGTTTTCGACCTGGGCCAGCAGCCGCGCCGCCTCGGCAAAGAAGCCGCGCGCCTGCGCCGGGCCTGCGCCATGCAGCCGCAGGGTGACATCGGCACCCATGGCGCGGCCCCGCCATTCCTGGGAAGGCGCGGCGGGTGCGGCGCCTGCCATGCCGGGCAGCGCGGCGCAGGCGGTCAGCAGCAGGAAGCGACGGCGGTTCATGGCGCATCTCCGGTCGGGGCGGGGCTGCGGGCGCGGCGCTTGAGCACCGGGCAGGTGCCGGGGTCGTTCATCACCACCTGGCAGCGCAGGCACAGCACGCATTCGTTGGGGTTGATCCGGCCCAGCGGGTCGATGGCGCCGACGGTGCATTTCGTCTCGCACAGCCGGCATTCGCGGCCGCATTGCGGGCGGCGCTTGAGCCAGTCGAAGATCTTCAGCTTGGCCGGGATCGCCAGCCCCGCGCCCAGGGGACACAGGTAGCGGCAATAGAACCGCTCGATGAACAGCCCGCCCGCCAGCACCGCAAGCGCGAACAGCACGAAGGGCCAGGCGCGCAGGAAGCGCATCGAGATCGCGGTCTTGAACGGCTCGACCTCGGCCAGGATCAGCGCCTGCTCCATGCTGTAGAAGCTCAGCGCGACGATGGCGACGAACAGCGTATACTTGATGACCCATAGCCGCTCGTGCAGGGCCTGGGGCACGGCGATCTGCCGCACCCCCAGCCGCTGGGCGGCGGCGTTCATCAGCTCTTGCAGCGCGCCGAAGGGGCACAGCCAGCCACAGAACACGCCGCGGCCCCAGAACAGCAGCCCCAGGGCGACGGCGGACCAGATCAGGAAGATGATCGGCTCGATCAGGAAGGTCTCCCAGCGAAAGCCGGACAGCAGCGCGTTCAGGAAGGCCACCACCTGCACCACCGAAAGCTGGCCGTTCAGCCCCCAGCCCAGCACGAAAAGCGTGGTGGCCAGAAAGCCCAGCCGCACGCGCCGCCACAGCATCGGCCGGCGCACCAGCGCCTCTTGCCCGAACAGGATCAGCGCCAGCACGAACAGCATGGCGCCGACGATGGCGATGCCGGGGATCTTCTTCAGCCAGAACTCCTGCCACAACGGGACGGCGGGGGCCTCGGCGACGGCATAGGCCGCGGGCAGGCGGATGGTGGCGCGGATGGGCAGCGCGCCTTCGCCCCCCGCGGCCAGCGGCCGGGTCGCCGTCACCACCAGGTCGAAGGGCCGGCGCGGGTCGATGCCGCCGGCGGCAGGGTCGATGTTCAGCCGGAACAGGCTGATTTCCTTGAAGGCCGGTGCGTCGGCCAGCGCCAGCGTCTCGGCCATGACGAAATCGCCGTCGCCCGGCTCGATCCGCAGCGCGCCCTGTTCGAAGGCGATGCGCTCGAACCGGCCCGAGCGGCGCCATTCCGTGCCGCGCGGGCTGTAAAGGCCGCGCGACAGCACCGCCACCAGCGCCTGTCCCGGCTGCAAGGCGCCCACGGCGGCGGTGAAGTCCTGCGCGCCCAAGAGGTTGCGCCCGACGGTCGGCGGGTCGATCAGCCCGGCATAAAGGTCGAGGAACGGCGCCTCCGATGGCTCGACCGGCACCTTGGCGCCGGCAAAGGCCCGCGCCGCCTCGGCCATCGAGACCGAGGCATGGCCGAATGCCCCCTCGGCCAGCAGTTCGGCCCAGGTGGCGGGGCGGTAGCCCACGCGGTCGATGCCGCCGCCGCCCAGCCCCTGCGCCTGCGCCAGCACCCGGCCGCTGCGCAGGATGCCGTCGCGAATCACCCCGGTCGAGACCGTCGCGCGCGAGATCACCGGCGGCAGCCCGCGATCCCGCCCTTGGCCCTGCGACAGGTCGACGCCGCGGAACCCGTCCACATAGGCGGCGATATGCGCCTGCGAGATCCCGAGGCTCAGCACCGGCTCGGTCTGGCGCACCAGCCTGGCGCCGGCGATGACCCCCTTGGGCGTGACCGCGACCAGCACGTCCAGCGGCTTGCCGGAATAGCCGGTTGTCGCCGCGATCTCCCAGGTCGAGCCGATCATGCCCAGCGCCCGGCCGTCGCGGCTGACGCTCCAG
This sequence comes from Paracoccus ferrooxidans, assembly GCF_029909815.1. Taxonomy (NCBI): domain Bacteria; kingdom Pseudomonadati; phylum Pseudomonadota; class Alphaproteobacteria; order Rhodobacterales; family Paracoccaceae; genus Paracoccus; species Paracoccus ferrooxidans. The sequence continues at coordinate 1,977,054 of NZ_CP038198.1, read as the reverse complement.
CCCGGCACCGGGGTTTCGCGGCGGTCCAGGACCACCGGCCCGTCGGCGCCGAACAGCGCCTGCGCCAGCCGCGCGTCGGGGGCGGCGGGCGGTTCGGCCCAGGCGGGCAGAATCAGCAGGACCAGCGCCAGGAGCGCAGCCAGCAGGCGGCAGGGTGCAACAAGATATTTGACGGGCATCGCCATCCGCATCCCAGGGTTTTCCTGCTGATCGCGCGAATGCCGCAGCCCGGCCTTAACAATGGTCAAAGCCTTGCGCGCAAATTCCGCACAGGAACGACGGGAACGCGCGCCAGCAAATAGGAAAGCCAGATGAGACAAAGGACTCCATTCGCCAGACCCGGCCTTCTGGCCTCGGCAGCCCTGGCCCTTGTCCTTGGGCCGCTTGCGGCCTCCGCACAGGAACAGGCCGCCCCGCCAAAGGATCCAGCCGCCGCGCTGGAGGACCACAAGACCCGCACCGACAACCGCTACGAGCCCTCGCTGGACAACCTTGCGCAGCAGGACGTCGCGGCGCCGGGCGCCCCCGAGGGCGTCCCCGCCCTGTCCGATGCCCAGTATAACGAGGCCAACAAGATCTATTTCGAACGCTGCGCCGGCTGCCACGGCGTCCTGCGCAAGGGCGCGACCGGCAAGGCGCTGACCCCCGACCTGACCCGCGAGCTGGGCTTCGACTACCTGCAAAGCTTCATCACCTACGGCTCGCCCGCGGGGATGCCGAACTGGGGCACCTCGGGCGATCTTTCGGCCGAGCAGGTCGACCTGATGGCGAACTACCTGCTTCTTGACCCGGCCGCGCCGCCGGAATTCGGCATGAAGGAGATGCGCGAATCCTGGAAGGTGCATGTCGCGCCCGAAGACCGCCCCACCCAGCAGGAAAACGACTGGGATCTGGAAAACCTGTTCAGCGTCACCCTGCGCGACGCCGGCCAGATCGCGCTGATCGACGGCGCCACCTACGAGATCAAGTCGGTCCTCGATACGGGCTATGCGGTCCATATCAGCCGGCTGTCCGCCTCGGGCCGCTATCTGTTCGTGATCGGCCGCGACGGCAAGGTCAACATGATCGACCTGTGGATGAAGGAGCCCACCACCGTCGCCGAGATCAAGATCGGCTCGGAGGCGCGTTCCATCGAGACCTCGAAGATGGAGGGCTGGGAGGACAAATACGCCATCGCCGGGGCCTATTGGCCGCCGCAATACGTCATCATGGACGGCGAGACGCTGGAGCCGAGAAAGATCCAGTCCACGCGCGGCATGACCTATGACGAGCAGGAATATCACCCCGAGCCGCGCGTCGCCGCGATCCTGGCCAGCCACTACCGGCCCGAGTTCATCGTGAACGTCAAGGAAACGGGCAAGATCCTGCTGGTGGACTATACCGACCTCGACAACCTCAAGACCACCGAGATCAGCGCCGAGCGCTTCCTGCACGACGGCGGCCTGGACGGCTCGCACCGCTACTTCATCACCGCGGCGAACGCCCGCAACAAGCTGGTGGTGATCGACACCAAGGAAGGCAAGCTGGTCGCGATCGAGGATACCGGCGGCCAGACCCCGCATCCGGGCCGCGGCGCGAACTTCGTCCACCCGACCTTCGGGCCGGTCTGGGCGACCTCGCACATGGGCGACGATTCGGTGGCGCTGATCGGCACCGATCCCGAGGGCCATCCCGACAATGCCTGGAAGATCCTGGACAGCTTCCCGGCGCTGGGGGGCGGCTCGCTGTTCATCAAGACGCACCCGAATTCGCAATACCTCTATGTCGATGCGACCCTGAACCCCGAGGCCGAGATCTCGGGCTCGGTCGCGGTCTTCGACACCAAGGCGATGACGGGCGACGGCGCGGACCCCGAGTTCACCACCCTGCCCATCGCCGAATGGGCCGGCATCACCGAGGGCCAGCCCCGCGTCGTGCAGGGCGAGTTCAACAAGGACGGCACCGAGGTCTGGTTCAGCGTCTGGAACGGCAAGGACCAGGAATCGGCGCTGGTCGTGGTGGACGACAAGACGCTGGAGCTGAAGCACGTCATCAAGGACGAGCGGCTGGTGACGCCCACCGGCAAGTTCAACGTCTACAACACCATGACCGACACCTATTGAGCGGTCACAACCCAGGTGGGGGCGTTCGCGCCCCCGCCCCGGCAGTATTTCAATGGGGTTCGACATGGCCGGCAAGACGGTGACGGGCGGCGCGGCGCCAGGCATGGCCGCGCGCAACTTGAACGATGCGGCAGCGGGCAAGGCACGGATGGGCAGGGTCGATCTGATCGGCGCCGGTCCGGGCGACGCCGAGTTGCTGACGCTGCGGGCGCTGCGGCTTTTGCAGCAGGCGGATGTGGTGGTGCATGACCGGCTGGTCTCGGACGAGGTGATGGCCTGCATCCCCGCCCATGTCCGGCGCATCCCGGTGGGCAAGGCGGCGGGCTTCCATCCCGTGCCGCAGGATGAGATCAACGCGCTTCTGGTCGAGCTGGCCCTGTCCGGCCTGGCCGTGGCGCGGCTCAAGGGCGGCGATCCGACCATCTTCGGCCGCGGCGGCGAGGAGTTCGAGGCCGTGACCCGCGCCGGCATCCCCTGCGACTATGTGCCCGGCATCACCGCGGCGCAGGGCGCGGCGGCTTCGGCCCGCTTTCCGCTGACGCATCGCGGGCTGGCGACCGGGCTGCGCCATGTCACCGGCCACCGGGCGCGGGACGCGGCGCTGGACCTCGACTGGGCCTCGCTGGCCGATCCGCAGACCACGCTGGCCGTCTACATGGGCGCGGCGAACATGGCCGAGATCGCGGCCCAGCTGATCCGCCACGGCATGCCGGCCGACCTGCCGGTGCTGGCCGTGTCGCAGGCCAGCACCCCGCAGGAACGGCGGCTGCGCGCCACGCTGTCGGGCATCGCCGCCGCCCTGGCGCGCGAGCCGCTGCCGGCGCCGGTGCTGTTCATGGTCGGCCATGTCGCGGCAATGGCCGAGGATTGCGCCCTGCCGCAGGGGCTTTACCGCCCGGAATGGCGGCTGGTGGCGCATGGCTAGGCTGGCGCTCCTGCTGGTGCTGCTGGCCGGGACCGCTGCGGCGGGCCCGCCCGATGCCGCGCGGCAGGACCAGCTGCGCCATCTGGTGCGGCAGGATTGCGGCTCGTGCCACGGGCTGCGGCTGACCGGCGGGCTCGGCCGGCCGATCACCGCCCAGGCGCTGGCCGGGCGCGATGCCGAGGATCTGAGCGGCGTGATCCTGGACGGCATGCCCGGCACCGCCATGCCCGGCTGGCGCCCGCTGCTGACCGAGGACGAGGCGCGCTGGATCGCCGATTACCTTCTGACGACGGAGACGCAATGATGCTCAAGCCATTCCTGGCCGCCCTGATGATCGCCAGCCCGGCGCTGGCCGACGAGTTGCGCGGCACCGGCGACCTGGGCCTGGTGGTCGAGCGCGAGGCCGGCTCGCTGCTGGTCGTGGACCGCAGCGAGCGCGCCGCGCTCGGCCGGATCGAGGGGCTGGGCGACCTGTCCCACGCGAGCCTGGTCTATTCCCCCGACGAACGCTTCGCCTATGTCTTCGGCCGCGACGGCGGGCTGACCAAGGTCGACATCCTGACCCGGCAGGTGGTCCGCCGCGTGGTGCAGGCCGGCAATTCCATCGGCGGCGCCATCTCGGACGACGGCCGTCTGGTCGCGGTCGCGAATTACGAGCCGGGCGGCGTCAAGGTCTTCGACGCCGAGACACTGGAGCTGGTGGCGGACGTGCCGATGGGCTCCAAGACCGTGGGCATCGCCGATGCGCCCGGCTCGCGCTTCGTGGTGGCTACCTGGGACACGGGCGAGGTCTGGATCCTCGACCATTCCGCCGATCCGGCGCAGCCTGCGGTGACGACGCTGGAAGGCATCGGCGCCAACCCCTATGACGCGCTGCTGACCGACGACGGGCGGCACTATATCGTCGGGCTCTTCGGCGAAAAGGGGCTGACGCAGGTCGACCTGTGGCAAGACCCGCCCAAGGTCACGCGCTTCCTGCCCGACTACGGCAAGGACCAGCCCGACCTGCCGGTCTACAAGATGCCGCATCTGCAAGGCTGGACCCTGGCCGACGGGCTTTTCGCCCTGCCTGCCGTGGGGCTGCACCAGCTGCTTTGGGTCGATGCCGACGGGCTGGCCGAGATCGGCCGCACCGAGCTGGCCGGCCAGCCGGTCTTTGCCCTGGCCCGCCCCGACAAGCGCGAGGTCTGGGTGAACTTCGCCCCGCCCGACAATGACAAGCTGCAGGTGGTGGACGTGCTGACCCACGAGGTTCTGGACACGCTGACCCCCGGCAAGGGCGTGCTACACATGGAATTCGCCCCCCGGGGGCGCGAGGTCTGGCTGTCGGTCCGCGACGAGAACCGGGTCGAGATCCGCGACACCCGCACCCGCGAGGTTCTGGGCGAGATCGAGGCCCGCGCGCCCTCGGGCATCTTCTTCACCGATCGCGCGCATCGCACGGGGTTATGACATGGATGATCTGGACCTGCGCCTGCTGGACGGTTTCCAGCGCGACCTGCCGCTGGAGACCCGGCCCTTCGCCGCCATCGCCCACCGCCTCGACACCAGCGAGGCCGAGGTGATCGCCCGCCTGACCCGCCTGCGCGACGAGGGGCTGATCGCCCGCATCGGCGCCACCTGCCGGCCGAACACCGCCGGCGCCTCGACGCTCGCCGCGCTGCGCGTGCCGGTGCGGCGCATCGACAAGGTCGCGGCACTGGTCGGGGCCGAGCCCGGCGTCAACCACGCCTATCTGCGCGAGGGCAGCGACTGGAACCTGTGGTTCGTCGCCACCGCCCCCGATGCCGCCGCGCTGGAGGAAAGCCTGGCCCGGATCGAGACGGCGACGGGGCTGCTGCCCTTGTCGCTGCCGCTGGTGCGGGCCTTCAACATCGACCTGGGCTTTCCGCTGCTCGGCCCGCGCCGCACCATGGCGCTGGACCGGCCCGCCGATCTGGCCGCGCTGCGCCCGCGCGACAAGGCGCTGATGCAGGCGCTGACCACCGGGCTGGCGCTGGTGCCGCGCCCCTTCGTCGCGCTGGGACAGGCGCTGCACCGCAGCGAGGCCGAGGTGATCTCGCGCATCCGCGCGCTGGCCGAGGCCCGCATCCTGACCCGCGTCGGCGTGATCGTGCGCCATCGCGCGCTCGGCTGGACCCAGAACGCCATGGTGGTCTGGCGCCTGCCCGAAGCCGCGGTCGAGGCCGCCGGCACGGCGCTGGCCGGGGTTCCCGGCGTGACGCTGTGCTATCAGCGCCGCTGCGTGCTGGGGCTGTGGAGCTGGCCGCTGTTCTGCATGATCCACGCCCGCTCGCGCGCCGAGGCGATGGAGGTGCTGGTCCAGGCCCGTGCCCTGCCCGAACTGCAAGGCGTGCCGCATCGCATCCTGTTCTCGACCCGCTGCTTTCGCCAGCGGGGCGCCGTCATCGCCGAGGTTGCCGCATGAGCCGCCAGACCCTGCCCCCCGAGGCGCTGGACGATACCGACCGCGCCATCCTGAACAGCCTGCAAGAGGGGTTTCCGCTGACCCCCCGCCCCTTCGACGATGCCGGCGCGGCGCTTGGCCTGACCGGCGCCGAACTGATCGAACGGCTCGAACGCCTGCGCGCGATCGGCGCCATCACCCGCTTCGGCCCGTTCTACGACGCCGCGGCGATGGGCGGGGCCTTCTGCCTTTGCGCGCTTTCCGCGCCGCAGGCGGATTTCGACCGCATCGCCGATCTGGTCAACGCCCATCCCGAGGTGGCGCATAACTATGCCCGCGACCATGCGCTGAACATGTGGTTCGTGCTGGCCACCGCCACGCCCGAAGCCATCGCCGAGACCGCCGGGCAGATCGAGGCCGAGACCGGGCTGACCGTCTGGCGCTTTCCCAAGCTGCAGGAGTTTTTCATCGGCTTTCGGGTGGCGGCATGACGGTCCTGGACGATACCGACCGCCGGCTGATCGCCGCGACGCAAGCCGGGCTGCCGCTGGTCGAGGCGCCCTACGCCCGGATCGCCGCCGACCTGGGCCTCACCGAGACGCAGGTCATCACTAGGCTGTCGATCCTGCATGCGCGCGGCGTGATCCGCCGCATCGCCATCGCGCCCAACCACTACGCGCTGGGAATGACCGCGAACGGCATGAGCGTCTGGGACGTCGAGGACGCGCAGGCGGCCGGCCTTGGCGAAAAGGTGGGCGCGCTGGATTTCGTGACGCATTGCTACCTGCGGCCGCGCGCGCCGGTCTGGCGCTACAACCTGTTCGCCATGCTGCACGGCCAGAGCCGCGCCGAGGTCGAGCAAAAGCGCGCCCAGGTCCGCGCGCTGCTGGGCGCCGCCTGCCGGGCCGACGACATCCTCTATTCCACCCGGATCCTGAAAAAGACCGGCCTGCGCCTGAAGGACGGCTAAGAAAGGCAAACCATGTTCCGCCTGACCCAATACATGCAGCAGCTTCTGGACCCCTCGCCGCCGCGCCGCCGCAGCCGGCCGGATGCGGTCCGCCCGGTGGTGATCTGGAACCTGACGCGCAGCTGCAACCTGAAATGCCGCCATTGCTATACCGTCTCGGCCGACCGGCCGTTTCCGGGCGAGCTTTCGCATGACCAGGCCATGGCGGTGCTGCGGGATCTGTCGGATTTCCGCATCCCGGCGCTGATCCTGTCGGGGGGCGAGCCGATGTCGCGCTTCGACTTCTGGGAACTGGCGGCCGAGGCGCGGCGGCTGGATTTCCGCCACCTGTCGCTGTCCACCAACGGCACCAAGATCAATGCGCAGAACGTGGACCGGCTGGCCGGGCTGGGCTTCGACTATGTCGGCATCTCGCTGGACGGGATCGGCGCGGTGAACGACTGGTTCCGCGGCGTCGAGGGCGCCTTCGACCAGGCGCTGGCCGGCGTGCGCGCCTGCAAGGCGCAGGGCGTCAAGGTGGGCCTGCGCTTCACCATCACCGAGGGCAATGCCCATCACCTGCCCGCCATGCTGGACCTGTGCCGCGACGAGGGCGTGGACAAGTTCTACCTGTCGCATCTGGTCTATGCCGGGCGCGGCGACAAGCACCGGGGCGAGGATACCGAACATGCCCGCACCCGCCGCGCCATGGACCTGCTGATCGCCCGCGCCTGGCAGGCGGTCGAGCGGGGCGAGCCGCTGGAGGTCGTCACCGGCAACAACGACGCCGATGCGGTCTATTTCCTGCGTTGGGCCGAGACGCGCTTTGCACCCGCCGCCGTCGCGCATCTGCGCGCGCATCTGGAAGCCTGGGGCGGCAATTCCTCGGGGCTCGGGGTCGGCAACATCGACCCGCAGGGCCGCGTCCATCCCGATACCTATTGGTCGGACTATACGCTGGGCTCGGTCAAGGAACGGCCGTTTTCCGCGATCTGGACCGGGGACGACCCGATCCTGGCCACGCTGCGCACCCGGCCGCGGCCGCTGAAGGGGCGCTGCGGCGCCTGCGCCTATCAGGCGGTCTGCGGCGGCAATACCCGCATCCGCGCGCTGCAACTGACCGGCGATCCATGGGCCGAGGATCCGGCCTGCTATCTCTCGGGCTCCGAGATCGGCGCCGAGGGCGCCGACCAGGGCCGCCTTGCCGTCACGCCTTTCCGGGGAAAAAGCCATGATCCGGCCCATCGTTTCCTTTAGCCTGCTGCTTGCCCTGCCGCTGATGGCGCAGGCCGACCCGGCCGCCGATTACGCCGAACATTGCGCCGCCTGCCATGGCGAGGACCGGCTGGGCGGCACCGGCCCGGCGCTGATCCCCGAGACGCTGGGGCGGGTGAAGGGCATCGACGCGGTGATCGCCCAGGGCCGGGTCTCGACCCAGATGGAGGGCTTTGCCGACCGGCTTTCGCCGGAAGCCATCACCGCGCTGGTGGACTACGTCACCGCACCGTTGGACCACCGCCCGGACTGGAGCGCCGAGCAGATCGCCGCCAGCCGCGAGATGAATGCCGACTACCACCCCGCGGACAAGCCGGTCTTTGCCGCCGATCCGCTGAACATCACCCTGGTGGTGGAAACCGGCGACCATCACGTCAGCGTGCTGGACGGCGACACGTTCGAGGTCCTGGACCGCTTCGCCACCCCCTTCGCCGTGCATGGCGGGCCGAAGTTCAGCCCCGACGGGCGCTTCGTCTACATCATGTCGCGCGACGGCTGGGTGCAAAAATACGACATCTGGTCGCTGGCCGAGGTCGGCCGCATCCGCGCCGCGCTGAACAGCCGCAACATCGCCATCAGCCCGGACGGCCAGCGCATCGCGGTCGCAAACTACCTGCCCGAAAGCCTGACCATCCTGGACGCCGACCTGAACCCGTTGCGGCTGATCGAGACCGAGGTCGGCGGCACCCCCAGCCGGGTCAGCGCCGTCTACCAGGCGCCGCAGCGCCGCAGCTTCGTGCTGGCGCTGAAGGACGCACCCGAGATCTGGGAGGTGGCGACCGCCGACCTGGCCATCCGCCGCATCCCGATCGACGAGCCGCTGGACGATTTCTTCTTCTCGCCCGACTACCGCCAGCTGATCGGCGCCAACCGGGCGGGCGACAAGGGCGTGGCGATCGACCTGGACGACGGGCACAAGGTGGCGGAACTGCCCTTGCCGGGGATGCCGCACCTGGGCTCGGGCATCACGTGGGAACGGGGGGGCCGCCGCGTCATGGCCACCCCGCATCTGGGCGAGGGGGTGATCTCGGTCATCGACATGCAGGACTGGAGCCTGGTCAAGCAGATCAAGACCGACGGCCCCGGCTTCTTCCTGCGCGGCCATGCCGCCAGCCCCTATGTCTGGGCGGACGTCTTCTTCGGCCCGCACAAGGACGAGATGCATGTCATCGACAAGGAGACGCTGGAAATCGTCAAGACGCTGGCGCCCTTTCCCGGCCAGACCTTCGCCCATAGCGAATTCACCCGCGACGGCAGCCATGTCCTGGTCTCGTTGTGGGAGGACGAGGGCGCGGTCGTGGTCTATGATGCCGGGACGCTGGACGAGGTGAAACGGCTGCCGATGCGCAAGCCTTCGGGGAAATACAATGTCTGGAACAAGATCACCTTCGAGGACGGAACCAGCCACTGACGGCTGGCCGGCCTGGAAACTGGCGCTGCTGTTCTATCCCTTCGCGGCGGCGGCGGTCTGGATCAACCTGTTCATGCTGTCGCTGCTGACAAGCTGGCTGGGCCTGCCGGTGCTGGCACCCGCCAAGGCCGCCGGCGCCGCGCTGCTTCTGGGCGTGCCGGCGGGCTGGGCCTCGGGGCGCTGGATCCGCAGCCTGATGGACCGCGCCCGGCCGCGCGACTGACCCTTTTCACCGGAAAGGCGGCCCCCTGCGCCCGGCCGGCGCAAGGGGGCGCGAAACTGCGGCACCCTACATAATAAAAAGTTATTAAAACTATTAAAATTTATAAATTCCAACAATTTCTGAAGCTGCTAGAACCTGTCTCCAGAAGGTGCGTAGATTCGAAAGAGCCATCCGTCGCAGCCACAAGACGGCCGCGATCCGCACCGGTCTACCAGCGCCGCCCCGCGGCGCGGCCCAGCAAAGGAGAGCTAGCATGGACGGCAACGATATTCCCTCGGCGGGCAAATGCCCCGTCATGCATGGCGGCAACACCGCCATGGGAACCTCGAACATGGACTGGTGGCCGAATGCGCTGAACCTGGACATCCTGCACCAGCATGACCGCAAGACCAACCCGCTCCAGGACTTCGACTATCGCAACGAGGTGCGCAATCTCGACTTCGACGCGGTCAAGCGCGACCTGCATGCGCTGATGACCGACAGCCAGGACTGGTGGCCGGCCGACTGGGGCCATTACGGCGGGCTCTTCATCCGCATGTCCTGGCACGCCGCCGGCACCTATCGCATCGCCGACGGCCGCGGCGGCGGCGGCACCGGCAACCAGCGCTTCGCCCCGATCAACTCGTGGCCCGACAACGTCAGCCTGGACAAGGCGCGCCGGCTGCTGTGGCCGATCAAGAAGAAATACGGCAACCGGCTGAGCTGGGCCGATCTGATCATCCTGGCCGGCACCGTGGCCTATGAGAACATGGGCCTCAAGACCTATGGCTTCGCCTTTGGCCGCGACGACATCTGGCACCCCGAGAAGGACACCTACTGGGGTGCGGAAAAGGAATGGCTGGCGCCCTCGGACGAGCGTTACGGCGACGTGAACGACCCCACGACCATGGAAAACCCGCTGGCCGCGGTGCAGATGGGCCTGATCTACGTCAACCCCGAGGGCGTGAACGGCAACCCCGATCCGCTGAAGACCGCAGCCCAGGTGCGCGAGACCTTCGCCCGCATGGCGATGAACGACGAAGAAACCGTGGCGCTGACCGCGGGCGGCCACACCGTCGGCAAATGCCACGGCAACGGCAAGGCCGAACTGCTGGGCGCCGACCCGGAAGCGGCCGATGTCTGCGAACAGGGCCTGGGCTGGGCCAATTCCAACAAGTCGGGCAAGGGCCGTTATACCATGACCTCGGGCATCGAGGGCGCCTGGACCACCCATCCGACCCAATGGGACAACGGCTTCTTCTACCTGCTCTTCACCTATGACTGGGAGCTGCGGAAATCCCCCGCCGGCGCCTGGCAGTGGGAGCCGGTCAACATCAAGGAAGAAGACAAGCCGGTCGATGTCGAGGATCCCTCGATCCGCTACAACCCGATCATGACGGATGCCGACATGGCGATGAAGATGGACCCGATCTATCGCGAGATCTCGCTGCGCTTCTACAACGACCCGGACTATTTCTCGGAAGTCTTCGCGCGGGCCTGGTTCAAGCTGACCCATCGCGACATGGGGCCGAAGGTGCGCTATATCGGCCCCGAGGCGCCGACCGAAGACCTGATCTGGCAGGATCCGGTGCCCGCCGGCAACCGCGAATGGAACATCGCGGGCCTGAAGGCGCGCATCGCCGAAAGCGGGCTGACGGTGGCCGAGATGGTGGCGACCGCCTGGGACTCGGCGCGCACCTTCCGCGGCTCGGACAATCGCGGCGGCGCCAATGGCGCGCGCATCCGCCTGGCCCCGCAAAAGGACTGGGAAGGCAACGAACCCGACCGGCTGGCCCGTGTGCTGGCGGTGCTGGAGCCGCTGGCGGCCGAGTTCGGCGCCAGCCTCGCCGACACCATCGTCCTGGCCGGCAATGTCGGCGTGGAACTGGCGGCCAAGGCGGCGGGCTATGAGGTCGAGGTGCCCTTCTCGCCCGGCCGCGGCGACGCCACGGATGCGATGACCGATGCCGACAGCTTCGCGGTGCTGGAGCCGATCCACGACGGCTATCGCAACTGGCTGAAAAAGGACTATATCGTCGCCCCCGAAGAGCTGATGCTGGACCGCACCCAGCTGATGGGGCTGACCGCACCCGAGATGGTGGTCCTGGTCGGCGGCATGCGGGCCATGGGCACCAATCACGGCGGCACCCGCCACGGCGTCTTCACCGACCGCGAAGGCGCGCTGACCACGGATTTCTTCGTGAACCTGACCGACATGGCCAATACCTGGGCCAAGGCCGGCGACCACTACGAGATCCGCGACCGCAAGACCGGCGTGGTGAAATGGACGGCGACGCGGCTGGATCTGGTGTTTGGCTCGAACTCGATCCTGCGCTCCTATGCCGAGGTCTATGCCCAGGACGACAACGGCGGCAAGTTCGTCGCCGATTTCATCGCCGCCTGGGTGAAGGTGATGGAGGCCGACCGCTTCGATCTGCGGTCGTAACCGGACTAAACCCCTGGGCGGCGCCCGGCGACGCTTGCCCAGGGGTTCGGTAGTGGTAACGATTGCAGCCCCAGGGACCAACGGTCCCTGGGGATTTTTCATGCCGCGATCGGTACGACCCCGCGCCCGCCCGGTCCGGCCCATCTGGAGCCGGAGATCATGCAGGCTCGCCGGTCTTTCGCGGCCGGGCCCCGATCCGCGATCTCGGCGCTGCAGGAAAGCTCGCGGGGAGTATTTGCAGAACGAAGAAGATGCGGGCCGGGCGCTGCATCGGCCAGCCGCTTGCGCCGGTCATGCGAGCCGCCGCAGGGCCGGGGCGCGGCTTGCGCTTGCAGAAAGCTTTGCGGATCGATGTCCACCGCCAGCCGCAGATTGGCTGGGTGCTTCGGCGCCAGACCCAGCCATGCGAAGAAGATGCGGGCGGGCGCTGCATCGGCCAGCCGCTTGCTCTGGTCATGCGAAACCGCCGCAGGGCCGGGGCGCGGCTTGCGCTTACAGAAAGCTTTGCGGATCGATGTCCACCGCCAGCCGCAGATTGGCTGGGTGCTTCGGCGCCAGACCCAGCCATACGAAGAAGATGCGGGCGGGGCGCTGCATCGGCCAGCCGCTTGCGCTGGTCATGCGAGCCGCCGCAGGGCCGGGGCGCGGCTTGCGCTTGCAGAAAGCTTTGCGGGTCGATGTCCACCGCCAGCCGCAGATTGGCTGGCGGCTTCCGCGCCAGACTCAGCCATACGAAGAAGATGCGGGCGGGCGCTTTGTCGGCCAGCCGCTTGCGCCGGTCATGCGAGCCGCCGCAGGGCCGGGGCGCGGCTTGCGCTTACAGAAAGCTTTGCGGGTCGATGTCCACCGCCAGCCGCAGGTTTGTGGGCGGCTTCGGCGCCAGGCCCAGCCATTGCGAGATCGCGCCTTGCAAGGGTGCCTGCCGCGGCGCCCGGATCAGCATCCGCACCCGGTAGCGCGCGCGGATGCGGGCGATGGGCGCGGGCGCGGGACCGAAAAGCTCGGCGCCGATGGCGCGCAGGGGCTCGGCGCGGCGGGCCAGCTCGCGGGCGTAATCCTCGACCACGGGCTGGTCGGGATGCGACAGGATGATCCCCGCCAGCCGGCCGAAGGGCGGCATCCCCGCCGCCTGGCGCGCCGCCGCCTCGGCATCCCAGAACGCCTCGTCCTCGCCCGACAGGATGGCGCGGATCACCGGGTGGTCGGGCTGGTAGGTCTGCAACAGCGCCAGCCCCCGCGCATCGCCGCCCTCGCGCCCGGCGCGGCCGGCGACCTGCCGCATCAGCTGGAAGCTGCGCTCGGCCGCGCGCAGGTCGGCGCCTTGCAGGCCCAGGTCGGCGTCGATCACGCCGACCAGCGTCAGGCGCGGGAAGTTGTGGCCCTTGGCGACGATCTGCGTGCCGATGATGATGTCGGTGCCACCTGCGCCGATCTCGGCGATCGCCTCCTTCAAGGCCCGCGCCGAATGGAACAGGTCCGAGGACAGCACCGTCGACCGCGCCTCGGGGAAGCGCTCGGCCACTTCCTCGGCCAGCCGTTCCACCCCCGGCCCGATGGCGGTCATCTTGCCCTCGACCCCGCAGCTGGGGCAGGCCACCGGGATCGGCTTGGTCGCCCCGCATTGGTGGCAGACCAGGCGGTTCTGGAAGCGATGCTCGACCATGCGGGCGTCGCAATGGTCGCAGCCGATCTGCTGGCCGCAGGCGCGGCAGGCGGTGATCGGCGCATAGCCGCGCCGGTTCAGGAACAAGAGCGACTGCTCGCCCCTGTCGCGGCGCGCCGCGATCTCGGCGGCCAGGCGCGGGCTGATCCAGCGGCCCTTTTCCATCTCTTGCTGGCGCAGGTCGATGGTGCCCATCTCGGGCAGGTCCGCCGTGCCGTAGCGGGCGCGCAGGTCCAGGCGGCGATATTTGCCGGTGGCCGCATTCACCCAGCTTTCGACCGAGGGCGTGGCCGAAGCCAGCACCACCTGCGCCTGCTCGACGCTGGCGCGCAGCACCGCCATGTCGCGGGCGCTGTAATAGACGACATCCTCCTGCTTGTAGCTGGAATCGTGTTCCTCATCGACGACGATCAGGCCCAGGTCGGCAAAGGGCAGGAACAGCGCCGAGCGCGCGCCGACCACCAGCCCGACATGGTTCTGCGCCGCCATGGTCCAGAGCCGCCGCCGCTCGCTGCGGGTGATGCCGGAATGCCATTCGCCGGGCCGGGCGCCGAAACGCGCCTCGACCCGGTCCAGGAACTCGGCCGAAAGCGCGATCTCGGGCAGCAGCACCAGCGCCTGCCGGCCCTGCCGCAGGCATTCCGCCACGGCTTCCAGATAGACCTCGGTCTTGCCCGAGCCGGTGACGCCGCGCAGCAGCGTGGTGCCATAGGCGCGGCTGCGCAAGGCGTCGCGCAGGGCCTCGGCCGCCTCGGCCTGGTCGGCGGCCAGCGGCTTGCCCGGCAAGGCGGGGTCCAGCTGCGGATAGGGGGTGTCGCGCGGCGCCAGCACCTCGGCCAGCGTGCCGGCCTTGACCAGCCCCTGCACCACGCCCGGACTGACCCCGGCCAGCTGCGCCAGCTCGCCGGGCGCAAAGCCGGCGCCGCCGTGATCCTCGATCACCCGCAGCACGGCGGCGCGGGCATCGGTCATGCGCGCGGGCACCGGCCCGGCGCGATGGATGATGCGCCGGGCCGAGGGCGGCTGGTCCAGGTCCGGCGCCCGCGTCGCCATGCGCAACAGCGAGGGCAGCGGCGTCAGCGTGTATTCGCCCATGCGGGTCAGGAACTCGATCATCCCCGGCGCCAGCGGCGGCGCATCGACCAGCCGCGCCACCGGCCGCAGCCGCGCCGCATCGAAATCGCCGACACCCGGTCCCCAGACCGCACCCATCACCCGGCGCGGACCCAGCGGCACCACCACCAGCTGGCCCAGCCGCACGCCGCCCTCGGGCGCGAGATAGTCCAGGACCCCTACCACCTCTTGCGTCAGCACCGCGATGCGCGCGCCATGGGGATAGAAAAGCGGCGGGGACATCTCAGACCGGCAGCAAGGCCCAGCCGATCAGCAGCAGCAGCGGCCAGTTGCCCACCAGCAACGGTCCGGCGGCCAGGGCCGGCAACAGGGCGACGAGATCGGGCTGAAAGGCTTCCAAGTCATTCTCCGGTTGCATGCGGCGGGGATAGTGGCATGCAAGACCTCTGCCCCGCAAGCCGCGCGGCCCGGACTTCACGCGCGGGCTGTTATGCGCTAAACCCACGGCAAAACCGCAAGAAGGGCTTCCCCGCATGAAATTCTTTGTCGATACCGCCGACGTCGCCGCCATCCGCGAGCTGAACGACCTTGGCATGGTGGACGGCGTCACCACCAACCCGTCGCTGATCCTGAAATCGGGCCGCGACATCCTGGAAGTCACCAAGGAGATCTGCGACATCGTCGAGGGTCCGGTCAGCGCCGAGGTCGTCGCCGCCAAGGCCGAGGACATGATCCGCGAGGGCGAGCACCTGGTGAAGATCGCCCCGAACATCACCGTCAAGGTGCCGCTGACCTGGGACGGGCTGAAAGCCTGCAAGGCACTGTCCTCGCAGGGCCACAAGGTCAACGTGACGCTGTGCTTCAGCGCCGCGCAGGCGATCCTGGCCGCCAAGGCCGGCGCCACCTTCATCAGCCCCTTCATCGGCCGACTCGACGACATCAACTTCGACGGCATGGAACTGATCGCCCAGATCCGCGAGATCTATGACAATTACGACTTCCAGACCGAAATCCTGGCCGCCTCGATCCGCTCGGTGAACCACATCACCGACGCCGCCCGCATCGGCGCCGACGTGATCACCGCGCCGCCCGCCGTCATCAAGGCGATGGCGAATCACGTGCTGACCGACCGGGGCCTGGAACAGTTCAACGCCGACTGGGCCAAGACCGGGCAGAAGATCGTCTGATGACCGAGCAGACTGCGGCCGAACTGACCGAGGACATCCGCGCCCGGCTGCTGGCGCAGCCCGAGCTGATCCTCTCCGACCGCGACCTGATGCGCGCGCTGATCGGCGCGCGCGAGGCCGAGGTGGGCGAGAACGTCATCGACATCCGCGGCCGCGCCATGCAGGCGCTGGAGGCGCGGCTCGACCGGCTCGAGGCGGCGCATGAATCGGTGATCTCGGCCGCCTATGACAACCAGTCGGGGATGAACACCATCCACCGCGCCGTGCTGTCGCTGCTGGAGCCGACGGATTTCGAGGAGTTCCTGGAAAACCTCGACATCGCCGTCGCGCCGATCCTGCGGGTGGAAACCCTGCGGCTGGTGATGGAATCGGGCGGCGAGGTGCCCGAGCCAGAGGACGGCAGCCCGCTGGTGATCGCCCCCGCCGGCACGGTGGCGCGGCTGATCTCGGGCGGGCGGCGGATGCCGCGCGGCGACGACATCGTGCTGCGCGGCGTCGTGCGCGAGACCCTGCCCTTCCATGGCGACGCCCGCGCGCCGATCCGGTCCGAGGCGCTTCTGCCCATCGACCTCGGCCCCGGCCGCTTCCCGGCGCTGCTGCTGATGGGCTCGGCCGATGTCGGGCGCTTCAACCCGGCCCAGGGCACGGATCTGCTGCGCTTCTTCGGCCAGGCGTTCCGGCTGGCGCTGATCTCCTGGCTCAGGAAATGACCGGCGGGGCCGAGCCTTTGGCGCTGGCCCCGGCCATGGCCGACAACCTCGCGCGCTGGCTCGACAGCGAGCGCGCGACGCGCGACCGTTCGGACCACACGATCCGCGCCTATCAGGCGGACCTGCTGGCCTTCCTCTCGTTCCTCGGCGGCTATCACGGCACACCCGCGCTGCCGGCGACGCTGGCCGGGCTGACGCAGACCGACATGCGCGCCTTCGCCGCCGCCGAGCGCGGCCGCGGCCTTTCGGCCCGCTCGCTGGCGCGAAGGCTCTCGGCCACGCGCAGCTTCATCCGCTGGATGGCCGACCGGCACGGCTTCGACGCCTCCAGGGCGCTGGCCTCGCGCAGCCCGAAATACACCCGCTCGCTGCCCCGCCCGCTGGCGCCCCAACAGGCGCAGGACGTGCTGAAGATCACCGCCGGCGCCCATCCCGAGGCCTGGATCGCCGCCCGCGACGCGGCGGTGCTGACGCTGCTCTGGGGCTGCGGGCTGCGCATCTCCGAGGCGCTGGGACTGAACGGCACCGACTGGCCCCTGCGCGAGGCGCTGACCATCCGCGGCAAGGGCGGGCGCGAAAGACAGGTGCCGGTCCTGCCCATCGCGCGCGAGGCCATCGCCGAGTACCTGCGGCTCTGCCCCTATTCGCTGCAAGCCAAGGAACCGCTCTTCCGCGGCGCCCGCGGCGGCCGGCTCAACCCGACGCTGGTCGCGGCCGCGATGCGCCAGGCGCGCCAGGTGCTGGGCCTGCCGCCGACGGCGACGCCGCATGCGCTGCGCCATTCCTTCGCCACGCATCTGCTGGCGGCGGGGGGCGACCTGCGCACGATCCAGGAACTGCTGGGCCATGCCAGCCTGTCCACGACCCAGGTCTATACCGGCGTGGACGACGCCCACCTGCTGGCCGTCTATCGCGCCGCCCATCCCCGCGCCTGAGCGGCTTCACCGTTTCCCGAATACTCAAGCCGCCGGCACAAACGGCTTCTGCATGCCCCAATGCGCATCCCGCCGCGCCGCCCGAGCCGGCTTTACATTTCCCGTGCGGCATCCCAAAGGGGCGGCATGTTCGAACTTTCCCTCGATCTCGTGCTGCTGCTGGCCGGCGCCGCCTTCGCCGCCGGCTTCGTCGATGCCATCGCCGGCGGAGGCGGGCTGATCACCGTCCCCGCCCTGATGCTGGCCGGCCTGCCCCCGGCGCAGGCGCTGGCGACGAACAAGGTGCAGGGCGTCTTCGGCGCGGCGACGGCGGCGATCTCCTATGCCCGCAGCGGGCTCGTGGACCTGCGCGGGCAAAGCGGGGCGGCAGCGGTCGCCTTCGCGGCGGGGCTCTGCGGCGCGCTGCTGGTAAGCTGGATCCCGGCGCAGGCGCTGCGCTACGGCCTGCCGGTGGTGCTGATCGGCATCGCCGCCTTCTTCGCCCTCAGGCCGGGACTGGACGATACCGACCGCATGCGCCGCATCACCCCAGCCACCTTCACCGCCTCGGTCGTGCCCCTCGTCGCCTTCTATGACGGGCTGGTCGGGCCAGGCACGGGATCGTTCTTCATGCTGGGCTTCGTCATGCTGGCGGGCTACGGCATCCTCAAGGCGACGGCGCATACGAAACTGCTGAACTTCGCCTCGAACCTGGGCGGGCTGGTCGCCTTTGCGGCGGTAGGAAAGCCGCTCTGGCTGGTCGGCGCCGTCATGGCGGTGGCGCAGATCGCCGGCGCCCTGCTGGGCGCAAGGCTGGCGATGCGGATCGGCGCGCGGGTCATCAAGCCGCTGCTGGTCGCGACCTCGACCCTGCTGGCGCTGCGGCTGGTCTGGCAGCTTCTTTGAAGGATGGGGGCTTTGCGCCCCCACGCCCGCCGGGCAAGCCCGACGGGCTTCCCCCGCAGGATATTTGCCCACGGAAGAAACCCGGAAAAAGGCCTCGGAAAAAGGCAATGCCCGGCGCCTGGCTTCTTCCGTGTCGAAATATCCTGGGGGAGCGCGGAACGCGCGGGGGCAAAGCCCCCGATCTGCTCGGGAAGGCTGCGCGCCGGAGCCGCGGCCGGATCAGCTCGGGAACCCTTCCGCCCGGCGCAATTCGCCCGTCGCCAACCCGCGCCAGTTGCGCAAGGGCGCAGTCAGGTATTTCTGCACCACCGGGTGGGCTTCCTCCAGCAGGCCCAGATGCACCATCAGCGCGGTGATCGCAGCCTCGGCGCCGCGGGTGCCGCCATCCGCGATCTTCAGCGCGACCCCCAGCCCGCGTTCGGGGACGATGCCGACGAAGACCGCCTCGGCCCCGGTCTTGACCGCGGCACGGCCGTCCATGGCGCGCATCAACTCGGTGCAGGCCCGCCCCTCGCCGGCGACCAGTTCGGGATGGGCCAGCATCGCCTCGACCAGGCGCCGCTGCGCTTGGCCGCGCTTGCCGGCCGCCGGTTGCGCAAATCCGGCCATGGCATGGGCCAGCCCCTCGACCGTGCAGGCGAAATTCGGCGCCGAGCAACCGTCGATGCCCCAGCCGGTGGCGACCTCGCCCGTCACCTCCTCGAAGGCGCGGCGCACGGCGCGCTGCACGGGGTGGTCGATCTCGACATATTCCGGCCCCGCGTTCATGTGCCGCTTGAGCGTCAGGAAGCCGGCATGCTTGCCAGAGCAGTTGTTGTGGACCTGGCAGGGGCTCTCGTCCGAGCAGACCAGCCGCTTGCGCTCGGCCGGGTCGGCCGGCAGATGCGCGCCGCAGCGCAGGTCGCTGTCATCAAGCCCCAGGCCCGACAGCCAGGCCGCGACCCGCTCGGTATGGAGGCGCCCGCCGCTGTGGCTGGCGCAGGCCAGCGCCAGATGCTCGCTACCCAGCCCCGCCTGGTCGGCCGCGCCGCTTTCGACCAGCGGCAGCGCCTGGATCATCTTGCAGGACGAGCGCGGATAGATCACCGCCCCCGGATTGCCCCAGGCCTCGACGATGCCGTTCGCATCCGCGATCACCACATGGCCCAGATGGGTGCTTTCGCGCATCCCGCCCCGCCACAATTCGATGAGTCTGGCTGCGGTCATGGCTGTTTTTCCTCTGACAATCGCGCGATTTTCCGCAAACGGGGGTTTTTCACGCCTTCCTTTTCGCATTATCTTGCCGCCAGATGGTTGAAAACACCACCATCATCGGCAACAAGCCGGATCGAACCGGACCATGGCAGGAGGCCAGAGCATGTTGAAATTCGCGCCGCGCGCCGCAGCGGCAGCCGCCGCAATTGCGATCGCCGCGTCTTCGCCGGTCCTGGCCCAGGACTCGACGAATGTGATCGGGACCGAGGGCGACTGGACCGTCTTCTCGGCGACCAGCCCCAAGGAATGCTGGGCAGTGTCGGCCCCGAAATCCACCCAGAACCTGGATTCCAGCGGCAAGCCCAAGGAAGTGACGCGCGGCGACATCCGGCTTTACGTCGCCTATCGGCCCGGACAGTCGGGCGAGGTCTCGTTCTCGGGCGGCTATCCCTTCGCGCCCGATTCGGCGGTCGAAGTGAATATCGGCGGCAATGTCTTCAAGCTGTTCACCGAGGGCGAAAGCGCATGGACCGGCTCGCCGGCCGACGACGCCAAGCTGGTCTCGGCGCTGCGTGCGGGCTCGACCGCGGTGGTGACCGGGCGCTCGGCGCGGGGCACCGTGACCAAGGACACCTTCAGCCTGTCGGGCATCACCGCCGCGACGAACAAGGCCCAGGCCGCCTGCAAATAAGCTACAGCTGCGGGAACCGCGGCGGACAGGGGCGCGAGCCCCTGTTTTCTTTTGGGCCGCCTTGCCCTATATAGGCCCATTGCCCCTTTCGCCGCCCGGACCCGCCAGCCATGAACGCCCCGTCGCCAGTCACGCCCGCCGCCCCGATCACCCAGGATCTGCTGACCATCCCGCGCAAGCTGCCCGAGACGGCGCGCCGGAACCTCGTCGGCCTGACCCGCGCGCAGTTGCACGAGGCGCTGATCGAGGCCGGCACCCCGGAACGGCAGGCCAAGATGCGCGTGGGCCAGATCTGGCAATGGATCTATCACTGGGGCGTGCGCGACTTCGCGCAGATGACCAACCTGGCCAAGGACTACCGCGCCCTGCTGGCCGAGAGGTTCGATATCGCGCTGCCCGAGATCGTCACCCGCCAGATCAGCGCCGACGGCACCCGCAAATACCTGTTGCGCATCAATGGCGGGCACGAGGTCGAGACCGTCTACATCCCCGAGGAAAACCGCGGCACGCTTTGCATCTCCAGCCAGGTGGGCTGCACGCTGACCTGTTCCTTCTGCCATACCGGCACGCAGAAGCTGGTGCGCAACCTGACCGCGGGCGAGATCGTGGGCCAGGTGCTGGTCGCCCGCGACGACCTGGGCGAATGGCCGAAGCCCGGCGCGCCCAAGGACGAGACGCGGCTGGTCTCGAACGTGGTGCTGATGGGCATGGGCGAGCCGCTGTACAACTTCGACAATGTCCGCGACGCGATGAAGGTGGTGATGGATGGCGAGGGCATCAGCCTGTCGCGCCGCCGCATCACGCTGTCGACCAGCGGCATCGTCCCCGAAATCGCCAAGACCGCCGAAGAGATCGGCTGCCTTCTGGCCGTCAGCTTCCACGCCACCACCGACGAGACCCGCGACACGCTGGTGCCCGTGAACAAGAAGTGGAACATCGAGACGCTGCTCAACGCGCTGCGCGACTATCCGCGGCTGTCGAACTCGGAACGCATCACCTTCGAATATGTGATGCTGGACGGGGTGAACGACAGCGACGAGGATGCGCGCCGGCTGGTCCGGCTGATCCGCGGCATCCCGGCCAAGGTGAACCTGATCCCGTTCAACGAATGGCCCGGCTCGCCCTATCGCCGCTCCAGCTGGGAGCGGATCGAGGCCTTCGCCGACATCGTCCACAAGGCCGGCTATGCCTCGCCCATCCGCACCCCCCGCGGCGAGGACATCATGGCCGCCTGCGGCCAGCTGAAATCCGCGACCGAGCGCGGCCGCAAATCCGCCGCCCAGATCGCGGCCGAGGCCCGCGCCTAAGACGCCATGTCTTGCGCCTGCGGCCCGGCCGCATGGGTATTTGAACAACGAAGAAGTCTTGGGCCGGCTGCGGGCTTCTTCGTTGCATAAATACCCATGCAACAGCACCGAAAGGCGGGGCGCTTCACGAATCCGGCAAGATCCGCGGCGACCTTGCCCCGCGCGCCCCGCAGTCGTAGAAGCATCGCGACCCGCGAAAGAGGTGACGCATGAGCTGTCCGAAACCCGTCGTCCTTTGCATCCTCGATGGCTGGGGCATTTCCTCGCGCCCCGAACAGAGCGCGCCCGACCAGGCCAGGACGCCGAATTTCGACCGGCTGATGCGCGACTGCCCGCATGGGACGCTGGTGACCTTCGGCCCGGACGTCGGCCTGCCCAAGGGGCAGATGGGCAATTCCGAGGTCGGGCATACCAATATCGGCGCCGGCCGCGTCGTCGCCATGGACCTGGGCCAGATCGACCTGGCGATCGAGGACGGCAGCTTCTACGAGAATGCCGCGCTGGGTGAGTTCATCCGCAAGCTCAAGGCCAGCGGCGGCACGGCGCATCTGATGGGCGTCGTCTCGGACGGCGGCGTGCATGGCCATCTCCAGCACGTCATCGCCGCCGCCCGCGCCGTGGCCGACAAGGGCGTGCCGGTGGTGGTCCATGCCGTCACCGACGGCCGCGACGTGGCGCCTACCTCGGCCGCGGGCTTCGTTACCGAGCTTCAGCGCGCCCTGCCCGAGGCCGCCCGCATCGGCACCGTCATCGGCCGCTATTACGCCATGGACCGCGACAACCGCTGGGAACGCGTCGCACGCGCCTACGGCGCCATGGTGCGCGGCGAGGGGCTGCCCGCGCCGGATGCGGCCGAGGCCGTGGCCGATGCCTATGCCCGCGACGAGACGGACGAGTTCATCCAGCCCACCGTGATCGAGGGCTATGCCGGCGCGCGGGATGGCGACGGCTTCTTCTGCCTCAATTTCCGCGCCGACCGCGCGCGCGAGATCCTGGCCGCCATCGGCCAGCCGGATTTCGCCGCCTTCGACACCGGCAGGCGGCCGCAATGGGCGGCGCTTCTGGGCATGGTCGATTACTCGGCCAGCCATGACGAATACATGCAGGCCGCCTATCCCAAGCGGCAGGTGGTCAACACCCTGGGCGCCTGGGTCGCGGCCAAGGGCCTGCGTCAGTTCCGCCTGGCCGAGACCGAGAAATATCCCCATGTCACCTTCTTCCTGAACGGCGGCAAGGAAACCCCCGAGCCGGGCGAGGACCGTTTCATGCCGGCCAGCCCCAAGGTCGCGACCTATGACCTGGCGCCCGAGATGGCCGCGCCCGAGGTCAGCGCAAAACTGGTCGAGGCCATCGAGGCGGGCTACGACCTGATCGTGGTGAACTATGCCAACCCGGACATGGTGGGGCATACCGGCAGCCTGCCCGCCGCCATCCGCGCCTGCGAGGCGGTGGACAAGGGGCTGGGCATGATGCTGGCGGCGCTGGAAAAGGCCGGCGGCGCCGCGGTGGTCATCGCCGACCACGGCAATTGCGAAACCACCATCGACCCCGAGACCGGCGGCCCGCATACCGCCCACACCACCAACCCGGTTCCGGTGATCGTCTTCGGCGGGCCCGAGGGCGCGAGCCTGCGGAACGGCCGGCTGGCCGACGTGGCGCCGACGGTGCTGGACCTGATGGGCCTGGACCTGCCGCCCGAGATGACCGGCACCTCGCTGATCGGGCGGGCATGAGAGCCAGGCTGTTCTTGCCGGTGCTGGTGGCCCTTGCCATCGGCTCGATGGCCCCGGCGCAGCCGGCGACGCCCGCGCAGGACGATTCGCCCCTGGACCTGGCCGCGCAGGAGGCGGCCGAGGCCGCCGACATGCTGCGCGCCGCCGTGGGCCAGCTGGACGAGGCGCTGACCGAGGACGACCAGGTCGCCTCGCTGACCCGGATGATCCGCGCCTATGAGCAGGGCATGGCCGCGCTGCGCGAGGGTTTGCGTCGTGCCGGCATCCGCGAGCAGGAGATCCGGGCCGAGTTCGACGCCCGCCGCGAGCGGCTGGGCCGGGTGCTGGGGGTGATGACCTCGATGCAGAAATCGCCCGAGACCGTGCTGCTGCTGCATCCCTCGGGGCCGGAATCCTCGGCCCGCGCGGGGATGATCCTGTCCTCGGTCGCGCCGGGGCTGGAAGCCGAGGCCCACGACATGCAGCAGAAGCTGGAGGAGATCCGCGCCGTGCGCGCCATCCAGCTGAACGCCGCGAACACGCTGGCGCAGGGGCTTGGTCAGGTGCAGGAGGCGCGGCGGCTTCTGGCCTCGGCGGTGACGGACCGCTCCAGCCTGCCGGTGCGCTTCGGCGAGGATCCCAGGGAATTGACCGCGCTGGTGGAATCGGCCGATACGCTGGACGCCTTCGCCTCGGGCATCGCCGGGATGGAGCAGGACGTGGGCGCGCCCATGGCCGATTTCGAAGGCGCGCAGGGCAGTCTGCCGCTGCCGGCCCTGGGCCGGGTGCTGCGCCGCTATGACGAGCCCGATGCCGCGGGGGTGCGCCGGCCGGGCATGGTCATCGCCACCGCGCCCGCCGCGCTGGTCACGTTGCCCTGGCCTGCGACAATCCGCTATCGCGGTCCGCTGCTTGATTACGGCAATGTGATGATCGTTGAGCCCGCGCGGGGGTATCTGATGATATTCGCCGGTCTGGCGCAGGTCTTCGGCGAGACGGGCGACGTCCTGACGGCAGGAGAGCCGGTGGGGCTGATGGGCGGGCAAGAGCCGCCCGCGCAGGAGTTCGGCGCCGAATTCGTCGCCGATGCCGCGGCCGGGGGCGGTGCTGGACAGAGCGAGACACTGTATGTTGAACTTCGCAAGGGCAAGGAAACACTGGACCCGGCAGAGTGGTTCGTGATGAATCCCATTGTCGGAGAGGCCGCGGACGGGACAAGCCGCAACGCAACCGGGCAGGACGGAGCTGAATGAAACATTATCTTCTGGCAGGGGCGATCGGCACGCTTGCGGGCATCACCGTCGCCACCCAATTCGCCGGCCCGCTGGTCGCGCAGGAATCGGGCAGGAACGCCTCGGTCTATGAACAGCTGGACCTGTTCGGCAACGTGTTCGAACGGGTGCGCGCCGATTACGTCGAGCAGGTGGACGACAAGAAGCTGATCGAGGCGGCGATCAACGGCATGCTGACCTCGCTCGACCCGCACAGCTCGTTCCTGTCGGCCAAGGATTACGACGACATGCAGACCCAGACCCGCGGCAGCTTCGGCGGGCTGGGGATCGAGGTCGGGCAGGAGGACGGGCTGGTCAAGGTGATCTCGCCCATCGACGACACGCCCGCGGCCGAGGCCGGGGTCAAGGCCGGCGACTACATCACCCATGTGAACGGCGAATCGCTGATGGGCATGAACCTGGACGAGGCGGTCGAGAAGATGCGCGGCCCCGTCGGGTCCGAGATCAAGATCACCATCCTGCGCGAGGGCGAGAAGGAGCCCTTCGACCTGACCATCACCCGCGACACGATCAAGCTGACCGTGGTCAAGACCCGCATCGAGGGCCATGCCGTGGTGCTGCGCGTCACCACCTTCAACGACGAGACCTTCTCGACCCTGAAGACCGAGATGGACAAGGCGATCAAGGAGGCCGGCGGCATCGACAAGGTGACGGGCTTCGTGCTGGACCTGCGCAACAATCCGGGCGGGCTGCTGAACCAGGCCATCGAGGTCTCGGACGCCTTCCTCGACAAGGGCGAGATCGTCTCGACCCGCGGCCGCAAGCCCGAGGAAAGCGAGCGCTGGAACGCCAAGCCCGGCGACCTGGCGCAGGGCAAGCCCATGGTGACGCTGATTAACGGCGGCTCCGCCTCGGCCTCGGAGATCGTCACCGGCGCGCTGCAGGACCATCGCCGCGCCATCGTCGTGGGCACCAAGAGCTTCGGCAAGGGCTCGGTGCAGACGGTGATGCCGGTGACCTCGGACAGCGCCATCCGGCTGACCACGGCGCGCTACTACACGCCCTCGGGCCGGTCGATCCAGTCGCTGGGCATCCAGCCCGACATCATCGTCGAACAGCCCGCGCCCAAGCCCCAGGACGAGGAAGAGGCCGGCCAGCCGCGGACCGATTCGAAATTCCTGAACTCGGAAGCCGACCTGCGCGGCGCGCTGAACAACGATTCGATCAGCGACGAAGAGCGCAAGCAGATCGAGGAAGAGGCCAAGCAGGTCGAGGCCACCGCCAAGCTGCGCGAGGAGGATTACCAGCTGGCCTATGCGGTGGACATCCTCAAGGGCCTGGCGGCGGTGGACTATCACGCCCAGGCCGTGCCCGATGCCGCGAAGCCCGCCGTCACCGGCGAGGATGCAGCCCAGGGGGCGCAGGCGGAATGAGCGCGGACCTGCTGGGCCCCTCGGGCCTGCCCTATCGCCCCTGCGCGGGGGTGGTGCTGATCAACCCGGCGGGGCTGGTCTTTGCCGGGCAGCGCATCGACAACCCCGGCCCGGCCTGGCAGATGCCGCAGGGCGGCATCGACCAGGGCGAGACCCCGCGCCAGGCGGCGCTGCGCGAGCTGGTCGAGGAGACCGGCGTCACCACCGACCTGGTCGACGTGCTGATGGAAACGCCCGGCTGGGTGACTTATGACCTGCCGCCCGAGCTGCTGGGCAAGGTCTGGAGGGGCCGCTATGGCGGGCAGAAGCAGAAATGGTTCGCCATGCGCTTCCTGGGCGAGGATGAGGCGGTGCGGATCGCCACCGACCATCCCGAGTTCGAGCGCTGGCAATGGATGCGGGCGGCCGATCTGATCGACGGCATCGTGCCCTTCAAGCGCGATGTCTATGCCCAGGTTCTGGGCGATTTCCGTGAGATCCTGGCCTGAACGGCCCGCGCCGCGCCGGGTGGCGCGGGCGGCATGGGTATTTGGGCAACGGAGAAATGCGCAAGGGCGGCTTTCGGGGCCGCCCTTTTGCCTTAGCTGCGCAGCATGGCCAGCAGGCGGGTGTCGGCATAGCCGTCGGGCGTCACGCCGCGCGAGCGCTGGAAGGCCCTGATCGCCTCGGCCGACTGGCTGCCGAGCTTGCCGTCCACGCCGCCGGTGTCGAAGCCGCGGGCCATCAGCAGGCGCTGGATCTCGGCCTTTTCGCTGTTCGACAGCGTGCGGTCGCCGCGCGGCCAGCTGCCCTGGATGCCGCGGCGGCCGGCGATCGCCTCGCCCAGATAGGCCACGCCGAGGGCGTAGCTGTCCGAGGCGTTGTATTTCAGGATGGCACGGAAGTTCTCGGTAATCAGGAAGGCCGGGCCCCGCGACCCGGCCGGCGCCAGGATCGAGCCCGAGGGCACCGGCGCCCCGCTGATCGTGCGCACGCCCATCGCCGCCCATTGGCTGCCCGAATGCTGCACCGATTTTCCGGCCTGGTTGAAGTCGAAGCCCGGCGGCAGGATCACCTCGGTCCCCCAGGGCTGGCCGGGGCGCCAGCCGTTCTGGCGCAGGTAGCTGGCGGTCGAGGCCAGCGCGTCGGTCGGGTCGTCCGACCAGATGTCGCGGCGGCCGTCGCCGTTGAAGTCCACGGCATGGCCGAGGAAGGACGAGGGCATGAACTGCGTATGCCCCATGGCGCCGGCCCAGCTGCCGACCATATGGGCGCTGTCCACGTCGCCCGACTGGATGATGCGCAAGGCCGCCACCAGCTCGCCGGCGAAGAATTCGCCGCGCCTTCCGTCATAGGCCAGCGTCGCCAGCGCCGGGACGATCTGCGTATTGCCGCGGTTGGCGCCGAAATTGGATTCCATGCCCCAGACGGCCAGCACGATCTCGCGCGGGACGCCGTAGCGCGCCTCGATGGCCGAAAGCGTGCTTGCATATTGCGCGGCCTTGGCGCGGCCGGTCGCGCCGCGCGTGCCGATGGCGCCGTCGAGATAGTCCCAGATCGGCTTGGTGAATTCGCTCTGCTTGCGGTCCAGCGCGACGATGCTCGGCTGGTAATGCGCCCCGGCCATGGCCCGGTCGAAGGTCGCGGGCGAGACGCCCGAGGCCAGCGCGCGCGGGCGGAAGCTTTGCACCCAGTTCTGGAAACCGGCCTCGGAGCCCTGCCCCCCGGCCGTGGGCAGCCCGCCGAAATGGCCGCCGGCGGCGCCCGGTCCCTGGTTCAGCGACACGCCGCAGCCGGCCAGCGTGCCGATCAGGATGGCCATGGTCGCGATGCGCGAGATGCGTCTGGTCATTCT
Source organism: Paracoccus ferrooxidans (assembly GCF_029909815.1). NCBI lineage: Bacteria > Pseudomonadati > Pseudomonadota > Alphaproteobacteria > Rhodobacterales > Paracoccaceae > Paracoccus > Paracoccus ferrooxidans. The sequence goes on along the minus strand of NZ_CP038198.1, from coordinate 1,949,480 downwards.
GCCTGTCCGTTCCGTGTTCTTGTTCTGCCTGCTCTGCTCGCAGCCAGTCTAGCCCAGGCCGGCGCGGCTGGATAGGGGCGGATCAGCCCTGCTCGTCCCAGAGCGGCTCCATCTGCGCCACGATCACCGCGTTCTCGGCCAGCGCGCGGTCCATCAGGGCACGCTCTTCGTCGGGGATTTCGTGGCCCTCGGCCAGGCGTTCGTCGATGCTGCCGTGGCCGATGACTTCCAGCGGCGCAAGGCCGGCCTGCTTCAGGATGGCGACCGTCTCGCGCACCGCCTCGTCCTCGGTCGTGCCGGCGGCATAGCAGACCAGCGCCGCGCCGGTGGCGCCCTGCGGCAGGCCGTCGTCGGTGGCGCGGCCGACCTGGACCAGAAGCGTATAGACCTGTTGCATGGCTTTTCCTTCGTCGCGATTTGCCGTCATATCGCCCGAAACGGACGGAGGTGACAATGAGCAAGAGCTTGCGACGGGTGCGATCGGCGCTGGAGGCGGCGGGCCTTGCCGCCCGGATCCACGAGACCGACGACAGCGCCCGCACCGCTGCGGGCGCGGCGGCGGCGGTCGGCTGCGCGCTGGACCAGATCGCCAAGTCGATCATCTTCCGCGGCGAGGAAAGCGGCCATGTCGTGCTGTTCCTGACTGCAGGCGGCAATCGCGTCGATCCGGCCAAGGCGACCGAGGTGGCCGGGCAAAGGCTGGGCAAGGCCGATGCCGAACTGATCCGGGCCGAGACCGGCTTTGCCATCGGCGGCGTGGCCCCGGTCGGGCATCTGCGGCAGATCGAGGCCTGGCTGGACCCGCGCCTGCTGGATTTCGACCTGGTCTGGGCGGCGGCGGGCACGCCGCGCCATGTCTTTGCCATCGCGCCGGCCGACCTGCTCCGCCTCACCAGCGCGAAGGCGGCGGATTTCACCGCCTGACGGGAAGGGGCGGGAAGACCCCGCCCGGTTCCGCTATCCGGCCACCGCGCGATAGAGCCAGATCAGGATCACCGCCCCGATCAGCCCGGCGACCCCCTGCGCCAGCCAGCTGCCGGCCTGGGCGTTCAGCCCGACCAGACCCAGAAGCGCATTGCCGACGATGGCGCCGACGATGCCCAGGATGACGTTGAGGATGATCCCCGTATCCGCCTTCATGATGCTGCTGGCGATCCAGCCCGCAAGACCGCCGACGATGATCGCGGCCAGCCAACCCAAACCCTGCATGTGAAACTCCGCTTTCAGGACATTCGTGCGGGTTGAACGCAGCGGCGGCGCTTGGGTTTCACGCCGGGCTCACGCAAGGGCGAGCCCGGTGCAGGGGCGCAACGGTTCAGTCGCGCAGAAGCTCGTTGATCGAGGTCTTGGAGCGGGTCTGCGCATCGACCCGCTTGACGATCACCGCGCAATAGAGGTTCACGCCGTTCTTCGACGGCATCGAGCCGGCGACGACCACCGAACCCGCCGGAACCTCGCCATACATCACCTCGCCGGTCTCGCGGTCGACGATCTTGGTGGACTTGCCGATGAAGACGCCCATGCCGAGGACCGAGCCCTCGCGCACGATGCAGCCCTCGACCACCTCGGACCGCGCGCCGATGAAGCAATTGTCCTCGATGATGGTGGGGCCGGCCTGCATCGGCTCCAGCACGCCGCCGATGCCGACGCCGCCCGACAGGTGCACGTTCTTGCCGATCTGCGCGCAGGAGCCGACGGTGGCCCAGGTATCGACCATCGTGCCCTCGTCGACATAAGCGCCCAGGTTGACGAAGCTGGGCATCAGCACCACGCCCTTGGCGATATAGGCCGAGCGGCGCACGACGCAGTTCGGCACCGCGCGGAAACCGGCGACCTTCCATTGCGCCTCGCCCCAATGGGCGAACTTGCTGTCCACCTTGTCCCACCAGGTGCCGCCCTGCGGCCCGCCCGTCTGGACCTCCATGTCCTTCAGGCGAAAGCCCAGCAGCACGGCCTTTTTCGCCCATTGGTTGACGTGCCAGTCGCTGCCGCGCTTTTCGGCGACGCGCAGTTCGCCCTTGTCCAGCGCCTCCAGCGTGGCCTCGACGGCATCGCGGACCTCGCCCCTGGTGGCGGGGGTGATCTGGTCGCGGATCTCCCAGGCGGATTCGATGGCGGCTTCAAGGGCGTCATTCGACATGGTCTGGCCTCTCAACGGTGGAAACTCTTGCCCAAGGGCTATAAGCCGAGGGGTGCGGCCGCGCAATGCGGCGGTTTCGGCCAGAGGATTGGATGACAGAACTTGACGAGCGCAGCCACCCGTTCCGCGACAGCCATCAGGACGTGGCGGTGGCGCAGACCACGCCCGACACGGCCCAGACCCGCGCGCCGGCCTATCGGCTGGCCTTCACCGACACCGAATTCCTGCTGCGCGAAGAGCTGCGCCCGGTGCGGCTGCAGCTTGAGTTGCTGAAGCCGCAGATGATCATGGATGCGCGCGGCATCCGCTCGACCGTGGTGATGTTCGGCGGCGCCCGCATCCCCTCGCCCGAGCGGCGCGAGGGCGCGCGCACGCCGGTCCTGGCCGCCCTGTCGCATTACTATGACGAGGCGCGGCGCTTTGCCCGGCTGATGACCGAGCGCAGCCTGAAAAGCTATGGCGCCGAGAACGTGATCTGCACCGGCGGCGGGCCGGGGGTGATGGAGGCGGGCAACCTGGGCGCGCACGAGGCCGGCGGCGCCTCGATCGGGCTGTCCATCGTGCTGCCGCACGAACAGACGCCGAATGCCTATGTGACCCCGGACCTGTGCTTCAACTTCCACTATTTCGCCATCCGCAAGATGCATTTCCTGATGCGGGCCAAGGCGGTCACGGTGTTTCCGGGCGGCTTCGGCACCATGGACGAGATGTTCGAGGCGCTGACCCTGATCCAGACCGGCCGCATGAGGCGGGTGCCCTTCATCCTGTTTGGGCCGGAATTCTGGCACAAGGTCATCAACTGGCAGGCGCTGGCCGAGGCCGGCACCATCAGCCCCGAGGACCTGGAGCTGATCAGCTTCGTCGAAAGCGCCGACGAGGCGGTCGAGATCATCGACAACTGGGTCGTGCCCTGCCCCTGAAACGGGGCAGGCGCCGGCCGGGGCCAGATCCTGGGCACCCGGCTTCGCGCAGCTTTGGGCGCTGAATGGCTGGTCATGCGGCCGATCATGCGCGGTCGCGTTTCGCTAGCTGCTTCGTTTCGCTGGCTTCTTCGTTCCGCTAGCTGCTTCGTTCGTCGGCCCCTTCTTCGGTCGGATGCCCTTTCAGGCCGCTTTCCGTTCAGGCCACCTTTCCGACCCGGCGGCCTTTACTTCGGTCACAGGCCTTTGGGGGTCGCGGCCGAGGCTGTGTGAAAACTCCAACTCCGAAAATTCACGAAGAACAGTTTCCTTAGAAATACATTCACGGCGGCCCGCCTTAGAACAAAGTCTCTCCGCAATGCCAGCAGGCGGACATTGTTCCGTGCCCGACCATGCTCGACTGAATTTCCACACAGCCTCGGCCCATTTCGGTCACGGGCCCTTTCCGGTCACGGGCCCTTTCCATTCAGGCCCCCTTACCGGTGCAGGGCACCATCCTTCGGGGCCTTTATATCCTCCGGGGGCCTTTCGTCCGGGGGCCACAACAATGACTGCGGATCTTTCGTAGGGCACCTTTCCCGCTCAGCCGCTTTTCGTTCGGGCCTTCCCGCCCAGGCGCTTTTTCGTTCGGCAGCCTTTCCCGCCCCGGCGCCGCCACGCGCTACGGACCCAACTCGCCGGAGCGTCGCCGCGGATCGCATCGCACCGGGGCAGGCATCACGACGCCAGCATGTCGGACAGCCGGGGCAGCGTGAGCAGATCGGCCTTGTCAGCTTCGTCTCCTCGGGTCCGGGCGACCCCGAACTCCTGACCCTGCGCGCCGCGCGGCTGCTGGCCCAGGCGGACGTGGTGCTTTACGACGACCTCGCCTCGGGAAGGCCGGTGCTGGAGCAGGCCGGCCCGCAGGCCGAGCGCATCCCGGTCGGCAAGCGCGCCGGCCGCCCGTCGGCCAGGACTCGGGCAGGACTCGGGCAGGCGAACCCGGCCTTTCCGCCAGGGCTATTTCGGCCACCAGGCCACGAAATCGCCCGCCGCGACATTCGGCGGCGGGCCGCCGCCCCGGCGTTCCGTCGCCGCCTGCGCCTGCTGCGCCTGGGCCGCGCCGTGGCGATAGGTCGCATGCGACAGTTCCGGCCGCATCTCGGGTTCCGGCTGATCCTCGACGGCGCGAATCACGATGGTGCCCAGCTTCAGCGCACGCTGGAAGGATTCGTCATCGCCATAGATCGCGGTCAGGAAACGGATCACCTTGGCCCGAAACACCGCGCGATCCTGCGGCCCGTCGGCATCCTCGGCCGCGGATGCGGCCGGGCCGCCGCCCTGCGCAGCCTGGGCCGATGCGGCCTGCCGCGAATGGTCGATGCCCTGGCGGCCAAGCTGCATGTCCTGCCCCACGCCGCCGGATTCCTCGACCGCGGGCACCTCGGGCTGGGCGCGGGCAAGGGTGGGACCGACGATTTCGACCTCTCGCGCCGCCTGCGTGGCGGCGGGACCGGCCCGGCTTTGGATCTGGTGAACGGTTGGAATCATGACACACCCGAAGATACTGATCTGGATATGCCCATCATAGCCGTTTCCCGGCGGATTTCACCCGCTCTTTGCCGGGTGTTTTCTTAAAATCCTAGCAATCTGAACCGCTTGTCATTCGCGGTGATAGGGGCTGCCGGCCAGGATGGTGGTGGCGCGATAGATCTGCTCGGCCAGCATGACGCGGACCAGCATATGCGGCCAGACCATGCGGCCGAAGCTGATCGCCAGGTCGGCCCGGTCGCGCAGGGCGGGGTCGATGCCATCGGCGCCGCCGATCACGAAGGCAATGTCGCGCGCCTGGTCGCGCCAGCCGGCGATGCGGGCGGCAAATTCGGGGGAACTCAGCATCTGGCCGCGCTCGTCCAGCACCACCAGGGCAGCACCGTCGGGAATGGCCCTGGCCAGCAGCGCCGCCTCGGCCGCCATGCCGCCGCCGCGACGGTCGTCGACCTCGGCCAGGGTGACGGGGGGCAGGCCCAGACCGCGGCCCGCCTTGGCGTGACGGTCCAGGTAATCGGCGATCAGCTTCGCCTCGGGGCCCTGCCGCAGCCGCCCGACCGCGGCAATGACCATGCGCATGGATCAGATCTGGTGCTTGCCGGCCTCGATGGCGGCGTGTTCGGCGCGCAGCCGCTCAAGCGTGGCCGAACGCAGGGCGTCGGCGGGCATCCACATCTTTTCCAGCTGATAGAACTCGCGGACCTCGGGGCGGAAGACATGGACGATCACGTCGTCGGTGTCGATCAGCACCCAATCGCCGGTCTCCTTGCCCTCGATCCGGGCCGAGCGGCCGGTCTGTTCCTTCAGGCGCTCGACCAGCTTTTCGGCGATCGAGGCCACCTGCCGCGCGTTCCGACCCGAGGCGATCACCATGTGATCGGCCATGGCCGAGCGGCCGCGCAGGTCGATGGTCACGACATCCTCGGCCTTGTCGTCGTCAAGAGAGGCAAGAATGCGGTCCAGTAGCTGATCGCTCGTCAGCCCGGATTCCGCGGTGGTCGCAGCCGGCGCAGCGGCCGGCGAGACGGTATTGGACAGGGTTCATCCTCCGGTCATCACGCCGATCTCCCCCGGCGCCGGGGCCTTACCAATGTAGCACGGAATCGCGCCCGCTCAATGCAGGCGCAGCGGATTTCTGGACGCATCCGCCGGCGGGCAGGTCGAAACCGGCAGATTTCCCCAGGGATCGGCGCATCTGACCTGCCCCGCGCCCCAGGCCAGATGCAGGCTTTCGGCACCCGCCGCCGCCCGCGCCTGCTTCAGCGGCGTGTCCGCCCAATGCACCGCCAGCGCGAAAACGGCCACGCAGATCAGCGGGATCGCCCGCAGGATGATGCGAATCAGCATGATCGGTCCCCTTTCCCGTGTCTTTCGGCGCCAAGATAGGGACCATTTCCCAACTTGGAATTAACAGGGCCGTGTGGCGATATTGAATATGACGTGAAATCGCCCTATTAATGCCCCTATGCGAGGATTCGTCTATTTCGACATTCACGACCGCGCCCGCCTGCCCGGCCGGTTCTACGGCGAAAGCCTGTCCGTCACCGCCCGACTTTGACGGGAGCGGGCGCTTGCGCGCGCCCTGCTGCAGGCTGCGGCACCCCCTCCGCCCTTTCCCAGCTAGTCTTCCAGAAAAGAGACAGCCATGACCGGCAACACGAACGCGGGCGCGCCCCGCACCCTCTACGACAAGATCTTCGACGCCCATGTGGTCGAGCGTTCCGAGGACGGCACCTGCATCCTCTATATCGACCGGCACCTGGTGCATGAGGTGACCTCGCCCCAGGCCTTCGAAGGGCTGCGCATGGCCGGGCGCAAGGTGCGCCGCCCCGACCAGACCATCGCCGTGCCGGACCACAACGTGCCCACGACGCCCGACCGCGTGGACGGGATCGAGAACCCCGAGGGCCGCATCCAGGTCGCCGAGCTGGACAAGAACGCGCGCGAATTCGGGCTGAACTATTACCCGATGAACGACATCCGCCAGGGCATCGTGCATATCGTCGGCCCCGAGCAGGGCTGGACCCTGCCCGGCATGACCGTGGTCTGCGGCGACAGCCACACCGCGACGCATGGCGCCTTCGGCGCGCTGGCGCATGGCATCGGCACCTCGGAGGTCGAGCATGTGCTGGCCACCCAGACGCTGATCCAGAAGAAATCCAAGAACATGAAGGTGGAGATCACCGGCAAGCTGCGTCCCGGCGTGACCGCCAAGGACATCACCCTGTCGGTGATCGGCGCCACCGGCACCGCCGGCGGCACCGGCTATGTCATCGAATATTGCGGCGAGGCGATCCGCGACCTGTCGATGGAAGGCCGCATGACCGTCTGCAACATGGCGATCGAGGGCGGCGCCCGCGCCGGGCTGATCGCGCCGGACGAAAAGACCTTCGAATATGTCAAGGGCCGCCCGCACGCCCCGAAGGGCGCCGCATGGGAGGCCGCCGTCGCCTGGTGGAAAACGCTGTTCTCGGACGAGGGCGCGCATTGGGACAAGGTCGTCACCATCCGCGGCGAGGACATCGCCCCGGTCGTGACCTGGGGCACCTCGCCCGAGGACGTGCTGCCGATCACCGGCAAGGTGCCCGCGCCCGAGGATTTCGAGGGCGGCAAGGTCGAGGCCGCGCGCCGCAGCCTGGACTACATGGGCCTGAAGCCGGGCACGCCGCTGAACGAGATCAGCATCGACGCGGTCTTCATCGGCTCCTGCACCAACGGCCGGATCGAGGATCTGCGCGCCGCCGCCGGCATCCTGAAAGGCCACAGGCTGGCGCCGGGCGTGCGCGGCATGGTGGTGCCGGGCTCGGGCCTGGTGCGCATGCAGGCCGAGGAAGAGGGGCTGGACAAGATCTTCATCGACGCCGGCTTCGAATGGCGCCTGGCCGGCTGCTCGATGTGCCTGGGCATGAACCCCGACCAGCTGGCGCCGGGCGAGCGCTGCGCCGCGACCTCGAACCGCAACTTCGAGGGCCGCATGGGCCGGGGCGGCCGCACCCACCTGATGTCGCCGGTGATGGCGGCCGCAGCCGGGATCAGGGGCCACCTGACCGACGTGCGCGAACTGCTGGCGGAAACCGTCTGATGGCGGGCGGCGCGGGGCCTTATCGGCCCCGCCGCAGCAGCATCAAGGCGTTGATCGCAATCAGCCAGAGCCCGGCGTTCTCGAACCAGAAGTTGTATTTGATGTTCGCGAAATCGGCGCTGATGAGCCTGTCCACATGATGAAAGCCCACCGCGCGCACCAGCACGAAGCCGCACAGCACGGCCAGCCCCAGCAGGGCCGGGCCGTTGCGGCGCATGTGCCCGCGCAGGGCATTCGTCGTCCAGGCCAGCGCGAGTGCCACGCCCAGCACCAGCCCGGCGATGAAGGCCAGCTGCACCATATGGCGGTCGTCGTACCAGCCCTGCGCCCGCGCCATGCAGCGTCCGGTGGCGGTCAGCGCGGTCTGCAGGTCCAGCTGCTTGTTCACCCCCAGGAAGGCCATCAGCCCGGCGATCGTCAGCCACAGCCCGCGCGCCGCGCCGGCCGGACGGCGGCGCAGCACCATGACGGCCAGCACGAAGCACAGGAAGTAAGAGAGCACCGTCAGCCAGCCGGTGATCTCGGGGTCTCCGATCTGCGGCCTCCAGTCGCGCGCGATGCAGGCGCGCAGGGCCGCAAGGCTGGAAAACCCGAAAAACATCAGCGAAGCCCTTTCCATGGCGCAAGGCGCCGGACGGGTCTCGGTTAACGGGCCGCTGCGGCCCAAGTCAATTCTGCGAGGATCACGACATGGACAAGTTCACCACCCTGACCGGAATCGCGGCACCCATGCCGCTGGTCAACATCGACACCGACATGATCATCCCGAAACAGTTCCTGAAGACGATCCACCGCTCGGGTCTGGGCAAGAACCTGTTCGACGAGATGCGCTATGACGCCCAGGGCAACGAGATCCCGGATTTCGTGCTGAACCAGCCGGCCTGGCGCGACAGCCAGATCATCGTCGCCGGCGACAACTTCGGCTGCGGCAGCTCGCGCGAACACGCGCCCTGGGCGCTGCTGGATTTCGGCATCCGCTGCGTGATCTCGACCAGCTTCGCCGACATCTTCTACAACAACTGCTTCAAGAACGGCATCCTGCCCATCGTCATGCCGCCAGAGGTGGTGGACGTGCTGATGGAGGACGCCAAGAAGGGCGCCAACGCCCGCATGACCGTGGATCTGGAAAACATGACCGTGACCACCTCGGACGGGCAGAGCTTCCCCTTCGAGCTGGACCCGTTCCGCCGCCACTGCCTGCTGAACGGGCTGGACGACATCGGCCTGACCATGGAAAAGGCCCCCGCCATCGACGCCTACGAGGCGCAGATGGCCCAGAGCCGGCCTTGGGTGTAAGGCTGCTTGCCGGGGCGGCCCTGCTGGCCGCCCTTGGCCTGGCCGCCCAGGCCGATCCGCTGCGGATCGCGACCTTCAGCCCCGACCTGTCGCGCGACGGGCCGGGGCTTTTGTTGCGCGACCTCGGCCGCAAGGATGCGCAGATCGACGCCGTGGTGCAGGTGTTGGCGGAAACCCGGCCCGACATCCTGTTGCTGACGCATTTCGACTGGGATTACAAGGACAGCGCGCTGGACGCCTTTGCCGCCAGGCTGGCGCAGGCCGGGCTGGACTATCCGCACCGCTTCGCCGCCCGGCCGAATTCCGGCATGGCGACCGGGCTCGACCTGAACGCCGACGGGCGGCTGGGCACGGCCGACGATGCGCAGGGCTTCGGCACCTTCTCGGGACAGGGGGGCATGGCGATCCTGTCGCGCCATCCCATCGGTCCGGTCAAGGATTACACGGATTTCCTGTGGCGCGACCTGCCCGACAACCTGATGCCGCCGCTGCCCGAGGAGGTGGCGGCCATCCGCCGCCTGTCCTCGACCGCGCATTGGGATGCGGTGGTCACGGTCGCGGGCCGGCCGCTGCACCTCTTGGCCATGTCCGCGACGCCGCCGGTCTTCGACGGGCCCGAGGATCTGAACGGGCGACGCAACCATGACGAGCTGGCGTTCTGGCTGCATCACCTGCCTGACGGCCCCTTCGTTCTGGCCGGGAACCTGAACCTCGACCCCCTGGACAGCGAAGGCCGGCCCGAGGCGCTGGCCCGGATCATGGCGCATGTCACCGACCCCCTGCCCCGCAGCGCGGGCGGCGCGGCGGCCAAGGGCGGGGTGAACGACGGCCACCGGGGCGATCCGGCGCTGGATACCGGCGACTGGCCGGACGACAAGCCGCCGGGCAACCTGCGCGTCGATTACGTCCTGCCGGCAAGGCCGCTCAAGGTGCTGGACTCGGGCGTGTTCTGGCCGGCCGAGGGACCGCTGGCCAAGGCCGCGCTGGCCGCTTCCGCGCACCGGCTGGTCTGGGTCGACCTGGACTGGCCGCCGGCACCCTGATTCGGACAAGCCCCTTCCGCCCGCCCCCGCGCGATGCCCCGGCGTCTTCTCCGTTGTCCAAATACCCATGCGACGGCGCCGCCCGCCGGCCCGTCGCCCGGCCTTCGACCCCGCCCGCAGCGGCCACCCGATTCCGCTTGCCGCCGCCGCGGCATCGCAGGTAACATGCGCGTGTATCGGTGCCCCTTTCCGGGGCCAAAAGGGAATGCGGTGCGGCCCCGGGGCATCCAGGGGCCAAATCCGCAGCCGCCCCCGCGACTGTAGGCGGAGAGCGGACGTCCATCGCGCCACTGGCCATCCGGCCGGGAAGGCGGGCGTCTGCCGTGACCCGCAAGCCAGGAGACCTGCCGATGCAGGAACCGCAATGTCGTCGGGTTGGACGACCAAAGGAAAGGGTCGCAGATGACCGCAAAACCCATGACCGCCGCCGGCGCCAGCCGCGCCTCGGTCCTGTTTCCCGCCATCGCCGCCTTCGCGATCGGCTTCGGGCTGATCTTCATGTCCGGGCTGGTGCAGGCCGAGACCCTGCATGACGCCGCCCATGACGTGCGTCACGCGACCGGCTTCCCCTGCCACTGACATGTTCTCGCGCATTCTGACCAGCGGGTTGATCGCTGGCGCTGCAACGGGGCTGATTGCCGCCCTGTTGCAGCTTTGGTTCGTGCAGCCCGTGCTGCTGCATGCCGAACTGTATGAATCCGGCCAACTGGCCCATTTCGGCGCCGAGGCCGTCAGCGCGCACCAGGACTTGGGGCCCTTCGAATGGACCCGCAACATGCTTTCGGTCCTGTTCACCATGATGGTCTATGCCGGCTACGGGCTGATGCTGGTGGCGCTGATGGCGCTGTCCGAGGCGCAGGGCAACGCGGTCACGGCGCGGCAGGGGCTGCTTTGGGGTCTGGCCGGCTACCTGACCATGCAGCTTGCCCCCGCCTTCGGCCTGGCGCCGGAAGTGCCGGGCGTCGCCGCCGCCGATGTGCAGCTGCGCGCGATCTGGTGGCTGGGCACCGCCGCCGCCACCGGGCTGGCGCTGTGGCTGGTCGCCTTTGGCAAGGGCTGGGCGGCCTGGGGCGTGGCCATCGTGCTGATCCTGGCGCCGCATGTGATCGGCGCGCCGCAGCCGGACAGCTATGCCGGCCCGGTCCCGCCCGAGCTTTCGGCGGAATTCGCCGGGCGCGCCCTGGGTGCCGGCGCCATGGCCTGGGCGCTGCTCGGCCTGCTGGCCGGCTGGTTCTGGCAGCGCGAAAGCCAGCGCGCGCCGGTGCCGCAAGCCGCCTGATCCGGGCCGCAACCCTTTCGGCCGGGCGTGCCTGTCGCGCCCGGCCTTTCATGAAAGCGGGGAAAAGACATGGATCGTTCGATCCCGATGCTGCTGATCGGCCTGATCTTCGGCGGCGGCATGGGCTTCGTCATCGCCGCCGCCAACGGCATCACGCTGGACGGCCACGACCACGGCGCGCGTGGCCACGGCACCCAGGCCGCGGCGCATGACCACGGCGCGCCCATCGACCTGCCCGCGGGCAGCGCCACCGCCTCGGCCCGGCTGGAGCCCGACAGCACCGCCGGCTGGAACCTGTTCGTCGAGGCCGAGGGCTTCTGCTTCGCCCCCGAACATGCCGGGCTGGCCGATCGCCGCGGCGAGGGGCATGCGCATCTTTACCTGAACGGCGCCAAGATCGCCCGGCTCTACGGCCCGGCCCATCACCTCGACATGCTCGCCGCCGGCGACCGGCTGCGGGTCGAGCTGAACTCGAACGACCACCGCCCGCTGACCGTGGCGGGCCGGCCGCTCGCCGTGGAACTGACCGTGCCCGACCGCCCTGTCGGCATCCGCGCCGGGGCCGAGGGCCTGCCCGACAGCGCCATTTGCGCCACGCCCTGATGATGCGGTTCGGCCCCGAGGACCAGGCGGCGCTGGACCGCATCCTGCGCTGGCGCCGCGACGTGCGGCATTTCCGCGACGACCCGATCCCCGAGCCGCTGCTGGAGGAATTGCGCGCGGCGATGGAACTGGCGCCCTCGGTCGGCAATGCCCGGCCTTGGCGGGTGATCCGGGTCGAAAGCCCCGATCTGCGCGCCGCGATCCGCGCCGATTTCCTGCGCTGCAATGCCCGGGCCGCCGCCCGCTACCAGGGCCGGCAGCGGCAGGAATACGATGCGCTGAAGCTCGCCGGGCTGGACCGCGCGCCGGTCTGGCTGGCCGTCTTTACCGAGATCGACCCGTCCGAGGGCCACGGCCTTGGCCGCGCCACCATGCCGCAGACCCTGCGGCAATCGACGGCGATGGCGATCCATGCGCTGTGGCTGGCGGCACGGGTGCGCAACCTGGGCCTGGGCATGGTCTCGATCCTCGACCCCGCGCGGATCGGCCCGCTGCTGGCGGTGCCCGAAAGCTGGGAGTTCTCGGCGCTGCTCTGCCTCGGCTGGCCCGAGTTCACCGACGACACGCCGCTGCTGCACCGCACCGGCTGGCAGGAAAACACCGCCCCCGGCTGGCAGCGGCGCTGAAAGGCCCCGCCGCATCGGGCGGGGCCGCTTGGTTCAGGGCTGCGAGGTGGCCGGGCCCATGGGCTGACCGTTGACGGTAAAGGGGCCGCCGCCCTCGGGCATCTGGATGTCCCAGACATTCTCGCCGCTCGCGCCGGGCTTGGCCATGGCGCGGGCCATGCGCAGCATCATCAGCGGCTGGGCGGCCTCTTCGGGCGGGGCCGCGGCCAGCGCCGCCTCGACCTTGTCGAGCCCCGTGGCCGAGATCAGCGCCGCGCCGGTGGGCGCCGCGCCCGGACCGGCCGCGATGTCCGCGCGGTAGTCGATCTGGTAGCCGTCGCCCTTGATCTGCGACGGCGCAAGCTTCAGGTCGGCCGTGCCGCCGGGCAGCAGCGCCGCCTGCAGCTGTTCGGGCACCAGCCGCGCAAAGGGTTCCTCGGCGGCCAGGTCGAAGCCCTCGATCAGCATCTTCGCCGGCGCCGCCAGATCGAAGCCCGAGGCGGTGAAGTCCAGCGTCACCTCTTGCGGCAGGATCGGCTCGACCCAGGGCGGCAGCACGCCCTCGGGCACGGTCACGCCCGACAGCGCCACCCGTTCGTGCAGCCGGCCATCGGCGGTGGCGCCGGACAGGCCGACCGTCACCTTGGTCGAGGCAAGGCCGAATTCGCCCAGCGGAGAGCCGATCTTCAGATCATGCAGGACCGCGTCCATCGACAGGTCGTCCCACAGCGGCATGGCGGCGGCCAGCTTGTCGCGCAGCCCGTCCTGCGAGCCCTTGATCAGCTCCTCGGACGGATGGGCGACGAACCAGGCGAGCAGGGACAGCATGCCTTCGGTGCGCGCGCCGGTGATCTGGCCGCTGCCCTCGTAGCCGGGCGCGGTGATCTGGAAGGTCATCGGCTGGCCGCCCGGACCCATCAGGATCTCCTGCGACTGCTCCAGCCCCTCGGCGGTGAAGCTCATGGCCTGGTCGACGCCGCCGGCCTTGCCGGGCGCGCCGGTCAGCGACACCTCCATCCGCGCCGTGCGCTGGTGATCGCGCGAGACCACCTCGGGCTCGGCCGGGGGCTGTTCGGGCGCGGCTTCGGCGCCGGGCGGCGGCGGGGGCGCATATTGCACCGACTCGATGACGTAATCCGTCATCACCGCCGTCTGTTCGCGGAAACTCATCAGCCCCTCGTCCCAGATGCCGGTGGATTCGACCTTGGTCGTGCCCTTCTGCTCGAACAGGCGCGGCACCACCACCGACCAGCTCAGCACCTGGTCCTCGCTGACGCCCCAGCTGCCGTCGCCATTGTCGGTCAGCCGATAGGTCAGGGCCGAGACGCTGACCTGGGCCTGCTCGGCCGGAACCTGCGCCAGCAGCGGCGCCGGGTCGATCCGCAGCTCATAGCTTTCGCCCTGGGGGGTGACGGCGACCACGCCCTCGGTGCCGCCGAAATAGGTCTGGAAAACGCCGCTCAGCCGCGCGGCCCCCTCTTCGGTGGCGGGCACGGCCCAGGCCGCCGAGACGGGGCAGATCGCCAGCAGCGCCACAAGGCCTTGTCTCGCAAACATGTCCGAACATCCTTTCGAATTCACTGGTCCTGCACAAGCGGCAGATGACAGGAAACAGGCTAGAACTCCACCCCCGGTTGCGCCTTGATGCCATCGCGGAAGGGGTGCTTGACCTGCTCCATCTCGGACACAAGATCGGCAAGCTCGATCAGTTCCGGCTTGGCGTTGCGTCCGGTCAGGACCACATGCGTCATCGGCGGCTTTTCGCTGCGCAGGAAATCCAGCACCTCGTCCAGGTCCAGGTAGTCATAGCGCAGCGCGATGTTGATCTCGTCCAGCAGGACCATGCGGATCTGCGGATCGCGGATCAGCTCCTTGGCCTTTTCCCAGCCGGCGCGGGCGGCGGCGATGTCGCGCTCGCGGTCCTGGGTTTCCCAGGTGAAGCCCTCGCCCATGGCGTGGAACTGGCACAGGTCGCCGAAATGCGTGGTCAGCAACCGCCGCTCGCCGGTGTCCCAGGCGCCCTTGATGAACTGCACCACCGCACAGGGCATGCCATGGGCGATGCAGCGCAGGATCATGCCGAAGCCCGAGGACGACTTGCCCTTGCCCTTGCCGGTATGGACGATGACCAGGCCCTTCTCGCCCTGCTTCTCGGCCATCATCCGGTCGCGGGCGGCCTTGATCCGGGCCATCTTCTCGGCGTGGCGGGTATTGTCGTCGGTCTGCATCGGGCACTCCTTCGCTTGACAAGTCGGGACCGGGCGCGCACAGACGAGAGGCGCTGGTTCCTGTCCTACGACAGGCGAAGAGGGAATGCGACAGGCAACCGCCTGGAAGCAGCCGCCCCCGCGACCGTGACCGGAAAGGTCGCCCCGAGGCCACTGGCGAGACGCCGGGAAGGCGGGGCGGCCGTGGGCCCAGGCCCGAATCCGCAAGCCGGGAGACCTGCCAGCGCGCGAAGGATTGACCGGCGGACGGGGTGTTCCCGCTGGGGCTTGGGCGCTGGTCCCCTGCCTCGTGCCGCCTTGAGGGATGAAGGGCGCATGACCGTCACGCTGCATGTCTGCATCACCTGCCGCGCCGGCCAGCCCGTCCCCGAGGGCGAGCCCGTGCCCGGCGCGCGGCTGCATGACGCGCTGGCGGCCGAAGGCGCCCCCGACGGCGTGCGCATCGTCCCCGTCGAATGCCTGTCCGCCTGCGCCAACGGCGCCGCCATCGCGCTGTCGGCGCCGGGCCGCTGGACCTATGTCTACGGCCGCATGTCGGCCGAGGACGCGACCGAGATCCTGCTGGGCGCCGCCGCCTATGCCCAGGCCCCCGACGGCATCGTGCCCTGGCGCGAGCGCGTCACGATTTTCCGCAAGCGCAGCCTCGCGCGCATTCCCCCGATTGGATAGAAGATGAGCGACCTGACCAAGACCCCCGTCACCGTCATCACCGGCTTTCTGGGCGCCGGCAAGACCACGCTGATCCGCCACCTGATGTCGCAGCCGCAGGGCAAGCGGCTGGCGGTGCTGGTCAACGAATTCGGCACCATGGGCGTCGACGGCGAGATCCTGAAATCCTGCGCCGACGAGAATTGCCCGGCCGAGAACATCATGGAGCTGTCGAACGGTTGCATCTGCTGCACCGTCGCCGACGATTTCATCCCGACGCTGGAACGGCTGATGGCGATGCCGGTCAAGCCCGACCACATCCTGATCGAGACCTCGGGCCTGGCCCTGCCCAAGCCCTTGCTGAAGGCCTTCGACTGGCCGGCGATCCGCTCGCGCATCACCGTGGATGGGGTGATCGCACTCGCCGATGCCGAGGCGGTGGCGGCGGGCCGCTTCGCCCCCGACGAGGCCGCGGTCGAGGCGCAGCGCGCCGCCGACGACAGCCTCGACCACGAGACGCCCCTGTCCGAGGTGTTCGAGGACCAGATCGCCTGCGCCGACATCGTGCTGCTGTCCAAGGCCGACCTGGCCGGCGATGCCGGGCTGGCCGCCGCCCGCGCGGTGATCGAGGCCGAGGCGCCGCGCAAGCTGCCGATCCTGCCCTTGACCGACGGGGTGATCGACCCGCGGGTGATCCTGGGCCTGGGTGCCGCGGCCGAGGATGACCTGGCCGCCCGCCCCAGCCACCACGACGGCGCCGACGACCACGAACACGACGATTTCGATTCGGTGGTGATCGAGCTGGCCGAGATCGCCGACCCCGGCGAGCTTGCCGCCCGCATCGAGCGGCTGGCCCGCGAACAGAACATCCTGCGGGTCAAGGGCCATGTCGCCGTCGCCGGCAAGCCCATGCGCCTTCTGGTGCAGGCGGTGGGCGAGCGGGTGCGGCACCAATACGACCGGCCCTGGGGCGACGCCCCCCGCGCCTCGCGCCTGGTGGTGATCGCCGAACATGACGACATCGACGAGGCCGCGATCCGGGCGGTCCTGGCTGCCTGACGATGCATGTCGTCTTCCGCGAAAGCCGTGGGCTGGAAGAGACCGAGGTTCCGACCGACCCCGGCCAAGGCCCCGCCGACCTGGTCGTGCTGTCCTATTCCGACAGCGACCTCGGCGCTTTCGCGGCGGGCTGGCATCGCGCTGCCGGGGGGCTGCCTTCGCTGCGGCTGTGCAACCTCTCGGCGCTGCGGCACCCGGTCTCGGTCGATCAGTATTGCGAGGCAACGCTTTCCGGCGCCCGCGCCGTGCTGGTCCGGCTGATCGGCGGCGAGCCCTATTGGCATTACGGCGTCGCCAGCCTTCAGGATCTGGCCCGCCGCCGCGGGATCGCCCTGGCCTTCCTGCCGGCGGACGGGCGTCCCGACCCGACGCTGGAGCGGTTTTCCACCCTGCCGCTGCCGCTGCTGCATCGGCTGGCGGCGCTTTGCGACCAGGGCGGCGCGGTCGCGGCGCAGATGGCGCTGGCGGAACTGGCCGGGGCCGCCGGCCTGCCCGCCGCCCCGGTCCAGGGGCAGGCCACGATCCCTGACTTCGGCTTCTACGATCCCGACCGCGGCGTCATCGACCGCCCCCGGCCCGACCCCGAACCCGGCGTGCTGGTCAGCTTCTATCGCAGCTACCTGACCGCGGCGGACCTTGCGCCGGTGGATGCGATGATCCGCGCCCTGCGCACGGCCGGCTTTGCCGCGACCGGGGTCTTTGCGCCCTCGCTGAAGGCGCCGGGCTTTGCCGACTGGCTGGCGCCGCACCTGCCCGGCCTTGTCGCGGTGGTGAACCTGACCGCCTTTTCCGCCCGCGACGATGCCGGCGCCACGCCCTTCGACGGCACGGATTGCCCGGTCTTTCAGGTGGCGCTGTCCACCGCGCCCCGCGCCCTCTGGGCGGCCGAGGACCGCGGGCTTTCCGCCGCCGACCTGGCGATGCATGTCGTGCTGCCCGAGGTGGACGGCCGCATATTCCTGGGCGCGATCAGCTTCAAGGAACCGCAAGAGCGCGACCCCGACCTGCAATTCGCCCGCGTGATCCATGCCCCCGACCCGGACCGCATCGACGCGGCGGTGGCGCGGATCACCGCCTGGCACCGGCTGCGGCAGGCGACACGCCGCGCGGTGGTGCTGTCCACCTATCCCGGCAAGACGCATCAGCTGGCCCATGCGGTCGGACTGGACGCGCTGGCCTCCTGCGGCGCGATCCTCGGGCTTTCCCATGACGACCTGGGCCGGCGGCTGACCGCCGAGCGCATCCACTGGCCGCTCTCGGACTACCGCCGGGCGCTGGCCCGCCTGCCGCAACGCCTGCGCGACGACCTCGCCGCCGCATGGGGCGAGCCCCCCGACGGCTTCCGCTTCGCCGCCCTCCGCCACGGCGCCGACCTGATCGCCCTGCAACCCGAACGCGGCGAGGCAAAGACCCGCGCCGACGACTACCACGACCTGACGCGCACCCCGCGCCATGAATATGTCGCCTTCTACCTGTGGCTGCGCACGCAGGCGGACGTGCTGATCCACATGGGCGCGCATGGCACGCTGGAATGGCTGCCCGGCAAGTCGGTTGCCCTGTCGGACGAATGCTGGCCCGAGGCGCTGCTGGCCGACCTGCCCGTGGTCTATCCCTTCATCGTCAACGATCCGGGCGAGGCCGCGCAGGCCAAGCGCCGGCTTTCCGCCGTGACGCTGGGCCACCTGCCGCCGCCGCTGGCGGATTCCGCGGTGCCCGAGAACCTCGCGCATCTGGAACGGCTGCTCGACGAATATTCCACCGCCGACGGGCTGGACCCGCGCCGCCGCGACCGGCTGATCGCGGCGATCCGCGACGAGGCCCGCGCCGCCGGGGTGGAAACCGACCTGGGCCTGCCCCCCGACGCCGCGGCGGCCGAGGCGATCCCGCTGATCGACCGCTTCCTCTGCGATCTCAAGGACAGCCGCTTCGGCGACGGGCTGCATGTCTATGGCACCGGCCCCTGCGGCGCGGCCGAACGCGAAGGGCTGGCGCGCGCGCTGGCCGGCCAGCGGGTCGCCCCCGGCCCCTCGGGCTCGCCGGCGCGGGGGCGGCAGGACGTGCTGCCGACCGGGCGCAACCTTTTCACCGTCGATCCCCGCGCCGTGCCCTCGCGCAATGCCCATGCCCAGGGGGTGAAACTGGCCGAGGAACTGCTGCGCCGCCACCTGCAGGACCATGGCGACTGGCCCCGCGGCCTGGTCGTGGACCTCTGGGGCAGCGCCACCATGCGCACGGCGGGCGAGGAATTCGCCATGGCGCTGCATCTCGCCGGCCTCAGCCCGCGCTGGGACGGCGCCTCGGGCCGGGTCGCGGGCATCGAGATCCTGCCCCTGGCCGAGCTTGGCCGGCCGCGGATCGACGTGACGCTGCGGGTCTCGGGCCTGTTTCGCGACATCTTCCCCGGCCTCGCCCAGCTTTTCGAGACCGGGGCCGAGGCGCTGGCGGCCCGCGACGAAACCCCAACCGACAACCCCTATCGCAACCGCGCGCCCCGCGTCTTCGGCCCCAGGCCCGGCCTTTACGGCCTCGGCATCGCCGACCTGGCCGAGAGCTTCACCGACGAGGCGCGGCAGGCGGCGGGCGAGGCCTGGCTGGCCGCCTCCTCCCATGCCATCGCCGCCGATGGCCGGATCACCCACCAGCCGCAGGCGATCCGCGACCGCTTGGCCCAGGCCGATGCCTTCGTCCATGCGCAGGACCTGCCGGAATCCGACCTGCTGCTGGCCGGCGACTATGCCGCGCATGAGGCGGGCTTCGCCGCTGCCATGGCGCGGATCGGCGCCGCGCGGCCGGCGCTCTACCACCTCGACGCCACCCGCCCGGACCAGCCGCGGGCCCGGACCCTGGCCGAGGAAATCGCCCGCGTCACCCGCGCCCGCGCCGCCAATCCGGCCTGGGCCGACGGCATGATGCGGCACGGCTTTCGCGGCGCGGCCGAGATCGCGGCGACGCTGGACCACATGGCCGCCTTCGCCAACCTGGCCGGCGTGGTGCCCGGCCATCTCTTCGACCTCTATCACGACGCCACGCTGGGCCGGCCCGAGGTCCTGGCCTTCATGGAACGCGAAAACCCCGCCGCGCTCGCCGCCATGCGCGCGCTTTTCGCGCGGCTGCTCGAATCGGGCCTCTGGGTCAGCCGCCGCAACTCGGTCCTGGCGGAGCTGGCGCCATGAGCTTCGCCGTCAAGGGCTGGTGCCCCGGCGCGCTGCGGCCGATGCAATCGGGCGACGGGCTGGTGCTGCGCATCCGGGCGCGGAACGGCCGGCTGGAACCGGACCAGGCACGGCTGATCGCGGCACTCTCGGCCCGGCACGGCAACGGGCTGATGGACCTGACCAGCCGCGCCAACCTGCAACTGCGCGGGCTGGACCCTTCCGGCCATGCGGCGACCGTCGCCGCCCTGGCCGGCATCGGCCTGATCGACGACGACCCAGAATCCGAGGCACGGCGCAACGTGATCCTGTCGCCCTTCGCCCCGATGGGCGGCCCGGCCTGGCAACTGGCCGAGGCCATCGCCCAGGCGATGACCGCGCCCGATGCGCCGCAGGTGCCCGGCAAGTTCGGCTTTGCCGTCGATGCCGACCCGCCGGTGCTGGCCGACACGCCCGCGGACATCAGGCTGCGCCCGCAGGGCCCAGGCTGGCTGATCCTGCCGGACGGCGCCGACTGGGCGCTCAAGGCCGATAACACCGCCCAGGCCGCCACCCGCGCCATCGCCCTGGCGCATTGGTTCATGCAAGGCGGCGTGCAGGACGGCCGCGGGCGGATGCGCGACCACCTGCGCCGCGCCCCCGCCCCGCCCCATGGCGCGACCCCGCTGCCGTCTTCTCTGTTGCCCAAATACCCATGCGACAGCGCCACCGGAACCGCCGGCGCCCATCCGCCCGACCCCGGCCCGGCACCGAACGGCTGGCTGCTGGGCTTCGCCTTCGGCCAGATCACGCCGGCGCAGCTGGCCGCCGCCGCCGCGATCGGCCCCTTGCGCCTGACCCCCTGGCGCGCGCTGCTGATCGAAGGCGCGGCCCGCCCGCGGATCAAGGGCGCGATCCTCGACCCCCACGACCCGCTCCTGCGCATCCATGCCTGCACCGGCGCGCCCGGCTGCCCGCAGGCTTTGGCCGATGTCCGCGCCCTGGCCCGCAGCCTCGCCCCGCGCCTTGCCCCCGGCCAAAGCCTGCATGTCAGCGGCTGCGCCAAGGGCTGCGCGCATCGGGGCGCGGCCTCGGTCACGCTGGTCGCCACCGCGCCCGACCGCTTCGACCTGATCCGGGACGGCGGCACCCGCGATCCCGCCGCGCAGGGCGGGCTTGCGCCGCATCGCATCCCGCTCTGACCTTGCCCAATGCCCGCTTGCATGAGATAGCCGCGAAAATCCCAGGGAACCCCGATGCTGCACCAATACGAAACCGACGGCGCCCGGATCTACGCGCAGTCCTTCGCCACCATCCGGGCCGAGGCCGACCTCGCCCGCTTCACCGCCGAAGAGGAGCCCGTCGTCGTGCGCATGATCCATGCCGCCGGGCTGGTGGGGCTGGAGCGCGACGTGGCATTCTCGCCCGGCATGGCCGCGGCGGCGCGCCAGGCGCTGGAAGGCGGCGCGCCGATCCTCTGCGACGCGCGCATGGTCAGCGAGGGCATCACCCGCGCCCGCCTGCCCGCCGAAAACCGGGTCATCTGCACGCTGCAAGACCCGCGCGTGCCGGACCTCGCCGCCCGGATGGGCAACACCCGCAGCGCCGCGGCGCTGGAGCTGTGGCGCGACGACCTGGATGGCGCCGTGGTCGCCATCGGCAATGCGCCGACGGCGCTGTTCCACCTGCTCAACATGCTCCGCGATCCGGCCTGCCCGCGCCCGGCCGCGATCATCGGCTGCCCGGTGGGCTTCGTCGGCGCGGCGGAATCCAAGGCCGCGCTGATGGACGACCTGCCGGCGCCGGCGCTGATCGTGCGCGGGCGGCTGGGCGGCTCGGCCATCACCGTCGCCGCCGTCAACGCGCTGGCCAGCCGAAAGGAATAGCCATGGGCCCCCGAACCGGAAAGATCATCTGCGCGGGCCTCGGTCCCGGCGATCCCGACCTGATTTCGGTCCGCGCCGACCGCGCCATCCGCGGCGCGCGGCAGATCGCCTATTTCCGCAAGAAGGGCCGCGCCGGCCAGGCCCGCCGCATCGTGGCAGGGATGCTGGCCCCGGACGTGGTCGAACATGCGATGGAATATCCGGTCACGACCGAGATCCCCTTCGACAGCCCGGAATACAACCGGCTGCTTTCGGGTTTCTACGACGACTGGACCGCGCGGCTGGCCGCCCTGGCCGCCGACAGCGACGTGGTGGTGCTGTGCGAGGGCGACCCGCTGTTCTACGGCTCGTTCATGCATCTGCATGCCCGGCTGCAAGGCATCGTCACGGTCGAGATCATCCCCGGCATCCCCGGCATGACCGGCTGCTGGAACGCCATCGGCCAGCCGATGACCTGGGGCGACGATGCGATGACGGTGCTGATGGGCACCCTGCCCGAGGCGGAACTGGCCCGCCACATGCGCGCCGCCGATGCGGTGGTGGTGATGAAGACCGGCCGCAACCTGCCCAAGATCGCCCGCGCGCTGGCCGCGGCCGGCCGCATGGCCGATGCCTGGCTGGTCGAGCGCGGCACCATGCCCAACCAGCGCGTGACGCGGCTGGCGCAGGCCGACCTGGACGCCTGCCCCTATTTCGCCACCGTGCTGGTGCATGGCAACGGCCGCCGCCCGCTGTCCGATTCTGCGGCGGATGCGGCGGAATGAGCGGCTGGGTCGCGGTGGCGGGCCTGGGGCCGGGCGCGGACGATCTCGTCACGCCCGAGGTCCGGGCGGCGCTGGCCCAGGCCACCGACATCGTGGGCTATATCCCCTATGTCGCCCGCGTCGCCCCGCGCGCGGGTCTGGCGCTGCACCCCTCGGACAACCGGGTCGAGCTGGAGCGCGCCCGCTTCGCGCTGGACCTGGCGGCGGAGGGCAAGCGGGTCGTGGTGGTCTCCTCGGGCGATCCGGGGGTCTTTGCCATGGCCTCGGCGCTGTTCGAGGCGCTGGAGGGGCGCGGGGACGCCCCCGAGATCCGCATCCTGCCCGGCATCACCGCCATGCTGGCCGCCAGCGCCCGGCTGGGCGCGCCGCTGGGCCATGACTTCTGCGCCATCAACCTGTCGGACAATCTCAAGCCCTGGGCGCTGATCGAAAAGCGCCTGCGGCTGGCGGCCGAGGCGGATTTCGCCATGGCCTTCTACAACCCGCGCTCCAAGGCCCGGCCCGAGGGGTTCGCCCGCGTGCTGGAGATCCTGCGCGAGGCTTGCGGGCCGGACCGGCTGATCTGCTTCGCCCGCGCCGTCTCGACCCCGGACGAGGCGATCCGCACCGTCACCCTGGCCGAGGCCCGCCCCGAGATGGCCGACATGCGCACCGTCGTCATCCTGGGCAACAGCGCCACCCGCCGGGTCGGCCCCTGGGTCTATACGCCGCGATCCGTGCCATGAAGCCAGGCCATCACCTCGGCCGGCGTGGCGACGACGCGGCGCAGCGGCAGCACGGGACGGTCGATCATCACCACCGGCAGGCCCAGCGCGCGGGCGGCAGCCAGCTTGGCCTGGGCGGCCTGGCCCCCGGCATTCTTGGCGACGACATGGGCGATGGCGTGGCGCCGCATCAGCGCGATGTCGCCCGCGACGGTGAACGGCCCGCGCGAGACGATCAGCGTGGCGTCGCGCAAGGGATGCGCCGCCACCTCGGCGAAACGCAGCATCCAGACATGGTTCAGCCCGACGAAGGGCTGCAGGTTCTGCCGCCCGATGGCCAGGAACACCGCCGAGCCGTCGCCCGGCAGCGCGCGGGCGGCGGCCTCGTAATCGGCGACGCGGGTCCAGCGGTCGCCCGGCTCGGCCACCCAGGGCGGCCGCTCCAGCGCGATCAGCGCCGTGCCGGTCGCGCAGCAGGCGGCGACGGCATTGCGGCTCATGCCCTCGGCAAAGGGATGGGTGGCGTCGATGACATGGCTGATGCGCTCGGCCCGCAGATGGTCGGCCAGCCCCTCGGGCCCGCCGAAGCCGCCGATGCGCGTGGGCAGGGGCTGCGCCACCGGGTTGGCGGTGCGGCCGGCATAGGAATAGACCGCATCCAGGCCGGCCTCGGCCAGCGCGCGGGCCATGGCCCCCGCCTCGGTGGTGCCGCCCAGCAAAAGGATGCGCGTCATGCCTGAACCCTGGCTTTCCATCATCGGTATCCAGGAAGATGGCCTTGCCGGCCTGCCGCCTGCAAGCCGCGATGCGCTGGATCGGGCGGAAATCGTCTTCGGCGCGCCGCGGCACCTGGACCTGGCGGGGATCGCGGGGCCGCGGGGCCGGGAATGGCCGGTGCCCTTCGACCTGGCCCCGCTGCTGGCCCTGCGCGGGCAAGGCGTGGCGGCGCTGGTCTCGGGCGATCCGTTCTGGCACGGCGCCGGCGGCAGCATCGCCGCCGTTCTGGACCCCGGCGAATGGCGGGCCTTTCCCGCGCCCGGCACGTTTCCGCTGGCCGCGGCACGGCTGGGCTGGCGGCTGGAAGAGGTCGCCTGCCTTGGCCTGCACGCCGCACCCCTGGCCCGGCTGCGCCCGGTGATGGCGCGCGGCGCGCGGGCGATCTGCCTGCTGCGCGACGGCGCCGCCCCGGCCGCCCTGGCGGAGTGGCTGGTGGCACAGGGGCTGGGCGCGACGCGCATGGTGGTGCTGGAGGCGCTTGGCGGCCCGCGCGAACGCATCCGGCAGGCCCGCGCCCAGGGCTTCGCGCTGGACTGCGCCGCCCCGGTCGCGGTGGCGCTGGACGGGACGGACCTGCCGCCGGGCGCCGGCCTGCCGCGCGGCTTCGGCCTGCCCGACGACAGTTTCGCCCATGACGGCCAGATCACCCGCCGCAGCGTCCGGGCGATGACGCTGGCGGCGCTTGGCCCGCGGGGGGGCGAGATGCTGTGGGACATCGGCGGCGGCTCGGGCTCGGTCAGCGTCGAGTGGTGCCTGAACGGCGGCCGCGCCGTGACCGTCGAGCCCCGCGCCGACCGCATCGCCAATATCGCCGCGAATATCGAGGGCTTCGGGCTGGCCGGCCGGATGCGTGCCCTGCACGGCAGCGCGCCCGAGGCGCTGGCGGGCCTGCCGCCGCCCGACGCGATCTTCGTCGGCGGCGGCGCTTCGGCCACGCTGATCGACGCCCTGCCCCCGGCCCGGCTGGTGGTGAACGCGGTGACGCTGGAGACCGAGGCGCTGCTGATCGCCCTTCACGCCGCGCGTGGTGGCAGCCTGACCCGCATCGCGCTGGAGGAAGCCGCGCCGCTGGGCCGGATGCGCGGCTGGACCCCGGCGCGCAGCGTCACGCAATGGAGCTGGCCATGAGGGTCGCGGGCATCGGCTTTCGGCAGGCGGCAAGCCTCGCCTCGCTCAGCGACGCCTTGGCCCGCGCCGGCGCGGCGGATGCCCTGGCAACCAGCCCGGCCAAGGCGGATGCGCCGGTGATGCGGGCGCTGGCCGCCCGGACCGGCCTGCCGCTGCTGGCGGTCGAGGTCGCCGGCATCGCCACCCCCACGCAATCGCCGCGCATCCTGGCGCGGCTTGGCACCGGCTCGCTGGCCGAGGCGGCGGCGCTGGCTGCGCTTGGCCCCGGCGCGCGCATCGTCGCGCCGCGCGTGACATCGCAAGACGGCATGGCCACCGCCGCCGTCGCAGAAGGAGACCCCGCATGACCGTCCATTTCATCGGCGCCGGCCCCGGTGCGGCCGACCTCATCACCCTGCGCGGCCGCGACCTGATCGCCGCCTGCCCGGTCTGCCTTTACGCCGGCTCGCTGGTGCCCGAAGCGCTGCTGAGCCATTGCCCGCCCGGCGCGCGGATCGTGAACACCGCGCCCATGGACCTGGACCAGATCATCGCCGAGATCGCCGCCGCGCATCAGGCGGGCCAGGACGTGGCGCGGCTGCATTCGGGCGACCTGTCGGTCTGGTCGGCCATGGGCGAGCAATTGCGGCGGCTGCGCGACCTTGGCATCCCCTATGACGTGACGCCGGGCGTTCCCTCGTTCGCCGCCGCCGCCGCGGCGCTGGGGGCGGAACTGACCCTGCCCGGCGTCGCGCAATCGGTGGTGCTGACCCGGACCTCGGGCCGCGCCTCATCGATGCCCGCGGGCGAGACCCTGGCCAATTTCGCCGCCACCGGCGCCACGCTGGCCATCCACCTGTCGGTGCATGTGCTGGACCGCGTGCAGGCGGAACTGGTGCCGCATTACGGCGAGGGTTGCCCGGTCGCAGTGGTGTTCCGCGCCAGCTGGCCCGACCAGCGCATCATTCGCGCCACGCTGGGCACGCTGGACCCCGCCATCGGCGCGGGCGAGCGCACGGCGCTGATTCTGGTCGGCCCGGCGCTGGCGGCCGAGGGCTTCGACGAAAGCCGGCTCTATGCCGGCGATTACGACCGCCGCTTTCGCCCCGTCGGCACCGCGCCGAGGTTCCCCGAATGAAGGGCCTTGTCGTCAGCGCCCCCGCCTCGGGGTCCGGCAAGACCACGGTCACGCTGGGGCTGATCGCGGCCTTGCGGGCGCGCGGTTTGGTGGTGCAGCCCTTCAAGAGCGGGCCGGACTATATCGACCCCGCCTTTCACCGCGCAGCGGCGGGGCGCGAATCCTATAACCTCGACAGCTGGGCCATGGGCCGGGCGCAGATCGCGCATCTGATCGGCACGGCCGGAGGGGCGGATATCGCGCTGGCCGAGGGCTCGATGGGGCTGTTCGACGGCGTGGCGCATGCGGGCGGCTGCGGCAATGGCGCCAGCGCCGACATCGCCGCGCTGACCGGCTGGCCGGTGGTGCTGGTCATGGATTGCAAGGGGCAGGCGCAATCCGCCGGCGCCGTGGCGCTGGGGTTTCGCGAGATGCGCCGCGACGTGCATCTCGCGGGGGTGGTGCTGAACCGCGTCGCCTCGCCCCGCCACGAAGCCTTGATGCGGCACGCGCTGGACGCACTGGCCATCCCCGTGCTGGGCGTGCTGCCGCGCGAAGCCGGGATCGAACTGCCCGAGCGGCACCTGGGCCTGGTGCAGGCACAGGAACATGCGACGCTTGGGGCGCTGCTGGCGGCCGCGGGCGCGGCGGCGGCGCGGCACCTGGACCTGGACGCCATCATCGCCGCCGCCGCGGGCGGTATCGCGGCCGAGCCGTTTCGCCCGCTGCCACCGCCGGCCGAGCGCATCGCGTTGGCGCAGGATGATGCGTTTTCCTTTGTCTATCCGCATCTCATTGCCGGCTGGCGGGGGGCGGGGGCGACGATCCTGCCGTTTTCACCGCTGGCCGACCAGGCGCCGGACGACAGCGCCGGGGCCTGCTGGCTGCCCGGCGGCTATCCCGAACTGCATGCGGGCCGGCTGGCCGCGGCCGGCCGCTTTCGCCAGGGGCTGCGCCGCTTTGCCGAGACGCGGCCGGTGCATGGCGAATGCGGCGGCTACATGGCCATGGGCGCCGGGCTGGTCGATGCCCAGGGCACCCGGCACGAAATGGCCGGGCTGCTGGGGCTTGAGACCAGCTACGAGCGGCGCCGGATGCACCTGGGCTATCGCCGGGCCGAGCCGCTGGCCGGGCTCTATGCGCAGCCGCTGGCCGGGCACGAGTTCCACTATGCCACCATCCTGGCCCAGCCCGACGCACCGCTGGCCCGCGTCACTGACGCCAATGGCGATGCGGTGCCCGAGACCGGCTCGCGCCGCGGCCATGCCACCGGCACCTTCTTCCACCTGATCGGAGAGGCGCCATGATCGAGCTTGCGCTGATCGGCATCGGCACCGGCAGCCCCGGCCACCTGACGCGCGAGGGCGTGGCCGCCATGGCCGATGCCGACCTGATCCTGATCCCCTCGAAGGGCGAGGACAAGGCCGACCTGGCCGAGCTGCGCCAGGCGCTTTGCCGGCAGGTGCTGGTCAGCCCGCCGCCGCTGGCCGTCTTTGACATGCCCGCGCGCGACGTCTCGGACGGCTACCGCCAGGGCGTCGAGGCCTGGCACGACGCCATCGCCGCGCGCTGGGAACAGGTGATCCGCGCCCATGGCGCCATCCGCCCGGCGCTGCTGGTCTGGGGCGACCCCTCGCTTTACGACAGCACGCTGCGCATCGCGGAACGGGTGGCGCGGCGCCTGCCCTTGAACCTGCGGGTGATCCCCGGCATCACCGCGATCCAGGCGCTTTGCGCCGCCCATGCCATTCCGCTGAACGCGGTGGCGGCGCCGGTGCTGATCACCACCGGCCGGCAGATCCGCGACCTTGGCTGGCCCGAGGCCGTGGACCGGCTGGTCGTCATGCTGGACGGGGAATGCTCGTTCCAAAGCCTGGATGCCCAGGGGCTGCATATCTGGTGGGGCGCATTCCTGGGCATGCGCGAGCAGATCCTGATCTCCGGGCCGCTGCCCGAGGTCGCGGGCCGCATCCTGGAAACCCGCGCCCGCGCGCGGGCCGAGCATGGCTGGATCATGGACGTCTATCTGCTGGACCGATGCCGGTCACGGTGACCCTGCCGCCGGGCGCTGATGCCGATGCGCTGGCCGAGGCATTGCGCACGCTTGGCCCCGACATCGCGCTGCGCCGCGCCGCGCTGCGGGCCCGCGATGCCCGGCCGGCGCTGATGGCGCTGCAGGCGCCGGGGCGCGGCGCCTATCTGTTCCACGACCTGCGCCCCGCGGATGCGGGCGACATCGCGGCGACGATCCGCGCCTATCTGGCGGCGCCGGATGGCTGGATCATGGACGCCCGGCCCTGCGGGCGGCTGCGGCATTGCCTGAAGCTGCGCATCCCGGCGGGCTGAAAAAGCCGCCGCCCATGCCCGCGCGGAGGGAGGAGACGCGGCATGGACGGCGGTCGCTCATGAAGCACCCCGTGCGGCGCGGGGTAACGGGATAATGCCCCGTCCATTTCAGCCTGCACCCGGCGCGCGGCAGGGCGCAAGCGCCGCAGCCCCGCGCAAACGCGATGAGAGCGGTTTTGCCCAAATCCTGACCACCCGCACCGTCGGGCGGTGAAAAAACCACGGTTCCGCGAACGGAAAACCCCGCCGAACCAGAGAGTTTTCACGAAAATGGCATCGCCGGATGCGTTGGCAGGCGGGACGGGCTGTGCAACTCTGAGGCGGCGCGAACCCGATTGCAGCCCTATGCCACATGAAAGGAACGACGACATGCGCCTGATTCTCACTGCCGCCGCCCTTGCTGCGGTTCCGCTGGCCAGCCTGGCCCAGGACGACCCGGTCAAGCAGGCCATCGAGGCCCGCCACGGCTTTTACCAGATGCTGGCCATCAACATGGGCACGCTTTCGGGCATGGCCAAGGGCGACCTGGCCTATGACGAGACCGCGGCCAGCCGCGCCGCCGCCAATATCGAGGCGCTGGTGCAATACGACCTGCCGAGCCTGTTCATCGAAGGCAGCAGCTCGTCCGAGGCCCAGGACAGCGCGGCCAAGCCCGACATCTGGTCCAACCCCGAGGATTTCCGCACCAAGTTCGCCGGGCTGGGCGAGGCGGCGACCGGCGCCTCGGATGCCGTCCGGGGCGGCGCGGGGGATGTCGGCGCGGTGGTGCAGAAGCTGGGCGGCGCCTGCAAGGCCTGCCACGACAATTATCGCGAAAAGAGCTGATGAAAGGCCCGGTGCGCGAGGTCCGGCTGTGGGATCCGCTGCTGCGCGCATTCCACTGGCTGCTGGCCTTTTTCGTCATCGCGGCCTGGGGCCTGGGCCAGTTCGGCCCGGCCAGGATGACGCTGCATTTCTGGTGCGGCTATGTCGTGGCGGGCCTGCTGGTCTTTCGCCTGGTCTGGGGCTTCGTCGGTCCGGCCCCGGCGCGGTTCTCGCATTTCGTCCGCGGGCCGGGGGCCGTCGCCGGCTATATGCGCGGCCTGATGCTGCGCGAGCCCAGCTATTGGCCGGGGCACAACCCGATGGGCGCGCTGTCGGTGATCTCCATGCTGGCGGTGCTGGCGGCGCAGGTCAGCAGCGGGCTGATCTCGGACCCCGACGACTATATCAACGTGGGGCCCTTGGCCTCTTACGTCAGCGGGGCCACGCGGTCCAAGGCGGTAGGCTGGCACAACCTGGGCGCCAACCTGATCCTGGTCCTGGTGCTGCTGCATGTCGCGGTGATCCTGTTCTATCGCTACTGGAAGCGCGAGGATCTGGTGCGGCCGATGATTACCGGCCGCAAACAGGTTCGTGAAGACTGAGGCAGCGGAATTGATCGAATCGCCCCCGCATGTCAGGCTGAAAGCGTGTCGAGGCCTGCGCTCAGGCCTGTCCGGCATGCCTGAACCGCACGAAGGAGCCGATGATGATCAGCAAGACCGTCGCCCTCGCGCTGGCTTTCTCGATGGCCGCCATTCCCGCGCTTGCGGATTGCCCCGGCCACAAGAAGGTCTCCAGCGACCAAACGGCGGCGACCACGCCGACCGAAAGCCCGGCCCCCGCGCCGAGCGTGAACAGCTAGCGTAAAGGGCGGGACCAGACCCGCCCTTTTTCAATTGAACCTGTTGTCGCGCGGAAAGCCGCGCGGCGCCATATAGCCTGCGCCCGCCCGCTTGCCGAGCCATTCGGACAGGTCCGGTTCGCTGCGCGTCCGGCCCCCGGTTTCCTGCCAGCGCAGCCCTTCGGCCAGGGTGATGCAGACCGCGTCCGACAGTCCGCCGTCCTTGTATTTCTGCAAGCGCACGCCCTTGCCGCGGGCCATTTCCGGCAGTTCGGACAGGGGAAACACCAGCAGCTTGCGGTTCTGCCCCACCACCGCGACATGGTCGCCGGTCACGCGGCGGCAGAGCAACGCCTCGCCGTTCAGCACCTGCTTGCCGGCGCGGGTCTGCGCCAGCATGTCGCTGGCCGCCACGATAAACCCGTCCCCGGCCTTCGAGGCGACCAGGTAGCGCTCGCCCTCGCGCCAGGGAAAGAGGTCGATCACCGCGGCATCGTTGGGCAGGTCGATCATCAGCCGCAGGGGCTCGCCCATGCCGCGCCCGCCGGGCAGGTTGTTCGCCGGCAGGGTATAGAAGCGGCCGTTGGCGGCAAAGACCATCAGCTTGTCGGTGGTCTCGGCATGGATCGCCATGAAGGGGCCGTCGCCATCCTTGAACTTGACCTCGGCGTCCAGCGGCTGGTGGCCCTTCATGGCGCGGATCCAGCCCATCTTCGACAGGATCACGGTGATCGGCTCGCGCTCGATCATGGCGTCCAGGTCGATCTCGGCCACCTCGCCCGCTTCGCCGATCTCGGTGCGGCGCTGGCCGCCGGGGGCGGATTTGCCGAATTTCGCCCGCGTTTCGCGCAACTCCTCGGCAATCTTCGCCCATTGCGCGCCCTCGTCGGCCAGCATGGCGGCCAGGCCCTCGCGCTCGCGGGTCAGGTTCTCGTGCTCGGCGCGCAGCTCGATTTCCTCAAGCCGGCGCAACGCACGCAGGCGCATGTTCAGGATCGCCTCGACCTGCACCTCGGACAGCTTGAACTCGGCGATCATCACCGCCTTGGGGTCGTCCTCGTGCCGGATGATCTCGATCACCCGGTCGAGGTTCAGGAAGGCGATCATGTAGCCCTCCAGCACCTCGAGCCGCGCGGCGATCTTGTCCAGCCGGTGGTTCGAGCGCCGCACCAGCACCTCGCGCCGGTGGTCGAGGAAGGCGCGCAGCACCTCTTTCAGCGAGCAGACCTTGGGCACGCGCCCGTCGATCAGCACGTTCATGTTCAGCCCGAAGCGCACTTCCAGGTCGCTGACGCGGAACAGCGCCGCCATCAGCTGCTCGGGGTCCACGGCGCGGGTGCGCGGCTCCAGCACGATGCGGATGTCCTCGGCCGATTCGTCGCGCACATCGGCCAGAATCGGCACCTTCTTCAGCTGGATCACCTCGGCCAGCCGCTCGATCAGCTTGGATTTCTGCACCTGGTAGGGGATCTCGGTGACGACGACCTGCCACTGGCCGCGGCCCAGATCCTCGACCGACCAGCGCGCCCGCAGCCGCAGGCTGCCGCGGCCGGTCCGGTAGGCCTCGGCGATGGTCTCGCGCGATTCGACCAGCACGCCGCCGGTCGGGAAATCCGGCCCCGGCACGATCGAGACCAGGGTGTCGTCGCGCGCATCCGGCGCCTTGATCAGATGCAGGCAGGCGTCGATCACCTCGTGCAGGTTGTGCGGCGGCACGTTGGTCGCCATGCCGACCGCGATGCCGCTGGCGCCGTTGCACAAAAGGTTCGGGAAGGCGGCGGGCAGCACGATGGGCTCTTCCAGCGTGCCGTCGTAGTTCGGGCGGAAATCGACCGCGTCCTCGGCCAGCCCCTCCATCAGCGCCTCGGCGGCCGCGGTCAGCCGGGCCTCGGTATAGCGGCTGGCGGCGGGGTTGTCGCCGTCGATATTGCCGAAGTTGCCCTGCCCGTCGACCAGCGGATAGCGCATGGCAAAGGGCTGGGCCAGCCGCGCCATGGCGTCGTAGATCGCGGCATCGCCATGCGGGTGATAGTTGCCCATCACGTCGCCGCTGATCTTGGCCGACTTGCGGAAGGCGCCGGTCGGGCTAAGCCGCAATTCGCGCATGGCGTAAAGGATGCGGCGATGCACCGGCTTCAGCCCGTCGCGCGCATCCGGCAGCGCCCGGTTCATGATGGTGGACAGCGCATAGGTCAGGTAACGCTCGCCGATGGCGCGCGACAGCGGCTCGGAGCTGGTCTGATCCGCGCTGGGATCGGGCGGGGTCGGATCGGGAACATTCGGATCGTCGGACATGGCCGATTGAATAGGCCCGCGCGCCGCCCCGGTCCAGCCGGAAATGCGCGGCTTGCGCAAGACCCGGCCATGGCGCAGAACCCCATCCGGCAAGGAGGCGCGCATGAAGACCGTTCTGATCACCGGCTGTTCCTCGGGCATCGGGCTGGACGCGGCGCGGCACATGCGCGGGCGCGGCTGGCGCGTCATCGCCACCTGCCGCAAGCCCGAGGACATCGAGGCCCGCCGCGCCGAGGGTTTCGACACCCTGCCCCTGGAACTGGGCTGCGAGGACAGCGTCGCCCGCTGCGCCGAATCGGCGCTGGCGCTGGGGCGCATCGACGCGCTGGTGAACAACGCCGCCTTCGCGATCCCCGGCGCCGCCGAGGATCTGCCGCGCGGCGCATTGCGGGCGATCTTCGAGGCCAATCTCTTCGGCACCCATGACCTGACCCGCCGGCTGATCCCGCATTTCCGCGCGCATGGCGGGCGGGTGGTGAACATCAGCTCGGTCCTGGGCCTGGTCGGCATCCCCTGGCGCGGCGCCTATGTGGCGACGAAATTCGCGCTCGAGGGGCTGACCGACGTGCTGCGCGTCGAGATGGCCGATACCGGGGTGCGCTTCATCCTGATCGAGCCCGGTCCCATCGGCACGAAGATCCGCCAGAACTCGATCCCGCATTTCGAGCGCTGGATCGACTGGCGGTCCAGCCCGCGGGCCGAGCAATACCGGCGCACGCTCTTGAAGCGCCTCTACGAGCCGGCGGCCAGGAAGGACCGCTTCGAGCTGCCGCCCGCGGCCGTCAGCGCCCGCATCGCCCAGGCGCTGGAAAGCCCGCGCCCGCGGCCGCGCTATTACGTCACCACGCCGACCCATGTCTCGGGCATCGGGCGGCGGCTTCTTTCCACGCGCGCTCTGGACTGGTTCGCGCGCCGCAGCTAGGCTTCGCGCCGAAAGGGCCCGCCCATGCATGACAAACCGCTTTTCTACCTGCTCGCGATCTGCTGCCTTGCCGTGGTGGTGATCCTGGCCACCGGCATCGGCGGCTTCGCCAAGGGCGGCGAATTCAACCGCAAGCACGGCAACCGCATGATGCGCTGGCGCATCATCGCCCAGGCCATCGCCATCGCGGTCTTCCTGCTTTATCTCTGGGTCAGGAGCAGCTGATGGTCGTGCTGAACAAGATCTACACCCGCACCGGCGACAAGGGCGAGACGGCGCTGTCGAACGGCGAGCGCGTGCCCAAGCATTCCCTGCGGGTCGAGGCCTATGGCACGGTGGACGAGCTCAATGCCACGCTGGGCCTGGTGCGACTGCATGCCGCGGGCGAGATCGCGGCGCGCATCGCGGTGATCCAGAACGATCTTTTCGACCTCGGCGCGGACCTCTCGCGCCCGCGCATGGACGAGGATGCCGAGGCGCCCTATCCGGTGCTGCGCATCATCGACGCCCAGGTCGCGCGGCTCGAGGCCGAGATCGACGCGATGAACGCCGGGCTTTCGGCCCTGCGCAGCTTCATCCTGCCGGGCGGCTCGGCGCTGTCGGCGCATCTGCACCTGTCGCGCACCGTGGCGCGGCGGGCCGAGCGCGCCGCCGTGGCGCTGGCGGCGGCCGAGGATGCGAATCCGGCCGCCGTGAAATATCTCAACCGCCTGTCGGACTGGCTGTTCGTGGCGGGGCGCGTCGCCAATGAAAACGGCGCGCAGGATATCCTGTGGGTGCCAGGAGCCAGCCGTTAGCGACAACATGACGGAATGGAAATGTTACGACGCGTTAGGGTCGTTTTTTCCCTGTCATTGCCGCCGATGGCCCGCTAACAAACCCTCCGAAAAGGTGACGCAACCAAAGGGGAGAGGCTGATGAAGATCCTCGTGCCAGTGAAGCGCGTGATCGACTACAACGTGAAGGCCCGTGTGAAGGCGGACGGGTCTGGCGTCGATCTTGCGAATGTGAAGATGTCGATGAACCCGTTCGACGAGATCGCGGTCGAGGAGGCGATCCGGCTGAAGGAAAAGGGCGTGGCCTCCGAGGTCATCGCCGTCTCGATCGGCGTCAAGCAGGCGGCCGAGACGCTGCGCACGGCCTTGGCGATGGGCGCCGACCGGGCCATTCTCGTCACCGCTACGGACGACGTGCAGCAGGACATCGAGCCCTTGGCGGTGGCGAAGATCCTCGCCAAGGTCGCCGAAGCCGAGGGCACCGAGCTGGTCATCGCCGGCAAGCAGGCGATCGACAACGACATGAACGCGACCGGGCAGATGCTGGCGGCGCTGCTGGGCTGGGCGCAGGCGACCTTCGCCTCGAAGCTCGAGATCGACGGGGCCAAGGCCAGGGTGACGCGCGAGGTCGACGGCGGCCTCCAGACCATCGCGGTGGCACTGCCGGCGGTGGTCACCGCCGACCTGCGGCTGAACGAGCCGCGCTACGCCAGCCTTCCGAACATCATGAAGGCGAAGAAGAAGCCCTTGGAGGAAAAGACCGCCGCCGACTACGGCGTCGACGTCGCGCCGCGGCTGGAGGTGGTCTCGGTGCGCGAGCCCGAGGGCCGCAAGGCCGGCATCAAGGTCGGCTCGGTGGACGAGCTGGTCGGCAAGTTGAAGGAAGCGGGGGTGATCTGATGGCTGTTCTGCTGCTTGGGGAAGTGACGAACGGGGTGCTGAACCGCGACGCGACGGCGAAGGCGGTGGGCGCGGTCGGGTCCTTGGGCGAGGTGACGGTGCTCTGCGCCGGCGCCTCGGCCCGCGCCGCGGGCGAGGAGGCGGCGAAGATCGCCGGCGTCGCCAAGGTTCTGGTGGCCGAGGCCCCGCTCTACGGCCACCGCCTGGCCGAGCCGACGGCGGCGCTGATCGTGGGCCTTGCCGGCGATTACGACCACATCGCCGCCCCGGCGACGACGGATGCCAAGAACGTCATGCCGCGCGTGGCGGCGCTTCTGGACGTGATGGTGCTGTCGGACGTCTCGGCGGTGATCGATGCGGATACGTTCGAGCGTCCGATCTATGCTGGCAACGCCATCCAGACCGTGAAGTCGAAGGACGCCAGGAAGGTCTTCACCATCCGCACGGCGAGCTTCGACGCGGCCGGCGAGGGCGGCTCGGCCAGCGTGGCGGAGACCGCCGCCGCCGCCGATCCGGGCCTGTCGGCCTGGGTTGCCGACGAGGTTGCCGAGAGCGACCGCCCCGAGCTGACCTCGGCCAAGCGGGTGGTCTCGGGCGGCCGCGGCCTGGGCTCGAAGGAGAGTTTTGCGATCATCGAGGCGCTTGCCGACAAGCTCGGCGCCGCGGTGGGCGCCTCGCGGGCTGCGGTGGACTCGGGCTATGCGCCGAACGACTGGCAGGTCGGCCAGACCGGCAAGGTGGTGGCGCCCGAGCTTTACGTCGCGGTGGGCATCTCGGGGGCGATCCAGCACCTTGCGGGGATGAAGGACAGCAAGGTGATCGTTGCGATCAACAAGGACGAGGAGGCGCCGATCTTCCAGATCGCCGACTACGGGTTGGTGGGCGACCTGTTCAGCCTGGTGCCGGAACTGACCGGCAAGCTCTGAACTTCTCTGTTCCGCAAATACTCCGGGGGGAGCGCCCCAGCGGCCCCATCGAGGGGCCGCCGGGGCGCGGGGGGCAGAGCCCCCCGCCCCACCCCGCGAAGAATGCGCTGCATCCGAAGTAATCCCGTTGCTCTGGAAGCAGAGCGACAATGGCGACGGCCCGCTCGTTCTTCCATGCGCTGCTCGGCGACCACGGGAACGCTGTTTACGATGATGGACCGAGATCCAACGCTTCAGCAATATCCCAGCTGATCGCTCGCCTTGCCAAGACCAAAAGATGCCCGCAGGCCACCAAAGCGGCGACGCAGCCCCTGGCGACCCCGGCAAGGGATGAGCGCCCGAAAGAACACCCTCGGTTTCATCCGGGCAACCCGTGCCGGGCGTATGAGCATCCTTGCGAAGGCCCCGCCGGGCCCAGGCATCCGGCCAGGCGCTGCCTTTTTCCTGTTCAAGCCGCCAGGCAGGCAGGAAGGGTAACATGAAACTCTCGCTCAACCCGCCGCCATCCTTGGGATCAGGTGCGAGTCGCGGCGCCCATCCCCGCGGCAAGGCTGGAAAGCTGCGCGGCCGCGCGGCCCGGCGGTTTTTGCATTGAACGTCCGGCCCGCTTGCGCCTATCGTCCGGCCTGACCGACGAAAGGATGAGGTTCATGGCGATTCAATCGGTGGGCGTGATCGGCGCCGGGCAGATGGGCAACGGCATCGCGCATGTCTTTGCGCTGGCGGGCTATGACGTGCTGATGACCGACATCTCGCGCGAGGCTCTGGACAAGGCCCTGGCCCAGATCGACCACAATCTGGAACGCCAGGTCAGCCGCGGCAAGGTCTCGGCCGAGGACAAGGCCGCGGCGATGCGGCGCATCGCCACCACCATGACCCTGGCCGATCTGGGCAAGACCGACCTGATCATCGAGGCCGCGACCGAGCGCGAGACCGTCAAGCAGGCGATCTTCGAGGACCTGCTGCCGCATCTGAAGCCCGAGACCATCCTGACCTCGAACACCTCGTCGATCTCGATCACGCGGCTGGCCAGCCGCACCGACCGCCCCGAGCGCTTCATGGGCTTCCACTTCATGAACCCCGTGCCGGTCATGCAGCTGGTCGAGTTGATCCGCGGCATCGCCACCAACGAAGATACCTACAAGGCCCTGGTCGAGGTGGTCGAGAAGATCGGCAAGACCTCGGCCAGCGCCGAGGATTTCCCGGCCTTCATCGTCAACCGCATCCTGATGCCGATGATCAACGAGGCGGTCTATACGCTCTACGAGGGCGTGGGCTCGGTCAAATCCATCGACCAGTCGATGAAGCTGGGGGCCAATCATCCGATGGGGCCGCTGGAACTGGCGGATTTCATCGGGCTGGACACCTGCCTTGCGATCATGAACGTGCTGCACGAGGGGCTGGCGGATACGAAATACCGGCCCTGCCCGCTTCTGGTGAAATATGTCGAGGCGGGCTGGCTGGGCCGCAAGACCGGGCGCGGCTTCTACGATTATTCCGGCGAGGAACCGGTGCCGACGCGCTGAGATCGGGGGCTTTGCCCCCACGCCTCAGGCGCCCCTTGATGGGGCGCATGAGGCGTTCCCCCAGGATATTTCCACACGGAAGAAATTCAGGGTTTCCGGCCGATCCTGGGCTCGGTTCCGGCAAGGATGCGGGCGATGTTGGCATGGTGGCGGATGAAGATCAGCACCGCCATGAAAGCCGTCACCGCCGCCATGCGCGTCCCGTCCAGCCCCAGGGCAACGAAGGGCGTCAGCGCCGCCGCGACCAGCGCCGAGAGCGACGAGATCCGGCCGGCCAGCGCCGTCAGCAGCCAGATGCCGCAGGCCGCGAGGCCCAGCCGCCAGTCCAGCGCCAGCAGCGTGCCGAGGAAGGTGGCGACGCCCTTGCCGCCGCGAAAGCCCAGCCAGACCGGGAACAGATGGCCCAGGAAGGCCGCAGCACCCGCGACCAGCGCCGCGTCGGGACCGGCCAGCCAGCGCGCCAGCAGCACGGCGATCGCGCCCTTGCCGCTGTCCAGGAGCAGCGTGGCCAGCGCCGCCGGCTTGTTGCCGGTGCGCAGCACATTGGTCGCGCCGATATTGCCCGAGCCGATCCGGCGCAGGTCGCCCAGCCCCAGCGCGCGGGTGATGACGATGCCGAAGGGCACCGAGCCCAGCAGGTAGCCGATGACGGCCCAGAGGATCAGGCTCATGCGTCCTCTCCGAAGACGCGGCGGCCGGCGACCCAGGTGCCCAGCACCCTGCCCTCCATCCGCGCCCCGTCGAAGGGGGTGTTCTTCGACTTGGACAGCAGCGTGAAGCGGTCCAGAACGAAGGGCGCGTCCGGGTCGAACAGCACCAGGTCGGCCGGCGCGCCCGCCGCGAGCCGCCCGCCCGGCAGGCCCAGCCGCCGCGCCGGATTGAGCGACATCGCCCGCCACAGCTGCGGCAGGCTCAGCCCGCCCTGGTGGTAGAGCCGCATCGCCGCCGGCAGCAGCGTCTGCAGCCCCACCGCGCCGGGCGCCGCCTCGGCAAAGGGCAGGCGCTTGCTTTCCTCGTCCTGCGGCGTGTGGAAGCTGGCGATTACGTCGATCAGCCCCTCGGCCACCGCCTCGACCATGGCCAGCCGGTCGTCCTCGGCACGCAGGGGCGGGGTGAAGCGAAAGAAGGTGCGGTAGCCGCCCACGTCGTATTCGTTGAGCGTCAGGTGGTGGATCGAGATGCCGGCACTGACGTCCAGCCCGCCTTCGCGCGCGCGCCGCAGCGCCGGCAGGCTGGCCGCGACGGTGATCTGGTCGGCGTGATAGCGGGCGCCGGTCATCGCCACCAGCGCCAGGTCGCGGTCCAGCCCCATCACCTCGGCCATGGGCGAGACCGCGGGCAGGCCGTAGAGCGAGGCGAACTTGCCGCCGGTCGCCGCGGCGCCTTTCGACAGGCCCGGATCCTGCGGATGGCCGACGATCAGCGCGCCGAGGCCGCGGGCATAGGTCATGCAGCGCGACAGGAGCCGGGTGTCCGCGACCACCCGCACCCCGTCGGTGAAGGCGACGGCGCCCGCATCCTGCAGAAAGCCCATCTCGACCATCTCGCGCCCCTCGCGGGCGCGGGTCAGCGCCGCCATGTGGCGGATGTTCACTGGCGCGTCGGCGGCGCGGCGGGTGGCGAATTCCAGCGATTCCGGCGCGTCGATCGGCGGCAGCGTGTCGGGGCGGGCGATCACCGTGGTCACGCCGCCCGCCGCCGCCGCCCGGCCGGCGCTGCGGAAGCTTTCCTTGTGCCGCTCGCCCGGCTCGCCGATCTTGACGCCCCAGTCGATCAAGCCGGGGGCAAGGCACCTGCCGCCGCAGTCGATCAGCTCGGCGCCCTGCGGGGCATCGGCGCCCAGAGCCTCGATCCGGCCGTCGCGAACGGTCAGCGAGCCCTCGCCGACCGATTGCGCCTCGGGGTCGACCAGGCGGGCATTGTGGAAGTGCAGGATCATGCCATCATCTCCGCCGCCTTGGCGCCGCGCTCGGCGCGCAGGTTGCGCGCCAGAAGGTCCATCGCCGCCATGCGCACCGCGACGCCCATCTCGACCTGGTCCTGGATCACCGAGCGGTTGATGTCGTCGGCGATGGTGCCGTCGATCTCGACCCCGCGGTTCATCGGGCCGGGATGCATGACGATGGCATCGGGCGCCGCCAAGGCCAGCTTTTCGGCATCCAGGCCCCAGCGGTGGTAATATTCCCGTTCCGAAGGGATGAAGCCGCCGTCCATCCGCTCTTTTTGCAGGCGCAGCATCATCACCACATCGGCGCCCTTCAGCCCCTCGCGCATGTCCTCGTGGACCTCGCAGCCCCAGTCCCGCGCGCCCGAGGGCATCAGCGTCTCCGGGCCGACCAGCCGCAGCCGGTTCTCCATCTTGCCCAGCAGGATCAGGTTCGAGCGCGCCACCCGGCTATGGGCGATGTCGCCGCAGATCGCCACGGTCAGCCGGTGCAGCCGGCCCTTGGCGCGGCGGATGGTCAGCGCGTCCAGCAGCGCCTGGGTCGGATGCTCGTGCCGCCCGTCGCCGGCGTTCAGCACCGCGCAATTCACCTTCTGCGCCAGCAGGTCCACCGCGCCCGATTGCGGATGGCGCACCACCAGCAGGTCGGGATGCATGGCGTTCAGCGTCAGCGCGGTGTCGATCAGCGTCTCGCCCTTCTTCACGCTGGACAAGGCCACCGCCATGTTCATCACGTCGGCGCCCAGCCGCTTGCCGGCCAGCTCGAAGCTGGATTGCGTGCGGGTCGAGGCCTCGAAGAACATGTTGATCTGCGTCATCCCCGCCAGCGCATCGGAATGCTTCACCGTGCGGCGGTTCAGGTCGACATAGGTCTCGGCAAGGTCGAGAAGCGTGGTGATCTCGGGGGGGGCGAGCGGCTCGATCCCCAGAAGGTGGCGGGCACGGAACATGGCTTGGTCCCCAAGGTCGCGGTCGCGCCTTCTATGGCAAATGGCGGGCCGGGCGGCAAGCAGCCCCTTGCCTTGGCGCGGATTTTGCCGCATCGCGAAAACATGCGTGAACAGATCGGCCTTGTCAGCTTCGTCTCCTCGGGTCCGGGCGACCCCGAACTCCTGACCCTGCGCGCCGCGCGGCTGCTGGCCCAGGCGGACGTGGTGCTTTACGACGACCTCGCCTCGGGGCCGGTGCTGGAGCAGGCCGGCCCGCAGGCCGAGCGCATCCCGGTCGGCAAGCGCGCCGGCCGCCCCTCGGCCAAGCAGGAACATGTCAACGCCCTGCTGGTCGAACATGCGCAGGCGGGCAAGCATGTGGTGCGGCTGAAATCCGGCGATTCGGGCATCTTCGGCCGGCTGGAAGAGGAGCTGGCGGCGCTGCGCAGCCACGGCATCCCGTTCCAGATCGTGCCGGGCGTGCCCTCGGCCATGGCCGCGGCCGCCGTGGCCGGCCTGCCGCTGACCCGCCGCCAGACCGCGCGCCGGCTGCAATTCGTCACCGGCGCCGACGTGACCGGCGGCCTGCCCGAGAACCAGAACTGGGCCGCCCTGGCCGATCCGCGCGCCACCACCGTCGTCTTCATGGGCCAGCGCACCTTCCCGAAGATGGCGGCGCTGCTGGTCGAAAACGGCCTGCCCGCGGACACCCCGGCCCTGCTGGCCGAGGCGGTGGGCCATCCGCACCAGCGCCTGGTTCGCACGACCGTGGCGGCCCTTGCCGAGCAACTGGCAACCGAAGGCCCCAGCCCGCATCCGGCGCTGATCCTCTACGGCCCCTTGGCCGAGGGGAACTAAGGCCCTTCTCCGTTGCCCAAATACCCAATATTGCACCCGCGCCGCCAAGAGCTATTCTGGCCGCTGAAAGAGGGGCCGCCATGCTGGGTTTCGTCACCATCCAGGACCAGACGCCGGGCGCCGGCGACCGGCTGCTGACCGCCACGGCCGAACGGCTGGCCGCGGCCGGGATGCGGCTGGCCGGCGCGGTGCAGATCAATACCGAAATCAGCCCCGGCTGCGATTGCGACATGGACCTGCGCATCCTGGGCGACGACGGCCCGCTGGTGCGCATCACCCAGTCGCTGGGCATGGGCTCGCAGGCCTGCCGGCTGGATAGCGGGGCGCTGGCCCAGGCCGTCGCCCGCACCGAATCGGTGCTGGACCGCGGGGCCGAGCTGATGATCGTCAACAAGTTCGGCAAGCAGGAATGCTTCGGCCGCGGCTTTCGCGACACCATCGCCCGCGCCTTGGCCGCGGGCATCCCGGTGCTGGTGCATGTGCCCGACGAACAGCTGCCGGGCTTTCGCGACTTCGCCGGCGACCTGGCCGAAGAGTTGCGGCCGGACCAGATCGACGACTGGTGCCGCGCCCGGCTGGCGGATTCCGCCGCATGACCGTGCAGATCGACGCGCGCGGCCTTCTGTGCCCGCTGCCGGTGCTGCGGCTGCGCAAGCGGCTGATGGCGCTGCCCAGGGGCACGCGGGTCACGCTGCTGGCCACCGATCCCGCCGCGGTGATCGACGTGCCGCATTTCTGCGCCGAATCCGGCCACCGGCTGATCGCCCGGCGTGAACTCGCCCCCGGCGAGACCGAATATATCGTCGAGCGCGGCCCCGCCTGCGCCATCGCCGCGGACTGATGCTGGCGATCTTCCTGAAGACCCTGCCGTTCTTTCTGGTCATCGGCACGGGCTGGCTGGCCGGGCGCACCCGCTTCTTCCCGGCCGAGGCCACCGGCTGGCTGACGAAATTCGTCTTCTACTTCGCGCTGTCGGCCATGCTGTTCCGCTTTGCCGCGACGCTGGACGTGGCGAGCCTCTTCGACCCGGCCTTCGTGCTGGCCTATCTTTGCGGCTCGGCCGCGCTTTGGGCGCTGGGGTTTGCCGTGGCGCGCTGGCGGCGCCAGCCGCTCGTCGCCGCGGCGATGGAGGCGCATACGGCGATGACCGGCAACACCGGCTTTCTGGGCGTGCCGATGCTGGTCGTGCTGCTGGGCGAGCGCGCCATCGGCCCGGTGCTGATGGTGCTGACCATCGACATGGTGGTGTTCTCGACGCTGATCACCCTGATCGTCACGGCGGCAAGGCAGGGGCGGGTGCGGCTTTCGACGCTGTGGCCCTTGCTGCGCGGCATCGTCTCGAACCCGATGATCGTCTCGATGCTGGCGGGGCTGGCCTGGGCCGGGCTGCACCTGCCGATGCCGGGGCCGCTGGACGAGTTCCTGGCGCTCTTGGGCGCCTCGGCCACGCCGGGGGCGCTTTTCGCCATCGGCGCCAGCCTGGCCGGCCGCGGTGCGGCCGAGCGCATGGGCCCGGCGGCCTGGCTCAGCTTCGCCAAGCTGGTGCTGCATCCCCTGGCGGTGGGCATCGCCGCGCTGGCGGTCTTCGGGGTCGAGCCCTATGCGGCGGGGGTGATGATCGCCGCCGCGGCGCTGCCGGTGGCGGGCAACGTCTATATCCTCGCGCAATATTTCGGCACCGCGGTCCAGCGCGTCTCGGCCGCCATCCTGATCTCGACCGCGGCCAGCATCGCCACGGTTCCCGTCGTCATTCACTGGATCACGAAAGGCTAGACCATGCAGGATCTGCGGCTGAACAACCTGCTTTGCGCCATGGACGGGGACGGCATCGCCACCGTCACCCTGAACCGCGCCGCCAAGCGCAACGCGCTGAACGCCGAGACCATCGAGGAACTGGTCGCGGTGTTTTCCGCCCTGCCCGCCTGGGGCGCCCGCGCGGTGGTGCTGCGCGCCGAGGGGCCGCATTTCTGCGCCGGGCTGGACCTGGTCGAACATGGGCGCGAAGACCGCAGCCCCGCCGAGTTCATGCGCATCTGCCTGCGCTGGCACGAGGCCTTCAACAAGATCGAATATGGCGGCGTGCCGGTCATCGCCGCGCTCAGGGGCGCGGTGGTCGGCGGCGGGCTGGAGCTGGCCTCCTCGGTCCATATCCGGGTGATGGACGAGACCACCTATTTCGGCCTGCCCGAGGGGCAGCGCGGGTTGTTCACCGGCGGCGGCGCCACCATCCGCGTGCCGCGGCTGATCGGGCAGGCGCGCATGGTGGACATGATGCTGACTGGCCGGCTCTATTCCGGGGACGAGGCGGTGCAGGTCGGGCTGGCGCAATACCGCGTGGCAGACAGCGAGGCCATGGCCTACGACCTCGCCCGCCGGGTGGCGCAGAACACGCCCTTGTCGAATTTCGCCGCCTGCTCGGCCATCTCGCACATGCAGAACATGTCGGGGCTGGACGCCGCCTATGCCGAGGCCATGGTCGCCGGCATCGTCAACACCCAGGACGCGGCGCGCGGCCGGCTGGACAGCTTTGCCCAGGGCACGGCGCAAAAGATCAAGCCGGGCGAGGAAGGCTGATCCCGCGGGGTTTCGGCCGCAAGAAACGGATCGCGGCCGGGCGGTGACGGCGCCATGGCTTTCCGAAACCGGCCGAAGGGGCCGGAAGGAAGGAAACCCATGCCCGCACCGCCCGCCGCCAACCGCCCGATGACGCCCGTGGAATGGGGCCTGCTGCTGGCCCTGGCCGCGGTCTGGGGCGGGTCGTTCTTTTTCAACGCCGTCGCAGTGCGGGAATTGCCGGTGCTGACCGTGGTCGCCGCACGGGTGGCGCTGGCCGCGCTGATCCTGCTGGCCGTCCTGCGCCTGCGGGGCGAGCGGATGCCGCGCGGCCGCGCAGCCTGGACGGCCTTCCTGGGCATGGGGCTGCTGAACAACGCCATTCCGTTTTTGCTGATCGTCTGGGGGCAGCAGCACGTCGCCTCGGGCGTGGCCTCGATCCTGAACGCCGCGACGCCGCTTTTCACCGTGATCCTCGCCCATGTCCTGACCCGCGACGAACGCATGAGCGGCGGCAAGCTGGCCGGGGTGCTGGTCGGCTTTGCCGGCGTGGCGGCGCTGATCGGCGCCGATGCCCTGCACGCCTTCGGCACGCAGGTCGCGGCGCAGCTTGCCTGCCTGGCCGGGGCGCTGTCCTATGCCCTGGCCGGCATCCATGGGCGCAGGTTCCGCGCGATGGGCATTGCCCCGATGACCGCCGCCGCCGGGCAGGTGATCGCGTCCAGCCTGGTCCTGCTGCCGCTGGCGGCGGCCGTCGACCGGCCATGGACGCTGGCGGCGCCCAGCCCGGCGGCCGCCCTGGCGCTGCTGGGCGTGGCGGCGATTTCGACGGCCCTGGCCTATGTGCTGTATTTCCGCATCCTCGCCACGGCGGGGGCGACCAACCTGCTGCTGGTGACGTTCCTGATCCCGGTCAGCGCCATCCTGCTGGGCACGCTGTTTCTGGGCGAAGCCCTGCAAGCGCGCCATTTCGCCGGCATGGCGCTGATCGGCCTGGGGCTGGCGGCGATCGACGGGCGGCCGTGGCGGGCCGCTGCCCGGCGCAGGCGGGCCGGCTGAACCCGCCCCGATTACAGCCAGCCCAGCAGGCGCCACCACAGC
The DNA here is from genome assembly GCF_029909815.1 of Paracoccus ferrooxidans. Taxonomy (NCBI): domain Bacteria; kingdom Pseudomonadati; phylum Pseudomonadota; class Alphaproteobacteria; order Rhodobacterales; family Paracoccaceae; genus Paracoccus; species Paracoccus ferrooxidans. The sequence goes on along the minus strand of NZ_CP038198.1, from coordinate 1,904,839 downwards.
CAGTCCAGCGGCATCAGCACCAGGAAGGTCAGCACCGCCAGCGGCACGGTGATACGCAGCACATGGCCCAGCTTCTCGCCCGAAAGCTGCATGGCCAGCACCAGCGGCCCGACCTGATAGGGAAAGATCACCGTGGCAAAGCCGACCACCTGGGTCATCAGCACCGCCTTGAGCGACAGCCCCGTCGCGGCGGCCAGGTCCGGTGCCATGGGCGTCAGCACGGTGGGCACGCCGGGATTGGTCGTGACCAGCCCCATCAGCCCCGACATCGAGGTCAGCGACAGGAAGTTGACGAAGCTCGCGCCCTGGTGCAGCGGCAGCCAGTCCTGCAAGACCCCGCCCAGCACGCTGCCCAGCCCCGAGGCATTGACCACCGCCCCCAAGGCCAGCGCCCCGGCGACGAACAGCACCATGCCGAAATCGACCGAGGCGTTGAACTGCTTGGGCGGCACCGCGCCCAGCCCCGGCATCAAGAGCAGCGCCGCCGTGGCGATCCCGATCCAGGCCGGGCCGACGCCGTGCAGCCGGTCCGTCATCCACAGGGCCAGCGTGGCGGCCAGGATCAGCGCCACCCTCCGCTCCTGCGGCGAAAGCGGGGCCCGCGGGGTGGCCTCGGCGCTGCCGGCCTCGATCCGGTCGGGGAACAGCGCGACGATCAGCGCCACGGTCAGCGCCGATTTCGCGATCCCCAGCACCGGGTAATGCAGCAGCAGATAGGACATGTAGCCGAAGGTGACGCCGTGCTGCCCCTCGGCCGCGCCGGCCAGGATCATGTTGGGAATGTTCGAGGGCAGGATGGCAAAGCTGGGCATGTTGCAGGCCAGGGTCAGCGCCACCGCCAGGCCGATGCGCCCGTTCGAGCCCTTGTGCAGCCCCAGCCGTTCCGCCAGCGCCATGCCGACCGGCACCAGCACCACCGCCCGCCCGACCGACGAGGGCATGACGAAACCCAGCGCCATCGCCGCCAGCGTCATCACCGCCACCAGCCGCAGGTAGCTGCCGCCCGCCAGCGGCGCCAGCACCCCGGCGATCCGCCCGCCCAGCCCCGAGCCGGTGATCGCCGCCCCGATCACGAATCCCGACACGATCAGCCAGACCGCGGCCGAGCCGAAGCCGGCAAAGACCAGCTCGGGCGGCGCAAGGCCGGGGATCAGCACCGCGGCAAAGAAGATCAGCGAGGTCAGGAAGGGCGGCACCAGCCCGGTGCTCCACAAGGCCAGCGTGACCAGCACCACGGCGGCATTGCGGCCCAGCGGCTGCGGCACCGGCCCGACGGCCAGCAGGACGGCCAGGACCAGGCTGGCAAGAAAGACAAGGGGACGGGTGGAAAGCTTCATGGCGGCGCCTGAACAGGGGAACGGCGCAGCCTAGACAGAAGCGGGCCCCCTGCGTAAGTTCGCCATCATGACAAAAGATGTCGATGATCCGCCAATCCTGCGCTTCGACCCCAGCGGCACCGCCTTTGTCCTCGATCCCGCGCGCCCGGTGCTGGCGCATGGGCGCGACCTTGCGGCGGGCGCGCATGTCGCCCCCCATGCCCATCCGCGCGGCCAGCTTTTGTGGGCGGCCGAGGGGCTGTTGCGGCTTGGCGCCGAGGACGGGGTCTGGCTGGTGCCGCCCGGCTTCGGCATCTGGATCCCCGGCGGCACCCGGCATGAGATGCGCGTGGTCTCGCGTCCCGGCACCGGGGCGCGGACGCGCAACCTTTACGTCGATCCCTCCTGCCCGGTGCGGCCCGAGGGGCGGGGCTGTGAAGTGCTGCCGATCTCGGCCCTGCTGCGCGAGGTGATCCTGCGCATGGCGGCCGAAGGGGACGCCGGTCGCCTGGCCCGGCTGGGCGCGGTGGCGCTGGACGAGATCGCGGCGGCGGCGCCCGCGCCGCTCGACCTGCCGGGCGGGCAGGATCCGCGGCTACGGCGGCTGACGGCGCATCTGGGGCGCCATCCCTCGGACCCGCGGCCGCTGCCGCTGCTGGCGGCCGAGGCCGGGGCCAGCCCCCGCACCCTGGAACGACTGTTCCGGGCCGAGACGGGCCTGTCCTTTCGCGACTGGCGCAGCCGGGTGCGGCTGCTGGCTGCCGTAGGCCGGCTGGAGCGCGGCGAAAGCAGCACCACCATCGCCCATTCGCTGGGCTATCGCAGCGCCAGCGCCTTCGTCGCGGCCTTTCGCAGCCATTTCGGCGTCCCGCCGCAAAGCTACCTGCGCAACCGCGCTAGCCGCCCGCCGGAGGGCGCGCAGGCCTGACTGCCCGCCCAGCGGCCGCGCCGGTCAGTCCACCGGGCGGATCAGCTTTCGTTCCAGCACGCGCAGCACGGTGGGCAGGTCATGCCCGCGCTTGAGGATGCGCCCGTCCATGCCGATCACCGCATATTGTCCCTGCGCCTGGCGCAGCCGGGGGCGCTTTTCGATGCGATAGAGCGGATGCTCGGCCGCGCGGCGAAAGATCGAAAAGACCGCCATGTCGCGCAGGAAGGACATGGCATAGTCGCGCCATTCGCCCGCCGCGACCATCCGGCCGTAAAGGGACAGGATGACGCCCAGTTCGGCCCGGTCGAAGGCCACGCGATCATGCTCGGACGGGAAACCGAAGGGCGCATTCATCATGAAGGAATGGTGACACCGCCCCGGCGCGCAAGCAACGAAAAAGGGCGGCCCCGCGCCGCCCCTTGCCGATCTGCCCGCGATTGTGGCCTAACAGGCTGCTGAAAAAGTCCTTTCGACAGGACAGCGCGGGCGGGGAACCGGGAAATCCGCCTCAACTTTGCCGAAAACACCCCATTTTCGGGCCGATATCAGCTGGCTCCGGAACGATTTCCGCTGCGTCGCCCTCTCAAAGTCCTTTTTCCGCAGCCTGCTAAAGGCCCGCCCGCCGGCGCCCGGCCATGCGCGCCAGCGTGCCGTCGCGCCACATGCCCTCATGCACGCCGACCATGACGACATGGCCAGCGATCAGCGCCAGAAGCAGCCAGGCCATCTCGCCATGCAGCGCCTCGCCCAGGCCGACCATCCAGCCGACCGGCGGCTGCTGGGCCGGGAAGATCTGGAAGCCGAAGGGGGCAAAGGCCCGCTCGCCGCCATAGGCGCGCAGCAGGGCCGCGACCGGCACCAGGACCATGACCAGATACAGCGCCAGATGGCCCAGCCGCGCCGCCAGCCCCCAAAGGCCGGGGCCGTGATCCGGCCGGCGGCCGCGGTTCGCCACGGCCCAGACCACCCGCAGGACGATCAGCAGGAACAGCACCGTGCCCACCGGCTGGTGCGAGCCGACGAAAAAGGACACCAGCGGCGTGCGGCCCAAAGCCGCCCGCAGCCCCATGCCCAGGAACTGCCACAGCATCAGCGCGGCAATGCTCCAATGCAGCAGGCGCGTCACCTGGCCATAGAGCTGCTCGGTATCGCGCAAGGGCAAGGATCTGGGGGGCATGGTTCCGGGTGCAAAGTTGACTAAATTCCTTAGTGACATTATGGCCATGACCGCAGACGGGCAAGGCCCGCAATCCGGTGCCTGGGGTAACATGGTTGTCAGCTCTTCCTTTTTCTTGCGAATTTCCCCGTTCCGGCCGCGGCGCGCCTGACATGGATACGCATCACGACATCCCGACCGAGACCAGCTGCCCCTTGACCGAGGCGCAGGAGGGGCTGTGGTATGTCCAGGCGCTGGACCCCGGCAACCCGATCCTGAACACCGGGCAATATCTGGAACTGACCGGCCCGCTGGACCGCGACGCGCTGGCCCAGGCCGTGCAGCGCACCATCGCCGAGACCCCGGCCCTGGCGCTGCGCTTCGGCGCCGGGCCCCAGGGGCCGCGGCAATGGGTCGGCCTGCCGCCGATGCTGGGCTTTGCCGATCTCTCGGCCCAGCCCGACGCCGAGGCGCAGGCCCTGGCGCAGATGCGCGCCGACAGCCGGCGCCCGCTGGACCTGGGCCGCGCGCCGGCCGGGGCGCTGACGCTGTTCGTCCTGGGCCCCGAGCGGCATCTGCTTTACGAACGCATCCACCACCTGGCCATCGACGGCTATGGCATGGTGCTGGTGACGAACCGCATTGCCGCGCATTACGCCGCGCTGGTGGCCGGGGCGCCGGCGCCCGAGCCCTTTGGCCCGCTGTCGCTGGCGACCGAAGAGGACGCGGCCTGGCGCGCCTCGCCCCGCCGGCTGGCCGACCGCGACTGGTGGCACGCGGAACTGGCCGGCCTGCCCGAGGTCGCGGGGCTGGCGCCGGGCCGCGCGGTCAGCGGGGCCGAATTCCTGCGCGATTCCCGCCTGCTGCCGCAGGCGCTGCTGGACCGGCTGGCGGGCTATGCCGCCCGGCACCGGCTGGGCTGGCCCGATGTGCTGAATGCGCTGACCGGCGCCTACCTGGCGCGCTGGACCGGGGGCGAGGCGGTGATCGGCCTGCCCTTCATGGCGCGGATGGGCCGCAAGATCGCGCAGGTGCCCTGCATGGCGATGAACGTGCTGCCGCACCGGCTGCGGCTGGACGAGGACGCACCCCTGCCCGAATGGCTGGCCGCGCAGTCGAAACGCATGGCGCAGGGCCGCCGCCGCGGCCTTTACCGCAGCGAGCTTCTGCGCCGCGAGCTGGGACTGGTCGGCGGCACCAGGCGGCTCTATGGCCCGCTGGTGAACGTGCAGCCCTTTGACAAGGCACCGGAATTTCCGGGGCTGCAAACCCGGCTGCATATCCTGGGGGCGGGCGCGGTCGACGACCTGACGCTGACCTTCCGCGGCGATCCGGCCTCGGGCATGATCTTCGAGGTGGACGCGAACCCCGCGCTTTATGCGCCCGATGAGGTGCGCGGCCATGGCGACCGGCTGGTCGCCTTCCTGGAGGCGGCGCTTGCGGCCGAAACCCTGGCCGAGGTGCCGACCGCCAGCCCGGCCGAGATCGCCGCGGCGAAGGCGCGCGCCCAGGCCACCCGCCATCCCCTGCCCGACACCACCCTGACGGCGCTGATCGAGGCGCAGCTTGCCGCCACGCCCAAGGCCCCGGCCGTCAGCTTTGGCGCCGAGAGCCTGAGCTTTGCCGATCTCGACCGCCGCAGCGCCGCCCTGGCCGCGCGGCTGCAAGACCTTGGCGCCGGCCCCGACCGCATCGTCGCCGTGGCGCTGGAGCGATCACTGGAACTGCCCGTGGCGCTGCTGGCGATCCTGCGCGCCGGCGCGGCCTATCTGCCCCTGGACCCCGCCCATCCGCCCGAACGCATCGCCCGCATCCTGGCGCAGGCCCGGCCGGTGGCGGTGCTGGCCACGGCGGATCTGGCCGGGCTGTTCCCCCTGGGCGCCGACCTGCTGCTGCCAGCCGACTGGCCGGCCGAGGGTCGCCCCGCGGAGGGGCCGCAGCCGGGCGACCTGGCCTATGTCATCTTCACCTCGGGCTCGACCGGCGAGCCCAAGGGCGTCGCCGTCGAACATCGCGCCATCGTCAACCGCCTGATGTGGATGCAGGCGCATTACGGCATCGCGGCCCAGGACCGCATCCTGCAAAAGACCCCGGCGACCTTCGACGTCTCGGTCTGGGAATTCTTCCTGCCGATGATGGCCGGGGCGGAACTGGTCATGGCGCCGCCCGGCGCGCATCGCGACCCCGCCGCCATCGCCCGCCTGATCCGCGAACGCGCCATCACCACCTGTCATTTCGTGCCGTCGATGCTGTCCGCCTTCCTGGCCTCGCCCGCCTCGCAGGGGCTGGCGATGCGCCGGGTGTTCTGCTCGGGCGAAGAGCTGACGGCGGACCAGCGCGACCGCTTCCACGCCCGGATCACGGCCGAGCTGCACAACCTCTATGGCCCGACCGAGGCGGCGGTGGACGTGAGCTACTGGCCCGCCGGACCCGAGGATCGCGCGAACCCGATCCCGATCGGCTGGCCGGTCTGGAACACGGCGCTGGAGGTGCTGGACGAGCGCATGCGCCCGGTGCCGCCGGGCCTGGCCGGGCATCTTTACCTGGGCGGCGTGCAGCTGGCGCGCGGCTATCTGGGCCGGCCCGACCTGACCGCGGAACGGTTCATCGACGCGCCCCAGGGGCGGCTTTACGCCACCGGCGACCTGGCCCGGCTGCGGCCGGACGGGGCGGTGGTCTATCTCGGCCGCTCGGACCACCAGGTCAAGATCCGCGGGCTGCGGGTCGAGCTGGGCGAGATCGAGGCGGCGATCATGGCATCTGGCCTGGCCCGCGAATGCGTGGTCATCGCGCGCGAGGATCATGCCGGCGAGAAGCGCCTCGTCGCCTATCTGGTGCCGACGGCGGATTGGCGGCCGGGCCTTTTGGCCGAGCGGCTGGCGGCCGGGCTGCCCGCCTACATGATCCCCTCGGCCGAGGTGGCGCTCAAGGCGCTGCCGGTCACGTCGAATGGCAAGCTCGACCGCAAGGCGCTGCCCGCGCCGGAATTCGCCGCCTCGGGCCGCGCGGCGGAAACCGCGACCGAACAGCTGCTGGCCCGGCTTTTCGCCGAGGTCCTGCACCTGCCCGAACCCGCCCCGGCCGAGGCGGATTTCTTTGCGCTCGGGGGCGATTCGCTTTCCGCGGTGCGGCTGGCGCAGGCGCTGGAGGCCGAGACCGGCCGCGACCCCGGCCTGGGCACGATCTTCGAGCATCCGGTCCTGGCGGTGCTGGCCGCCGCGCTGGACGCGCAGGCGCCGCATGACGACGGGCTGGGCCCCTTGATCCTGCTGGCCGAGGGCGATGCGCAGGCCGCGCCGCTGTTCCTGATCCATCCGGCCGGCGGCCTTGCCTGGGGCTATCGCGGGCTGGCGCGGCGCATCGCGCCGGCGCGGCGGGTCTGGGGGCTGCAACATCCGGGCCTGGACCCGGCGGTGGCGATGCCGGAAAGCCTGGCCGAACTGGCGCGGGATTATGCGCAGCGCATCGCCGCACTGGCGCCGCGGGGCAAGGTCCATCTGGCCGGCTGGTCGGTCGGCGGCATCCTGGCGCAGGAAATCGCCGTGATCCTGTCCGCAATGGGCCGCGAGCCCGGCCTGGTCGCCATGCTGGACAGCTATCCCTGCGACGCCTGGCGCAACGAGCCCGAGCCGGACCCCGTCGCCGCCCTGCGCGCGCTGCTGGCCATCGCCGGCTACGACCCCGAGGCGCATCGCGAGCTGGACACGCGCGAGGCGGTGGTGGCCTTCCTGCGCCGGGGCGACAGCGCGCTGGGGGCGCTGCCCGCGCAGGTGCTGGACGGGGTGGTGCGCACGGTGACGGGCACCAACCGGCTGATCCGCGGCCATCATCATCGCCGCCTTGCCGGCACGATCACGCATTTCCGCGCCGCCCGCGACCACAAGGACCGGGCGCTGACGCCCCGGATGTGGGAACCCTATGCCGAGGGGCTGGAGGTGATCGACCTGCCCTTCCTGCATGCCGAGATGACCTCGGCCGAGGCCACGGCCCTGATCGCGCCCGGTCTGGTCAAAAGGCTGGGCGGGGGCTGACCGGCCGGCGCCGTCCCGGTCGCGCCCTTGGGCGGCGCGCGGGCCGGCGGCGGCTGCGGACCGGCCAGGGCCAGCGCGATGAGGCCGCAGACCAGCCCACCGATCAGCCCGCCCAGGCCCAGCAGGATGTCAGCCGCATCCGGTCCCGGCACTGCCATGGCCGGGGGCGGGGACGGGGGCGGGAAAAGACCCGGCACCCCCGGCTGCACCTGCGCGACGCCCAGCCCGCACAGCACCAGGCCCAGCAGAACAAGCGCATATCTGGCGAAAACCATCCCGATCTCCGTTCTTGCCTGCCGCCACAGCAGCACAAGAGGATTGAGATCCGGTTAATCCGCGCAGGCAAAAGGCAGGACCAGCGGGAACGACCCCGCCAGCGTCTGGATATGGATCAGCCCCGGCAGGACATGCAGCTGCGCCCGGTGGCCGGGATGGCGGGCCAGGTCGGCGACGAATTGCATCGTGGCAGGCGCCGGCCCGTCCGGCGGCGGGCCGGCGCTGCCCGAGCGCTTCTCGCGATCCCCCAGCGCCACCAGCAGCGGCAGGGATGCGGGCGCGGCTTCCCGGGCCACGCGACGAATCAGCGCCTCGTCCCACCAGATCGAGGGGCTGATCGCGGCATGGCGGGCAAAGCCCTGCGGCCGCGCCAGCAGCGCGTAAAGCGTGAAGAGCCCGCCGAAACTGTGGCCCCAAAGCGTGCGGCGGGCGGGATCGACGGGCAGGCCGGCCTCGGCCGCCGCACGCAGCGGCCCGGTCAGCCGGTCGTGAAAGATCGCGGCGCCGCCGGCCGTGCGGCCTTCGTGGACATGGTCGGGGCGCAGGCCGTCGCCCGGCCCGTCGGGCGCGGTGAAGTCCAGCGTCCGCAGCTCGCGCGCGAATTGGCGGTCGGTGTCATAGCCGATGCCGACGATCATCAGTCCGGGGGCCAGCGCCAGATGCTCGGGCGCCAGGAAATCGAAGGCGGCGTTGCCGTCCAGCATGTAAAGCACCGGCCAGCCCCCGGCCGGCGCCGGCGCCCTGGGCACCGCCAGGAACAGCCGGTAGCCGGGGCCGACCGCCACCACCTTCTGCGACAGCGCATGCGTCGGCGCCCCGGTCTGAAAGATGCGCAGTTCGGCCTGCTTCCTGGCGTGATCCGGCCCGACCTGTCCAAGCTGCGACATGATGCGACAATTCCCCCCGTTCACAAAGCCCTGCATCCTTGCCGGCGTTAGTTGACAAGGACGGTCAGGAATATAGGTTGCCCGCTGACCGAAGCCAGCCCTGATCGGGGTCAGCCAAAGCGAGTCCTGTTCTGTTTTCAAGGAGTTTCTCATGGCATATCCATCGCGCCCCGCCCTTCGCGCCCTGCTGGGGGCCTCGGCGCTTGCGCTTTCGGTGATCGCGGGCCCCGTTCTGGCCGAAACCGTCTTTACCAAGCCACTGGTCGATTTCGCCGGCCGCGTCAGCGCCGGCGGCGTCGATCGCGCCCCGGTGTTCAAGGGCGGCAAGGCGGTGATCGAGGGCCAGAACCTGATCCCCGGCCAGACCGTGACGCTGATGCGCGGCACCAAGGCGCTGAACGCCGAGCCGATCACCGTCGATGCCGAGGGCGGGTTCAGCTTTGCGCTCGACATCGACGCCGAGGCCGAGACGGGCCTGCAGCCCATCGTCGTCATCACCGAGAACCCGGCCTCGGCCGAAGTGGTCGAGCTGAAGATCTCGCCCGAGGTGCCGGTCGCGGGGGCCGAGAAATTCGCCGTCGCCAGCGAGCCGGTGGTGCGCGGGCTCTACCAGGTGAAGTTCAGCGAGGCCGCGAATGCCGCCTTCGTGACCAGCGCCGTCGGCCGCCCGCCGGTCAAGGAAGCCAAGCTGGTCAAGATCAACCCCGAGACGCTGAAGATCGAGGCCGAGGCCACCCCCGGCGCCGCGCCCGCCCGTCCCGACGGCAGCGACGGCGGCCTGTTCGCGGTCTATGGCGTCGATGTGGACGAGGCGAACGGCAATGTCTGGGTGACGAATACCCGCCAGGACACGGCCGCGGTCTACAAGCAGTCCGACCTGTCGCTGGTCAAGCAGTTCGAGCCGGGCGCCGTCCCCCATGCCCGCGACGTGGTGGTGGACGAGGCCAACGGCCGCGCCTATGCCAGCGCCACCGGCACGCCCGAGATCAAGGTCTTCGACACCAAGACCCTGGAGCCCTTGGAGCCGATCACCATCAAGTCGCAGATCCGGGGCGAGGAATTCTCGACCATGGCGCTGGACATCGACGAGCCGGGCGGCAAGCTGGTGACGGTCAGCCTGTCCACCCCCGAGGCGGCGGTGGTCGACCTGGCCTCGGGCGAGGTCAAGGTGATCGCGCTGCCGGGCGCCAAGGCGGCCTCGGGCGTGGCCTACGACCCGCAGGAGGGGCTGATCTTCGTCGCCTCGCAGGCCACCGACAACCTGCTGATCGTCAAGGCCGAGACCGGCGAAGTCCTGCATGACGTCGCCGTGGGCGCCGGCCCGCTGAACGTCGCCTTCGAGCCGGTGGGCCGCCTGGCCTATGTCGCCAACCGCGGCGCCGGCACCATCACCGTGGTCAGCCCCGAGGGCGAGATCGTGGCGAACCTGGACGCCGGCAGCCTGCCCAACCAGCTGCGCGCCGACGGCAAGGGCAATGTCTGGGCGGTCAACAAGTCGCGCGGCGAAAACGACGAGGCGGGCGACCGCATCTGGCGCATCACCCCCGCCACGGAGTAAGAGGGGCGCTGACCCTGCCGGGGCGCCCGCATGCGCGCCCCGGCGCATGAGCCAACGGACCCGCCATGACCCTGACCCGCCCGCTGCTTGCCGCATTCGCCCTGATCGCCTGGCTTGGCCCTGCCGCGGCGGATGTGATGGCCACCGACATCCTGGGGCGCGAGGTGCATCTGCCCGAGCCCGCCCGCCACATCGTGCTGGGCGAGGGGCGGCACCTGTCGGTTCTGGGGCTGATCCACGACGATCCGGTGGCGCTGGTTTCCGGCTGGCGGCTGGACAAGGCGCTGGACGAGCCGACCATGCAGGCCTACCGCGAGAAATTCCCCGACATCGACCAGATCCGCCCGGTCGGCTCGGGCAATCGCGACATCTCGGCCGAGGCGATCATCGCGCTGCATCCCGACCTGGTGGTGCTGACGCTGATCGACCGGAACGACCCCGGCATGGAGGTCGCCCGCCAGCAGATCGAGGCGGCGGGCATCCCGGTCGCCTATGTCGATTTCTTCTCGCATCCGCAGGAAAACTCGATCCCCAGCCTGCGCATCCTGGGCAAGCTGACCGGCGCCGAGGAACGCGCCGAGGAATTCGCCGAGTTCTACGACAGCCGGCTGGCCCGCATCCGCGACCGGCTGGCCGACCCCGAGATCGCCCGGCCGCGCGTGTTCTTCCACGTCCATGCGGCGCCGCAGAACTGCTGCTCGACCGTGGGCAGCGGGGTGTTTCACGACTTCATCACCACGGCCGGCGGGCAGAACATCGGCCATGACACCGTCAAGGGCGTGCTGGGCAACGTCAGCCTGGAATACCTGATCGGCGCCGACCCGGACGTCTATATCGCCACCGGCGGCACGCATATGGCGGCGCGGGGCGGGCTGGTTCTGGGCTCGGGCGTGGATGCCGAGACCGCGCAGGCCAGCTTTCAGCGGCTGATCGCGGCGCCGGGCTTTGCCTCGCTGCGCGCGGTAGAGCAGGGGCGCACGGCCGGCGTCTGGCACCTGTTCAACGATTCGCCCGTGCATATCGCGCTGATCGAATACCTGGCCAAGACCTTTCATCCCGACCTGTTCCAGGACGTCGATCCCGCCAAGACCCTGGCCGAGATCAACGCCCGCTTCTCGCCCGTCATCGTGCCGGGAACATGGTGGGTGACGCCGGAACAATGAGCGACGCGACGCTGCAACGCTATCACCGGCAAGGCCGGCGCAACGCCCTTCTGGTGGCGGTGCTGGGCCTTGCCGCACTGGCGGCGCTGCTGCTGGACCTGGTCACGGGCCCGGCCGGCCTGCCCCTGGCCGATACGCTGCGGGCGCTGACCGGCGGCGAGGTGGCGCGCGGCACCCAGGTCATCGTCTGGGACGTGCGCCTGCCCGTGGCCTGCATGGCGCTGCTGGTCGGCGCGGCGCTGGCGCTGGCCGGGGCCGAGATGCAGACCGTGCTGGAAAACCCCCTGGCCGAGCCCTTCACGCTGGGCGTGTCCTCCTCGGCCGCGCTTGGCGCCGCGGTGGCGATCGTGCTGGGCCTGACCCTGCCCGGCCTGCCCGCGGTCTGGAGCGTCTCGGGCAACGCCTTCCTGTTCGCGCTTGGCGCGCTGGGGCTGTTGCAACTGTTGGGCCGCATCCGCGGCGGCGGCCCCGAGGTGCTGATCCTGTTCGGCGTGGCGCTGAACTTCACCGCCGCCGCGCTGCTGTCCTTGCTGCAATTCGTCGCCTCGGCCGATGCGCTGCAACAGCTGGTGTTCTGGACCATGGGCAGCCTGGCTTCGGCACAATGGCCGGGCGTGGTGCTGATCGGCGTGGTGCTGGCGGTGGCGGTGCCGTTTTCCTTTCGCGCGGCGTGGAAGCTGACCGCGCTGCGGCTGGGCGAGGACCAGGCGAAAAGCTTCGGCGTCGATGTGGCCGGTCTCAGGCGCTGGACGCTGCTGCGGGTCAGCCTGCTTGCCGCCTCGGCCGTGTCCATGGTCGGCGTCATCGGCTTCGTCGGCCTGGCCGGGCCGCATATCGCCCGCATGCTGGTCGGAGAGAACCACCGCGTCTTCCTGCCCGCCAGCATCCTGACCGGGGCGCTGGTCATGTCGCTGGCCTCGACGCTCAGCAAGACGCTGGTGCCGGGGGTGCTGCTGCCGGTCGGCCTCGTCACCTCGCTGATCGGGCTGCCGATCTTTTTCGCGCTGATCCTGCGCGGCAGGCGGCGCTGATGCAGGGGCTGCTGGCGCAGGGCATCTCGGTGCGCTACGGCGCGCGCAGCGTGCTTGCGGGGCTGGACCTGCCCCTGCTGCGGCCGGGCGAGGTCACGGTGCTGGCCGGGCCGAACGCGGCCGGGAAATCCACGCTTCTGCGCGCCATCGCCCAGTTGCAGCCCCATGGCGGGCAGGTGCTGCTGGACGGGCAGGACCTGGCCCATGTGCCGATGCGCGACCGCGCCCGGCTGATCGGCTTCATGCCGCAAAGCCTGCCGTCAAGCTCGTCGCTGGTGGCGCTGGAAAGCGTGATCGCGGCGCTGCGGGCGGGCGAGACCCTGGGCGCGCGCCAAGCCGATGCGGCCGCCATGGCGGTGCTGGACAAGCTGGGCATCGGCGCGCTGGCGCTCGAGCCGCTGTCGGCGCTCTCGGGCGGGCAGCGGCAGATGGTCAGCCTGGCGCAGGCCATCGTGCGCGACCCCCGGCTGCTGCTTCTGGACGAGCCGACCAGCGCGCTGGACCTGGCGCGGCAGGTGCGGCTGCTTTCCGAACTGCGGCGCCTGGCGGGCGAGGGGCGCATCGTCGTCGCCGTGCTGCACGACCTGGCGCTGGCGGCGCAATGGGCCGACCGCATCGTGCTGATCCACGGCGGCCATACCCATGCCGCAGGCGCGCCGGAACAGGTGCTGACCCCGCAGCTGCTGGCCCAGGTCTATGGCGTCGAGGCGCGGGTCGAGCGCTGCTCGCGCGGGCGGATCATGGTGCTGATCGACGGCGAACACGCGCCGGGCTGACCCCTAGTTCGCCCGCTGCCGCGAACGAAAGGGCAAGGGCGCGACGGGAATGCCGTCCTCCAGCAGCTTGCGGGCCTCTTCCAGCTTCGCCTCGCCATGGATCGCGCGTTCGGGCGCCAGGCCCTCGTGCATGGCGCGGGCCTCGGCGGCAAAGGACATGCCGACGTAATCCGAGGTTTCCTCGACATGGCGGCGCAGCTTTTCCAGCGCCGCCTCATGGTCGTTGCGGGGGTTGTGCAGGTCGGGGGCCTCGTCGCGGCCATGCGCCACGCGCGGCGCCATCAGCGCCTTGTCCACCTGGGCCGAGCCGCAATGCGTGCAAGTGACCTGCCCCGCGGCGCGCAGGGCGTCGAACCCGTCCGAGGACCGGAACCAGCCATCGAAATCATGGCCTTTTTCACAGCGCAGGGCATAGCGGATCATCGCGACTCCTTTCCCCTTGAATATCGGGCCGGGCAAGGGCTTATGCAAGGCCGCGCCGCGCCAGCGCCTTGATCCGCGCGACCAGCGTGGCGGGATCGCCAGCCCGTGCCAAAAGCAGCGCCCGCGCCGCCTGGCCCATGCGGCGCTGGCCCGCGCCGTCCTGCGCCAGGGCGGCCAGCAGCTGCGGCAGCGCCTCGGCCGTGCAGCCCCGCGCCGCGCCCGCCGCCGCCAGGTCGGCATAGTCGCCGGCATGGTTGGCGACATGCGGCCCGTGCAGGATGGCACAGCGCCAGGCCGCCGGCTCCCATGGCGTATGGCCGCCGTGATCGGCAAAGGAGCCGCCGGTGATGCAGATGCCGGCGGCGCGATACCATGTCGCCATCTCGCCCAGCGTATCGGCCAGCAGCACCGGCGCGCCAAGCCCGCCGCCCTGGCTGCGGCGGACGAAATCCAGGCCACGCGCCGCGATCAGCGCCGCCACCGCATCGCCGCGCCGGGGATGGCGCGGCGCCAGGATCAGCCGCAGGTCCGGCACCGCCGCGCGCGCCGCGGCCCAGGCGTCCAGCATCGGCGCATCCTCGCCCTCATGGGTCGAGGCCGCCAGCACGGTGCGCGCGCGCTCCGGCCCGTCCTCGCCCGGCTCGACCTGGGCGGGGGCCAGCAGCTTCAGGTTCAGCCGCGGCGTCAGCGCGCCCGCCCGCAGCCCCAGCGCCAGAAGCCGCGCCTCGCTGTCCGCATCCTGCGCCGACAGCGCGTCGATGCGGGCCAGCATCGGCCCGATCAGCCCCGGCAGCCGGCCCCAGCGCGCCGCCGAGCGGGCCGAGATGCGCGCGCCCACCACCACCTGCGCCACGCCCCGCGCCGCCGCCATGGCCGAACGGTTGGGCCAAAGCTCGTTCTCGACCGTGACCAGCACCGCGGGCCGCAGCCGGTCCAGGAAGCGCCCGACGGCCTGCGGCACGTCCAGCGGCGCCAGCGCGCAAGGATAACCCAGCCGCCGCGCCAGCACGCGCCCGGTCAGGCTGTTGGTCGTCACCACCAGGGGAAAGTCCCGCGCCAGCGCCTCGGCCAGCACCTGAACCGAATTCAGCTCGCCCACGCTGGCCGCATGCAGCCAGATCCCGCCCGGCGCGGCCTCGGGGCCGGACAGCGCCAGCCGCTCGCGCCAATCCGCCCCGGCGAGCGGCGCGGCCAGGCCCAGCGCCCCGCCGGCCAGCGCCGTGGCGCCGCGCCAGATCAACGCAGGGCGGCCTCGGCAGCCTCGCGGATGGCACGGATGTTCTCGCCATAGGGCGCGCTGTTCGACACCGAACCGCCGCGGAACACGGCCGAGCCGGCGACCAGCACATCCGCCCCCGCCGCCGCGACCAGCGGCGCGGTCACGGGATCGACGCCGCCGTCGATCTCGATATGCACCGGGCGGTCGCCGATCATGGCGCGCAATTCGCGCACCTTCTCGACCTGGCTGTGGATGAACTTCTGCCCGCCGAAGCCGGGGTTCACCGTCATCACGCAGATCAAGTCGACATCGTCCAGCAGCGGCCGCGCGGCTTGCGCCGGGGTGCCGGGGTTCAGCGCCAGCCCGGCCCTGGCGCCGGCGCCGCGAATGGCCTGAAGCGTGCGGTGGACATGCGCCCCGGCCTCGACATGGGCGGTGATGATGTCGCTGCCCGCCTCGGCGAAGGCCTCGATATAGGGATCGACCGGGGCGATCATCAGGTGCACGTCCATCACGCCGCGGATATGCGGCCGGATCGCCTTGCACATGGCGGGGCCGAAGGTCAGGTTCGGCACGAAATGCCCGTCCATCACATCGACATGGACCCAGTCGGCGCCCTGGTCCTCGACGGCGCGGCATTCCTGGCCGAAATTGGCGAAATCCGCGGAAAGGATGGAAGGCGCGATCTTGATGCGGCGGTCGAACGTCATGTCTGGCTCCCTGCAATGCCCCTGGTCCCGGTTATCGTCCCGGCCGGCCGGCCGTCAACAGGCCTGAAGGTCGCATTTCTCCGTTTTCCAAATACCCCGCGGGGGTCCGGGGGCGCGAAGCCCCCGGCTTCCCCCTTGGGCTTTCCGCCGCATGGCCTATATTGGGGCCAAGGCGCCAGGCCGCAGCCGGCCCCCGCGCATCCCTATTCCGAAGGACTTGTGATGACCGAAACGAAGGAAATTTCCTGGGACGACAGCATGCTGCCCTTCCAGCTGGAGCGCTCGGACATGCGCGGCCGCGTCGCGCGCCTCGGGCCCCTGCTCGAACACATCCTGTCGCGCCACGACTACCCGGTCCCGGTCAGCGCCATGGTGGCGGAACTCACCACCCTGGCCGCGCTGATCGGCCAGACCATCAAGCTGCGCTGGAAGCTGTCGCTGCAGGTGCGCGGCCACGGTGCCATCCGCACCATCGCCACCGACTACTACGCCCCCGAGACCGAGGGCGCCCCCGCCCGCATGCGCGCCTGGGCCAGCTTCGACGCCGAGCGCCTGCAAGACGGCCTGCCCGGCTTCGACCAGCTGGGCCAGGGCTATTTCGCGGTGCTGATCGACCAGGGCGAGGGCACGACCCCCTACCAGGGCCTGACCCCGCTGGCCGGCGGCTCGCTTGCCAGCTGCGCCCAGACCTATTTCGAACAGTCCGAGCAGCTGCCGACCCGGTTCGAGCTGACGGTGGGCCGCGCGCGCCTGCCCGGCCAGCACCAGGACCATTGGCGCGCCGGCGGCATCATGCTGCAGACCCTGCCGGCCGGCAGCCATGCCGGGCCCGAGGGCGACCTGCAATCCGCCGACATCCTGCAGGGCGCGCAATCCGAGGACTGGAACCGCGCCACCACGCTGATGGCCACGGTCGAGGCGATGGAGCTGGTCGACCCGGCCCTGCCGCTGCCGAACCTGGTCTTCCGCCTGTTCCACGAGGAAGAGCCGACCGCCTTCGCCGCGCAGCCGCTGGTCTTCGGCTGCTCCTGCAATGCCGAGCGGGTGCGCAGCACGCTGTCGATCTATTCGGCCAAGGACATCGGCCACATGACCAATGACGACGGCATCGTCACCGCCGATTGCCAGTTCTGCGGCGCGCATTACGAATTCGACCCGAAAAGCCTGGGCTTCGAGGCGGTGATCGACGCCGAGGGCAATCCCCTGCCCAAGGGC
This sequence comes from Paracoccus ferrooxidans, assembly GCF_029909815.1. NCBI lineage: Bacteria > Pseudomonadati > Pseudomonadota > Alphaproteobacteria > Rhodobacterales > Paracoccaceae > Paracoccus > Paracoccus ferrooxidans. The sequence goes on along the minus strand of NZ_CP038198.1, from coordinate 1,888,147 downwards.
GGGGCCGGGGAAAGCCGGGCCGCGCTTTGATGGGAACGATCCGCGAGACATTGACGCGGGCCCTGTCGGGAACGACGGGGCCCTCGTCGGATTTCGACTTCGGCGGCGCCCCGCCGGGCGAGGTGGCGCTGCGCCCGGCCGGCGTGCTGGCCGCCTTCGACGCGGTGGACGGGCGGCTGATCCTGACCAAGCGCGCCAGCAGTCTGCGCCACCATCCCGGCCAGATCGCCCTGCCCGGCGGCAAGGTCGATCCCGGCGATGCCGACGAGATCGCCGCCGCCCTGCGCGAGGCGCATGAGGAGGTGGGCCTCGACCCCGCCCGCGTCGAGGTGCTGGGCACCATGCCGGCGCATCGCACCATCACCGGCTTTGCCATGACCCCGGTGCTGGCGCTGGTCCACGGTCCCTTCGCCCCCGTCCCCGAGATGGGCGAGGTCGAGGAGGTGTTCACCGTCCCCTTCGCCCATGTATCCGACCCGGCGAACTACCATGTCGAGGGCCGGATCTGGCGCGGGGCGCGGCGCGACTATTACGTCGCCCCCTGGGGGCCCTATTATATCTGGGGCGCCACCGCCCGCGTTCTGCATTCCCTTGCGACAAGGATTGCCCGATGACCCGGCTGACCGCGCCCTTCCTCGACGACCCGGCCCTGGGGCAGGTGCTGGCCGCGCTGGCGGCCCAGGGCGCGCAGGCGCTGATCGTCGGCGGCGCGGTCCGAAACGCGCTTCTGGGCGAGCCGGTGGCGGATGTGGACATCTCGACCTCGGCCCGGCCCGAGGAGACCGTGCGGCTGGCCGAGGCGGCCGGCTTGCGCAGCGTGCCCACCGGCATCGAGCATGGCACCGTCACCGTCATCGCCGATGGCCGCGGCTTCGAAGTCACCAGTTTCCGCCGCGACGTGGAAACGGATGGCCGCCGCGCGGTCGTGGCCTATTCCGACCGCATCGAGGATGACGCGCAGCGCCGCGACTTCACCATGAACGCGCTTTACGCCACCGCCTCGGGCGAGGTGCTGGACCCGGTGGGCGGCCTGCCCGACCTGGCGGCGCGCCGGCTGCGCTTCGTCGGCGACCCGCGCGCGCGCATCGCCGAGGACTATCTGCGCATCCTGCGCTTCTTTCGCCTGCTGGCCTGGTATGGGCGCGAGGCCGACCTGCACGCGCTGGCCGCCTGCAGCGAATTGCGCCAGGGGCTTGCCGGCATCTCGAAGGAACGCATCGGCCACGAGATGCGCAAGCTGCTCGACGCCCCCGACCCTTCCCCCGCCATGGCGCTGATGGCCGAGGCGGGCGTGCTGCCGCTGGTCCTGCCCGGTGCGGATGCCAGCGACCTGCCCGACCTGGTCGAGGTCGAGCGGGAATACGGCACTGGCGCCCTGCCCTGCTGGCCGCGCCGGCTGGCGCTCTTGGGCGCGCCGAACCCGGCCGGGGCGCTGCGCCTGTCGCGGGACGAGGCCCGCACCCAGGACCGGATCGCGCAGGCGCTGGCCATGCCCGCGCCGGCCGCCGCCTATCGCCTGGGCCGCGCGAACGCCGCGCAATCGGTGCTGATCCGTGCCGCCCGCGGCGACCGGCCGGCCTTTGGCTGGTGCCACGAACTGGCGCGCGGCGCCGCGGCGAAATTCCCGCTGACCGCCCGCGACCTGATGCCCGAACTGTCCGGCCCCGCCCTGGGCGAGGCGCTGCGCCGGGCCGAGGACGCCTTTGTCGAAAGCGATTTCACCCTGCCGCCCGAGGCGCTGCTGCGGATCGCCCTGCAACAAGAGGCCCGCGCCTGATGCATGATTTCTTCGCCCGCATGATCGACGCCTTCCGCCCGGCCGAGGGTCCGCCGCCGCGCAGCCTGCTGGCGTTCTTCCGCTGGTGCCTGTCGGGCGCCTGGCCGGGGCTGACGCTGGCGGCGGTGGCCTCGGCGCTGGGGGGCATCGCCGACGTGGTCTCGGCCGTGCTGCTGGGCTGGGTGGTGGATGCGGTGGTCTCGACCCCCGCGGATCGGATCTGGGCGGACCAGGGCGGGCTGATCCTGGGCTTTGCCGCCTTCTTCCTGCTGATCCGCCCGGCGATCTTCGGGCTTTCCACCGCCAGCTCCAGCGTCATCATCGGGCCGAACATCCTGCCGCTGGTGCTGTCGCGGCTGCATCGCTGGACCATGGGCCATGCGGTGACCTTCTTTGACAACGACTTTGCCGGCCGCATCGCGCAAAAGCAGATGCAGACCGCCCGCGCCGTGACCGACGTGGCGACCGAATTCGTCAACGTGGTGGCCTTTGCGCTGGCATCGGTGATCGGCTCTGCCGCCTTCCTGGTCTCGGTCGATGGCTGGGGCGCGCTGGCGCTGATGGTCTGGCTGGGCTCATACGTGCTGCTGATCCGCTTCTTCCTGCCGCGCATCCGCACGCGCTCGGCCAGCCGGGCCTCGGCGCGGGCGATGGTCACGGGGCAGGTCGTGGACACGATCACCAACATCAAGACCGTCAAGCTTTTCGCCCATGCCGAGCACGAGGACCGCGCCGCGCTTGGCGCCATGGCCGGTTTCCGCGAACGCGCGCTGGACTTCGGCCGGGTCAGCACCTGGTTTCGCCTGTCGCTGATGACCATCGCCGGCGCGCTGCCGGTGATCCTGGTCGGCGGCACCATCCTGTTGTGGCGACAGGGCATGGCCACGGCGGGCGACATCGCCGCCGCCGGCGCCATCGCCATGCGGCTGGCGCAGATGACCGGCTGGGTCAGCATGGCGCTGATGGGGGTCTGGGGCAGCATCGGCGAGGTCGAGGACGGCATGAAGACCCTGGCCCCGCCCCATGCCCTGACCGATGCGCCCGACGCCATCGGCCTGGGCCGGGTCGCGGGGCGGATCGACTTCGACCATGTGGATTTCGCCTATGGCCGCGGTGAAGGCGGCATCAGCGACCTGGACCTGCATGTCGCGCCCGGCGAAAAGCTGGGCATCGTCGGCGCCTCGGGGGCGGGGAAATCGACCATGGTCTCGCTGCTTTTGCGGCTCTACGACGTGGAAAGCGGCGCGGTGCGGGTGGACGGCCACGACGTGCGCGCGGTGACGCAGGAAAGCCTGCGCCGCAACATCGCCATGGTCACGCAGGAAACCGCGATGTTCAACCGCTCGGCGCGCGAGAACATCCTGTATGGCCGCCCCGATGCGACCGAGGAGGAAATCGTCGCCGCCGCCACGGCCGCCGAGGCGCATGAGTTCATCCTGAAGCTGCGCGACCACATGGGCCGCACCGGCTATGACGCGCATCTGGGCGAACGCGGCGTCAAGCTGTCTGGCGGCCAGCGCCAGCGCATCGCATTGGCCCGCGCGCTGCTGAAGGACGCGCCGATCCTGGTCCTGGACGAGGCGACCAGCGCGCTGGACAGCGAGGTCGAGGCGCAGGTCCAAGACGCGCTGCACCGCGCCATGCGGGGCAAGACGGTGCTGGCCATCGCCCACCGGCTCTCGACCATCGCCGAGCTGGACCGCATCGTCGTGCTGGAGGCCGGGCGCATCGTCGAACAGGACGCTCATGCCGAGCTGCTGGCGCTGGACGGCACCTATGCGCGCTACTGGAACCGCCAGTCGGGCGGCTTCCTGGGCACCGAGGACGATGCGGCGGAGGCCGCCGAGTGACGCTCTGGACCGTCGAGCGGCTGGGCCGCAAGGGCGACGGCGTCGCCATCAGCGGCGATCAGCGCGCGCTGGCCGCACTGGTGCTGCCCGGCGAACAGATCGAGGGCGAGGCCGAGGCCGGCCGCATCGCCGCACCGCGCATCGTCACGCCTTCGGCCGAGCGGGTGCGGCCGCCCTGCCAGCATTACCGCGCCTGCGGCGGCTGTTCGCTGATGCATGGCTCGGACGATTTCGTGAAGGCATGGAAGGTCGGCGTGGTGGCCGAGGCGTTGCGGGCGCAGGGGCTTTCGGCGCCGGTCGCGGGGGTGCATGTCTCGCCGCCGCGCTCGCGCCGGCGGGCGGTGCTGTCGGGGCGGCGCACGAAGAAGGGCGCGCTCGTGGGCTTTCACGCCCGCGCCTCGGACGTGATCGTGGACATCGCCGATTGCCATGTGCTGCGGCCGGCGATCCAGTCCGCGCTGCCGCTGCTGCGGCAGCTGGTGACGGCCGGCGCCTCGCGTTCGGCCGAGCTGTCGCTGACCGTGACCGAGACTCCGGCGGGGCTGGACCTGGCCGTCTCCGGCGGCAAGCCGATGGAGCCGGCGCTGTTCCAGGCCCTCGCGGCGCTGGCCGACCAGGGCGACCTGGCACGGCTCGGCTGGGACGGGCAGGCGATCACCCGCCGCCCGCCGGCGCTGGCCATGGGCCGGGCGCGGGTGGTGCCGCCGCCGGGCGCTTTCCTGCAAGCCACCGCCGAGGGCGAGGCCGCGCTGCTGGCTGCCGTGCGCGGCATGGTGGGGAACGCCGGGCGGGTGCTGGACCTGTTCGCGGGCTGCGGCACCTTCTCGCTGCCCCTGGCCGAGACGGCCGAGGTCCATGCCGTCGAGGGGCTGGCCGCGCCGTTGCAGGCGCTGGATGCCGCGGCCCGGCAGGCACCGGGCCTGCGCCGAATCACGACCGAGATTCGCGACCTGGCGCGCCGCCCGCTGATGCCCGACGAGCTGGCCTATGACGCAATCGTGATCGATCCGCCCCGCGCCGGGGCCGAGGCGCAGGCGCGCGAGATCGCCCGCGCGCAGGTGCCGCGGCTCGCCTGGGTCAGCTGCGACCCCGTCACTTTCGCAAGGGATGCGCGGATTCTCGCCGAGGGAGGCTATGGGTTGTGCCGGCTGTTCATGGTCGACCAATTCCGCTGGTCGCCGCATGTCGAGACCGTGGCGGAGTTTCGCCGACGCTAGCGAAATTTTAATCTCTGTGGTATTTCATAACAAAACGAAGCGCATAGCGCACACAGAGGGCAGTGATGATTCGGGCAATACGCGCATTTTTCGCGGTTGTCGCAGTAGCCGTTTTGGCAAGCTGCGGCGGGGGCGACAGCCTGCAACCCAGCAAGACCTATCAGGGGCCGCCGATCACGCAGATCGTGGTCAAGAAGGCCGATCGCAAGATGTATCTGGTCAGCGGCAAGGAGGTCGTCAAAAGCTACAAGATCGACCTGGGCAACCAGCCGTTTGGCCACAAGCAATTCGAAGGCGACGGCCGCACGCCCGAGGGCCTGTATTTCATCGACCGCTTCAACCCGCGCAGCCGTTACCACCTGTCGGTCGGCATCTCCTATCCTTCGGCGCAGGACGTGGCCAATGCGGCGGCGCGCGGCCAGCGGCCGGGCGGCGACATCTTCATCCACGGCCTCGGCCCCGAAGGGCGGGCGCTGAACCGGCCGGACTGGACCGCCGGCTGCATCGCCGTCACCGACCAGGAGATCGAGGAGATCTTCACCATGCTGCGGCCGGGCGTGCCGATCTTCATCTATCCCTGACGCCGCCCGAGGACGAGACAGGCCCCGCGCATCAGCGCGGGGCCTTGCCATGTCCGAAGGCCGGGAAGGCGGCAAGCCCCGGCCGGCGCGGCTGACGCATCGGCCATGAACAACGCCCGTGGTCTTCGCGCCGCCTGCACCGGCAGAGCGATCCGGCCGGGCGGGCGGGTCGGTTGAACCGAGGCTTCGCGGCAAAATAACGAGTTGCACAAGGGCGATGCCTGCCTGTAGGTAAAAAATTGACTGAATCACTTGGGTATTATCAGTCGCTTCTTCACCTATTCGCGGAGATCATCCATGAGATCGCTACTTGCCCCCGCCCTTCTGGCCGCCACCTTCGCCGACGCCGGCGCCCAGGCCCAGGATTTCGGCTATGAAGCATTCGAGCCTTCGGTGAACCATATCGACCTCGAGACCTGTCCCGCCCGCGTGACGGCCAAGGAGGTCTTCTGCCGCGCCACGCTTCTGAACGACACCGTCTATGTCTATGTCTTCGAGGACACCGACGAGATGAAATACGTCGAAATGCTGACCTTCGAGGCAGGCGAATACGAGATCACCTTCAAATAACGATCCGGGGCGCGGGGTCCGGCGGACCGAAGCGGCCAACGTGCTGCGCCCTGCAGGATCGGTCCCACGACGGCATTTTCCGGCCAGCCTCGGCCGGCCGGACATGACGGCACCTGGCACCGAATGCCGCATCCTTGCTTCGGCTCTCTTCGTGAACCGGCATGCGCCACCGACGGGGCGCGGCGCGGCAATGGCCCTGACCGGACGCCGCTTGCAGGCCGGGCGGGAAGCTGGAACCCGGCACCGGATGCCGCATCATGCTCCGGCCCTCTTCGTGAACCGGCATGCGCCGCCGACGGGGCGCGGCGCGGCAATGGCCCTGACCGGGCGCCGCTTGCAGGCCGGGCGGGAAGGCGGAACCCGGCACCGAATGCCGCATCCTTGCTCCGGCTCTCTTCGCGAACCGGCATGCGCCGCCGACGGGGCGCGGGGCGGCAGCGGTCCTGACCGGATGCCGCTTGCAGGCCGGGCGGGAAGCTGGAACCCGGCACCGAATGCCGCATCCTTGCTTCGGCCTCTTCGCGAACCGGCATGCGCCGCCGACGGGGCGCGGGGCGGCAATGGCCCTGACCGGGCGCCGCGCAGGCCGGGCGGACATGACGCGGCCCGCAGAGGGCCGCGCCGCGCGGTCAGATGCCGGCGCCGGGGGCAAAGCCGCCGGCCATGGCCACCGGCGCGCCGGCCGCGCCGCCGGTGATCAGCACCCACCAGATCTTGCCCGAAGGCTCCTGATACCAGCCGATGCCGAATTCCGTGGCGCGCGGGTCCATGATCACGTCGCGGGTGTCGCGGGTCTGCATCCAGGCGTTCAGGGTGGTGATCTCGTTCTCGTAGGTCTCGGAGATGTTCTCGCCGACCAGATGGCCCATGTAGCCCTGGCGCCGCACCCGCTCGAGCGGCGAAGAGCCGTCCGAGCCGAAATGCCAGGCCCGGTTCTGCGCCGCCATGTCGCGGGCATGGACCTTGGCGGCCGCATCCAGCGCGGGGCTCTGCATCATGGCGGGGGCCGCGACATTGGCGCGCAGCGCGTTGATCTGGCCCAGGACGCGGCCGGGGATCTGCGCCTCTTCGCGCGGGGTGATGCGATAGGCCGTCGGCAGCGGCTGCCCGTCGGGGCCCAGTTGCGGCTGAGGCTGCTGGCAGGCCGCGAGCGCCAGCACCGACACAAGCGCCAGGGTGGAAAGTTTCAGCATGATGTCCTGTCCCCAAGGATGTTTGCGCCAGCCATACAAAAGCGCAACCGCCGCTTCAAACCCAAGATTGCGTGAGCGCAACAGGCTGCGACTGTGTTGCGACAATGACGCTTGTTTGAATTGCAAGGCGCCCACGGCGGGCGTAAATCCCCGTTCCAGCAAGACCTCTTTCGCACATTCGGGCAGAGAAGGCCGCAGGAAGCGGTCCGTCACATATCAGGAGCGACACATGATCACGCCGAAGAAACCGGTCTCGCGCCGGAAATTTCTGACCGCCTCGGTGGCGATGGGCGCGGCAGGGCTGGCGGGCCCGGCTATTGCGCAATCCTTCGACCCCTATACCGGCCAGCCCCTGCAGGGCACGGCGGGCGGCGCCACCCCGGATGCGGGCATGGTGCAATACGACGCCGCGCAGGATTCGCGCCGCAACATCTCCAGCTTCCGCATGCAGGACTGGCAGCCCTATTTCAGCAGCCTGACCAATGGCGCGATCCTGGTCGACCTGACCTCGCGCGCGCTGCATTACTGGTCCGAGGACCAGTCGGTCTACAAGCTGTTCCCGACCTCGGTCCCGGTCAGCGCCGACCTGACCCGCACCGGCCGCACCGAGATCATCAAGAAGGTCGAGGGCCCCAGCTGGGCGCCCACCCCCGAGATGAAGAAGCGCAACCCCGAATGGCCGGATTTCGTGCCGCCGGGGCCGGACAACCCGCTGGGCACCCATGCGCTGTGGCTGAGCTGGCAGTATTACCGCATCCATGGCACGCATGACACGCGCAAGATCGGCCGCAAGTCCTCGAACGGCTGCATCGGCCTTTACAACGAGCATATCAAGCAGCTCTACGACCTGACCAAGATCGGCACCCAGGTTCTGCTGATCTGACCCGGCCGAACAGGAACGACAGCAAGGGGGCCGCGAGGCCCCTTTTTCGTTTCGACCCTTTGGATCGGAAAAGGGTCGGGCTGCACCATCGGAGGATGCAGCCCGACCCCCTGGTCACTCCTGCGGGTCCAAGCCAAATGCCGGATGATGGATCGGCTCTCCGCGAGGCGAGATGCAGTCGATCTGACCCGGCCACGACAAGAGCGACCGCAAAGGGGTCGCGAGGCCCCCTTTTCGTTTCGACCGCCTGGATCGGCGAAGGGTCTGGCTGCACCGCCGCAGGAAGCAACCCGTCCCCCGGTCACTCCTGCGCACCCAGGTCGAATGGCGGATGGTGGATCGGCTCTCCGCGAGGCGAGATGCCGTCGATCTGACCCGGCCGGGACAGAGGTGACAGCAAGGGGCCGCGAGGCCCCTTTTTCGTTTCGACCCTTTGGATCGGAAAAGGGTCGGGCTGCACCATCGGAGGATGCAGCCCGTCCCCCTGGTCACTCCTGCGGGCCGAGGCCGAATGCCGGATGATGGATCAGCTCTCCGCAAGGCGCGGTGCCGTCGAAAGGCAGGGCCAGGACCACCTCGGGCGGGCAGCCCGCTACGCGCAGGCTGGGGAAGGCACGGAAACCGAACCGGCCATAATAGGCCGGGTCGCCCACCAGCGCCGCGCCGCGGCCGGTCGCTCGCAATCGGCGGAGGGCCTCTGCCATCAGGGCCGTGCCGATCCCCTGGCCGTGCCTTGAGGGCAAGACGGCAAGCGGGCCGATCAGGCCCCAGCCGTCCTGCGTCCCGATCCGTGCCGCCGAGGCGGCCAGGTAGCCGACCACCGCACCCTCGTCCTCGGCCACAAGAGAAAGGGCAAGCGCGCCCTGCGCCCGCAGCGCCTCGGCGATGCCGGCCTCGGTTCCGGTGGATTGCGCCAGCATCAGCAAGGCTTCGGTGACAAGCCGGCCGATCGCCGGAATGTCGCCGGTGGTTTCATCGCGGATCAGCATGTCAGGCCCCCTGATTGTCGAGTTGCGCGCGCACCGACAAGCGGCCACGCTTCGATATCCGATACGGGCTGCCTGACCGCGATTCGATCAGCCGTTTCCGCCGCAACCGGCTGAAGACGGCCAGATCGAAGCCGGCAAGGATCATCCCCTCGCGCGTGACGCATGTCACGGAGGTGATCCTGGCGCTGTCGCCGCGCTCGTGCAGGATGCGGCCACCCAAGGCCAGGACGTGCAGCGCACGTTGTTCATTTCGTGAAATGTTCATGGAAGTCTCGCATGACGGACGTGAAAGACACCCCGAGCGCACATGCGCCCGGCGGCTTTGAATTCACGCGGCTCTCCGAGATTCAGAGAGCCTTGTCACACAAGCTCTGACATCCAGTCTCCATAGGCAGCGGGGATTGTCGCTGCTCGCGCCACCAATCTAGGAAGCGGGCGCCGTTGGAACAACCCCCGTAGAATGACGGGCCGTGGCGGCCCGCCCCGTGATCGGCGCCAGCAGCGGCTGCGTCCCGCATGACGGGCATGGCGGCCGCTCGGGCCGTCAGACCCAGCCCGCCAGGTTCTCGTCGATGACCGCCGCCAGCACGTCGATATGCGCGGGCTCGGCGTTCAGGCAGGGGATATAGGTGAACTCCTTGCCGCCGGCATGTTCGAACGCCTCGCGGATCTCGCCCTGGATCTCTTCCAGCGTCTCGATGCAATCGGCCGAGAAGGCGGGCGAGATCACCGCGATCTCGGTGATGCCCTGCTGCGCCAGTTCGGCCACATGCTCGACCGTATAGGGGCGCAGCCATTCCTCGGTCCCGAAGACCGACTGGAAGGTGGTGTCGATCACGCCCTCGTCCCAGCCCAGCCGTTCCCGGAGCAGGCGCGAGGTCTTCTGGCATTGGCAATGATAGGGGTCGCCCTCCATCAGATAGCGCTTGGGCATGCCGTGGTAGCTGGCGACCAGCTTGCGGGGCTGGCGGCCGCCCAGGGCGCGCTCGACCGAGGCGGCCAGCGCCTCGATATAGTCGGGCCGGTCGAAATAGGGCGGCACGGTGCGCGAGGCCGGCTGCCATTTCTGCGTCATCAGCGCGCGGAAGAACTGGTCGTTCGCCGTCGCCGTGGTCGCCCCGGCATATTGCGGATAAAGCGGGAAGAACAGGATGCGGTCGCAGCCCGCCTTGACCATCCGGTCCACCACGTCCGCGGTCGAGGGATTGCCGTAGCGCATGCAGAAATCGACCATGACCCGGTCGCCCCACAGCGCCGCCGCCCGTTCGCGCAGCGCCGCCACCTGCTGCTTGGTGATGGTCATCAGCGGGCTTTCGTCCGCCTCGTTGTTCCAGATCAGCCGGTAGTTCGCGCCCGAGGTAAAGGGCCGCTTGGACAGGATGACGGTCTGCAGCAGCGGCTGCCACTTCCAGGCGGGATAGTCGATCACCCGCTTGTCCGACAGGAACTCGTTCAGGTAGCGCCGCATCGGCCAGTAGTCGGGCGAATCGGGCGTGCCCAGGTTGGCGACCAGCACGCCGATCTTGCGGGCTGGGATGTTCGGATGATCGGCTGGAGCATACTCGGTAAAGGTCATTCGGACTTTCTCGTGCTGGCAAGAGCTTCGGCAAGCGACATCCGGGCCGAGCCGGGCCGAAGCGGTTTCTGCTGACTGGCATCGGGCGCCCATCCGGTCAGGAAAACCAGATCGAAGGTGGCCCGGATGCGCGTCCCGTCCTGCGGGTCGGGATGGTTTTCGGCATAAAGCGCGGCGGCGCGCAACAGGACATCTCGTCGCGTCGGGCGCCGCAGCCGCTGGGCCAGCGCGTTGCCCTCGCCCATGGCGCGCAGGTCGCGGCCCAGGTGGAACAGGCTGCGATAGCTGGCGATCTGGGTGATCTGGTCGGCGACCGGCAGTGCCAGGCCCGCGCGCGGCAGCAGCCCGCCCAGGTCGCGGATCTCGCCCATGGGCAGGACGCGGGGCGACAGGCCGCCCGTCACCTCGGCCTCGGCGCGGGTCAGGGCGTCGCGCAGCTCGTGCAGGGTGCGCCCGCCGGGACAGGCGGCGATGAACAGCCCGTCGGGACGCAGCGCGCGCGCCGCCTGGGCGATCTGGCCCACCGGATCCTCGGCCCAGTGCAGCGCCATGGCATGGATCACCAGGTCATGCGCGCCGGGCTCCAGCGCCAGCGCGGGCGTATCGGCGACGACCGTGGCGCCGGGCATGGCGTCGCGCCAGAGCTGCGGCCGGCCGGTGACGACGGCGACGGCGCTAAACCGTCTGTTAACCTCTGCCAGCCTATCCTCGATCTCGTCGGCGACGATTCGATGCAGGAAATCGACCGGCCCCAGGCGCAGGGCGCGGGCGCGGTTGCGGTCCAGCGCGCGGCGGTCGGTCAGGCCGGGAACGGAAGAGGTGGGATCGGGCATCATGGGGGCTGAACATAGGGGGCTTCGCGGCTTGATGAAAGGCGCATTGCGGCTGGTCTATCCGCCGCAATGCCTGTGCTGCGGCGCGCCCGTCGCCGACGAGGGCGGGCTGTGCCCCGCCTGCTGGCGCGAGGCCGATTTCATCACCGGCACCTGCTGCGCGCGCTGCGGCACGCCGCTGCCGGGCGACGGGGCCGGCGACGCCGGGGATGCGGCGGCGGGGCTGCTGGTCTGCGACGATTGCCTGGGGCTGCAGCGGCCCTGGCAGCAGGGCCGCGCGGCGCTGGTCTATCGCGGCAGCGGGCGCAGGCTGGCGCTGATGCTGAAGCATGGCGACCGGCTGGACCTGGCGCCCGCGCTTGGCGGCTGGGTGGCGCGGGCGGCGCTGCCGCTGCTGCGGCCGGACGCGGTGGTGGTGCCGGTGCCGGTGCATCTGCGCCGGCTGCTGAAGCGCAAATACAACCAGGCCGAGATGCTGTCGCAGCATGTCGCCCGCGCGCATGGGCTGGCGCATCTGCCCGGCGCCCTGCGGCGGCTGCGGCATACGCTGATGCAGGACCATGGCAGCGTCGGCGACCGTTTCGCGAATGTGGACGGGGCGATCGGCGTGCCCGCGCGCATGGTCCCGCGGCTGCGGGGCCGCGCGGTGCTGCTGGTCGACGACGTGATGGCCTCGGGGGCGACGCTGGCGGCCTCGGCTCAGGCGCTGGCGGCGGCGGGCGCGGGGCCGATCTCGGTCGTGGTTCTGGCGCGGGCGGTCAAGGATGCCTAGATATGGGGGCGAACATCAATCCGGGACGCGCATATGCCCAAGGTCGAACTGTATACCACCCCCACCTGCCCCTATTGCATCGCCGCGAAATCGCTGCTGCGCAAGAAGGGCATCGCCTATCACGACACCGATGTCAGCCGCGATCCGCAGCTGCGCGCGGCAATGACCCAGCGCGCCGGCGGCCGCCGGACCGTGCCGCAGATCTTCATCGACGGCCGCCATGTCGGCGGCTGCGACGACCTGCATGCGCTGGACCGCCAGGGCAAGCTGGACGCCCTGCTGGGCCTGACGGCATGAGCGAGGCGCTGACCGCGGGGCTGGTGCAGCTGAGCGTCTCGGACGATCCCGAGCGCAACCTGCCGGTCACGCGGGCGCTGGTGCGCGAGGCGGCGCAGGGCGGGGCCGGCTGGGTGCTGACGCCCGAGGCGACCAACCTGCTGGGCGCCAGCCGCGAGCGGCAGGAGCATGTCCTGCGCACCGAGGCCGAGGACCAGACCCTGGCCGCGCTGCGCGAGGATGCGCGCGAGCTGGGCATCTGGCTGCTGATCGGTTCGCTGTCGCTGAAGACCGGCGATCCGGGTGAGAGCCGCTTTGCCAATCGCAGCTTCCTGATCGCGCCGGACGGCAGCATCCGGGCGCGCTATGACAAGCTGCACATGTTCGACGTGACCGTGTCCGAAAGCGAATCCTATCGCGAATCGGCGGCCTTCCGGCCGGGCGGGCGGGCGGTGCTGGCCCAGGGACCCCTGCCCGTCGGCATGACCGTCTGCTACGACCTGCGCTTTCCCGCGCTTTACCGCGCGCTGGCCCAGGCGGGGGCCGAGGTGCTGACCGTGCCCGCCGCCTTCAACGACACCACCGGCGCCGCGCATTGGGAGGTGCTTCTGCGCGCCCGCGCCATCGAGACCGGCTGCTTCGTGCTGGCGCCCGCGCAATGCGGCACCCATGCCAGCCATGCCGAGCCGGACCGCCGGCCGCGCCGCAGCCACGGGCATTCCCTGGCCGTCGGACCCTGGGGAGAGGTGCTGGCCGATGGCGGCACCGAGCCCGGCGTGACCTTCGTGACGCTTGACCCGGCGGCGGTTCTCGGGGCACGGTCCCGCATCCCATCCCTGACGCATGACCGGAACTTCGCGGGCCCATGATCCACAAGACGCAAGACAGCCCGCACGGACATGCCGAAGCCTCGGCCGACGCCCTGGCTGCCAGCCTGTTTTCCGAGGTGTTCATCGCCGACCAGCTGGCGCGCGACCTGATCGGCAAGGCGCTGCCCAAGGGCATGCAGATCTCGCATTTCTCGGTGCTGAACCTGCTGGCGCACCTGAATGTCGAGCGCACGCCGGCCGAACTGGCCGAGGCGTTCCACGTCACCCGCGGCGCCATGACCAACACGCTGTCGCGGCTGGAATGGGCGGGGCATATCCATATCCGCCCGGACTGGGACGACGCGCGGCGCAAGTTCATCGCCATCAGCCCGGCCGGCCGGGCGGCGCGGGACGCGGCGCTGGCCGCCTTCATGCCGCGAATCGCCGACGTGGTGCGCGATGTCGGCGCCGACCGGGTGCGCGCGGCGCTGCCGGTCCTGCGCATGCTGCGCAAGCAGCTGGAAGAGACGTTGCGTCACGAAACGCGCGGCGGGCGCTGACCCCGCCGGTCGCCCGGTCGCATGAGTATTTTCGGAACGGTGAAGGCCGGCGCGGGCTCGCCCCGCCCCGCCGCGCCGCTGCCGTCGGGTATTTGCGGAACGAAGAAGTCAGGCGTCGCGCAGGGCGGTCATCGCATAGTTCACCGACAGGTCCCGATGCGACAGCGACCAGCTCCAGCCCAGCGGGTTGAAGACCATGCCGCAGCGGTCCACCACCCGCAGCCCCGCCGCCTCGGTCATCCGCGCCAGCTCGTCGGGGGTGATGAAGCGGCGCCAGTCATGCGTGCCCTTGGGCAGCCAGCGCATGATCCATTCCGCCCCGACGATGGCGGCGCCGAAGCTGCGGGCGGTGCGGTTCAGCGTGGATTGGATCAGCATGCCGCCCGGCGCCACCAGCTCGCGGCAGGTGGCGACGAACTGCGCGGGGTCGGCGACATGCTCGACGATCTCCAGCGCCATGACCACGTCGAAGCGGAGGCCCTCGGCCGCCAGCGCCTCGGCCGTGGTGGCGCGGTAGTCGATGGCGAGGCCCTGTTCCTCGGCATGCAGGCCGGCGATGGCGATATTGCCCTCGGCCGCGTCGGCGCCGGTGACGGCCGCGCCCAGCCGGGCCATCGGCTCGGCCATCAGCCCGCCGCCGCAGCCGATGTCGAGCAGGCTCAGCCCCTGGAAGGGCGCGGGCGCGGCAAGGTCGCGGCCGAACTGCCCGGCGATCTGCGCGGTGACATAGTCCAGCCGCGTCGGGTTCAGCATGTGCAGCGGCTTAAACTTGCCGTTGGGATCCCACCATTCCCGCGCCATGGCCTGGAACTTGGCGACCTCGGCCGGGTCGATGCTGCTGGGGGCCGGGCTGCTGGGGGTTGGTCTTTCGGTCATCTGGCCGTCCTTCATGTGGCGGGCGCGCGCGACGCGTTATATAGTGGTGCCATGGACAGATTGGCAGGGCAAATCGGCGGCACGGCGTCGCATGGCAGGCTGCATCCGATAGTCGAGCCCTTCGACCGCCGGGTGATCGAGGTCGGCGACGGGCACCGGCTGCATGTCGAGCAGAGCGGCAATCCCGAGGGCGTGCCGGTGATCGTGCTGCATGGCGGGCCGGGCGGCGGCTGCAGCCCCTACATGCGGCGCTTCTTCGACCCCGCCCATTACCGGGCCGTGCTGTTCGACCAGCGCGGCTGCGGCCGCTCTCAGCCCCATGCCGCGGTCCTTGCCAACACCACGCAGCACCTGATCGCCGACATCGAGGTGATCCGCCGCAGCCTGGGGATCGAGCGGGCGATCCTGTTCGGCGGCAGCTGGGGCGCGACCCTGGCGCTGGCCTATGCCCAGGCCCATCCCGAGCCGGTCGAGGCGCTGGTGCTGCGCGGCGTCTTCCTGGGCCGGCGGGCCGAGCTGGACTGGTTCTATGGCGGCGGCGTCGCGCGCTTTTTCCCCGACCGCTGGGCCGAGTTCCAGGCCCCGATCCCCGAGGCCGAGCGCGGCGACATGATCGCCGCCTATCACCGGCGCCTGTTCAGCGGCGACCGCGGGCAGGAGACGCGCTTCGCCCTGCCCTGGCTGGTGTGGGAAAACGCCCTGGCGGGCCTGGAGATCAACGGGCCGGGCCATGCGCCCCCCGACTATGCCCGCACCTTCGCCCGGCTGGAGAATCACTATTTCGCCCATGACTGCTTCCTGGCCGAGGGCCAGCTTTTGCGCGATCGCCACCGCATCGAGCATATCCCCGCCGTGATCGTGCAGGGCCGCTACGACATGGTCTGCCCGCCGGCGACCGCCTGGGAACTGGCCCAGGGCTGGAACAGGGCGGATCTGCGGCTGGTCCCCGCCTCGGGCCATGCGCTGAGCGAGCCGCGAATCGCCGCCGAGCTGGTGCGGGTCATGGACAGTTTCCGGGATGTGGCAAGGCGGGCCTGACCTCTTGGCGAAAGGGCACGCGGCGGCCGGCTTGCGGCCCCTGCGAGGCAGGCGGCAGGTGCCGCGCCGGTTTTCCTTGCAATCCCTGGCGCGGGGCCCTATATGCGGCTCAACAGCGGCGCAGGCGTCCACAACCTGCCCACCGGTAAGACGCACGGGCCGCCAAGGCCCGTTTTTTGTATTTGGGGGATCAGCATGAGCGACCTCATCGCCAAGACCGCCATCGACCGGCGTCTGGCCGAGATCATCGCCCCGGTCATCGAGGATCTGGGTTTCGAACTGGTGCGCATCCGCCTGCAAGGCGGCAAGACCGCCACGCTTCAGATCATGGCCGACCGGCCCGAGGGCGGCATCAACGTCGACGACTGCGCCGACATATCCACCGCCGTCAGCGCGGTTCTGGATGTCGAGGATCCGCTGGAGGATGCCTATCACCTGGAGGTCTCGAGCCCCGGCATCGACCGGCCCCTGACCCGGCTGAAGGATTTCGAGACCTTCGAGGGCTACGAGGCGCGGCTGGAGACGAACCAGCCCATCGACGGCCGCAAGCGCTTCAAGGGCGTGCTGGCGGGGGTCGAAAAGGGCGAAGGCGGCGACGAGGTGCTGCTGAACATCGAGGAAGGCGGAGAGACCCAGACCATCGGGCTGAACTTCGACTGGCTTTCCGATGCGAAGCTGGTTCTGACCGACGAGCTGATCGCCGAGATGCTGCGGCAGAAAAAGGACGCGGGCGTGCAGATCGACAATCTGGACGAGACCGCCTTTGACGAGATCGAAACGGAAGCCGGCGAAGACAACGCCGCCGCGAAGGAGTGAGGAATGGCCATCACCTCTGCCAACCAGCTTGAACTGCTGCAAACCGCCGAGGCCGTTGCACGGGAAAAGATGATCGACCCCGATCTGGTGATCGAGGCGATGGAGGACAGCCTGGCCCGCGCGGCGAAGTCGCGCTACGGCTCGGAAATGGACATCCGCGTCCATATCGACCGCAAGACCGGCAATGCCACCTTCACCCGCGCCCGCACCGTGGTCGAGGATGACGCGGTCGAGAACTATCAGGCCCAGTTCACCGCCGACCAGGCCCGCGCCTATTTCGAACCGTCTAAGGACGGCCGCGCCCATTGGCTGCGCGACGGCCAGCGGCTGACCGATTTCTCGGGCAAGCCGCAGCCCGGCGACGTGTTCGAAGAGCAGGTGCCGCCGGTCGACCTGGGCCGCATCGCCGCGCAATCGGCCAAGCAGGTCATCCTGCAAAAGGTCCGCGAGGCCGAGCGCGACCGCCAATACGAAGAGTTCAAGGACCGCGCCGGCACCATCATCAACGGCGTCGTCAAGCGCGAGGAATACGGCAACATCATCGTCGATGTCGGCCGGGGCGAGGCCATCCTGCGCCGCAACGAAAAGATCGGCCGCGAAAGCTATCGCCCGAACGACCGCATCCGCGCCTATGTCAAGGACGTGCGCCGCGAGGCCCGCGGCCCGCAGATCTTCCTGTCGCGCACCGATCCGCAATTCATGGCCGAGCTGTTCAAGATGGAAGTGCCGGAAATCTATGACGGCGTGATCGAGATCAAGGCCGTGGCCCGCGATCCCGGCTCGCGCGCCAAGATCGCGGTGATCTCCTATGACAACTCGATCGACCCGGTCGGCGCCTGCGTCGGCATGCGCGGCAGTCGCGTGCAGGCCGTGGTGGGCGAGCTCCAGGGCGAGAAGATCGACATCATCCCGTGGTCCGAGGACCAGGCGACTTTCCTGGTCAACGCGCTGCAACCGGCCGAGGTGGCGAAGGTCGTCTTCGACGAGGACGCGACCCGCATCGAGGTGGTGGTCCCGGACGAGCAGCTGAGCCTCGCCATCGGCCGCCGCGGCCAGAACGTGCGGCTGGCAAGCCAGCTGACCGGCCTCGACATCGACATCCTGACCGAGGAAGAGGAATCCAAGCGCCGGCAGGCCGAGTTCAACGCCCGCACCAAGCTGTTCATGGACACGCTGGACCTGGACGAGTTCTTTGCCCAGCTTCTGGTCGCCGAGGGCTTCACCAACCTCGAAGAGGTGGCCTATGTCGACCTGGACGAGTTGCTGTCGATCGAGGGCGTGGACGAAGGCACTGCCGAGGAATTGCAGACCCGCGCCCGCGAGCATCTGGAGGCCGCGAACAAGGCCGCGCTGGAAAACGCCCGCGCCCTTGGCGTCGAGGACAGCCTGATCGAGTTCGAGGGGCTGACCCCGCAGATGGTCGAGGCCCTGGCCAAGGACGGCGTCAAGACGCTGGAGGATTTCGCCACCTGCGCCGACTGGGAACTGGCCGGCGGCTGGACCACGCAGAACGGCCAGCGTGTCAAGGACGACGGCATCCTGGAGCCCTTCGGCATCAGCCTGGAAGAGGCGCAGACCATGGTGATGACCGCCCGCGTGATGCTGGGCTGGGTCGATCCGACCGAGTTCGAATCGGCCGAGGAAACCGAGGCCGAGGGCGACGAACAGGAGGCCGGGGTGTAACGCCCCGGAAACCGGATGACACGCGGGGGCCGTATCAAGGACCGCGAGACGCCCGAACGGCGCTGCATCGTCACGGGCGAAGTCCAGCCCAAGGCTGGGCTTATCCGCTTTGTCGCGGGCCCCGATGGCCAGGTGGTGCCGGATCTGGCCGAGAAACTGCCCGGACGCGGCTTCTGGGTCGTGGCCGACCGGCAGGCTTTGGACAAGGCCGCCGCCAAGGGCTTGTTTTCGCGAGGCGCCAAGGCGCGGGTGACCGCCCCGCCCGAGCTGCTGGCGATCATCGAATCCGGGCTGGCGCGGCGGGTGACGGACACGCTGTCGCTTGCGCGCAAGGCGGGGCTGGCGGTGGCCGGCTTCGAAAAGGTCAAGGACTGGCTGGCGGCCGGCAAGGCCAGGGTGCTCTTGCAGGCCAGCGACGGGTCGGAACGCGGCAAGGGCAAGCTCTGGACCCCTCCGGGGGGCCGGTGGTTCGGCTGCCTGACCGCATCAGAATTGGGTTTGTCCTTTGGGCGCGATCATGTCATACACAGCGCGCTTGCGCCGGGGGGCCTGACCGACCAGTTGATCAGGGACGCGAGCAGACTGACGGGTCTGCGCGGGCATGACGGCGGTGCGCCCGCCGGGAAGGAATGAAGATCGGATGAGCGATACTGACGGAAAGAAACCCCTGGGTCTTGGTGGCGGCCGTTCGGGCCATGTGAAGCAAAGCTTCAGCCACGGCCGGACCCATAACGTGGTCGTCGAGACCAAGCGCAAGCGCGTGGTCGTGCCCGGCAAGACCGGCGCGGCGGCCGGCGGTGGGCGCTCGGGCTCGCCCTCGGCCGTGTCGGGCGACCCGTCGAAACGTCCCGCCGGCATCTCGGATGCCGAGATGGAGCGGCGCCTGGCCGCGCTGAAGGCCGCCAAGGCCCGCGAGGTCGAGGAAGCCGCGCAGCGCGTCGCCGAGGAAAAGGCCCGCGAGGAAGAACGCGAACGCCGCCGCCTTGAACTGGAAGCCAAGGAGCGCGAGGAACGCGAGCGCGAGGAAGCCCTGCGGCTGAAGGCCGAAGAGGACGCGCGCCGCGCCCGCGAAGCCGAGCTGCGCGAGAAGAAGAAGGCCGAGATCGCCAAGCCCAAGACGGAAGCGCGCCCGGCAACCCCCGCCGACCGCGCCGCCGCCGAGGCCGCCGCCGTGCGCGCCGAGACCAAGGGCGTCAGCGCCGCCGGCCCGCGCAAGACCGACCGCGACCGCGATACCCGCAGCCCGGCCGACGACCGCGACAGCCGCAACAAGGGCCGCGACGACAGCCGCCGCACCGGCAAGCTGTCGCTGTCCCAGGCCCTGGACGGCGAGGGCGGGCGCCAGCGCAGCCTGGCCGCGATGAAGCGCAAGCAGGAAAAGGCCCGGCAGAAAGCCATGGGCGGCAACCAGCGCGCCGAAAAGCAGGTGCGCGACGTGCAGCTGCCGGAAACCATCCTGGTGTCCGAGCTGGCGAACCGCATGGCCGAGCGCACGCCGGACGTCATCAAGTCGCTGATGCGCATGGGCATGATGGTCACCGCCAACCAGGCGGTCGATGCCGATACCGCCGAGCTGGTGATCGACGAATTCGGCCACCGCGCCGTCCGGGTCTCGGATGCCGACGTGGAACAGGTCATCGACCAGGTCGAGGACAAGCCCGAGGATCTGAAGCCGCGCGCGCCGATCATCACCATCATGGGCCACGTGGACCACGGCAAGACCTCGCTCCTGGACGCGATCCGCCATGCCAATGTCGTCTCGGGCGAAGCGGGCGGCATCACCCAGCATATCGGCGCCTATCAGGTGAAGGCGTCGAACGGGGCGCTGCTGACCTTCCTCGACACGCCCGGCCACGCGGCCTTCACCTCGATGCGGGCCCGCGGCGCGCAGGTGACGGACATCGTCGTGCTGGTGGTCGCCGCCGATGACGCGGTGATGCCGCAGACGGTCGAGGCGATCAACCACGCCAAGGCCGCGGGCGTGCCGATGATCGTGGCGATCAACAAGGTCGACAAGCCGGATGCGAACCCGCAGAAGGTGCGCACCGACCTGCTGCAGCACGAGGTGGTCGTCGAGGCCATGTCGGGCGAGGTGCAGGACGTCGAAGTCTCGGCCAAGACCGGCAAGGGGCTCGATGAGCTGCTGGAGGCCATCGCGCTGCAGGCCGAGATCCTGGAGCTGAAGGCCAATCCCGAGCGCCCGGCCCAGGGCGCGGTGATCGAGGCCAAGCTGGACGTGGGCCGCGGCCCGGTCGCGACCGTGCTGGTGCAGAACGGCACGCTGAAGCGCGGCGACATCTTCGTCGTCGGCGAACAGTGGGGCAAGGTCCGCGCGCTGATCAACGACAAGGGCGACCGCATCGACACCGCCGGCCCCTCGGTCCCGGTCGAGGTGCTGGGCCTGAACGGCACCCCCGAGGCCGGCGACGTGCTGAACGTGGTCGAGACCGAGGCCCAGGCGCGCGAGATCGCGGATTACCGCATCCAGGCCGCCAAGGACAAGCGCGCCGCCGCCGGTGCCGCGATCACGCTGGACCAGATGCTGGCCAAGGCCAAGGCGGACGAGAACGTCGCCGAACTGCCGGTGGTCATCAAGGCCGACGTGCAGGGCTCGGCCGAAGCCATCGTCCAGGCGCTGGAAAAGATCGGCAACGACGAGGTGCGCGTCCGCGTGCTGCATTACGGCGTCGGCGCGATCACCGAATCGGATGTCGGCCTGGCCGAGGCCAGCCAGGCGCCGGTCATCGGCTTCAACGTCCGGGCCAATGCCCCGGCGCGGAACGCCGCCAACCAGAAGGGGGTCGAGATCCGCTATTACTCGATCATCTACGACCTGGTGGACGACATCAAGGCGGCGGCCTCGGGCCTGCTCTCGGCCGAGGTGCGCGAGAACTTCATCGGCTATGCCGAGATCAAGGAAGTCTTCCGCGTCTCGGGCGTCGGCAATGTCGCCGGCTGCCTGGTGACCGAGGGCGTGGCGCGGCGTTCCGCCGGCGTGCGCCTGCTGCGCGACAACGTGGTGATCCATGAAGGCACGCTGAAGACGCTCAAGCGCTTCAAGGACGAGGTCAAGGAAGTGCAGTCCGGCCAGGAATGCGGCATGGCCTTCGAAAACTACGACGATATCCGCAAGGGCGACGTCATCGAGATCTTCGAGCGCGAGGAAGTGCAGCGCCAGCTGTGATCCCCGCGGATAGGAACAGAAGGGGCGGGCCTGCGGGTCCGCCCTTTTTCATACCCGGATCCCGGCAGGAGCCTCCGCCCGCCCCTGCCGGCATGGCGGCGCCGCCGCCTGGCGCGCCCCGGCTTTCTCCGTTGTCCAAATACCCCCGCCGGAGGCCGGCAACAGGGCAAGCGAAAAGAAGAACGGGGCCCCGCGAAGGGCCCCGTTCAACGATCTGGGCACGTTGGCTTTTGCTTCAGGCTAGGACGGGCTTGCCCTCATAGGTCTTGCTGCCTACTCGGACCACGATATTCCCGTTCGCCTGCTGCCTTTCAAAGATCCCCTGGACCGAAATGCAACTGCCGATCGTGATCGTGCGAATCATGTCCGATCTCCTCCTCTACAGGATTTCAGGATTGTCGCAAAATCGTCAAATGTTAACTGGGAATGTCGCAGAGTCAGGCAGATGGACGATAAAGCCGGGACCGGCGTGACCGATATGTCTCATATCCAGTCGCGCAGGATGGGAATCAGCGGCAAGTCCGCCGGCGGCATGGGGTATTTGCTCAATTCGGCGGCACGGGCCCAAGCCAGCTTCTGCCCCTCCTGCGGCACCGGCACGCCCTGCCAGCGCCGGCAGGCGAACAGCGGCATCAGCAGATGGAAGTCCTCATAGGCATGGCTGGCAAAGGTCAGCGGCGCCAGGCACGAGCGCCAGGTTTCGATCCCCAGCTCCTCGTGCAGCTCGCGGATCAGCGCGGCCTCGGGGGTCTCGCCCGGCTCGACCTTGCCGCCCGGAAACTCCCACAGGCCCGCGAGGGACTTGCCCTCGGGGCGCTGTGCCAGCAGCACGCGGCCGTCCGCGTCGATCAGCGCGACGGCCGCGACAAGCACCGTCTTCATGAGCGGTAATCGGCGTTGATGTCGATGTAGCGATGCGTCAGGTCGCAGGTCCAGACCGTGCGCCGGCCCTTGCCCAGCCCCAGGTCGACGCCGATGACCAGGTGGTCGCGCTTCATGTAGGCGCTGGCCTGCCCCTCGTCATAAGCCGGTGCGCGCCAGCCGTTCTCGGCCAGCACCAAGTCGCCGAAGCGGATGGTCAGCCGGTCGCGGTCGGCCTCGGCCCCGGACTTGCCGACGGCCATGACCACGCGGCCCCAGTTCGCATCCTCGCCGGCGATGGCGGTCTTGACCAGCGGCGAATTGGCGATGGCCATGGCCACGCGATGCGCATCGGCATCGCTGGCGGCGCCCGTCACCTGCACCTCGACGAATTTCGTCGCCCCCTCGCCGTCCTTGACCACCTGCTGCGCCAGGTCCAGCATCACCTGCTCCAGCGCCCTACCGAAGGCCCGCGCCGGGCCCGAGCGCAGGTCGGTGATCGGCGCCGCTTTGGACTTGCCGGTCGCCGCCAGGATCAGCGCATCCGAGGTCGAGGTGTCGCTGTCCACGGTGATGGCGTTGAAGGTCTGGTCCAGCCGCGCCGACAGCATGCGCTGCAGCAGGGCGGGCGCGATCTGCGCATCGGTAAAGACATAGACCAGCATCGTCGCCATGTCGGGCGCGATCATGCCCGAACCCTTCGCGATGCCGACGATGTTGATGGTGCCGCCATCGCCCTCGAAACTGGCCGCCGCGCCTTTGGGGAAGGTGTCGGTGGTCATGATCGCCCGCGCCGCGCCGGCCGCGCCGGCCGCATCCAGGTTGGCGGCCAGATCGCCGATCACCGCGGTGATGCGCTCGGCCGGCAGCGGCTCGCCGATCACCCCGGTGGAGGACGAGAATACCCGCTCGCGCGGCACGCCCAGCGCCTTGGCGACGCCGCCGGTGACGGCATCCACCGCCTCTTGCCCGTTCCTGCCGGTGAAGGCATTGGCATTGCCCGAGTTCACGATGATCGCCGCGCCGGCGCCGGTGTCCTGCTTCAGCGCCAGCTTGGCCTGGCAGTCCAGCACGCTGGCCGCGCGGGTCGAGGACTTGGTGAAGGCCCCGGCGATGGCGGTGCCCGGCGCCAGCCTGACCAGCATCACATCGGTGCGGCCCTGGTATTTCACCCCGGCCGCGCCCGAGGCGAACTCGGCCCCTTCGATCACCGGCAGGTCGGGAAAGCGCGCCGGCGCCAGCGGCGAGACCGGATTTTTCGGCTTCACCGCGGCCTCGACCACCGCCTCCGCCCGCGCCTCGAGGCCGGCGGCGGTTTCCTTCAGCGCCGCCTTCAGCTTTTTCAGCTTCTTCTTCAGCGTCTTCAGCTTTTCGGCATCGGAAAGCCTGGACTTCTTGTCGTCGGTCTTGGCCATCGGCTCACTCTCCCAGGATGTCGGTCTTGTTCAGCAGGTCGGGGGCAAGCCCCTCGGTCTTTTCGACCTTGGCCTCGGCCACGCGCTTTTCGATCTCGGCCTGCACCTTGTCGCGGCGCACCTGCACGGCCAGCTGTTCCTTGACCTCTTCGAAGGCGGGGGGTGTCACCTCGCGGGTGTCGTTCAGCTTGATGACATGCCAGCCGAACTGGGTCTCGACCGGCTGGGAAACCTGGCCCTTTTCCAGTGCCTTCACCGCCTCGGCAAAGGGCTCGACCATCTGCTCGGGCTGGAACCAGCCCAGGTCGCCCTTGTTCGGGCCGGAATTGTCGGTCGATTTCTCCGCGGCCAAAGCGCCGAAATCGGCGCCTTCGGCCAGTTGCTTGGCGATGGCCTCGGCCTCCTCCTTGGTCTTCACCAGGATATGGGCGGCATTGTATTCGATGGCCGGCTCGCCCTGGCCGCCGAAGGCCTGGTCATAGGCGGCTTTCAGCTCGGCCTCGTCCGGCTCGGCCGAAGCCACCTTTTCCAGCACCGAGCCGGCCAGATAGGCGCGCTTCTCGATCTCCAGCGCCACGGTGTCGCGCTTGCTCAGCGGCTCGGCCGCCTGGGCCACGGCGGTCTGGCGGATCATCTGGTCCAGCATCAGGTCCCACAGCGCCGTATCCGGCAGGCCCTGGGTCGCCTGCGCGTCCAGCCCCTGCCGCATGGCGACCATCTGGCCCAGCGTGATCGCCTCGCCATTGACGGTGGCGACGACCGTATCGGCATCCTGCGCCAGCACGGGCAGGGCCGAGACGGTCCCCGAAAGCAGCACGGAGACGGCAAGAAGCGGTTTCAGCATAGGTTTCCCCTTCATGGGACGGCGCGTCCACGCATAGGTGAACGGGCGCAAGCGTTGACAGTGGGCCGGCCGGGGCATACATCCGGCGCAACCGAAAATGCGCGCCCGTCGCCGTTTTTCCGGCCCAAGTGATAGGGCAAGGCGAATGGTGCCGGCAAGTGGGCGGAACGTCCCGCGCACCCCCAGATACGCGATTTTGAAGGTTCATATGCTCGGCATCGGAAACTTGGCGAAACTGGTCTTTGGCACGCCCAACGACCGCAAGGTGAAATCGGTCCGCCCGCTGGTGGCCCAGATCAACGCGCTGGAGGAGAAGTTCCGCCCCCTCTCGGACGCGGAGCTGATCGACAAGACCCGCGAATTGCAGGGCCGCGCCCAATCGGGCGAGGATCTGGACAAGCTTCTGCCCGAGGCATTTGCCAATTGCCGCGAGGCGGCGCGCCGCGCCCTGGGCCTACGCGCCTTCGACACCCAGTTGATGGGCGGCGTCTTCCTGCACCAGGGCAATATCGCCGAGATGAAGACCGGCGAGGGCAAGACCCTGGTCGCGACCTTCCCGGCCTATCTGAACGCGCTGGCCGGCAAGGGCGTGCATGTCGTCACCGTCAACGACTACCTGGCGAAACGCGACGCGCATTGGATGGGCAAGGTCTTTGCGCAGCTGGGCATGACCACCGGCGTGGTCTACCCGTTCCAGGACGATGCCGAAAAGCGCGAAGCCTACCGGGCCGACGTGACCTATGCCACCAACAACGAGCTGGGCTTCGACTACCTGCGCGACAACATGAAGGGCTCGATCGAGCAGATGACCCAGCGCGGGCATTTCTTCGCCATCGTGGACGAGGTCGACTCGATCCTGATCGACGAGGCGCGCACGCCGCTGATCATCTCGGGGCCCAGCCAGGACCGCAGCGAACTTTACAAGACGCTGGACCGCTTCATGCCGGAACTGGCACCCGAGCATTACAAGCTGGACGAAAAGACCCGCAACGCCACCTTTACCGAGGAAGGCAACGAGTTCCTGGAAAAGCGGCTGCAGGCGGCGGGCATCCTGCCCGAGGGGCAGACGCTCTACGACCCGGAATCGACCACCATCGTGCATCACGTCAACCAGGCGATGCGCGCGCACAAGCTGTTCCAGCGCGACCAGCACTATATCGTGCGCGACGACGAGGTGGTGCTGATCGACGAATTCACCGGCCGGATGATGAAGGGCCGCCGGCTGTCGGACGGGCTGCACCAGGCCATCGAGGCCAAGGAAGGCGTCGCCATCCAGCCGGAAAACGTCACGCTGGCCTCGGTCACGTTCCAGAACTATTTCCGCCTCTACGACAAGCTCTCGGGCATGACCGGCACCGCCGCCACCGAGGCCGAGGAATTCGCCGAGATCTACAAGCTGGGCGTGGTCGAGGTGCCGACCAACCGTCCGGTGCAGCGCATCGACGAACACGACCGCGTCTATCGCACCGCTGCCGAGAAATATGCCGCCGTGATCGCCGCGATCAAGGAAGCCCATGAAAAGGGCCAGCCGATCCTGGTCGGTACCACCTCGATCGAGAAATCCGAGATGCTGTCGCAGATGCTGGCCAAGGAGGGCATCCAGCACAACGTGCTGAACGCCCGCCAGCACGAGCAGGAGGCCAAGATCGTCGCCGATGCCGGCAAGCTGGGCGCCGTGACCATCGCCACCAACATGGCCGGCCGCGGCACCGACATCCAGCTGGGCGGCAATGTCGAGATGAAGGTGATGGAGGCGCTGGCCGCCGACCCCGAGGCGAACCCCGACGAGGTCCGCGCCCGCATCGAGGCCGAACATGCCGCCGAGAAACAGGCGGTGCTGGACGCCGGCGGCCTCTTCGTGCTGGCGACCGAACGCCACGAAAGCCGCCGCATCGACAACCAGCTGCGCGGCCGCTCGGGCCGGCAGGGCGATCCCGGCCGCTCGCTGTTCTTCCTGTCGCTGGAAGACGACCTGATGCGCATCTTCGGCTCGGAACGGCTGGACAAGGTGCTGTCCACGCTCGGCATGAAAGAGGGCGAGGCCATCGTCCACCCCTGGGTCAACAAGTCCTTGGAACGCGCACAGGCCAAGGTCGAGGGCCGCAACTTCGACATCCGCAAGCAATTGCTGAAATTCGACGACGTGATGAACGACCAGCGCAAGGCGATCTTCAGCCAGCGGCTGGAGATCATGCATACCGAGGAGGTCGAAGAGGTCGCCGCCGACATGCGCGCCCAGGTGATCGACGACCTGGTCGAGCGCCACCTGCCGCCCCGTGCCTATGCCGAGCAATGGGACGTCCAGGGCCTGCACGACGCGGTGATCGACAGGCTGAACATGGACCTGCCCATCGCCGACTGGGCCGCCGAGGACGGCGTGGACCAGGAGGCGATCCGCGAACGCATCCAGCAGGCCACCGACGCCTATATGGCGCAGAAGGCCGAGCAGTTCGGCCCGGAAAACATGCGCCAGATCGAAAAGCAGGTGCTGCTGCAACAGATCGACAGCAAATGGCGCGAGCATCTGGTGACGCTGGAACACCTGCGCTCGGTCGTGGGCTTCCGCGGCTATGCGCAGCGCGACCCGCTGTCGGAATACAAGACCGAAGGGTTCCAGCTGTTCGAGACCATGCTGGACGGGCTGCGCTTCGACGTGACCCAGCAACTGGCCCGCATCCGCCCGCTGACCGATGCCGAGCGCGAGCAGATGCTGCGCGAATACCAGCAGAGCCAGGCGGCGGTCGAGGCGCAGATGCATCCCGAGCACGAGGAGGCCGAGGGCGGCGAGGTCTCGGGCCGGGTCGCCGGCTTCGACGAGACCGACCCCACCACCTGGGGCAACCCCTCGCGCAACGATCCTTGTCCCTGCGGCTCGGGCAAGAAGTTCAAGCACTGCCACGGCGCGCTGGCGTGATTTGGGGGCCTTCGGGCCCCTTTCTCATGCGCCGCGCCTCTTGCACGCTCGGCATGGGTATTTGGACAACGAAGAAGTCCTGGGCCCGCGCCGCGATCTTCTCTGTTGTCCAAATACCCATTGCAGCCGTGCAGGCGGGCGCGGCGTGGCCTAGTCGGGCACCAGCATGTAGCCGGTGCCGCGCACGGTTTGCAGATAGCGCGGCTCCTTGGGGTCCGGCTCGATCTTGCGGCGCAGGCGGGTGATCTGCACATCGATGGCGCGCTCGGAGTTCTCGCCCGCCTCCTCGGCCGGGCTGCGGCCCAGATCCTCGATCAGCGCGCTGCGGCTGACCGGCTGGCGCGGCGTGTCGGCAAGGCGCCTGAGCAGCGCCTGCTCGGTTCCCGTCAGGCGCAGCGGCGCATCGCCCTGCCACAGCTCGCCCTTGTCGGCATCGTAGCGCAGATGGCCCAGCGACAGGAATTTCGGCCCCTTCGCCTCGGCCGCCGGGATGCGGCGCAGGATGGCGGCGATGCGCAGAAGCAGTTCGCGCGGCTCGAAGGGCTTGGGCAGGTAGTCGTCAGCACCGCTTTCGAAACCCTCGATGCGGTCCCCCGTCTCGCCCTTGGCGGTCAGCAGCAGGATCGGCGTGGTCATGCACTTGCGCAGGTCGCGGGTCAGCGAGAACCCGTCCTCGCCCGGCATCATCACGTCGAGCACGATCAGGTCGAAATCCAGCCCGTCGAGCAGGCGCCGGGCATGGGCGGCGTCGCGCGCCGTCGTCACCAGGAAATCGTTGCGCATCAGGAAGCGGCGCAGCAGGCTGCGGATGCGTTCGTCGTCGTCCACGACCAGGATATGGGCCGCAGGCTGGGGATCGGGGGCGAGGGAGGGGGCGGTCATGGCGTCTCGGGCAGTTCTTTCAGCGCGCGATACTGGCGCAGCGTGTCGCGGTCCATCATCGCCTCCAGCACCTGCCGAAAGCCCGCCACCGCCTGGGGCCCGGCGGCGCGATAGGCGGCGCGCATCCGGGCGCGCTGCGCCTCGGACAGCCGCCGCTCCAGCGCCGCGCCCTTGTCGGTCAGGTAGAGCTGCCGCTCGCGCCGGTCGCGGCGGCCGATGCGGCTTTCGACCAGCCCTTCCTCGATCAGCGTGCGCAGCACCCGGTTCAGCGATTGCTTGGTCACGCCCAGCACGTCCAGAAGCGCCGTCACCGTCAGGCCCGGCTCGCGGTTGATGAAGTGAATCGCCCGGTGATGGGCGCGGCCGTAATCCAGCTCGGCCAGGATCAGGTCGGGATCGGCGGTAAAGGCGCGATAGGCGAAGAACATCGCCTCGATCCCGCGGCGAAGCTGATCATCCGTCAGAAACAGCAGGCTTTCCCCGCCTGCCGGCGCGACATTCACCTTGTTCTGCATGGCCTTCCCTTCACTGCATGGCCCTTATTACGTCAGACTTGTTGACTTTCCAACCATGAATGGATAGCCCAGACCTCAAGTTGCGCAACTTTCTTTGCCAGACATGCTCTGACGGCGCAACATTCCGCAAACCGAACCGGCCGGAGGGAAAAATGGCGGGCGCATATGACGATCGTGACGGCAAGATCTGGATGGATGGCAAGCTGGTGGAGTGGCGCGAGGCGAACGTCCACATCCTGACCCATGCGCTGCACTATGCCAGCTCGGTGTTCGAGGGCGAGCGGTGCTACAGCGGCAAGATCTTCAAGGGCCACGAGCATTCGCTGCGGCTGATCGAATCGGCGCGGCTGCTGGACATGCAATCGCCCTATAGCGCAGAAGAGATCGACGCGGCGAAAACCGCCGTGCTGGAGGCGAACGGCTTCAAGGACGCCTATGTCCGCGCGGTGATGTGGCGCGGCTCGGGTGAGGACATGGGGGTTTCGGCGCGCCGCAACCCGGTGCGCATGGCCGTCGCCGCCTGGGAATGGGGCAGCTATTACGGCGACGCGAAATGGCAGGGCGCGAAGCTCGACATCGCCAAGTGGAAGCGGCCCAGCCCCGAGACCATCCCCACCGCCGCCAAGGCCGCCGGGCTTTACATGATCTGCACCATGTCCAAGCACGCGGCCGAGGAGAAGGGCTGCTCGGACGCGCTGTTCATGGACTGGGAGGGCTATGTCGCCGAGGCCACCGGCGCCAACATCTTCTTCGTCAAGGACGGCGAGGTGCATACGCCCCTGGCCGACCGCTTCCTGAACGGCATCACCCGGCAGACCGTCATCCAGATGCTCAAGGACAACGGCACCGCCGTGCATGAACGCCGCATCAAGCCCGAGGAGCTGGACAGCTTCCAGGAATGCTTCCTGACCGGCACCGCGGCCGAAGTGACCCCGGTCGGGCAGATCGGCGACTGGCATTTCCAGGTCGGCGACACCACCCGCAAGATCGCCGAGGAATACGAAAATCTGGTCCGCGCCTGACCGCCGTCCCAGGCCAAGGCCGAAATGAAAACCGGCCGGGCGGCAGCGCCCGGCCGGTTCGCATTGCTGGGCCAGGGATCAGACCCGATGGCCGCGCTCGATCCGGGCAAATTCGGCGGCGCGGCGATTCGCCTCTTCGCTGCTGCGGACGCGGGGCCGCATGCGCAGGGCGGCGATGGCCGGATGAAGGCCGGATTCGCGTTCCTGCCGCGTATAATATTGGGTGCGGCCGGAACTGTTTTCGTGACTGCGGTCTGCGATATGTCTGGTCATTTCGGTCTTCCTCCCGCGCGGGAGTATAGCGCGGATGCGGGCGCATTTCACCCCTTGCGGGCGGCCCTGCGACCTCAGGCCGCCTTGATGCCCGGCGCGGCGGCCAGCATGGCGTGCAGCGCCACCGGATCCTCGTTCGCGCGCAGCTTGGCGCGCAGGTCCTGGTCGCGCAGCGTGCGCGAGACCAGCGCCAGCGCCTTGAGGTGATCGACGCCCGAGTTCTTGGGCGCGAGCAGCGCAAAGATCAGGTCAACCGGCTGGCGGTCCACCGCGTCGAAATCCAGCGGCTTTTCCAGCCGCAGGAACAGGCCGACCACGTGGTCGAGCCCATGCAGCCGCGCATGGGGCAGCGCGACGCCATGGCCGACCCCGGTGGGGCCCAGGCTTTCGCGCTCTTGCAGCGCGTCCAGCGTCTGGGCGGCATCCACGCCATAGACCGCCCGCGCCTGTTCGGCGATTTCCTGGAACAACCGTTTCTTGCTGGTGGTCTGGCTCATCGTCCGCACGGCGGCGGGGGAGAGTATGTCGCTGATCTGCATGTCGCCCAAAAAATTGTCAAGGCCCGGCCGCGGGCTGCGCGGCCGGGACGTTGGTTCAACAAGACTGCCCTTCTTGCGTCAGTCTAGCCCAGATTGCGGGGGTCGATCCAGCCCACGTTGCCGTCGTCGCGGCGGTGAACCACGTTCACGCCCCCATGTTTCTCGTTGCGGAAGACCAGCAGCGGGCTGCCGGCCAGTTCCATCTGCATCACCGCCTCGCCGACCGACAGGGTGGGCACGCGGGTCTCCATCTCGGCGATGATCATGGGTTGCACGCCGTCGGCCTGCGTTTCCCATTCGTCATCTTCACCAGCGGCCAGCACATACATCCCCGCCTGTTCGAATTCAACCGGCTGGGTCCGGTCCTTGTAATGATCCTTGAGCCGGCGCTTGTAGCGGCGCAATTGCTTGTCCATCCGCTCGCGGCACTGTTCGAAGGCCGCATAGATGTCGGTGGCCCCGCCCTTGGCCTGGGCGGTCAGCCCGGTCGAGAGATGCACCACGGCATCGCAGATGAATTCATGCGCGTTGCGGGAAAAGATGACCGTCGCATCCGTCGGGCGTTGCGAATATTTCTCAACGGTGGCACCGAGTTCGGTCTTGACATGAGTCGAAAGCGCATCGCCCACATCGATCTGTTTTCCGCTGATCTGATAGCGCATGGTGGTCCGTCCTTTCGGTTGCCCGGCCTGGTCGTCGCAGCCCTCGCGGCGGCACCGTCCGGGTTTCTTTGGCCCGGCGTCCTGCCCGGCCATATCCTCATTTGGTGACAGCCATGCCGCCGTGTCAACGGCTGCGCGCACGGGATCGTCACGTCCTCGCGTTCAGTTCATGCGGAAGGTTTCGCCCAGGTAGACGCGGCGGACCTGCGGATCGGCGACGATCTCGGCCGTGGTGCCGGATTTCAGCACATGGCCGTCGTGCAGGATATAGGCGCGGTCCACGATCTCCAGCGTTTCGCGGACGTTGTGATCGGTGATCAGCACGCCGATGCCGCGGCTTTTCAGGTCGTGGACCAGGGCGCGGATCTCGCCCACGGCGATGGGATCGACGCCGGCGAATGGTTCGTCCAGAAGCAGATAGGCCGGATCGGCCGCCAGGCAGCGGGCGATCTCGACCCGGCGCCGCTCGCCCCCCGACAGCGCCATGGCCGAGGCACCGCGCAGATGGCCGATCGAGAAATCGCCCAGCAGTTCCTCCAGCCGCTCGCGGCGCTGGTGGACATGCGGCTCGACCAGTTCCAGGACGGCCATGATGTTCTGCTCGACCGTGAGGCCGCGAAAGATCGACATCTCCTGCGGCAGGTAGCCGATGCCCATCTGGGCGCGGCGATACATCGGCAGCCGCGTCGCGTCCTGCCCGTCGATCAGCACCTGGCCCGAATCAGGCGCGACCAGCCCGGCCACGCAATAGAAGCAGGTGGTCTTGCCCGAGCCGTTCGGCCCCAGAAGCGCCACCACCTCGCCCCGGTCCAGGTCCAGCGCCACGTCGCGGATCACCGGGCGGTTGCGATAGGATTTGCGCAGGCCGCGGACGCGCAGCCCCTGCTTTTCGGCCATGGCGTCAGTTCTCCGGCTGCAGGACGCTGCGCACCCGGCCCGAGGCGTCGGCGGTGCCGCTTTCCAGGTTCACCGTCACCTTGTCGCCCGCCAGCAGGTTGCCGCCCTGGCTCAGCAGCACGTCGCCGGTCAGCACGATGGTCCCGGTCTCGACATCGTAATCCGCCGCCTGGGCCTCGGCCGCGTCCTCGCCGCTGGCCAGGGTGACGTTGCCCTGCGCGTGCAGCGCGCTGATGCGGCGCTGGTCGCCCTGGGCATAGGTCACGGTCACGCTGTCCGCCGACAGCCGCATGGCGCCCTGGCCGATCAGCACATTGCCGGAAAAGGTCGCCTGGCCGGTCTTCTGGTCCACGGTCAGCGAATCGGCCGTGACCTCGACCGGCTCCTTGATGTCCTGCGCCCGGCCGAAGCCGGCGGCCTGTCCCAGCGTCGGGCCCGCCGCCAGCATCAGCGACAGGATCACGGGCAAAAGCGGTCCGGGCCGGATCATCGGATTTCCTTTCTGGCGCCCGCAGGCCCCCTATGCGGCCGGCGGCGCCGGGTCATGGCCGGTATATCAAGCGGACTCCGCCGCTCAAATCAAGAACGTGATCGCCGCTGCCCTCGCCCGAGGGCCGAAACTCCATCCGCCCCGCCGTCAGCCGGCCGAAAGGGGCAAGCACATTGACCTCGTCCTCCGAGAGCAGCGTGCCCTCGGTGGTCGAGGCCAGCAGTTCGGGCGCGGTTAGCACCCAGCCGTCGGCGGTGGTCATGCGCACCCCCTCGCCCAGCCGGACCTGCTGGTCCGCCATCGAGGCGGCGCCGGCGCTGACATCCGCCGCCCGCCCGTCGCTGGCGCGCAGGGTCATGCGCACCGCCTGCGCCTGGGCGCCGCTGGTGCGATCGCCGGGCAGCGCCTCGGCGGCCGAGATGCTCAGCTGCGCGCCGTCGCGGGTCACGCCGGCATAGGTCGGGCTCGTCACCGCCTGCCGCTCGGCCAGCTCGCGCGGGTCCACGTCGGCATAGGGGATGCTCGCCTCGGGGTCGGGCTTGCGGCCCAGCAGGAACAACACCGACAGGATCGCCAGCGCCGTCAGCGGCAGGAGCACCCGCAGCCAGGCCACGATGCGCGAGCGGGTGCCCACCGTCAGACAAGCCCCGTGCGCAGGAAGTCGTGGATATGGATCAGCCCCGCCGGCATCCCTTCGAGCGTGACCACGAACAGGCAGGTGATGCGGCGTGCCTGCATCTCGGCCAAGGCCGCCTCGGCCAGCGCGTCGGGGCCGATGGTGCGCGGGTTGCGGGTCATCACCTCGGCGGCGCTATGGTCCAGAAGGCCCTGCATGTGCCGCCGCAGGTCGCCGTCGGTGATGATGCCGGTCAGCCGCCCCGCGGCATCCGTCACCCCGGTCACGCCGAAGCTTTTCTGGCTGATGGTCAGCAGCGCCTCGGCCATGGGCGCGGTCTCGGCCACCAGCGGCATGTCCCGGTGCATCAGGTCAGCCACCTTGGACAGTTTCGCGCCCAGCTTGCCGCCGGGGTGGAAGGTGCGGAAATGCTCGGGCGTGAACTGGCGATGCTCCATCAGCGCCACGGCCAGCGCATCGCCCAGCGCGATGGTCATGGTGGTCGAGGTGGTGGGCACGATGCCGGTGCCGCAGGCCTCGGGCGCCGCGGGCAGGACCAGCGCCACGTCGGCCTGGCGCAGCAGCGTCGATTGCGGCCGGCCGGCGACGCCGATCAGCGGGATCTGGAAGCGCCGGGTATGGGCGATCAGGTCGGCCAGCTCCGGCGTCTCGCCGGAATTGGACAGCACCAGCGCCACGTCGCCCTGCGTCACCATGCCCAGGTCGCCATGGCTCGCCTCGGCCGGATGGACGAACTGCGCCGGCGTCCCGGTCGAGGCCAGCGTTGCGGCGATCTTGCGCCCGACATGGCCGGACTTGCCCATGCCGGACACGACCACCCGGCCGCGCGCGGCCAGGACGGTCTCGACCGCGCGGTCGAAGCTGTCGCCAAGGCCGTCGGCCAGCAGGGCCAGCCCCTCGGCCTCGGTGCGGATCACCCTGCGGGCGGTATCGAGATATGCGCTCATGGCCCGCTACCTAGTGATGGAAGATGTCGTTTTCATCCCCCCAGCCCAGCAGGTCCAGATGGGCACGGGTGGGAAGAAAGTCGAAACAGGCCTGCGCCAGGCCCAGCCGCCCCTCGCGCGCCAGTCGCTTTTCCAGCTCGGCCTTGAGCGCGTGCAGGTGCAGCACGTCCGAGGCGGCATATTCCCGCTGCGCCTCGGACAGTTCCGCCGCGCCCCAGTCGCTGGTCTGCTGCTGCTTGGAGATGTCGACGCCGACCAGGTCCGAAAGCAGGTATTTCAGCCCGTGCCGGTCGGTATAGGTGCGCACCATCTTGCTGGCGATCTTGGTGCACCAGACCGGCTTCGTCGCCACGCCGAAGGCCGCCTCCAGCGCGGCGATGTCGAAACGCCCGAAGTGGAAAAGCTTCAGCACCTGGGGATCTGCCAGCATCCGCACCAGGTTCGGCGCCGCGCGCTGGCCCTGGGCGATCTGCACCAGATGCGCATTGCCGTCGCCCGAGGACAGCTGCACCAGGCACAGCCGGTCGCGGCGCGGGTCCAGCCCCATCGTCTCGGTGTCGATGGCCACGACCGGGCCCAGGTCCAGGTCGTCCGGCAGGTCGTTGCGGTAAAGGGTAATCGTCATCTGTGGCTTCTCGGGCTGCGGCTTTGGGCTGCTGTAACCCCATTGCCCCCGCCTGCGCCAGCCCCGGCGTTGGCTGTCGGCATCCTGCGGCCCATCGTCGCGGCCCGATCCGGAAGTGACGCAGAAGCGCAACAATCCCGACTATTTCAGTCGAAACCAGATCGAATATCCGAGTAAAATACTTGTGCATCCTGGGACCGGCCATATAACTCGCGCCAGTTTCGAACGAATCAAGGCAATGACCATGAAATTGCGCCGTATTATCCCGCTGGCGGGCGTGTCCTCGCTTGCCCTGGCGACAGCCCTTTACGCACAGGACAACCAGAACGCCGAGACCGTGGTCCTGAACCCGATCACCCTGGTCGCCGACGGCCAGGAGAATGTCGAGGCGACCGGCGGCGTCTCCGTCACCGCCGAGGACATCGAGGCGATGCAGCCCGCCGATGTCTCGGAGCTGTTCTCGCGTGAATCCTCCATCACCGTTTCCGGTGGCGGCGGACCGGCCAAGAAGGTCAGCGTCTTCGGTATCGAGCAATCGCTGCTTGCCGTTACCGTGGACGGCGTGCCGCAAGCGCAGACCAGTTGGCACCACACCGGCTCGAACGTGATCGACCCGGCCTTCCTGAAATCGGTCGAGGTCGAGGCCGGGGCGGC
This sequence comes from Paracoccus ferrooxidans, assembly GCF_029909815.1. Classification (NCBI taxonomy): domain Bacteria; kingdom Pseudomonadati; phylum Pseudomonadota; class Alphaproteobacteria; order Rhodobacterales; family Paracoccaceae; genus Paracoccus; species Paracoccus ferrooxidans. Next base: position 1,852,487 of record NZ_CP038198.1, on the reverse strand, counting down.
AGCAGCTGATTCCGGCTTTGCCGCCGCAGCGGGTGCCCTGCGCTACGAGACGGTGGGCGCGCTGGATCTGCTGGAAGCGGGGCAGAACGTCGGCGGCCGTGCAGCACTTTCCTATGGCTCGAATGGTCGCGGCTTCTCGGGCAGCCTGGCCGGCTATGGCCGGAGCGGCGGGTTCGACTGGTTCATCATGGCCCACGGCTCGAACGGCGACAATTACGACAACGGCGACGGCAAGGAGATTCTGGGCACCGAGCCTGCGGCGCGCAATGTCTTGGCCAAACTGGGCTATGAGTTCGAAGGCCACCGGATCGAGCTTGGCCTGGAGCGCAGCCGTGACGAGGCCGATCGCCTGATCAAGGCGAACATGGGCTTGGCCGGCGACGAGGTCCATCCGCTGAAGGTCAGCCGTGACACGGTCAAGCTGACCTATACCTCGACCGAGCCGACCGACATGTGGGATCCCGAGGTTTCGCTTTACTTCAGCCAATATGAATACTGGCGGCCGAACTACGCCTCCGGCGCGCGCGGCAACAACGGTGACGCGATCTTCAATGAGGACCAGTTCGGCGGCAAGGTGCAGAATACCTTCACGGTTAGCGGCGGCAAGATCACCGCGGGGGTCGACTTCAACGAACACGACTACTCCACCGACAACTATGGTGACGGCCAGGCTGCTGATCGGCAATATCGCAACTTCTCGACCAGTCAGATCGGCGTCTTCGCCCAGGGCCGGTTCGAGTTCCAGAACGGCTTCAGCCTTTCGACCGGCGCCCGCTACGACGCGCACCGCTTTACCGATTGGAACGGCGAGCGGTTCAGCGATTCCGGTGCCAGCGTGAACGGCACTCTCGCCTATCGCGTCAACGACAATATCGAAGTCTTCGCCGGCGCTTCGCGCACCTGGCTGGGCTACGTCATCGGCGATTACGGCTATGTCCATGCCCGCAGCAACGCCTTTGTCACCGACCCGGACTTGGACACGGGCACAGCCAAGAACCTCAAGGTCGGAGCGAACTTTAACGGCGACGCCTGGCAGGCCGGCATCACGGTCTTCGACACGAAGATCGACGGACTGCTGAGCTACGAATCCTCGACCCTGCTGACCAACCGCACCGAGGAATACCGCAGCAAGGGTGTCACCCTGCATGGCACCTATGATTTCGGCAATACCCGGATCGGCGCCTCCTTCACCAAGGCGGACGTGACCGGCGATGGTGACGATGTCCTGCCCAACAACGGCGTCTATTTCATGCCGGTGGGCGAAACCGCCACGCTCTGGGTCGATCACGAACTGCCGGCATGGAACACGGTCCTGGGCGCCTCGGTGGAATGGGCAGGCTCGATCGACGAGCGGGTCGTCGTAGGCCCGACCTCCACGACGACTTACTACAAGCAGCCGTCCTATACTGTGGTCAACGCCTATGCCGAGTGGACGCCCCAGGCATATGAGAACGTGGCGGTTCGGCTCAGCGTCGATAACCTGTTCGACAAGAACTATTACGAGCGGTCGGGCTTTGGTGCGAATCACAGCCGCGGTGGGATCGAGCCGGTCTGGGCGCCCGGTCGCACGATCACGCTGGGCACGACAATGAAGTTCTGACCTATCGCCTACTCGGGCAAATGGACCGGAAAGGCCCCCTTCGCGGGGGCCTTTTTCTTATGCCTGAACCGGCAAAGATGATGTTTGAAATATCATGATAGCCATGCTAGACATCCATCATCAAGGATTGGAAATCAGCGCATGATGACCTCGGCCCAGATGCGTGCGGCGCGCGCCCTTCTTGGCATCGACCAGAAGCGGCTCGCCGAACTCTCGGGCCTGTCGGTTCCCACCATCCAGCGCATGGAGGCCAGCGACGGCAATGTGCGCGGCGTGGTCGAAAGCCTGACCCGCGTGGTCGAGGCGCTGGAGGCCGCCGGGATCGAGCTGATCGGCGAAGGCGCCGCCAGCACCTCGGGCGGGCGCGGCGTGCGGCTGAAATCCGGTCCGCAGACGTAATCGCGACGGCGACCGCCGACGAAAGCCGACGATCCCGCCGCCTCCTTGACCAAGGTGCGGCCCCAGATGAACCAGCAGGCAATCGCAGCGCCCGGATTTGCGCCGCTGTTCACCCCGAAACTGATCACCGTCCTGCGCGAGGGCTATGGCGCGGCCGAGCTGCGCGCCGATGCCCTGGCCGGGCTGACCGTCGCCATCGTGGCGCTGCCCCTGTCGATGGCCATCGCCATCGCCTCCGGCGCCTCGCCGGCGCAGGGGCTCTATACCGCCATCATCGGCGGCTTCCTGGTCTCGGCGCTGGGCGGCTCGCGCTACCAGATCGGCGGGCCGGCGGGGGCCTTCATCGTGCTGGTCGCCGGGATCGTGGCGCAGCACGGCATGTCGGGGCTGATCCTTGCGACCTTCATGTCGGGGCTGATGCTGGTCGCGATCGGGTTCTTGCGGCTGGGCACCTTCATCAAGTTCATCCCCTTCCCGGTGACGGTCGGCTTCACCGCCGGCATCGCCGTCATCATCTTCACCAGCCAGCTGAAGGAAATCTTCGGCCTGGCGCTGACCCATGAACCGGGCGAGCTGGTCGAGAAGATCCCGGCGCTGTGGCAGGCCCGCGCCAGCCTGACGCCTGCCGCGCTGGGGATCGCGCTGGGAACCGTCGCGGTGATCCTGGGGCTGAAGCGCGCCCGCCCACACTGGCCCGGCATGCTGATCGCCGTGACGCTGGCCGCGGGCATCACCGCGGCAACGGGGGCGGATGTCGCGACCATCGGCAGCCGCTTCGGCGGCATCCCCTCGACCTTGCCCGCCCCGGCGCTGCCGGAGTTTTCGCTGGAGAAGGCCCTGGCGCTTCTGCCCGCGGCGGTATCGCTGACGCTGCTGGGCGCCATCGAATCGCTGCTCTCGGCGGTGGTCGCCGACGGCATGACCGGTCGCCGGCACCGCTCGAATTGCGAACTGGTGGCGCAGGGGGTGGCGAACATGGGTTCGGCGCTGTTCGGCGGCATCTGCGTCACCGGCACCATCGCGCGGACCGCGACCAACGTGCGCTCGGGCGCGCATGGGCCGGTGGCGGGGATGCTGCATGCGCTGTTCCTGCTGGGCTTCATGCTGCTGGCGGCGCCATTGGCATCCTATATCCCCCTGGCAGCACTGGCCGGCGTGCTGGCGGTCGTCGCCTGGAACATGATCGAGAAACCCGCCATCGCCATCCTGCTGCGCTCGGGCTGGGGCGAGGCGGCGGTGCTGCTGGTCACCTTCGGGCTGACGATCTTCCGCGACCTGACCGAGGCCATCGTCACGGGCCTGGCGCTCGGCTCGGTGCTGTTCATCCAGCGCATGAGCCAGGCGGTAGGGGTCGAGGCGCTGGTCGGCGCCGACATGGCCGACAGCAGCCGGCCGCGCCCGGACCAGCCGCAGCCGCGCGACGTGGTGGTCTATCGCATCTCGGGGGCGCTGTTCTTCGGCGCCACGGCCTCGATCGGCTCGGTGCTGGACCGCATCCAGGACGGGTTCCGGGTGCTGGTGGTGGATTTCAGCGCCGTACCCTTCCTGGATTCCACCGGCGCCAACATGATCGAGGGGCTGGCGCACAAGGCGCAGCGCCGCGGCATCGCGCTGTGGCTGACCGGCACCAGCCGCGACATCCGCCGGGTGCTGCTGACGCATGGGCTGCGCCGCCCGCTGGTGCATTACGCACCCACGGTCGACGAGGCGCTGCGCCGGCGTCACGGGTCATAGCGGTCCTGCACGCGGGGCGCCGGTTTCCCCGCTGCTTGCCTCCGGCGGGGATATTTGTCCACGGAAGACCGGGGCTAGGGGTGGGGGTGGGGGGCGCTGTTTCACCCCATTCTTTCGGATGCGTAGCTTCCTGGCGAGGCGGGGAAGACCACGGTCTTGTTGCCGTTGAGGAACACCCGGCGGTGGATATGGGCGTGGATGGCGCGGGCCAGGACCTGGCTTTCGACGTCGCGGCCGAGGCTGACATAGTCCTCGGGCGATTGCGCATGGGTGACCCGGACGGTGTCCTGCTCGATGATCGGGCCCTCGTCGAGGTCGGCGGTCACGTAATGGCTGGTCGCCCCGATCAGCTTCACCCCGCGCTCGAAGGCCTGCTTGTAGGGGTTGGCGCCCTTGAAGCTCGGCAGGAAGGAATGGTGGATGTTGATGATCCGCCCCGACATCTTCTTGCACAAGGCGTCCGACAGCACCTGCATGTAGCGCGCCAGAACCACCAGCTCGGCCCCCGAATCCTCGACCACCGCCATCAGCTGCGCCTCGGCCTGCGGCTTGTTCTCGCGCGTGACCTTGATGCAGTGGAAGGGGATGTCGTGGTTCACCACCACCTTCTGGTAGTCCATGTGGTTCGAGATCACCGCCACGATCTCGATCGGCAGCGCGCCGATGCGCCAGCGATAGAGCAGGTCGTTCAGGCAATGGCCGAAGCGGCTGACCATGATCACCACCTTCATCTTCTCGGCCTCGTCATGGATGGCGTAGTCCATGCCGAAGGGCTCGGCCGGGCCGGCCAGGCCCGCGCGCAGCGCCTCCAGCCCCACGCCCTCCTCCGAGACGAAGCTCACCCGCATGAAGAAGCGCCCGGTCTCGGTATCGTCGAACTGCGAACTGTCGGTGATGTTGCAGCCGTGCTCGGCCAGAAAGCCGGCCACGGTGGCGACGATGCCGCGCGTCGAGGGGCAGGCGACCGTCAGCGTGTATTTCTTCATCTGGCTCTCCACTGAAAGGGCAAGCGCCCTGGTTTCTTCCGTGTGCAAATATCCCGGGGGGCCGCAGGAGCGGGGGGCAGCGCCCCCCGCCGTCCCGCGCCATCCCTCAGGCCGCCGCGCCTTCGGCCCGGCCCGGATCCGGCTCGGGCAGGCCATGCGCCCGGCAGCAGGCCACCAGCGTATTGGCCAGCAGGCAGGCGATGGTCATCGGCCCCACGCCCCCCGGCACCGGGGTGATCGCGCCCGCCACCTGCGCCGCGCCCGCGAAGTCCACGTCGCCGACCAGCCGCGACCGGCCCTCCTCCTCGATGCGGTTGATGCCCACGTCGATCACCGTGGCGCCGGGCTTGATCCACTCGCCCCGGATCATCCGCGCCCGGCCCACCGCCGCCACCAGGATGTCCGCCCGCCGGCAGACCGCCGCCAGCTCGCGGGTGCGGCTGTGGGCGATGGTCACCGTGCAGTTCTCGGCCAGCAAGAGCTGCGCCATCGGCTTGCCCACGATGTTCGAGCGCCCCACCACCACCGCCTCCAGCCCCGACAGATCCCCGAGCGTCTCGCGCAAGAGCATCAGGCAGCCCGAGGGCGTGCAGGGCACCAGCGCCTTCTGCCCGGTCCCCAGCAGCCCCACGTTCAGCGCATGGAACCCGTCCACGTCCTTTCGCGGGTCGATGGCGGCGATCACCGCCCCGGCGTCCATATGCGCGGGCAGCGGCAGCTGCACCAGGATGCCGTGCACGGCCGGGTCGGCATTGAGCCGCGCGACCAGCGCCAGCAGCGCCGCCTGCGGCGTCTCGGCCGCAAGCCGGTGCTCGAAGCTCGCCATCCCCGCCTCGCGCGTCTGGACCGCCTTGTTCCTGACATAGACCTGGCTCGCAGGATCCTCGCCCACCAGAACAACCGCAAGCCCGGGCACCAACCCGTGCCCAGACCGCAGCCGGCCCACAGCCTCGGCAACACGCGCCCGCACCCCGGCCGCAAAGCCCCGCCCGTCGATGATCCTTGCACCCATAAGCCATTCTCCTTCAATGTCCGCAGCCCGCCCCAAGGCAAAAGCCCGGCGCCCACACGCGCGCGGATAGCGCAGGCGCCGACATGCGCAAGCCCGGTTCATGGCGGACCTGCCCGTCCCGGTTTCGCCTCTATCCCCCTTGACGCCTTTTTCCAACCGCGCGACGCAAAGCCTGGGCGTTATTGCGACAAGGCGAGGTCGGTTTGCGACGGGGGCCGTCGCGGGCCGCGTCAGCCGAACAGGCGATCTGCGACAGTCGCCAGCCCCACCCCCATCAGCGCCAGCGCGACGAGGATCGCCGGCCAGCGCAGCGCCCGCGGCAGGCTGTCGCGGCCGCGCAGCCAGCGGCCGAAGCCGTAGAGCAGAAGCCAGGCCGCGACCGCGACCGCCAGCAGCAGCCAGCCGATCCGGGCCGCCGCCGGCCCCAGCCAGGGCGAAAGCAGCACCACCAGACCCCCCGCCAGCACGGCCAGGAACAGCATCTTGTCCGCCAGCATCCGCCAGTAACTGCCGGGCATGGCGAAACGCGCAAAGCCCGAGATCAGCCCGCCCCCGGCCCGCAGCGCCGTGGCCGCCCGGCTGCCGAAAAGACGCAGGATGCCGTCGTCGGGCAGGTCGTCGATCATGCGCGACAGGATCGCCATGCTGCGGCTGCTCCAGCCCGCGATCTCGGGCGGGCGCGGGCCGAGGGGCTTGAGATCCTTGTAATGTGCGCCGAAACGCCGCAGGTCCAGCTCGGCCGCGTCCTTGACCCCCAGCGCCTGGGCGGCCGTCTCCTCGAAGGCGTCCTCGTCGATGCGGGCATCGCGCAGCTTGGCCTTGAGCAGCGCCAGCCGCCGGGCCTGGCCCGCCTCTTCGCCATATTCCTCGCGCAGGATCTGGTTCTGCATCTCTTGCACCCAGGCGCTGCGCTCGGCCTCGGGGCGGTCGGACATCAGCGCGGCGACGATGCGCTCGGCCCCGTCCAGCCGGCCCCAGAGGATGTCATGCTCGCGCCAGTCGCGGTTCAGGAAACCGCCGAAGGCACCAACGGCGATGCCCGCCAGCTTGCCGGGCCGCGGGTTCAGCCCGCTGTCGGCGGGGCTGACGCGGAATACCTCGACCTGCGAATGCTCCTGAAGCTCGGACCCTTCGAGGAAGGGATAGGTCATCACGTCATGCCAGTGGAAATCGTCATAGACATCCAGCAGCGGCTGCAATTCGGGCGCGGCCAGCTCGGCGCGGATGCGGGCGCTGCTGGCGTCGAAGGCGGCGCGCATGTCCTGCCCCAGCCGCGCCAGCGCCTTGTCCACCAGCGCCCTGATCTCCGTGCTGCGATAGATCTCGCGCGCCTTGCGATAGCGCTGGTCGAGCGTGGCAAGCTTCATCACCGCGCTGTATTCGGCCGAGATCAGCCCATCCAGCCGGCCGATCTCGGCGCCGGCCAGCAGGGCCTGGGCCTGGCTGCTGGCGGGGCGGGCCAGGCGGCGCAATTCGGCCAGCTCCTGCTCGATCCGGTCACGCAGGGACGCCAGAAGGTCGGGCGGCAGGTGCAGCGCCACCTCCTCGCCCTGGATGCGTTCGCGCCGGTCCAGCGCCTCGTCGAGATGGGCGCGCAGGTGGATCAGCCGCCGCAGCCGGAAATCCAGGTCATGGCGGGACAGGAAGGCGTTCTCGGTCTCGCGCCCCTCGGCGTGATAGGCGCTGAAATTGTCGTCGCGCCAGGCACGCAGGATCTGGCGCAGATACAGCGCCACGTCCGAATCCGGCGGGTGCCCCGCCAGCCCCGCCACGATCCCCGACAGCCCGTCGGTGGTGCCATAGACCCGCAGGTGGTGATAAAGCGGGTAGTTCTGCGGGTATTGATAGGCGCCAGTCATCAGGTCGGCCAGGTCCATGCGATCCAGATCGGCCGGCTTGCGCCTTTGGCGCATCTCGCGCCCGGCGGCCTCGACCCGGTTCTGGTCCTCGCGCCAGCGGACCTGCAAGGCGCCCAGCCGTTCCAGCCGCCGGTTCATGCGGGCGATGGCGCGGATGTCGTCGCGGATCACCTCGTAGCGCGGCAGGCCGGTCAGCGCCAGCTGGGCGTTTTGCAGGAAATCCACCGGCCGGGGCGGCTGGCCGGGCGGGGGCGCCGCCTCGGGGAAGGGGTCGATGAACAGAAGCTTGCGCTCGCCCGGCAGGGTGGTCGGGCGCGAGGGGATCAGCCCGGTCGCATAGCTGAAGGGCCGGTTGTCCAGATAGCCGCCATCGGCGAACAGCCGGCCGGCATAATCCGGGTCGTGGTCGAAGAACCGGGCAAAGCCCGCATCCTGCGCCGCGGCCGGCATGTCGGCAAAGCGCATCGGCGGAAAGGCCACAGGAAAGGACGAGGTGCAGCGCGCGGCAAAGGCCAGCATGGCCTCGTTTCCGGGGCCGAAATCGTTGCGCCCCGCCCCGTCATAGGCAAAGTGGAACACCTTGCGGTGGACCCTTTCGTCCAGCCGCGCGCCGGTCAGGTGGATCGGCGCCTGGCGGCCGTGCAGGTCGGTGGCGGTGACGAACAGGTCCACCGTCTCGGCCAGCGGCCTGCCGTCGCCGGTCAGCCGGGCCAGCGTGTCGTGCAGCACCCGGAACATATGGCCGCCGTCCAGCAGCGATTCGGTCGGGCGCAGGCGGCCGGCGATGCCCTGGCGGTCGTTGAGCAACTGGCCGATGTCGGCCTTTTCCGTCCATGCCTCGCGCAGGATGTCGATGTCGCGCGCGCCCGCGACCAGCGCCTTGGCCAGCGCCACGCCGTTGATCCCGCCCGCCGAGGTGCCCGAGATGATGTCGATCACGAAGCGCTTGCGTCCGCCGCGCGGGCCGGCCAGCTCGCGCGACAGCCGGCGATAGATCAGCTCGCCCGGCGACAGCGCCTCGTCCGGCAGGTCCGAGCTGCCGCGCACCATGCGCAGCAGTTCCTGCGCGATGCCGTTCATGTAGATCGCCAGCGAGACGCCGCCGTAAAGGACGACCGCGAAGCGCACCTCACCCGTAGCCCGTTCGACCATTCCGCCCCCCAATACCGCCCGGCTGGCAGGTGACAAGAACCGTTCCGTTTCAGAACGGTAAGCGCAATCGCCCGAATTGTCTCGCGGGAATTGCAACCGTCAGTCGAGCGGCGGATCGCAAGGCGTCGCGGGCGGCATCATGCGCGGGTCCATGCCAGGCGCGCCGGAACCGGCCCATGGCCCGCCCCTCAGCCTGCCTCGCGCAAGACCTCGCACAGCTGCGGCACCGAGGGGGCGAAGGGATTGCCCTTCATCGAGGAGCTGCTGAGCGAGGCTTCGGCCACCGCCCGATGCCGGGCCGCATCCAGCCCCTGCGCGCCCAGCCCCGGCAGGCCGGCATCGCGCGCCCAGCGGGCCAGCCCCTGCGGCGCCTCGGCCGCATCGCCGCCGAATGCGCCGGCAATCTCGGTGCAGACCTCGTGGATGCGGGCGGGATCGGGGCTGTGGGCGCGGTTCATCGCCAGCACCGGCCCCAGCAGCGCGCCGCAGATCGCGCCATGCGCGGCGGGCGTCACGCCGCCGATCACGCCGGCAAGGCCGTGGACCGCGCCCAGCCCGCCATTCGCCAGCGCCATCCCGCCGCAAAGGCTGACCCAGGCCATGATGTCGCGCGCCGCCGCATCCTCGGCCTCCATCAGCCGCTTCAGGGCGCGCAGGCCCGGCAGGATCGCGGGGCGCACCAGCGCATCGGTGAAGGGCGTGGCCTTGCAGGACAGGTAGGGCTCGATCACCTGCGCCAGCGCGTCGAGGCCCGAAGCCAGCGTCACCGCGCGCGGGCAATGGTCGGTCAGCGCCGGATCGACGATGGCCAGGCGCGGCAACATGCGCTCGTCCCGGATCGAGACCTTGCGGCCATGTTCCGGCAGGCCGATCACCGCGTTCCGCGTCGCCTCGGCCCCGGTGCCGGCGGTGGTCGGCAGCGCGACAAAGGGCAAGGGCGGCGCGGCCAGCGGCAGGCCGCGGCCCACGACCTCCAGGTGATCCATGATCCCGCCCGGCGCCGGGATCAGCGCCGCCAGCGCCTTGCCCAGGTCCAGCGCCGCACCCCCGCCCAGTGCCGCGACCCAATCGGCTTGGTGGCCCTTGGCCCCGGCCAGCGCCGCCTCCAGCATCGGCAGGGTCGGCTCGGCACCGCAGGCGACGGCCATGACCTCGGCGCCCTCGGCACGCAGCGCGTCGAGCAGCCAGGCGGCACGGGCGGGGTTCGCGCCATGCACCAGCACGCCGCGCGACCCATGGGCGCGGATCAGCGCCGGGGCCTTCCGCGCCTCGCCGCGGCCAAAGACCACCCGGCCCGGCAGGGCAAAGGAAAACGCGCTCATGCCACCTCCATCGTCGCCCTGACGGCGGTTTTCCACCTTGCGTATCGGGCCTCGCGTTCGGGCGCGGGCATGGCGGGGGCGAAGCGGCGCTCCAGCGACCAGGCGCGGGCGAAAGCCTCGGGCGGCGGGCACAGCCCCGCCTGCAACCCCGCCAGGTAGCCCGCGCCAAGCGCCGTCGTCTCGGTCACCGCCGGACGGTCCACCGGCGCCCCCAGGATGTCCGAGAGAAACTGCATCGTCCAGCCGCTCGACGCCATGCCGCCGTCCACCCGCAACACCCCGCCCGCATCCGGCCAGTCCGCCCGCATCGCCTCCAGAAGGTCGCGGGTCTGGAAACCCACGCTCTCCAGCGCCGCACGCGCCAGCTCCGCCGGGCCCGAGTTCCGCGTCAGCCCGAAGACCGCCCCCCGGCACTCCGGCCGCCAATAGGGCGCCCCGAGCCCGGTGAAGGCCGGCACCAGCACCAGGTCCTGGCCGGGATCGGCCGCCTCGGCCAGCGCCTGCGTCTCGGACGCGTGCCGGATCAGCCCCAGGCCGTCGCGCAGCCATTGCACCACCGCCCCGGCGATGAAGATCGAGCCCTCCAGCGCATAGGTCGTCCGGCCCCCCAGCCGGTAGGCGATGGTCGTCAGCAGGCGGTTGCTCGAGGCCACCCGGTCCGCGCCGGTGTTCAGCAGCGCAAAGCAGCCGGTGCCATAGGTCGATTTCATCATGCCGGGCGAAAAGCAGGCCTGGCCCACCGTCGCCGCCTGCTGGTCGCCGGCCACGCCCAGGATCGGGATCTCGCGCCCGAACAGGTCGGCCCGCGTGGCGCCGTAATCGGCGGCGCAGTCCCTGACCTCGGGCAGAAGCTGCATCGGGATGTCGAAAAGCGCGCAGATATCCTCGTCCCAGCGGTTCTCGGCGATGTTGAAAAGCAGCGTGCGCGCGGCGTTGGTGGCGTCGGTGGCATGCACCCGGCCGCCGGTCAGGTTCCAGATCAGCCAGCTGTCGACGGTGCCGAAGGCCAGCTCGCCGCGCCGGGCGCGGGCGCGGGCGCCGTCGACATGGTCGAGCAGCCATTGCAGCTTGGAGCCCGAGAAATACGGGTCGAGCAGCAGCCCGGTGCGGGCGGCGACCATCGGCTCGTGCCCCTCGGCCCTGAGCCGGGCGCAGAGGTCGGCGGTGCGGCGGTCCTGCCAGACGATGGCGCGGTGCAGCGGCTGGCCGGTCCTGCGGTCCCAAAGCAGCGTGGTCTCGCGCTGGTTGGTGATGCCGATGCCGGCGATGTCGCGGGCAGGGATCCCGGCCTTCTCGACCGCGGCCCGCGCCACGCCGGCCACGCTGACCCACAGGTCCGAGGGGTCGTGCTCGACCCAGCCCGAGGCCGGGTAGTGCTGCGGGAATTCGTGCTGCGCCGAGGCGATCGGACGCAAACCAGCGTCGAAGACCATCGCCCGAGACGACGTCGTCCCCTGGTCGATCGAAAGAAGATGGGGCATCGGCGGCCTGCTGTCGTCGGGGTGATGCACAGGCTGCACCGCGGCACCCGGCCGGTCAAGCGGCTTTCGTTTCCGGGCGGATCGCCGCGATCCGAACATCGACGCCGGTTCCCCGCCCTGCAAGGAACGCTTGCGCGCGAAGCCGGATCGCATAGAGTGATCGCCATCCAGCCGATGGAGAGCCCGGTGGCGCTCAGCATACGCCAGAACGAGATCCTCGAACTTGCCCGCGCCGAGGGGCGGGTGCTGGTCGAGGACCTGGCGCAACGCTTCGACGTGACCTTGCAGACCATCCGCCGCGACCTGGGCGAGATGGCGGGGGCGGGCCTTCTGGACCGCGTGCATGGCGGGGCGGTGCCGCGCGCCGGCGCGGTCAACCTGGGCTATGAGGCCCGGCGGCGCATGAATGCCGAGGCCAAGGCCGCCATCGGCGCGGCCTGCGCGGCGGAAATTCCCGACAATTGCAGCCTGATCCTGAACCTGGGCACCACGACCGAGGCGGTGGCCCGCGCCCTGATCCATCATTCCAACATCACCGTCATCACCAACAACATGAATGTCGCCAATATCCTGCTGGCCAATCCGGGCTGCGAGATCATGGTGACGGGCGGCACGCTGCGGCGCTCGGACGGCGGGCTGGTGGGGGAACTCACCACCCAGTTCTTCGAGCAGTTCAAGGTGGATTACGCGGTCATCGGCACCTCGGCGCTGGACCATGACGGCGACCTGCTGGACTTCGACCTGGCCGAGGTGCGGGTCAGCCGCGCCATCCTGCGCCAGGCGCGCCGCGCCTTCCTGGTCACCGACCATTCCAAGATCGGCCGCCCCGCGCCGGCCCGCATCGCCAGCCTGTCCGAACTGGATGCGATCTTCACCGACCAGCCCCTGCCCCAGGACCTGCACCGGCGCTGCACGGAATGGCACACCGAAGTGCGGCTCTGCCCCCCGGCCGGCCAGATCGCGGACACCTGACCCCCTTGGGCCAGCCCGGCACGAATGGCCGACCAGCGCCGCGGATGACCGGAGTCGCCGATCCGAACCGGACCCTCCGGCGGTTGCGCGTGGCGATGAACCGGCCTCGCAGCCCGGATGATGCCCTAGCGGCCGCCCCTTCCGCCGGGTTCGGGCGAAAGGGCCGGCATCCTTCGAAACCGGCCGGATCGAAGCGCAAGGCCCAGGTGCAGGTCGGGACAGGCCCCTTTCTGCACTACGGCCCGGCCGCGGGAACCTGTCGGCGGGACGGCCGGCTCAATCCTCTTCGCACATCTGCCGCAGCGCCAGTTCGATCTCGTGACGGATCATCTGTTGCAGGTTGCGGCTGAGACGGTTGCCGATCTCGCCCTGAAGCTCCTGCCGGATCGCCTCGCGGATCATGCCGCGCAGGTGGGTGCCCTTTTGCGCATCCTTGTCCTGGGGCGCGAAAAGATGCGGCTCGCCGGTGTCGCGGGCCAAGGCTTCGGCCGCCTGCGCCTCGGCAGCCGGGTTGATAGGGGTCACGGAAGCATTCGCATGCAGCATGGTTTCCTCCATTTGCAGGATGGTGGTGGTCGGCGCCTCGGGCGAAGGGCCGGGGGGTTGGATGGTGGCTTCGATGTCGGCATGATCCGCCGCGGCTTCGGCGGCATCCACCCGCCCTGCCCGTGCCTCGGGCGCGGCAGGTTCCTCGGCCGGCGGCATGCGCAGCCAGTCGCCGAATATCCGCGGCTCCGGCGGAACGCCGGCTTGCGGGTCATTCACGGGCTCGGCCGCGACCAGGATACTGCTGTCCAGCACCAAGGGGGTGATTCGCGCCGAGGATGCCGGTCGGGGCAGCGGCGCAGTCTGCGCCGGCGGCGCCTCGTCCTGGGCCGGCGGCGCGTTCAGCGCCTGGTCCGGGATGCGGCAGCCCGCCCCATCCTGGGCGATGAGCCGGCGGATCGAGGCCAGCACGTCGCCGACATTGTCCGAGCCGGGGCCCGGCGCCGGTTGGCGCATCACCTCATGCTGCATGATGCGCCCCCCGGATCGAGGGCGGCGGCGTCAGTCCCTGCCGAGCGCGCGCAAGACGCGGTCGAGGCTTTCGCCCTGCCTGCTGGTAAAGGGTGCGTCCTGCACCGCATTATAATAGGCTGATGGGTCATAGGTCGGTATCCCCAGTTTCAGGTTTTCCACCGTCAACAGACCCATAGCAGCCAGAAGTTGATAATGTGCTAATTGCAGATTGGCCTCGGCCGAGATTTTGTTCGCCCGCGCCTCGAGCAGCAATTGTTCGGCGTCCAGCACGTCCAGCGTCGTGCGCGCGCCCAGCGTCGCCTCTTCGCGCACGCCTTCGTAGGCCTGCTGCGCGGCGACGATCTGCTCGTCGATGGCACCGATCTGCGCCCGTGCCACGTCGATTCCCGCCCAGGACCGGCCGACCGCCTCGTCGACCTGGCGCGAAACCTGAAGCAGCCCGGCCCGCGCCTCGTCCCGCCGCGCCATCGCCTTGCGATGGGCCGAGGGCAGCCGCCCGCCGGAATAGATCGTCTGCGACAGGCTGAGCGAGGCGCCCAGCGTGTTGCGGGTCGATTCCTGCTGGCTTTGAAGCGACAGTTCGCGCGACCGGCCGATGCTGGCCTGGCCGGTCAGCGTCGGGTTGCGCTCGGCCGCGGCGGCGGCGACGCCCAGCTCGGCGGCGGCGGCCAGGCGCTGCGCCTGCAGGATCGCCGGGTGGCTGCGCTGGCCGATCTGCCGCGCCGCCTCGAGCGAGGCGGGCAGCGCCGGGGTGGGCGGCGGCGGCGCAAGCTGGCCCGGCGCCCGGCCGGTCGCGGCGCGATAGACCTCGCGCGCGACCTCCAGGTTGCCGCGGGCGGCCGCAAGGCTGGCGCGCGCCGCGGCCAGGGCGGCATCGGCCTGCGAGACGTCGGTCTGGGTGATCTCGCCCACTTCGAAACGGTCCGAGGCGGCCTGCTGTTCCTGCCCGATCACGCGCACGGAATTGGCTTGCAGATCAACCTGTTCGGTGGCGCTGCGCACATCCAGATAGGCCTGGACCGCGCCCAGCAGAACGTCCTGTTCGACGCCGACCAGCGCGGCGCGGGTGGCCAGCACGGTTTCCTTGGCGGCGTCGATGGCGATGGCGTTGCGGCCCCAATCGTAAAGCGTGATCTGGGCCTGCAGCCCGATGCCGGTCGAGCGGCCGATGGCCAGGCCGTTGATCTTCTGGAAACTATGCTCGGCGATCCATTGCACGACCGGGCGCAGCTGGGCCAGGGCGGTGGCCGCGTCCTCATCGGCGGCGCGCAGCACGGCGCGGTTCTGTTCCAGAAGCGCCGAGTGGCGATAGGCCGCGACCATGGCATCGGCCAGCGATTCGGCCCCGGCGGGGGCGGCCGTCGCGCCCGCAAGCAGGGCTGCGATCAGCGGACGCCGCAGGTTTTTCAGCGTTTTGCGAAACATGCCATGGCCTTTCCTGTCGGCATCACAAGACGAAACCCCGCGGACGCGCAAAGCCCGGCAGCAGCGGAGCGGTGGCATGGAAGCCGAAGCGCCAGTTCAACCGCCCATCCAGCTTGTGGCCGATGCGGACGGTGCCCAGGTTGCCCTCGCGGAACATGGCGACGATGCGGCCGCCCTCGCGCAATTGATCGGCCAGCGCCTCGGGCACCTGCTCGACCGCGCCCTCGATCAGGATGGCGTCATAGGGGGCCTGGCTGGCGCAGCCCTCGGCCAGCGCGCCCTGGACCACGGCGACGTTGAACACGTCCTGCGCGGCAAGCCGGCTTTCCGCCTCGGCGGCCATGGCGGCGTCCTCCTCGAGCGCGACGACGGCCTCGGCGATGCGGGCCATGACGGCGGCGGAATAGCCGTAGCCGCAGCCGACATCCAGCACCAGGTCGCCGTTCTGCAGGTCCAGCACATCCATCATCTTGCCCAGCGTCCGCGGCTCCAGCAGCACGCGGCCGGGGGCAAGGTCGATATTGTTGCCGACATAGGCCACGTCTCGGCGCGATTCGGGAACGAACTGCTCGCGCGGGACGTTCAGCATCGCCTCGATCACGGGATAGCTGGTCACTTCGTTCGGACGCACCTGAGTGTCGACCATCATGGTGCGGCGCTGCGCGAAATCGGTCATGTATGCGAACCCTGCATTCGGTTGGCTTTACGCTCTCTTGCCACGAAAATCCGGTGCGGGCAACGGCGCCGGCGTTCTTGCCGCGACGCCGCCGCCGTGGCAGGGTCGCGGGCATGAGCGAATATCTGTTTCCCCCGCCGCCGCCCGCCGCGCTGTCGGTCCTGGGGCAGGACGTGCGATTCCCCGTGAACCGCATTTTCTGCGTCGGGCGCAACTATGCCGCCCATGCCGCCGAGATGGGGGCCGAGGTGGACCGCGAGGCGCCGTTCTATTTCCTGAAATCCGCCCATGCGGTGCGACAAAGTGGCGCGACCCTGCCCTATCCGCCCGGCACGCGCGACCTGCATCACGAAGTCGAGCTGGTCGTGGCCATCGGCGCCCCCGCCTTCCGCATCGCGCCGGCGCAGGCGATGGCGGCGGTCTGGGGCTATGGCACCGGCCTCGACATGACGCGGCGGGACTTGCAGGGCCGGGCCAAGGACAAGCGCCATCCCTGGGATCTGGGCAAGAATTTCGAGGGCGCGGCCGTATTCTCGGCCCTGACCCCGGCGCGGGACTTCGCCCCGGCGGCGCAGCGCATCCGGCTGGAGGTGAACGGCACGCTGCGGCAAGATGCGCCGATCTGCGACATGGTCTGGTCCATCCCGGAACTGGTCGCGGACCTGTCGCAATACTATCACCTCGCGCCGGGCGACCTGATCATGACCGGCACCCCGGCCGGGGTCGGCGCCGTCGCGGAAGGCGACCGGCTGGCCGGCAGGGTCGAGGGGCTGGCCGAGGTCGAGCTGACCATCGGCGCGGCGGAATAGCTCAGCCGGGCTCCTTCCATGCCAGCACCAGCTGGGTCTGGATCACCACGGCGGCCAGCTTGCCGTCGCCGCGCCGGATGTCGGTCTGCCAGATCATCGTGGTCCGGCCCAGGTGCAGCGGCCGGGGCCGGGCCTCGGCCACGTCGCCCAGGCGAATCGGGCGCAGGAAATTCGTCTTGCTTTCCAGCGTGGTGGTGGCGGCGCCCTCGGCCAGGCGCAACTGGGTGGCGGTGCCGGCGGCGTGATCGGCCAGGCTCATGATCGCGCCGCCATGCAGCACGCCGTTGCGATTGGTCAGGGTCCGCGTCACCGGCATGCGCAGCACGACCTCGTCGAGCGTGGCGGCCACGACCTCCATCTCCAGCGATTCGGAATAGGGCGAATGCGCCTCGATGGTGGCAGAACTCCGGTCGTCGGTCATCGCGGTCCCCCTTTTTTGCCCGCATCTTCCGCGGCAAGGGGGGCAGCGTCAATCGCCCGCCGTATCAGCAGGCCGGCACCGGCTCGGGCCGGCCGGCAAGGTCGAGGCCGCGGGCGGTGGGCGGCTGCCAGGTCCGGGTGGCGGCATCCGCACCCGAAGGATTGGTGCCGATCATCGACCCGCCGGTGCCGCCCGTCCAGCCGGTCGAGCCCGAGTTCTCGGGCGCGGTGCCGTCGGCCGAGGCGGTCTCGGGCGTCGCCGGCTCGGCCTGGGCCGCGGCGGGCGGGCATTCGCCGGCAGCGGCGGTCTGTGCCGGCTTTTGCGCCTCGGCAGGGGCGGTCTGGGCCGAAAGCGGCGCGGCCAGGCAGGCCAGCGCCACGCTCAGCACGGCGATACGGGACAGGGAAATCTGCGACATGGGCTGCATCCTCCTGCGCCCCAACGCCGGCCACGGCACCGGGTTCCCCGCCGCCCGCCGCTTCTTCGTTGTCCAAATACCCAAGAATCCCGGCGCTATTCGACCGAGATGCCGGCGACCCCCTGCTCGGCATGCCCGACCACGGCCGCCAGCGGGAAGCCCGCGCCGCGGATGAAATCCAGCACCTGGCCAGCGGCCCCAGGCGCGCAGGCGACCAAGAGCCCGCCCGAGGTCTGCGGATCGGTCAGCAGCGCCCGCTGCCAGGGGGCAAGGCCCTCGGGCAATTCGACCTCGGCGCCATAGGCAGCCCAGTTCCGGGTCGAGGCGCCGGTGACGAAACCCGCCTCGGCCAGTTCCGCCGCCCGCGACAACAGCGGCAATTCCGCCAGCCTCAGCCGCAGCCGCAGCCCGGCGCCCCGCGCGATCTCCAGCCCGTGGCCGAGGATGCCGAAGCCGGTCACGTCGGTGATGGCATGGACATCGCCGCGCTTGGCCAGGTCGGCGCCGATGCGGTTCAGCGTGGTGGCCGAGGCGACCATCTCGGCCACGCCGGCCTCGTCCAGCGCGCCCTTCTTGATCGCGGCGGAATAGATGCCGACGCCCAGCCCCTTGGTCAGGATCAGCGCGTCGCCCGGCCGCGCATCGGCATTGCGCCGCAGCTCGGAGGGATGGCAGAGCCCGACCACCGCCAGACCATAGATCGGCTCGGGCGCGTCGATGGAATGGCCGCCCGCCACCGGAATCCCGGCCTGGTGGCAGATCTCGCGCCCGCCTTCCAGGATCTCGCGGATCTGCGACGGCGCCAGCTTGTCGATGGGCATGCCCAGGATGGCCAGCGCCATGATCGGCCGCCCGCCCATGGCATAGATGTCGGAAATCGCATTGGTCGCGGCGATGCGGCCGAAGGCGTGCGGATCGTCCACCATGGGCATGAAGAAATCGGTGGTGGCGATGACGCAGGTATCGTCGTCCACCTGCCAGACCGCGGCGTCGTCCGAGGTCTCGGTCCCGACCAGCAGCTGCGGGAACGCCTGCGCCATCGGCTGGTCGGCCAGCAATTCGCGCAGGACCGAGGGCGCCAGCTTGCAGCCGCAGCCGCCGCCATGCGCCAGCGAGGTCAGTCGGGGAAGGTCGTTCATGTCCGGGCTCTCCTGTCGGTCAGCCGGCGCACGGTAACGTAGAACGCCGGCACCATGAAGATGCCAAGGAAGGTCGCCGCGATCATCCCGCCCATAACCCCGATGCCGATCGAGTTCTGCGCCGCCGCCCCCGCGCCGGTGGCGATGGCCAGGGGCAGAACGCCCAGGATGAAGGCCAGCGAGGTCATCAGGATCGGCCGCAGCCGCAGCCGCGCGGCCTCGATGGCGGCCGCGACGGTGGCGCGGCCGGATTGTTCCAGGTCGCGGGCGAATTCGACGATCAGGATGGCGTTCTTGGCCGCCAGGCCGATGGTGGTCAGGATGCCGACCTTGAAATAGACGTCGTTGGCCTGGCCGAAGGTCAGCGCCGCCACCACCGCGCCCAGAACCCCCACCGGCACCGCCAGCATGACCGAGAACGGCACCGACCAGCTTTCGTAAAGCGCCGCCAGCGACAGGAACACCACCAGCGCCGACAGCGCGAACAGCCAAGGCGCCTGGTTGCCCGATTGCCGCTCCTGATAGGACAGGCCCGTCCATGCGGCGGCATAGTTGCCGGGCAGGCCGGCGATCAGTTCCTCCATCGCCGCCATGGCCTGGCCGGAACTGGCGCCCGGCGCCGGCTCGCCCTCCATCTCGATGGCGTCGATGCCGTCGATCCGCGCCAGCGAGGGCTCGACCGGCTCCCAGCGGGTCGACATGAAGGCGGTGAAGGGCACCATCTCGCCGCCCGCGTTGCGGGCATACCAGCTGTCCACGTCCTCGGGCTGCATCCGGTTCGCCGCCGCGCCCTGCACGATGACCGGCCTGAGCTGCGCCCCCAGGGCAAAGTCGTTGACCTCGGTCCCGGCGAAGATGGTCGAAAGCATGGCGTTCACGCCCGACAGGCTGACGCCCAGGCTTTCCGCCTTCTGCTGGTCGATGTCGATGCGCAACGCCGCCTCGTCCTCGGTGCCCGAGCTTTCGACATTGGTCAGCCGCGGGTCTTCGTTCGCCCGCTGCTCAAGCAGCTCGGCCGCCTCTGTCCGCGCCTCGATGCCGCCGCCCGCCTGGTCGGTCAGATACATGGTGAAGCCGGCCGAGTTGCCCAGCCGCGGGATCGCCGGCGGCTGCATGAAGAAGATGCGCCCGGCCCGGTGCCCCGAGAAATGCGCGTTCGCGCGCCGCGCCACCGCCGAGGCGGACAGCTCGGCCTTCTGCCGCAGGTCGAAGTCGCGCAGCTTGACGAAGATCATCGCCCGGTTCTGCGAGGTGCCGCCGAAGCCGAAGCCCATGGCGACAAAGACCGATTCCACCGCGTCCTTTTCCTCGGTCCGCATGTATTCCTCGATCTCCTGCACCACGGCGGCGGTCTGCTGCGCGGTCGAGCCCTGGGTCAGGGTGATGCGCGATTGCAGCACGCCCTGGTCCTCGCCGGGGATGAAGGTCGTGTCCAGGCGGCCGAACAGGTCGATGGCGCCATAGCTGATCGCACCCAGCACCAGCATGACCAGCATCGGCCGGCGCAGGGTGCGGCGCACGCTGGCGGAATAGCCGCGCGTCACCCGGTCGAAGCCGGCGTTGAACCAGCGCGCGGGCGCAAAGCGCGCCGGGCCGTGGCTTTGCCGCAGAAGGCTCGCGCACATCGCCGGCGTCAGGATCAGCGCCACCAGCAGCGACAGCACCATGGCGGTGATGATCGTGACCGAGAACTGGCGATAGATCACCCCGGTCGAACCGGGCATGAACCCCATGGGCAGGAACACCGCCGACAGCACCAGCGCGATGCCGATCAGCGCGCCGCTGATCTGGCCCATGCTCTTTTCCGTGGCCTCGACGGGGCCCAGCCCCTCCTCCTCCATCACCCGCTCGACGTTCTCGACCACGACGATGGCGTCGTCGACCAGAAGGCCGATGGCCAGCACCATCGCGAACATGGTCAGCGTGTTCACCGAATATCCCAGCGCCCCCAGCATGCCGAAGGTGCCCAGCAGCACGACGGGGATGGCGATGATCGGGATCAGCGTCGCCCGCCAGTTCTGCAGGAAGACCAGGATGACCAGGAACACCAGCCCGATGGCCTCGATCAGCGTGTGATAGACCTTCTCGATCGACAGCTCGACGAAGGGCGCGGTGTCATAGGCGATATGCACCTCGACCCCTTCGGGCAGGGCGTTCTTCAGCCCCTCCAGCGTGGCACGCACCGCGCTCGCCGTCTCGACCGCATTGGCGCCGGTGGCCAGGTTCACCGCAAAGCCCGAGGCGTTCATGCCGTTGAAGCGCGAATCGCGCCCATAGCGGGTCTGGCCGATCTCGACCTCGGCCACGTCGCCCAGCCGCACGGTGGCGCCGTCCTCGCCGGTCTTCAGCAGGATGTTGCGGAAATCCTCGACCGAGGTCAGCTGGCTCTGCGCGGTGATGTTGGCGGTGAACTGCTGGCCCGCCACCACCGGCTGCTCCCCCAGCGCGCCGACCGAGACGGTGCTGTTCTGCTGCGCGACGGCGGTGGTCAGGTCCGTGGGCGTCAGCTGGAACTGCGCCAGCCGCAGCGGGTCCATCCAGATCCGCATGGCATAGCCCGAGCCGAAGACATTGACCCCGCCCACCCCCTCGGTGCGCTTGACCGGCCCCTCGACCACCTGCTCCAGCAGGTTGCCCAGCTCGATGGTGGAATGCTGCCCGGTGGTCGAGACCAGCGAGCCGACCATCAGGATCGACGAGGACGAGCGCGTGACCGAGACGCCGTCGTTCTGCACCGGCGTCGGCAGCCGGCTTTCGACCGAGCGGACCTTGGACTGCACCTCGTTCAGCGCATCGACCGGGTCCACGCTGTCGTCGAAGACCATCTCGATCACGCTGCGCCCGGTCGAGGCCGAGGAGATGGTATAGAGCAGCCCGTCGAGCCCGGTCAGCGCGTCCTCGATCGGCGTCGTGACCGAGTTCTGCACCGCCCGCGCCGTCGCCCCGGAATAGTTGGCGGTGATGCGGATCGTGGTCGGCGCGATGTCGGGATATTGCGAGACCGGCAGGTTGATCAGCGACCAGGTGCCGATCAGCATGGTCACGATGGCCAGCACCCAGGCAAAGACCGGGCGGTGAATGAAGAAACGTGCCATGCCCTAGCCTTCCCCGCGCTCGTCCATCTCGCGCACGACGCCCTGGGCGTCGATGGTGACGGGGACGGTGGCGATCTCGGCGCCGGCGCGCAGGTTTTCCAGCCCGTCCACGATCAGCTGCTCGCCCGGATTGATGCCCTGGGTGACGATCCAGCTGTTGCGATAGCTGCCCTGCTCGCTCAGCGTGACCTGCTGGGCCTTGCCGTCGCGGGCGACGAAGGCGGTCAGCGTGCCGTCCGAGGCGCGGCTGGTCGCGCGCTGCGGCACCAGCACGGCGCGGGTGGTGCCCAGCGTCAGCTTCACCCGCAGGAACTGGCCGGGCAGGATCATCCGGTCGGGATTGTCGAATTGCAGCCGGATCGGCACCGTGCCGGTGGTGGGCGAAACCGCGATGCCGGGGCTGACGATCCGCCCCTCGCCCTGGTATTCCTCGCCGGTCTCCAGGATCAGCTGGGTCGTCACCCCGCTGTTGACGACCAGCTGGCCGGCGCTGATGCGCGCCCGGTTGCGCAGCATGCGGGCGCTGGATTCCGAGACGTCGACATAGATCGGGTCGAGCTGGGTGATGGTGGTCAGCGATTCGGACTGGCTCGCCGTCACCAGGTCGCCGACCGAGACCGCCGCCACATCCGCCACGCCGTCCAGCGGGCTCTTGATCTCGGTGCGCTGCAGGGCCAGCCG
This sequence comes from Paracoccus ferrooxidans, assembly GCF_029909815.1. Lineage (NCBI taxonomy): Bacteria > Pseudomonadati > Pseudomonadota > Alphaproteobacteria > Rhodobacterales > Paracoccaceae > Paracoccus > Paracoccus ferrooxidans. Next base: position 1,830,286 of record NZ_CP038198.1, on the reverse strand, counting down.
CGCCGCATCCCGCGCGGCCTCGGCCGATTTCAGGTCTGCCTCGGCCTGTTTCAACGACACCTCGGCATTGGCGCGGTCCACGGCCGAAACGCCCGAACCCTCCAGCCGGCGATAGCGGGTGACGGTGTTCTGCGCCTGGGTCAGGCTGGCCTCGGCCCCGGCGACGGCGGCCTCGGCGGCGGCCAGCGCCGCGGCCAGCGTCTCGGGGTCCAGGCGGAACAGCACGTCGCCGGCCTTCACCGGCCTGCCGGGATCATAAGAGATTTCAAGCACTTCCCCGCCAACCTGCGGCCGGATGCCGGTCTGCTGATAGGCGATGGCGCGGCCGGGCAGGGTGACGGTATAGGGCACGTCCTCCTCGGCGGTGGCCACCACGCCGACCTCGGTCGGGCCCTGCGCCCCGCCCCCACCCGGACCCTGCTGCGCGAAAGCCTGCCCCGCCAGCATGATCGCCAGCGCCGCCCATCTCATCATCCCCTGCCCAGAGGCCATCTGCCGTTCCTTGCGGTTTTGGTGGTTGGCGCATTGTTTAGACGCCGAACCCCAATGGCAAGTAAACGGCCGGCTCACCGCCGATCACGGATTCGCCAGCGGCACCGGCCTTCACCGTTTCCCAAATACTCATGCGACCGCATGCGCAGGCGCGGCGGCATCAGAAATCGACGCAGAGGCCCTTCTTTTCGTAATCGCCATAGCGCACCGGCTCGGGCCCGTCGCGCCCGCCCAGCTCGACCGGCAGGTCCAGCGGCTTCGCCTTGCGGCGGCGCTCTTCGGCCTCGGCCAGCGCGCGTTGCGCGGCGGGCGGAAGATCGGCGGGCGGAAGATCGGCGGGCGGAAGATCGGCGGGCGGCAGATCCTTGCGGTCGGTCATGGCGGTTTCCCCTGCTTCACGCTAGACGGGATCAATCTAGGCAAGGGGCAGGCTTTGGACAAGTCACAGGGCAAGACGGTCAGGGACGGGGCACGCAAGGGCGCGCTGCGCCTGCTGGCCGCGGTGGACGAGGGCGCGACGCTGGACGAGGCGGCGGCGCTGACCGAGCGCCTGTCGCCGCCCGACCGCGCCCGCGCCCGCCGCTTGGCGCTCGAGGTGCTGCGCCGCGCCGACCGCGCCGACCTGCTGCTGGCGCCGCTGCTGGCCCGCCGCCCGCGCCCCGAGATCATGCGCATCCTGCGGCTGGCCACCGTCGAGATGCTGGCCCTGGACGAGGCGCCGCATGGCGCGGTCAACGCCGCCGTGGCGCTGGCGCGGTCCTCGGGGCCAAAGGGGCAGGCGGCGGCCGGCATGGTGAACGCGGTGCTGCGCAAGATCGCCGGCGCCGCCCCGGCCTGGGCCGCGCTTTCGCCGCAGAAGATGCCGCCCTGGCTGCGCGCGCCCGTCGTCGCCGCCTGGGGCGAGGATACCGCCCGCGCCATCGAGGCCGCGCATGAGGCCGGCGCGGCCCTGGACCTGACGCCCAAGGGCGCGGATTGCCCCGGCGAGGCGCTGCCCACCGGCTCGCACCGGCTGCCTGCCGCCGCGCAGATCTCGGCCCTGCCCGGCTATGCCGAGGGCGACTGGTGGGTGCAGGACGCGGCCGCCGCGCTGGCGGTGCGGTTGCTTGATCCGCAGCCCGGCGAGGCGATCGCCGATCTTTGCGCCGCGCCGGGCGGCAAGACGCTGCAGCTCGCCGCCGCCGGGGCCGAGGTGACGGCGGTGGACATTTCCGAGCCGCGCCTGGCCCGCGTGGCCGAGAACCTGGCGCGCTGCCGGCTTTCCGCCCGGCTGGTCGCGGCGGATGCGCTGGACTGGCGGCCGGACGCGGCCCTGGACGCGGTGCTGCTGGATGCGCCCTGCTCGGCCACCGGCACCATCCGCCGCCATCCCGAACTGCCGCGCATCCGCGACGGCGAGGGGCTGGCCGAACTGACCGGCTTGCAGGCGCGGCTGATCGACCACGCGCTGTCCTTGCTCAAGCCCGGCGGACGGCTGGTCTATGCCACCTGCTCGCTCCTGCCCGCCGAGGGCGAGGCGCAGCTGGCCGCCGCCCTGGCCCGCCATCCCGGCCTGGCGGTCGAGCCGCCCCGCGCCCCCGGCATCGAGCCGGGCTGGATCACGCCCCAGGGCGGCTTGCGGCTGCGCCCGGACCTGTGGCCGGAACGCGGCGGCATGGACGGGTTCTTCATCGCGCGCTTGCGGAAATCCGCCGAGCGGACCTAAGGTTGCGCCGTCCTAGTGAATGCGTTGCCCATGACCGATAGCACCGTCGCGCCCAGGGGATTCCTGCGCCGTCCCGAACCCAAGGCCATCGGCCATCCCGGCCGCGGCGAACAGATCGCCGCGGGCACCCTGCACCTGGGCGGCATCACCCTGTCGGGCGATTTCTTCGCCGCCGACCTGCCCGCCAGCGTCGCGGCCGAACTGGCCGGCTTCGGCTGGCTCGACGACCTTGCCGCCGTGGGCACGCCCCGCGCCCGTGCCATCGCCCAGGACCATGTGCTGCGCTGGCTGCGCCGGCACCGCCAGCCGCAGCCCGAGGCGCCGGAATGGGCGCCGCAGGTCGCCGGGCGGCGGGTGCTGCGCTGGATCTTCCATGCCGGGATGATCCTGCCGGGGCTGGACCGCGACGGGGCCGAGCCCTATTTCCGCGCCCTCGACCAGCACCTGCTCCACCTGCGGGACAAATGGTTCGACAGCACCGACGGGCTGTGCCGGATCGAGGCGCTGGCAGGGCTTGCCATCGGCGCCATGTCGCTGCGCGACCGCCAGGCCCTGGCGCAGCCGGCGCTGATCGCCCTGGCCGAAGAGGCGGACGCCATGGGCGTCGCCACCCTGTCCGAGGCCCGCGCGCCCGAATCGCTGCTGGAGGCGATGGCGCTTCTGGTCTGGGCGCAGGAGGTCGCCGAAGAGGTGGGGCTGGAATGCCCGCCCGAGCTGCGCGCCATCATCGCCGAGATCGCGCCGATCCTGCGGGCGCTGCGCCATGCCGACGGCGCGCTGCCCAGCTTTCACGGCGGCGGGCGCGGCGCGGCCGGGCGGCTCGACCGCTGCCTGCGCGCGGCCGAAGGCCCGGCCCTGCCGGTCAGCGGGCTCGCCATGGGCTTTGCCCGCATGGCGCGAGCCCGCACCACGCTGATCCTGGATGCCGCGCCGCCGCCCGGCGGTCCGGCGGCGATCCGCGCCCATGCCTCGACCCTGGCCTTCGAGCTGACCGTGGCGCGCCAGCCGCTGATCGTGAATTGCGGCCCCGGCGACGGCTTCGGCCCGCTGTGGGCCAGGGCCAGCCGCGCCACGCCCTGCCATTCGGCGCTGTGCCTGGCCGGCCTGTCCTCGTCGCGGCTGAACCCGAACCGGCAAGAGGGCGAGCCCGACATCCTGACCGAGCGTCCCGACCTGGTCTGGGCCGGCGATTGCGACGCGCTGGGCAACCTGACCGCCCCGGATTGCGGCCCGGCGCATTCGCCGGAACCCGCGCATCTGCTGGCCGGCCATGACGGCTGGCTGGCCAGCCACGGGCTGACGCATCTGCGCGAGCTTTGGCTCGATCCCGACGGCATGGGCCTGCGCGGCGAGGATTCGCTGGCGGCGCTGGACGCCAGCGCCCAGGCCCGGCTGGACCAGGTCCGCCCCGAGGAAGGTCTGGCCTTCGACATCCGCTTCCACCTGCATCCCGAGGTCCAGGCCCGCCAGCAGGGGCAGGAAATCCACCTGACCCTGCCGAGCGGCGAGGAATGGCTGTTCAGCCATGACGGCGTGGGCCAGCTGCGGCTGGAGGCGTCCTGCCTGCTCGACCGCGCCATGGCCGAGCCGCGCCCCTCGCGGCAGATGGTGATTTCCGCGCATCTGCTGGGCCGGGCGATCCAGATCGGCTGGACCTTGGCGCGTTCCGGGGGTAGGTGACGGGCCAAATCCGCCATCCACCGCACGGGGCCTCCGACCGATGACCGACCGCATTCCGCTGAAGCGCGCGCTGATTTCCGTTTCCGACAAGACCGGGCTGATCGACTTTGCGCGGGCGCTTTCGGCGCGGGGCGTCGAGATCCTGTCCACCGGCGGCACCGCCAAGGCGCTGCGCGAGGCGGGGCTGAGCGTGGTGGACGTGGCCGAAGTGACCGGCTTTCCCGAGATGATGGACGGCCGCGTCAAGACGCTGCACCCGGTGGTCCACGGCGGCCTGCTGGCGCTGCGCGACAACGAGGAACACATGGCCGCCGCCCGGTCGCACCGGATCGGCATGATCGACCTGCTGGTCGTCAACCTCTATCCGTTCGAGGCGACGGTGGCCAAGGGCGCCGCCCATGACGATTGCATCGAGAACATCGACATCGGCGGCCCGGCGATGATCCGCGCCGCCGCCAAGAACCACGCCTTCGTGACGGTGGTGGTCGATGTCGAGGACTATGCCGCCGTGCTGGCCGAGCTTGACGCCAACGACGACCGCACCAGCCTGGCCTTTCGCCAGCGGCAGGCGCAGATCGCCTATGCCAGAACGGCCGCCTATGACGCCGCCGTCTCGACCTGGATGGCCGGGGCCATCGGCGAGGAAACCCCGCGCCGGCGCAGCTTTTCGGGCCAGCTGGCGCAGACCCTGCGCTATGGCGAGAACCCGCACCAGTCCGCCGCCTTCTACAAGGACGGCTCGGACCGGCCGGGCGTCGCCACCGCGCGGCAATGGCAGGGCAAGGAACTCAGCTACAACAACATCAACGACACCGACGCGGCCTTCGAGCTGGTGGCCGAGTTCGACCCGGCCCAAGGCCCGGCGGTGGCGATCATCAAGCACGCCAACCCCTGCGGCGTGGCCCGCGGCGACAGCGCCGTCGATGCCTACCGGCGCGCCTTCGACTGCGACCGCACCTCGGCCTTCGGCGGCATCATCGCGCTGAACACCACGCTCGACGGCGAAACCGCGCAGGCGATCACCGAGATCTTTACCGAGGTGGTCATCGCCCCCGACGCCACCGACGAGGCGAAAGAGATCTTCGCCGCCAAGAAGAACCTGCGGCTCTTGACCACCGGCGGGCTGCCCGACCCGGCGGCGCCTGGGCTGGCCTTCCGCCAGGTCGCCGGCGGCTTCCTGGTGCAGGGCCGCGACAACGGCCGCATCCTGCGCGCCGACCTGAAGGTGGTGACGAAGCGCCAGCCGACCGACCAGGAACTGGCCGACCTGCTGTTCGCCTGGACCGTGGCCAAGCATGTGAAATCGAACGCCATCGTCTATGCCCGCGACCTGGCCACCGTCGGCATCGGCGCCGGCCAGATGAGCCGCGTCGATTCGACCCGCATCGGCAAGCGCAAGTCCGAGGACATGGCCGAGGCGCTGGGCCTGGCGCAGGCGCTGACCATCGGCTCCTCGGTCGCCTCGGACGCCTTCTTCCCCTTCGCCGACGGGGTCGAGGCGCTGGCGGCGGCGGGCGCGCGGGCGGTGATCCAGCCCGGCGGCTCGATGCGCGACGCCGAGGTGATCGAGGCCGCCGACCGGCTGGGCCTGGCCATGGTCTTTACCGGCCAGCGGCATTTCCGTCACTGATGGCCGAGACCGCGACCCCCAAGCCGCGGAAAAGCCCGGCGGCCCGCAAGCGGCGCGGCAAGAAGCCGCCGCCGCGCGTCGGGCGCAACGTGGCGCTGGTGGCGGGGCTGGTCTTTGTGCTGGACCAGGCGCTGAAATACCTGGTCGTGCATGTGCTGCGGCTGGACCAGCTGCGCGAGATCGACGTGATCGACCCCTGGCTGAACCTGCGCATGGCCTGGAACCAGGGCATGAACTTCGGCCTGTTCGCCAGCGATGTCGAGGTGATGCGCTGGGTGCTGATCGCCATCGCGCTGGCCGTCTGCCTGTGGGTCGGGATCTGGGTCGGGCGGGCCAAGCCGTCGCGCTTTGCGCAAGCCTCGGCTGGGCTGCTGATCGGCGGGGCGCTGGGCAATGTCGTGGACCGGCTGACCTATGGCGCGGTCGCGGATTTCCTGAACATGTCGCTGCCGGGCTGGCGCAACCCCTACAGCTTCAACGTGGCCGACATCGCCATCTTCCTGGGCGCGATGGGGCTGGTGCTGCTGCCGCCCGAGCGCAAACCCGAGCCGAAGAAGCGCCGCGCCCCGGCCAAGCCGCGGGCGCCCAAGCCCCGCCCCGCGAACGGCGAACGGCCCTTGGCCGGCGACGAGGCGCAGGCGGAACTGGCGCTGGACGACAAGACCCGTGACGAGGCCGGGAATACACGCTAAGAACGGGCCGGACGAACAAGAGGGACGCAAGATGCGGGCGATCGCGCTGACCATGACCACGCTGCTGCTGGCCGCTTGCAGCAGCGATCCGCGTCTGATGAACACCAACGCCGGCCGCACCAGCCCGGACGAATTCTCGATCCTGCCGACCAAGCCCTTGCAGATGCCGGCCGACCTGAACGTGCTGCCGCCGCCGACGCCGGGGGGCGGCAACATCACCGATCCGACGCCCCATGCCGATGCCGTGGCGGCGCTGGGCGGCAATCCGGGCCAGCTTGCCGCGCAGGGCGTCGGCGTCGCGGATGCCGCGCTGATCGCCCATGCCTCGCGCCTGGGCCGCGACCCGGCGATCCGCCAGACCACCGCGCAAGAGGATCTGGCCTGGCGCAGCCGCCATTCCCGCCGCGCGCTCGAGGTGCTGGCGCGGACCAATGTCTATTACCGCGCCTATGAATCGATGACGCTGGACAGCTGGTCGGAACTGGAACGCTGGCGCCCGACCGGCGTGCAGCTGCCCGCCGCGCCGCCTCGCGGCATGAGCAACGGCGACGTCGCCGCCCGGCCCAGCGTGGTGGACCGGGTGCCGATCCTGCGCGAGGACTGATCGCGCCCCGATCACGCCGAGATGAGGGGCGGCAGGCTTGCGCGCGACCCCGCGCAAGGGCAGGTTCGTGGCGCGACCCCGAACCGGAGCCTGCCATGACCATCCTGACCCGACTTGCGCCCCTTGCGCTGCTGCTGGCCGCATCCCCCGCGCTGGCCGAAATGCCCAAGGGAATCAGCCATTTCACCCTGGAAAACGGCCTGGAAGCCGTGGTGATCGAGGATCACCGCGCCCCGGTCGTGGTGCAGATGCTGTGGTATCGCATCGGCTCGGCCGACGAGCAGCCCGGCAAGTCCGGCATCGCGCATTACCTGGAACACCTGATGTTCAAGGGCACCGACAAGCTGGGACCGGGGGATCTCAGCAAGACCGTGACCGCCAATGGCGGCATGGACAACGCCTTCACCAGCTACGACTTCACCACCTATTTCCAGCGCATCGCCAGCGACCGCCTGCCGCTGATCATGGAGATGGAGGCCGACCGCATGGCCAATCTCAAGATCGGCGAGGACGACTGGCAGGCCGAGCGGCAGGTGGTGCTGGAGGAACGCTCGCAGCGCACCGACAGCGACCCCGGCGCGCAATTCTCGGAAGAGCGCAGCGCGGTGCAGTTCTACAACCACCCCTATGGCCGCCCGGTGATCGGCTGGCGGCAGGAGATGGAGGGGCTGACGCGCGAGGATGCCATCGCCTGGTATGACGCGCATTACGCCCCGAACGTCGCGGTGCTGGTCATCGCCGGCGACGTGACCCCCGAAGAGGTGCGCGAACTGGCCGAGAAATATTACGGCCCCGTCCCGCCCAAGCCCGACGCCGCCCGCCAGCCGCGCCCGCAAGAGCCGATCCAGCGCTCGCCCCGGCGGATGGAGCGGGTCGACCCCCGCGTCGCCCAGCCGGTGATGATCCGCACCGTGATCGCGCCCGAACGCAACCGGGGCGAGCAGCAGCAGGCCGCCGCGCTGACCGTGCTGGCCAACCTGCTGGCGGGTTCCAGCCAGACCTCGGTCCTGGCCCGCGACCTGGTGCTGACCGGCAAGGCGCTTTACGTGAATGCCTCCTACGACGGGTTCGCGGTCGATCCGACCACCTTCGGCATCTCGATGGTGCCGGCGCCGGGGGTGGAGAATGCCGAGGCCGAGGCGGCGCTGGACGCGGCGCTGGCGCAATTCCTGGCCGAGGGCCCCGACCCGGCGCAGCTGGAACGGGTCAAGACCCGGATCCGCGCCGCCCGCATCTATTCCCAGGATTCGGCGCATGGCCGGGCCTATGACTATGGCCAGGGCCTGGCCACCGGCCTGACCATCGAGGACGTGAACGACTGGCCCGACATCCTGGCCGCCGTCACCACCGAGGACATCCGCGCCGCCGCCAGGCTGGTGCTGGAAAGCAAGGCCAGCGTCACCGGCTGGCTGCTGCCGCCGCCCGAGGAGCCGCAACCCGTCGCTGCCGAAGCCGCCAATCCGGGAGAAGCCGAATGATCCGCGCCCTTGCCACCCTTGTCTTCGTCGCCCTGGCCAGCCTGCCTGCGCGCGCCATCGAGATCCAGGAGATCACCTCGCCCGGCGGCATCAAGGCCTGGCTGGTCGAGGATCACTCGATCCCCTTCACCGCGCTGTCGCTGATGTTTCGGGGCGGCGCCAGCCTGGACGCGCCGGGCAAGCGCGGCCAGATGAGCCTGATGACCGCCCTGCTGGAGGAGGGCGCGGGCGAGATGGACTCGGTGCAATATGCCGAGGCGGTCGAGGGGCTGGGCGCGCAGAACCGCTTCGATGTCGGCGACGATGCGCTGACCGTCAACGCCCGCATGCTGACCGAGAACCGCGACCAGGCGGCCGAATTGCTGCGCCAGGCGCTGGCCGAGCCGCGCTTCGACCCCGATGCGGTCGAGCGGGTGCGGGCGCAGTTGCAGGCGGTCATCCGGTCCGAGGCGACCAGCCCGAACGCTATCGCCAGCAAGGAACTGGCGCGGCTGGCCTGGGGCGAGCATCCCTATGCCACCTCGATCAACGGTACGCGCGAAACCGTGGCCGCGCTGACCCGCGACGACCTGGTCGCGGCCAAGGACCGCATCCTGGCCCGCGACCGCGTGGTGGTGGCCGCGGCCGGCGACATCACCGCCGAGGAACTGGGCAAGCTGATCGACGCCGTGCTGGGCGGGCTGCCCGAACAGGGCTCGGCCCCGCTGCCGGACAGGGCCCGGCTGCAACTGACCGGCGGGGTGACGGTGATCGACTGGGACAGCCCGCAGACCGTGGTCAGCTTTGCCCAGCCCGGCCTGCCCATGTCCGACCCGGATTACTTCGCCGCCTTCGTCGCCGATCACATCCTGGGCGGCGGCGGCTTTTCCTCGCGCCTGATGGACGAGATCCGCGAAAAGCGCGGGCTGACCTATGGCGTCAGCACCGGCCTTGCCAACGGCGTTTATGGCGAGACCTGGCAGGGCGGCATGGCCAGCGCGAACGACAAGGTGGCCGAGGCGGTCGGCCTGATCCGCCAGGAATGGGACCGTTTCGCCAAGGGCGGCGTCACGGAAAAGGAACTGGCCGATGCCAAGACCTACCTGACCGGCGAATATGCGCTGCGCTTCGACGGCAACGGCAAGATCGCCGGCATCCTGGCCGGCATGCAGCTGATCGGCCTGCCGGCGGATTACGTCAACACCCGTAACGGCAAGATCGAGGCGGTGACGGCCGCGGACGTGCAGCGCGTGGCGCAGCGCCTGCTGCATTCCGACCAGATCCGCTTCGTGCTGGTCGGCCGGCCGGAAGGCATCGACGCGACCAACTGACGAATCCTTTCCCGCCGCGCCGGGAAATGCTAGATCTGGGGGCATGAACACCCACGCCCCCAAGATGCGTCCCGTCATCCGGCAATTGGACGAGGCCGCGGCCAACCGCATCGCCGCCGGCGAGGTGGTCGAACGCCCGGCCTCGGCCGTCAAGGAACTGGTCGAGAACGCGCTGGACGCCGGCGCGACGCGGGTGGACGTGGCCATCGCCAAGGGTGGCAAGGCGCTGATCCGCGTCAGCGACGACGGCTGCGGCATGACGGCCGAGGATCTGCCGCTGGCGCTGGCCCGGCACGCGACCAGCAAGATCGACGGCAGCGACCTTCTGGACATCCGCAGCTTCGGCTTTCGCGGCGAGGCGCTGCCCAGCCTCGGCGCCGTGGGCCGGCTGTCGATCACCAGCCGCGCCGCCGGCCATGACGGCGCGCAGATCGCCGTCACCGGCGGGCGCATCGGCCCGGTCAAGCCGGCGGCGGGCAATCGCGGCACGGTGGTCGAGTTGCGCGACCTGTTCTTTGCTACGCCGGCGCGGCTGAAATTCCTGCGCACGGACCGGGCCGAGACCCAGGCCGTGGCCGAGGCGATCCGCCGCCTGGCCATGGCCGAGCCCTATGTCGGCTTCACGCTGACCGACGAGGACGAGGGCCGGGTGCTGTTTCGCGCCGATGCCGAGCAGGGCGAGCTGTTCGGCGCCCTGCAGACCCGGCTGGCCCGCGTCATGGGCCGCGATTTCATCGACAACGCGCTTGCCATCGACGCGACGCGGGACGGCATCACCCTGACCGGCTTTGCCGCCCTGCCGACCTACTCGCGCGGCGCGGCGGTGGCGCAGCATCTTTACGTCAACGGCCGCCCGGTGCGCGACAAGCTGCTGACCGGGGCGCTGCGGGCGGGCTATATGGACGTGCTGGCCTCGGGCCGGTATCCGGCGGCGGTGCTGTTTCTGACCTGCGATCCGCACCAGGTCGACGTGAACGTGCATCCTGCCAAGGCCGAGGTCCGCTTTCGCGAACCGGGCATCGCCCGCGGGCTGGTGGTCAGCGCGCTGCGCCATGCGCTGGCGGGGGCGGGGCATCGCGCCTCGTCCACCGTGGCCGCGGCGGCGCTGGGGGTGGCGCGGCCCGAGTCGGAGCAGCCGCGCCGCTATCAGGCCAGCTACGCGCCCGCCCGCCCCTCGGGCCCGGCCATCGCCGCCAGCCTGGCCTTTCAGGCGCCGGGCTTTGCCGAGGCGCCGACCGCGCGGGTCGAGCCCGAACCCGAAGCCCAGCCCGAGCCTGCGGCCGAGGCGCCGCTGGGCGCCGCCCGCGCGCAGCTGCACGAGAACTGGATCGTCGCCCAGACCGCCGACGGCATCGTCATCGTCGATCAGCATGCCGCGCATGAACGGCTGGTCTATGAGCGGCTGAAGGCGCAGCTTGATGCCAGCGGCATCGCCAGCCAGGCCCTGCTGATCCCCGAGATCGTCGAGCTGTCCGAAGCCGACGCCCAAAGCATCCTTGCCATCGCCGATGAGCTGGCCGCGCTGGGACTGGTGATCGAGCCCTTCGGCGGCGGCGCCATCGCGGTGCGCGAGGTGCCGGCGCTGATCCAGCGCCTGGACGCCCGGCGGCTGATCCGCGACATCCTGGACGACCTGGACGACCAGGGCACGTCCGAGCGGCTGCGGGCGCGGGTCGATGCGGTGCTGTCCTCGATGGCCTGCCACGGCTCGGTCCGCTCGGGCCGGCGCATGTCGGCGGACGAGATGAACGCGCTTTTGCGCGAGATGGAGCGGGTGCCGAAATCCGGCCAGTGCAACCACGGCCGCCCGACCTGGATCGAGCTGAAGCTGTCGGACATCGAGCGGCTTTTCGGCCGCTGAGCGATCCCGCCCGGCCGCGACCCGATGACGCAGGCGCGGCCGATGCCCGGCACCTTGGCCCGCCCCCCTGCCCCCGCTTGCAGCCGGGCCGGGCTTTTGCCCGCGCCTGCCGTCCTGCGCGGACCGCTCGGGGGGCCATGGCCGGCGCGCGGTCCATCATCGCGCCCGCTTCGATCCCGATTGACCCCGGCGCCGGTCGGGGCGACAAATGGACAGATCCCGGAGGTGCCGCCATGCTGGAAATCAGTCCCGAAAAGATCGCCCATGTCATCATCCGCGCCCGCGAATACGAAAGCGGCGTGAACCCCTGGGCGCATAGCGGGCATCGCAAGGGCCATGGCACCCAGACCGAACTGGCCGAGTTCATCGCCAGCCTGAACGAGGACGAGCAGGCCAGCCTGGTCGCGGTGATGTGGATCGGCCGCGACACCTTCGGCCCCGAGGATCTGGACGAGGCGATCGAGACCGCCAAGGCCGAGCGCAGCACCCCCACCCAGGATTACCTGATGGGCGAGCCGCAGCTGGCCGATTACCTGGAAGCGGGGATGGAGGCGCTTGGCATCTCGCCCGAGGATGCCGAGGACGCGTTGCAGCGCCCGGTCTAGGGTCCGGATCGTCGACAATCCTGTTCGGAAGCCGAGAGCCTGCGGAGGCAAGTGCAGGTTCCCGGTTCTCAGCCGATTGTGGCTGCCGTCTTGGTAGCGATCCCAGGCTTTTGGTCCAGTGTCGTGATCGGGACCGGCAATCGGCACCTTGCCCTACAGTGCGGCGACCGGGCCTTCTCCCGCGAAGGCGCACCCGGCCCTCAGCCGCGCGCCAGCCGGATCAGCTCGCCCCCATCGGTCAGGATCAGCAGCGCCCCGTCCGGCGCCAGTTCGATGTCGCGCACGCGGCCGATGCCCTCCAGCAGGCGCTGCTCTCCGCTCACGCGGTCGCCCTCGATGCGCAGCCGCACCACCGCCCCGGCCTGCAGGCCGCCGATCAGCGCATCGCCCTCCAGTTCCGGGAACATGGCGCCGCGATAGAACACCAACCCGCTGGGCGCGATCACCGGATCCCAGTAATAGACCGGCTGCTCCATCCCCTCGCGCTGGGTGATGCCCTGGCCGATGGGGCCGCCGCTGTAGTCCTGGCCATAGGTGATGACCGGCCAGCCATAGTTGCGCCCGGCCTGCGGCAGGTTGAGTTCGTCGCCGCCCTGCGGGCCGTGCTCGACCGTCCAGAGCCGGCCCTGCGGGTCCAGCGCCGCCGCCTGGATGTTGCGATGGCCCCAGGACCAGATCTCGGGCCGGGCCTGCCCCTCGGTGAAGGGATTGCCGGGCGCGGCGGCGCCGGTGGCGGGGTCGATGCGCAGCACCTTGCCCAGATGCGTGCCCAGGTCCTGCGCCAGCTGCCGCGGCTCGGGGCGCGAGCGCTCGCCGGTGGTGACGAACAGCTGCCCCTGCCGGTCGAAGACCAGGCGCGAGCCGAAATGCAGGGTCGAGGCCCAGGCCGGCTCCTGCCGGAAGATCACCCGCATCTCTTCCAGCGCGGTGCCCTCGGCCGACAGCCGCCCGGTGCCGACCGCGGTGGCGTTGCGGCCATTGCCGCGCGGCTCGGAAAAGCTGAACCAGACCTGCCGCGTGCCGGCGAAATCCGGCGCCACCGCCACGTCCAGAAGCCCGCCCTGGCCGCGGGCATCGACCTCGGGCATGCCCTGGATCGGCTGGGACAGCTGGCCGTCGCGGTAAAGCCGCAGCGTGCCGGTGCGTTCGGTGATCAGTAAGCCGCCATCGGGCAAAAGCGCCATGCCCCAGGGATCGCTGAGCCCCCGGATCAGCGGAACCCGGCTGATCGGGATCTGCTCGCGGATCTCGGGGGCGCGGGTCTGGCCGGGAAAGGCCGGGCTCTGCCCGCTGGCGTTCGGGGGACGGTCGTTCAACTCGGCCAGCGCCGGTGGGGCGGCAAGGCACAGGACAAGGCTGGCGGCAATGGCAGCGGGTCGCGTCATCATGGTCGCATCCGTCTGACTGGGGTTCGCGGCCCAACGTCCCGGCCGCCGCTTGCGTTCCCGGCCGACGTCAAGACGCGGCCAGATGGTCCCGGAACAACGCCCCTGCCCTGCCCCAGGCCCCCTCGTCGATGCGGTCCAGGCGCTTCAGCACCGGCAGCAGCTGCGCGGCATAATCCAGCGCGCTTTCGCGCGGCAACAGCGAGGGCAGGTTGTCGATCGCCATCACGTCCAGCGGCGGGCGCTCGGCCAGGCGGATCGCCGGCCGGTCCCAGTCGGTCGCGCGATCATAGACCTTGACCGGGTTGAAATCGCTGGAGGGATCGCAGGCAACATCGCCGATCACCGTCAGCGCCCGGCCGGGCCCGACCGCCTCGGGCGGCACCAGAACCGGGGTCTGCAGCCCGGCCAGGATGCAGTTGACGAACAGCTCATGCGCCAGGATCTCGGGGAAGGGGCCGCCCCCGGCCGTCTCGGCCATGTCCCATTTCGTGACCCGCACCCCCATGCGGGCCAGCAGGTCCGACGCGCCGCTGCCCACCCGCCCCAGCGCGCCGACGACGATGGCATGCGGCCGCGGCGCGCCGGTCGCGTCCAGTTCGGCACGCAGCTCGTCCTGCATCGCCTCTTGCGAGGGCCAGGCGGCGACCGGCCCGCAGAGGCTGCCGCGCCGCTGCGCCGCCCAGGCCTTCAGCGAGACGGCGGCCCCGGCAAAACCGGCCCAATAGCCGAAGGCCGCCAGCCGCCGGCCGCTCTCGTCGGTCAGGTATTCCAGGTCATACAGCACGCCGCCGCCGTCGCGAAACCGGCGCAGCAGCGCCAGCCCGGCCGGCTGGCCCTTGTAGGCATGGCCGAACATGATGTGGCGATGCGCCAGGGGCGTGCCATCCTCGGGCAGTTCCTTGAGGCCAAAGACGATGGCCTCGGCCGGGGCGCCGGGCCAGGAAGCCGCGGGCGCGATTTCGGCCCCGGCCGCGGCGTAACCGGCGATGGGCAGGATGCGATGCGGGCTTTCCTCGACCGTGACGCGGAAGCCCTGCGCAATCAACTCGCCCACGCCGGCGGGGGTGATGCCGACCCGCTGTTCATTGGCGCGGCTTTCCGCGCGGACCCAAAGATGAACCATGCGCGCCTCCTTTGCGGCCAAGGCTAGGGGAACGGCGCCTGCACGGCAAGCGAGGGCCGTCTTGCGCCGCGGAACGGTCCCTGCCCGGCCGCGTCGATGCGCGCGATGGCCTGGGCGATGGGCTCGACGATCACCGCCATGGCGAAGGCGGTGGCATGGATCATGCGCTCGCCGTCCAGCGCCAGGGCGACATGGCCGGGCCAGAACAGCAGGTCGTTGCGGCGGATCGGGCCGTCCGCCGGGGAAAAGGCCGCCTCTTGCAGGTCGCTGTCGCCGGGACAGGGCACGGCGCAGGCCGCCAGCGCAGCCTGCGCCAGGCCCGAACAGTCGATGCCGCAGCGGCTGTTGCCGCCCCACAGATAGGGCGTGCCCAGGAAACGCTCGGCCACCGTGGCGGGGTCGCGCTCGGCGCGGTCCGAGATATGCTGCGCCGGCACCCAGCCGCCCTGCGCCAGCCGGGCGAAACCGTCCCGCATGGCGATGACCGACAGCCGCGCACCCAGCGACAGCCGCATCGACTCGGGGGTTTTCATGTTCGGCTCGGCATAGACATGGGTGGCCGGGGCACTGACGCGATGGGTGATGGCCGGCATCTGCCGGCTCAGCCCCTCGGCCCGGACCCAGCCGCAATAGCCGTCCGCCCCCGCCTGCACGAAGGCCCAGCCCCCGGCCTGCTCCAGCTGCACCAGGTCGGCGCCGAAGTTCAGCTGGCGGTCGCGGGCGCCGCCGGGTGCGCGGCACAGATCGGCCAGCGGCGCGGCCAGCCGCATCGGCTGACCGGGCGTATAGGCCGGACGCTCCAGGATGCCGCGCAGGGTTTCCAGCGCGACCCGCTCGGTCGCCGGGGTCAGCCGGCGGTCGGCGGGCGCGGTCATCGCAGGATTTCCGGCAGGGCGTGCAGGATGGCGCGCATGGCCTGGCCCGCGCCGCCCTTGGGCCGGCCGGGCGCGGCACTGGGCTGCCAGCCATAGATGTCGAAATGCGCATAGGCCCGCGCCTCGCCGGCAAAGCGGCGCAGGAACAGCGCCGCAGTGATCGCCCCGGCAAATCCGCCCGCGGGCGCATTGTCCAGATCGGCGATGGCCGGCTCGATCATCGCCTCATAGGGTTCCCAGAAGGGCAGGCGCCAGACCGGGTCGCCATGGGCCCGACCGGCGCCCTGGATCGCGGCCGCCAGCGCGTCGTCGTCGCAGAAGAAGGGCGGCAGTTCGGGACCAAGCGCCACGCGGGCGGCGCCGGTCAGCGTCGCCATCGACACCAGCAACTCCGGCGCCTCCTCCTCCGCCAGCGCCAGCGCATCAGCCAGCACCAGCCGGCCCTCGGCATCGGTATTGTTGACCTCGACCGTCAGGCCCTTGCGGCTGGTCAGGATGTCGCCGGGGCGGAAGGCATTGGCGGAAATGGCGTTTTCCACCGCCGGGATCAGGATGCGCAGCCGCATGTCGCGATGCAGGCCCAGCCGGGCCAGGGTCTCGGCCAGGCCCAGCACATTGGCCGCGCCCCCCATGTCCTTCTTCATCAGCGCCATTGAGGCGGCCGGCTTGATGTCCAGCCCGCCGGTGTCGAAACAGACCCCCTTGCCGACCAGCGTCAGCCGCGGCCCCTCGCCCGGAAAGCGAATGTCGATCAGCCGAGGCGCTTGTGCCCCAGCCCGGCCGACGGCGTGGATCATCGGGAAGTTGCGGGCGATGAGGTCGTCGCCGCAGACCACCTCGATCCCGGCGCCATGCCGCCCGGCCAGGTCGCGCGCGGCCTGCTCCAGCTCGCCCGGACCCATGTCCGAGGCGGGGGTGTTGATCAGGTCGCGCGCCAGGTATTCGCCCGCGGCCATGGCGATCAGCCGGTCGCGGTCCAGCCCCTCGGGACAGACAAGCCGGGCGCCCGGCGCCTCGACCCGCTTGTAGCGGTCAAAGCGATACTGCGCGAAAAGCCAGCCCAGGGCGCCCAGGGCCAGATCGAACCCCTGCGGCCGATTCGCCAGGCGCCAGTTGCCGGCCGGCAGCGCCTCGGCCGCCCGCGCCAGCGCAAAGCGGTCCCGCGCCGGGCGATCCGTGGGCTGGGGACCGAGGCCGAACAGCGCGCCGCCAAGCCCGCCATCCGGCAGGGGAAGCAGGCAGACCTGCCCCGCCTTGGCCGCAAAGCCCTGCGCCCGGGCCCAATTCGCAGCCAGGGGGTCGATGTCGGAGGGCAGGTCGGGCCCTGCCTCGCCCGGCCGGACCAGCCAAAGCGGAAGCGAAGGGGCATCGGAATCGGCAAACTGGGGTATCATCGGCATGCTCGTGACCTTCTGTCCTTTGCGGCACCCTAGCGCCCAGGCCAAGGGCTGCAAGGGCGCGTTCGTTCAAGAGGTTTCCGGCGGATCCCACAGCTCGGTCAGCGACCGGTTGCCGATCCGTTCAAGCCTGCAGGTCGTGGCGGCCAGCGCCGGTTCGTCCTGGCGTTCCGCGCAAGCGCCGACATCGATGGCGACCCCCGCCAGGGTGACGAGCCCGACCTGCCAGGCCAGCCGCGAAAGCTGGTCGGCATTGGCAACGATGGCCCCCAGGTCGCCCCGCCGCGAAGCGGCCACCGTGCGGCCCAGCGCCAGCGCAAGCTGTTCCAGTGCCGCGCCGATGATCTGGCCGGCCGCGGGCTCGCCCAGTTCACGAACGATCTGTTCAAGCCTTTGCACGTCGATCCGAACCGTCTCGTCCATGCTCAGAACTGCAATCTTCGTCATTCCCGCTCCCATGTGGGCTTCCTGTCGCGCTGAGCCGCAAGCTGGCATCAATCCATCAAGAAAAGGTTATGAGGCGCGCGCTAAACCACTCGAACTTTATCGGTCCAGCCGCTATCACTCGTGCGATCGGTAGATGAGGATAGGAATGAAAGAAGCACGTCCACTGCCGCTGTATCTGGTCCAGCGCTACCACGGCTGGCGCGCCACAGCCTTTGTCGAAAATCGCGTCTGGTTTCGCCGTCTGGCCGAGGACGGCCAGCATCCCCGCGCCATGGTCATCGCCTGTTGCGATTCGCGCGTCCACGTGACCTCGATCTTCGGGGCGGATACTGGTGAATTCTTCATTCACCGCAACATCGCCAACCTGGTCCCGCCCTATGCCCCCGACGGCGAGCAGCACGGCACCTCGGCTGCGGTCGAATATGCGGTGAATACGCTCAAGGTCGCCCATGTGGTGGTGGTGGGGCATACCAATTGCGGCGGCGTTCAGGGATGCCATGCCATGTGTTCCGGCCATGCGCCCGAGCTTGAAGAGAAATCCAGCTTCGTCGGCCGCTGGATGGACATCCTGCGTCCGGGATACGAGCGCGTGGCGACACTGCCCCCTGAACAGCAGATCCGCGGACTCGAGCGGCAAGCCGTTCTCGTTTCGCTTGAAAACCTGATGACCTTTCCCTTCGTGAAAACCGCGGTGGAATCGGGGAACCTGTCCTTGCACGGGGTCTTGCACGACATCGCCGAGGGAACGCTGGAGCAATACGATCATCAGGCCGGGGGCTTCACGCCGGTCATCTGAACCGCCGCCCGCCGCCCCTGACTGGGCCAGCTGCAGGTGCGGACAGGGATCGCCAAGTGCCCGAAGCGCGGTCGCCCGCGATGGGCGGCTGTTCCGTTTTCAGTTCACGATGAATTCGGCGTGCAGCGCCCCGGCGGCATGGACCGCCTTCAGTATGTCGATCATGTCGCGGGGCCTGATCCCCAATGCGTTGAGCCCCGCAACCACCTCGGACAAGGATGATTCGCCGGATACTTCAGCAAAGCCGATCCCCGGCTCCTGGGTGATTTCGGCCTGCGTTCGGGGCAGAACCACGGTTTCTCCCGGAGAGAAGGGGTTCGGCTGCGACACGACGGGGGTTTCCCGCACCCGCAGGGTCAGGTTGCCCTGGGAAACCGCCACCCGCGAGATGCGCACATCCTCGCCCATGACGATAGTGCCGGACTTGTGGTCAATGACGACGCGAGCCGCTGTCTCGGGCTCGACGGTGATATTCTCGATCTGCCCCATCAGCCGCGCCGGGTTGACCCGACCCAAAACGGTCGAGTCGATCACGATGGTTCCCGAATCCACCAGTTCGGCCAGCCCACGTCCCAGCGTGCGATTGATCGCGGCCTCGACACGGGCGGCGGTGGTGAAATCGGGGTTTCTCAGCGCCAGGCGCAGGTTCGTCATTTGCGAGAAGTCGAAGGCCACTTCCCGCTCCACCCTGGCGCCCGAAGGGAGAGTGCCCGTCGTAGGCACGCCCTGGACGACCGAGGCGGCCGCGCCGGAAGCCTCGGCCCCCCCCTGCCAGGACCGAGCCTTGCGCGACGGCATATATCTCGCCGTCTGCCGCGTTCAGCGGCGTCATGACCAATGTGCCGCCAAGCAGGCTTTTCGCATCGCCTATCGCGGCCACGCTGACATCGATCTGCGAACCGGCGCGCGCGAACGGCGGCAGGGTGGCGGTAACGATCACCGCCGCCACGTTCTTGGGACGGAATGCTTCGTCAGTGACATTGACGCCCAGCCGCTCAAGCAAGCCGGCCATGATCTCTTCGGTAAAGGGCGAGTTTCGCAGGCTGTCGCCCGAACCGTTCAGGCCGACGACCAGGCCATAACCGACCAGGTCGTTGCCGCGGACGCCGTCGATATTGGCCAGATCCTTGATCCGAACCGGCGCAGCAAGGCCCGGAGCTGCAAGGCCGAACAGAATCAGCAGAAGATATAAGAACCTCATGACAGGTAATCCGTGAGGCTGAGCCGGGAAAGCCGGACCGTGATGGCATAGAGGCTTTGAATCTTCGCTTCGGTCTCTTCCAAAGCGGTGACGGCTTCCGCTGGGTCGGCGCCGATCATGTTCGTGCGCGCAATGGAAAGCGTTGTCGTTTCAGCCGAGTTTCTGGCCTGCGCCTGGGTGACGGCCGCCTGCTGTCGGCCCAGATCGGCGCGGGCGGTGGTCAACCCGAGCGTTGCCTTGGCCAGCCGGCCCCCCGCTTCGGAGAAGAGATCCCGCAAGGTCGCATCGTCGATTGCCGACCCGGCTTCGGACGCATAGGCCATCACGGCCATTCCCTTGAGCGTATCGCGCAGCTCCGCGGAATTGGCCGACAGATTGCTGTCGATCCGATGTTCGGGCGAGATCGAAAACCGGGTGCTGCCGTCATCGTCCCCCTGATAGACCGTGTCGGAAAAGCCCCCGGTTCCCTGGGGTGCGTCAAACCATGCGTCGATGCGGCTTGCGATAGTTGCCGCGGTGGTGGCACCAGCAACCGCGGTATTCAGTTCCGCGAGCATCGTTTCAAAACTGCCCAGCGCTGGACTGTCGGTTCGGTTGCCCCCAAACAAATATTGCCCGGCGGTGGTGGTGTTCAGGGTTTCGAACATCGACTGGAAATCCCGCTTGATGCTGTCGGCGCGCGCCCTAAGGTCTTGCTCTTCCAGAATATTACGTTCGGTCAGCACGCTGGGCCCCAGGTCGTCTACGACGGCTTGGATCTGCCCAAGCGCGGCCTGCATGCCCGCTAGCCTGTTTTGCGCCTCGGATGTGTTTTGCTGGAACGTGGTCAGCAGCTTCAGCCGGGATTCGATATGCGAAATCCCTGACAAATCGCCTGCCAGCGCTTTGGGAATATCCGCTTTGACCCCGGTCATCATTTCTTGGGTCAGCCGGTCCAGCCTGGCTTTCAGCCCCTGCTGCCCAAGCCGGAGTTGATAGGAACGGGAAAGGTCGCCGATGGAATGAAAAGGGGTCATGTCAGCCTCAGGATAGCATCCAGCATGTCATTTGCGGTCTGAAAGACCTTGGCATTTGCGGCATAGGCACGCTCCAGCGCGAGCAGGCCTTCCATTTCCTTGTCGCTGTCGACCCCTTCAGCCAGAAGGGCCGCCTGGAGGCCGGACTGGCGCGCGCTGCTTTGCATGGCGCCAGCTTCGGTTCGGATGCGATTCGTCGCCGCAACCGAGGTCAGGTCCGCCGAAAGGCCCTGCAGACTGCGCGGCACCGCGGACAAGCTGGTCGAAGCCGGCGAACGCGAGGCCGAGAGGGCCGATCCGAGCCGGTCAAGCAGCGTGCTTTCGCCAGAACTACCGGGGCCGGTCGCATTGATTCCGGCGCGAATCCGCCACAGTTGCCCGCCCGTCTCGGGGTTCACCGCCCAGGCAACGGCAATGCGGCCGGCGAAGCCGGTTTCATCGGCCGAACTGAAAGCGCCCTGGGAATCGGTGAACAGCCCTGGGTCGCCTGTGGCCAGAGAGGGGTCGATCGCGGGATCGGACAGCCTGTCGTATAAATCGCGGGCGAAAGCGTCGATCTGCTGCTGATAGGCCGGGGCAATCTGGTCGCGAATGGCAAAGTTCGCCTCCAGGCTGCCGCCGTTAAACATGGTGTGCTGCATATCGCCGAGCGGCTTTCCGTTCAGCGTCAGCCCGGAAAGCGCACCGCTGGCCTTGGACATATCGGCGGTGATGCTGGAGACGGCGCTGAAACCGATCCGGGCCGGCTCGGTCCCGTCCAAGAGAATGGCGCCACCGGAGGTGAACAAGGCGACCCGGCCATTCTCGCGCGGCACTTCCTTGATAGGCACGATATCCGATACGCTGTCTATGAGCGCCTGGCGCGCATCCAACTGCGACGAAGCGTCTTTGCCTTGTGCCGACAGGGTGACGATCTGCGCATTCAATTTCGCCACTTGCTCAAGCGCCGTATTCAGCCGCGCAACGTCATTTCCGATGGCCTTTTCCGCCTTGCTGCGCTCGGCCTGGATGGTGGCGGAGATGTCGTTGACCTTTTTTGCCAGAGCCGTGGCCGTATCCAGCACCACTGCCAGGCGCGTCTCGCTGTCGGGCCTTGCGGCCGCGCTGGCCAGGGCGGATTCGAAATCTGTCAGAGTTTGCACCAGCGAGGACGCCTCTGTTCCCGTGCCGAAGGCTTTCTCCATCGCGGCGTGATAGGTCGTCACGGTCCGGGATGAACCGACATCCGCCTGGGCCAAGCGATTATCGGCGATCAGCCCCGCCGTGACCATTCGGGTAACGCCGTTGATGCTGACGCCGCCACCCCGCTCGGCCAGGCGCGAGGACAGGTCGAGTTCCCTGCGCGCATAGCCCGGCGTCAGCGCGTTCGCGATGTTGGAGGACACGATTTCCGTGCCCCGCGAGGCCGCGGTCAGGCCCGAAACGGCATTGGAGATGGCGGACGAAAGGCTCATATGCAAGCTCCGGTTTCCGAGCGCGGGACGGCAGGAAGCCGTCCCGGTCAATGTCAGCGTTTGAGATTGGCGGTTTCCTGCAGCATCTCATCGACGGTCTGGATGACCTTGGCGTTCGAGGTATAGGCGCGCTGGGTCTGGATCAGGTCGGTCAACTCGGCCGCGACATCGGTCGTCGATGCCTCGCGCGCATAGCCGGCGATTGCGCCGGTCGGACCGTCACCGGCGTCCCACAGGTAGAACGCGCCGGATTCAGGCGAAATCTTGTAGGTCTGGTTGTCCATTGCGATCAGACCGTTCGGATTGGGAACATCCACCAGCGGCACCTGATACAGGGTCCGCGTGAAGCCGGTGTCATAGGTTGCGCGAAGATAGCCGCTTTCATCGATTTCGAGCGCCGTCAGGTTGCCGACGGGCGAGCCGTTCTTGGTCACATTGGCCGGCGAGAAGCTGGTGCTGAGCTGGGTGATGCCCTGGCTGTCGCCATATCGCCCCAGGTTGATGGTCATCGGCCCGTTCGCGCCGGGGACGGTAAGAAGCCCGGTCGCCGCGCTATAGGCGCCGCCGGCCACCGTGGTGACTGCCGCAAGCGTACCGCCGCCGGGCTGGCCGTCCTGGAATTCCAGCGTGTAGACGCCGATCAGCGATTCGTCGGCGGGGGTGGCCGGATCGTTGATGATGGCCGAATCGCGGATCTCCATCGTCCAGCGGTTCGTGCGCGTCCCGGCCGCGCCCGTCACCTCGGGCGTGAAGCTGACCGTCATCCTTTCGGAATTGCCGAGGTTGCCGAAATATTCGACCTCCATGTCCCAGGCGTCGCCGGCCGCGCCGGCAACCGCGTCGTCGGCGGGCAGGTTCACGCGCAGGTTGATCCGCGTCGTCGGGTCGGCCGCGGTCTGGCTGGGATTGATCAGGATCGGTTGCAGGCCGGTCGCGGAATCGCGCGGCTGGCTGGAAATCGTGCCGTCGGCATTGGCCGGCCAGCCCATCAGCACCAGACCCGAGCTGGTGCGAAGATACCCCTCGTCGTCGGTGCGGAAGGACCCTGTCGTCGTCATCACCAGTTCGCGCTGCGTGCCCGGTCCCGAGGCCAGGGATGCCGAGTGGATCACGGGCAGCATGCCCCGCCCCGAAATCGCGATGTCCATCGGATGCGATGTGGGAACCAGGTTGCCGCGCTGATCGACCAGCCGGCTGGTCGAGGCGCGGACCCCGCCGGCGGTATAAAGCCCCCCGCCGCGTCCCTGGTTGATCACCATGCTTTCGAAACTGGTGTCCACCCGCTTGTAGCCATAGGTGCCGGAATTCGCGATATTGTCGGAAATATTGGCCAGGCGCGTGGAATTGGCGGCAAGCCCGGACACCCCGGCACTGAGGGCAGATGAAATCGACATTCTGATATTACCCTGTGTGAGTCGTTCTGCGTGAAGTTTGCCGGCCGGGGGTTAACATGCCGCTAACGGCGCCCCGCCCAGGCCGGTCATCTCAGTAAAATCACTTCGATCCGGTTGTTGTCGGGGTCCATCGGGTTCACCGACCGATTGCGCCGGTCGGCGAAGGCGGTGACGCGCTGGATGCGCGCGCTGTCGAAGCCCGAGCCCTCCAGCAGGTTGCGCAGGGCATGGGCGCGGGCGTCCGAGAGCGCCCAGACCGGCGACTGGATCAGCATCTCGGGATAGGCGCGGACATGGCCGGTCAGCGCCACCTCGTTCCTGATGCGCCCCAGGACGCCCGCGAGAATGCCGGCCAGTTCCTTCATGGCCGGGGTCGGCTGGGCGCTGTCGCCGACGAAAAGCGGCTCGTCCATCAGGTCGGTCAGTTCGATCACCAGCCCCTCGTCCGTCATGCGGGTCACGACATGGCGCAACAGGTTGACCTTTTGCATGGATTCCGCGCCGCTGCCGGTCAGCTGGTCCTGGACATGGCGGGCCATCTCCTCGAAACCCGATTCCCGGCCTTCGCGCGCCTGCGCGGCCAGCGTGTCGCGCGAAGCGCCGGCGCCCTTGCCCGAATCGGTTTCGGCATCCTGCACCTCGCCCCCGAAGGGGCCGTCTTGGCCGCTGCGGGTCGAATGGATCAGCGTCGGGTTGAAATACTCCGCCAGCCCCTGCCGCTGCTTTTCGGTGGTGGCGTTCAGCAGCCACATGAGCAGGAAAAAGGCCATCATCGCCGTGACGAAATCGGCATAGGCGACCTTCCAGGCGCCGCCGTGATGCCCGGCTTCGCACGCGCCCTGAACCTTCTTGATGATGATCGGGGCGCCGCCACCGTTCCCGGCCATGAACCATTCCTTTCGTTGCCTGCCCGGAAGGTCTAGCGTCGCGCGGCCAAATACCAGTTAACCGCTCAAATGCCGCCTATTTCCCTTGGGCGACGCCTACCGCGGCGCCGCGTTGCCGGGGCATATCGGCGCCCCTGCCGGCCAGCGCGGCCGGTTAACCGGACCAGCCGCGGCATCTTGCGCCGGCCCCGCGCGCGGATATTCTGTGCCGATGCAGACCGAAGGCGAATATGATCTGTCCACCGGCGCCGGGCTGACCGCCTGTCCGCGCTGCGACGCGCTGCATGTCGAGCGCGAGCTGGAGCCGGGCGAGACCGCGCGCTGCCTGCGCTGCAACACCCTGCTGGCCAGCCCGCGCGCCGGCGCCTTCACCCGGATCATCGCGCTGTCCTTTGCCTCGCTGGTGCTGATGGTGGGGGCGGTGTTCTTCCCGTTCCTGGAAATCTCGCGCATGGGATTCGGCAACGAGACCTCGCTGTTCGGCGTGGCGCTGGCCTTTTCGCACGGCGCCCTGATGCCCCTGACCGTGGCGGTGCTGGGCATGATCGTCGGGCTGCCGGTGCTGCGGGCGCTGCTTCTGGTCTATACGCTGCTGCCGCTGGCGCGGAAACGCCGGCCCTTTGCCCATGCCGTGCCGGCCTTTCGCCTGTCCGAGACGCTGCGGCCCTGGTCGATGGCCGAGATCTTCGTCATCGGCACCGCCATCGCGCTGGTCAAGGTGGGGGGCTTGGCCAACATCAGCTTCGGCCCGGCCTTCTGGGCCTTTTGCGGGCTGATCCTGGTCAACGCCGCCAGCAACGCCTTTACCAGCGCCGCGACGATCTGGGACGCCATCGAGGATGCCGGCATGGCCACCGACGGGCGCGAGATCGTGCCGGAGCCGCGGGCATGAGCGCGCCCGTCCATGACGCGCCGGTGCTGACCGCGCATCGCGCCGGGCTGGTCGGCTGCCGCAGCTGCGGCCGGGCCTGGCCGGAAGCCGAGACCATCTGCCGCCGCTGCGGCAGCGCGCTGGTGCCGCCGGACCGGCGCTGCCTGAACGCGGTCTGGGCCTGGCTGGCGGCGGGGCTCATCTTCTACATCCCGGCGAACCTGTTCCCGATGCTCAAGACCTCGACCTTCGGCGGGCTGCGCGGCAACAGCGAATCCACCATCCTCGGCGGCGTGGTCGAGCTGATGCATTACGGCAACTACGGCATCGCGGCGGTGATCTTTGCCGCCTCGGTCATGGTGCCGGTGGGCAAGTTCGTCGCCATCGCCTGGCTGGCGACGGTCGCGGGGCGGCCGGCGACGGTCGAGGCCGCGCACAAGCGGCTGGTGCTTTACGAGGTGGTCGAGTTCATCGGCCGCTGGTCGATGATCGACGTCTTCGTCGTGGCGATCCTGTCGGCGCTGGTGCAGCTGGGCTTCGTCGCCTCGATCCATCCCGGCCCTGCCGCGGTGTCCTTTGCGCTGTCGGTTGCCTTCACCATGCTTTCCGCGCAAAGCTTCGACCCGAGATTGATCTGGCGCGGCCTTCCGCTGCGCAGCCGCAAGGACCATGAATGACCGACAGGCCCTCGCCCGAGCGCAGCGACGCCCCCCTGAAACCCGCCGAACCCGTCCGCAAGCCCGCCGCCCGTGCCGTGCGGGCCGGGCTGCCGCTGATCTGGCTGGTGCCGATCGCGGCGCTGATCGTGACGCTGGGCGTGGGCTGGAACATGATCGCCGGGCGCGGCACGCTGGTCTCGGTCGCCTTCAAGGACGCGACCGGGATCACGCCGGGCGAGACGGCGCTGAAATTCCGCGAGATCACCGTGGGCAAGGTCGAATCGGTGCGCTTCACCGAGGATCTGCAACAGGTTCTGGTGAACATGCGCGTGGACAAGGATCTGGCCCCCTATATCGACAGCGAATCGCAGTTCTGGATCGTGCGGCCCCAGGTCTCGGCCCAGGGCATCTCGCGGCTGGACACGGTGCTGACCGGCGCCTTCGTCGAGGGTTTCTGGGACGACAAGCCGGACGAGCCGCAGACCCACTTCCAGGGGCTCGACCGGCCGCCGCTGACCAGCTTCGGCGAAAAGGGCACCTGGATCGTGCTTGCGACCGAACGCTCGCGCGGCATGACCGAGGGCGCGCCGGTGATGTTCCGCGGGCTGCCGGTCGGGCAGATGCAGAACCTGCGCCTGGCCGAGGACGACGAAAGCGTGCTGGCCGACGTCTTCATCGCCGCGCCGCATGACGCGCGGCTGACCACCAGCACGGTGTTCTGGGACACCTCGGGCTTTTCGGTGTCGCTGGGGGCGCAGGGCCTGTCGCTGAACGTGAACTCGCTGGCCTCGGTGCTGCAGGGGGGTGCGGAATTCGCCACCCTGACCTCGGGCGGGCGGCCGGTCGAGGACGGCCATGTCTTCGCCCTGCAGACCGACGAGGCGACGGCGCGCACCAACCTGTTCTCGGACGAGGCGCAGGCGCTGCGGCTGACCATGCGCATCGGCGAATCGGTCAAGGGGCTGGAGACCGGCGCCAATGTGCAGTTCATGGGCCTGACCGTCGGCCGCGTCACCGACCTGGCCGCCCGCGTGATCGCCGATGACGAGGGGCGCGAGCATATCGAGCAAGAGGTGACGCTGGCCCTGACCCCCGCCCGCCTGGGCCTGCCCGGCGACACCACGCCCGACCAGGCGCTGGATTTCCTGGCCGGCCAGGTCCGGGCCGGCCTGCGGGCGCGGGTGGCCAGCGCCGGCTTCTTCGGCACCTCGCTGCAGGTCGAGCTGGTCGAGCTGCCCGATGCCGCGCCGGCCGAACTGGACCGCGCCGGCGATCCCTATCCGCTCATCCCCTCGGTCCCCGGCGAAATCTCCGATTTCACCGAGACGGCGCAGGGCTTCCTGACCCGCGTCGGCAACCTGCCGATCGAGGAGGCGCTGAAATCCGTCACCGACATGATGAACAGCGTCACCGCCATCGCCAGCAGCGAGGACACCCGCGCCATCCCCGGCGCCCTGCGCGGCACGCTGGAGGATGCCCAGGCCGCCGCGGGCGAGATCCGGCAAGTCACCACCGAGCTGCGCGAATCCGGCGCCGTGGGCCAGCTGCGCCGCATGGTGGACGAGGCGGCGGCCGCGGCCGAGGCGGTCAAGCTCGCCGCCGCCGACGTGCCGGCCATGGTCGACCAGATCGACGCCGCCGCGGTCAAGATCGAGGCGGTGGACTATGCCGCCATCGGCACCGAGGCCGAGGGCATCCTCAGGGACGTGCGCGCGCTTCTGGGCACCGAGGATGCCGAGCGGCTGCCCAGGGATCTGTCCGAGACGCTGAAGGCCGCATCGGGCCTGCTCAACGACCTGCGCGACGGCAATGCCGCGGGCAGCCTGAACGATGCGCTGGCCTCGGCCAGCACGGCGGCGCAGGATGTCTCGGACGCGGCGAAACGCCTGCCGCAGCTTTCGGCGCGGCTCGAGGCGCTGGCGGCGCGGGCCGATGCGGTGATCGCCGCCTATGGCGACCGCTCGAGCTTCAACAACGAGACCATCAACCTGATGCGCGAGATGCGCCGCGCCGCCAACGCCTTCGGCAGCCTGGCGCGAACCATCGAACGCAACCCGCAAGCCTTCATCCTGGGACGATAAGATGCGCCTGATCCTTGCCTCCGCCGCCTGCCTCGCCCTGCTCGGCGCCTGCTCGAACGGCGAAAAGACCGCGCGCTACCTGATCGACCCGCCCACGACGGGCGAACGGGTGCCCGACCGGCTGGGCACGGCCGAGTTGAAGGACGTGTCGCTGCCCGAATATGCCGCGGGCGACGAGGTCAGCTGGCAGAGCGGCGACGGCGCCGTGCGCTCGAACACCAGGCAGCTCTGGGCGGACAACCCGCAACGCGCCTTCACCCTGGCGCTGGCGCGCAGCATCTCGGACCTCTCGGGCGCCACGGTGATCGCCGAGCCTTGGCCGCTGGCCGAACCGCCCCGGCGCCGGCTGGAGGTGCGGGTCGAAAAGGCGCTGGCGCAGGCCGACGGCAGCTATCGCCTGTCCGGGCGCTATTTCGTCGCCGACGAGGGCGCGGGCGGCGCCAACCAGGCGCGCGGCTTCGACATCTCCGTGCCGCTCGCCGACCAAGGCCCCGCCGCCATCGCCCACGCGCAATCCCAGGCCATCGCCCGGCTTGCCCGCCAGATCGCCACGCTTTCCGGGCCGGGCCGGTCGATCCGCACCAGCACCGCGCCGATGCCGCGCATGGACGACATCTTCTCGCAGCCGCTGCCGCCGCTGGAAGGCAGCTGAGCCGGCTTTCTCCGTTTTCCAAATACTCCGGGGGAACGCCTTGCGTGCCCCATCAAGGGGCGCGCAAGGCGTGGGGGCAGAGCCCCCCGCTAGGCTCCATCGTCGGGCTCGAACTGGCCGAAGCGGCCGGCGGCGAAGACCAGCGGATGATCTCCCGGCCCCGCCACGGTCACGCGCAGCACCCGCCCGATCAGCACCGAATGGTCCCCCGCCTCATGCACGGCATGGGCGGCGCAGTCGAACCGCGCCGCGACGCCGGGGATGACCGGTACGCCCTCGGGGGTCGGCACCGTGTCCAGCCCCTCGAACTGGCGGCCGCCGCGGGTAAAGCGCAGGCAGGTCTCCAGCTGCTCCGAACCCAGCACATGCACCGACCAGGCCGCCGCCCCGGCAAAGGCCGCGTGCCGTGCCGAGGCGCGGGCCGGGCACCACAGCACCAGCGGCGGCTCCAGCGAGACGCTGGAGAAGCTGTTCACCGTCATGCCCAGCGGCCCCTGCGGCCCGGCGGTCGTCACCACGGTCACGCCGGTGGCGAAACGCCCCAGCGCCTCGCGCAGCAGCCGCGCCTCGGCCGTGGCGGGATGAAAGGTGATCTCGTCGGCCAGCCGGTCGCGGGTCGCGGGGGGAAGTCGGCTCATGTTCGCGCCCTGTCATCTGCGGGACATGGCCAGAACAGCTCCGGCCTTTTCCCCTTCTTAGTCGGCAGGCGGCGGGGCATCAAGCGGACCACCCGGCAGGACCATCCGCGGGGTCATCGCCGCGATCATCTGGCCGTGCAGGGCGGGCGGCGCCACCACCAGCCCGTCGGTCAGTGGCCGCGCCGCGTTGAAGCGCATCGGCGCGCCGGACAGGTCGCTGGCCACGCAGCCGGCGCGGGCGGCGATCAGGCTGCCGGCGGCCACGTCCCATTCCCAGGCCGGGCGGGTGGACAGCGTGGCGTCGAACTGCCCGTCCGCCACCAGGCACAGCCGCCAGGCCAGCGAGGGGCGGAAGCTGCGCTTGACCGGCGGCGCCACGCCGCGCCAATGGACCGGGTCGAGGCTCGGCTTGCCGGTCAGCACCCGCGCGCCCTCGAACCCCTGCGCCGAAGGCGCGATGGGCTTGCCGTCGCGCAGCGCCGGCCCGTCGGCCGCGGCGGCATAGGTCGTGCGCTGCGCCGGCAGATGCACCACACCCGCCACCACCCGGTCGCCGCGGGTGATCGCTAGCGCATGGGAAAAGCCCACCTGCCCGTCGATAAAGGCGCGGGTGCCGTCGATCGGGTCGATGATGAAGCAATGCTCGGCCTGAAGCCGCGCCGGATCGTCGGCGCTTTCCTCGCTCAGCCAGCCGTAATCGGGACGGGCCGTGCGCAGCAGGCGCTCCAGATGCGCGTTGACGGCCAGGTCGGCCTCTGTCACCGGGCCGGCGCCGCCGGCCTTGTCCCAGACCCGCGGCTCGCGCCGCCAATAGCGCAGCGCGATCTCGCCCGCCTCATGCGCGGCCTGTTCCAGAAGCGCAAGGTCACTCGCCGGCAACGGTCATCCCTTCGACCAGCAGGCTGGGCACGCGCATGGCCCGCCAGTCGGGCAGGTCGCAGGCGGCGGTCAGGCGCAGCAGCATGTCGCGCAGGTTGCCGGCGATGGTGCATTCGTTGACGGCATAGGCGATCTCGCCGTTCTCGACCCAGAAGCCGCCGGCGCCGCGCGAATAATCCCCGGTGGTGCTGTTGATCGAGGCGCCCAGCATCGAGGTCACGACCAGCCCCCGCCCCATCTGGCGGATCAGCTCGTCCCGCGTTTTGTCGCCCGCGGTCAGCTCCAGGTTCGTCACGCCGGGCGAGGGCGGGCTGCCCGCGCCGCGCATGGCATTGGCGGTCGAGTCCATGCCCAGCTTGCGCGCCGTGGCCAGGTCCAGCGTCCAGCCCTGCAAGACGCCGTCGGCCACGATCAGCCGCGGCGCGGTCGCCAGCCCCTCGCCGTCGAACAGGCGCGAGGAGCCATAGCGCAGCCGGTGCGGGTCTTCGCGCAGGTCGAACCCCCTGGGCAGCACCTGTTCCCCCAGCGCATCGCGCAGCCAGCTGGCGCCGCGCGCGACCGAGGCGCCGTTCACCGCCGCGACCAGATGGCCGATCAGCCCCGAGGCGACGCGCTCGTCATAGAGGATCGGGAAGGCGCCGGTGGGCGGCTTGCGCGCGCCGCGCCGGGCGACGGTGCGCTCTCCGGCAAGCCGGCCGATCTCTTCGGGCGCGGGCAGGTCGGCGGCGTGGACGCGGCTTTCGCCGGCCCAGTCGCGCTCCATCCCCAGCCCCTCGCCGGTGATGGCGACGGCGGACAGGCTGTGGCCGCTGCGCCCGTAGCCGGCCGAGAAACCGTTGCTCGCCGCCAGCCACATATGGCGCTGCGAATGGCTGGCGCCGGCGGATTCGATCGTCGAGACGCCCTCGACCGCCAGCGCCGCCGCCTCGGCGCGCAGGGCCAGATCCTGCAAATGCTCGGGCGTGGGCTCGGCATCGTGGTCGTAAAGGTCCAGCCGGGTGCTGTCGATGTCGCGGGCCAGCTGCTCGGGCTCGGCCAGGCCCAGCGTGTCGTCGACCGGCGCCTCGCGCGCCATGGCGACGGCGCGGGCGGCCATTTCCTCGATGGTCCGGGCCGAGCGGTCCGAGGCCGAGACGCAGGCCTGCCGCCCGCCGACCAGCACGCGCAGCCCGATCTCGACCCCCTCGGCGCGCTCGGCATGTTCCAGGTGCCCGGCGCGCACATCGACCGAGACGGCGGCCGCCTCCAGCGCCACGGCATCGGCCTGGTCGGCACCCGCCTTGCGTGCCGCCGCCAGAAGCTGCTGCGCCAAAGCCTCGAGTCGATGGTATTCGGACATGCGGTTCACCTTGGAATGGGACACGGGGGCCGTGGCACCAACGCCCGGCCCCCGCGATGCGATCCGTCAGGGCGCCGGGCGCCGCGCCCCGGAGGGGTTACTTGATCTGCTGGCCGTTGGCAAAGATCGAGCCGTCTTCCTTGAACTCGAGCCTGGTTTCCAGCTTGTCCTCGCCCTCGGCGACCGGCTTGGCGAACATGGCCATCATCATCCGCACGCCCATGATCTGGTCCTCGGGGATCAGGCCCATGGCGCCCAGCTTGTCGATCAGCCCGTTCACGCCCTCGTAGCGGGCATGGACCTCGCCCACGGGGGTGGTCATGTCGCCGCTTTCCGGGGCTTTCAGCGCGCCCTCGGCATTCACCTTGGCGCCAAGCGCGTTCAGCGCGAACTGGTTGATCGCGACCTCGACCGGCTCGAAGGGCTGCGGGTCGGCCTCCGCCGCCTCCATGCCCTCGGCGCCGTCCGCAGTCCCGTCGGCCTCGGCTTCGGCCTCGTCCGAGGCGGGCGCCATGCTGGCCGGGTCGAAGATGTCCTTTGTCACCTTCATCTGCCCGGTCACGTCGATGTCCAGCGAGGCGGGATCGCGCGGCAGCTGGCCCTGCGCGTCGAACAGGTTCCAGATCGCATCGCCCAGCGTCAGCCCGGCCAGCGAATAGGCGAACTTGAAGGGCTGCGCCTGGTCCGACTGCATCACCGGCATCTGCATGTCGAAGCTGCCGCTTTCGATGGCGTAGTTGATCGGGAAGGGCATGTCGCTGCTGGTCAGCTCGAAGCTGCCGGCATCCGAGCCGGCCTGGTAGGTCATGCCGTCCTGCGACAGGCCGAAGCTCAGCTCGAAGCCCTTGCCGTCGTATTTGCCCGCGCCGCTGGTCTCCTGGCCGTCCTCGTCGGTGCCGGCAAAGTCGAAGCTGACGGCCATGGCGCCGGCCTTCAGCACGCCGTCCATGGCAAGCCCGGCCTTCAGCGCGGCGTTCATGTCCTCTTCGATCTTCGTGCCATCGGGCACCGCCATCTCGCCCGAGGTCTCGGCACCGTCGATGCTGCCCTCGAACTTGACCTTGTCGTCCTCTTCCGAGGTCACGTCGCCGCTGAAGGTGATCCGGCCCGACTTCATCGCATAGTCGTATTTCGCCGGCGATCCGGCGACGATATGGAAGGTGCCGGTCGAATCCGCTACGCCCACCTTGATCGGCAGCGGGGTTTCCTTGTCGCCGCTCTTGATCGTGGTCAGGGCGAAATCCATCGTCGGATAGTCGAATTCATGCGTCATGTCCTCGGGCGCGCCCGAGGTGACGATGACGTTGCCGGGAATATCCAGGGTAAAGGGTACGCTATAGCCTTGCCCGTCGGGATCGGTGCCATGCGCCTCGCCGGTCATCTGGTCGGCAAAGACGGTCCTGACCGTTCCGTCGCCGCTTTCGCTCAGCGTGATCCGGGCAACGCTGAAGTCGACCTGGCTTTCGGGCATGCCCCCGTTGATGACGACATCGCTGAGCGTCAGCGTATCGCCGGCCTTGTCGCGATTGCCCTCGGTCACGGTATAACCGAGCGATTGGTAGTAATCGACCCAGGACTGCCACACCTGTTCCGAAGTCACATCGGCCAGCGCCGGGGCAGCCATCGCGGCCAGCGCCAAGGCCGAGCTTGTCAGTCGCAGGTTCATTTCATAACACCTTTTCGGCGAGAATTGCATAAGAAACACCGATCCGGCTTTTGCCACAGCCAGCGCGCGGGTCCAAGGAGGGAATGATGATCACCAGGGAAATCGTCGGCGGGATCGGCCGCATCACCATCGCGCGCCCGGCCAAGGCCAATTCGCTGACCGGCACCATGCTGGCCGAGCTGACCGCCGCTTTCGACGCGCTGGCCGCCGAGCCCGCGCTGCGCGCCGTGATCCTGACCGGCGAGGGCGCGGTGTTTTCCGCCGGGGCCGACCTGGACGAGGCCCGCGCCGGGCTGGCCCTGTCCCCGCAATGGGAGCGGCTGTCGTCCCGCGTCGCCTCGATGCCCTGCCTGACCATCGCCGCGCTGAACGGCACCGCGGCGGGCGGCGCCCTGGGCATGGTGCTGGCCTGCGACCTGCGGCTGGCGGTGCCGGGGGCAAAGATCTTCTATCCGGTCATGCGCCTGGGCTTCCTGCCCCAGCCCAGCGACCCCTTGCGCCTGCGCGCGCTGGTCGGGCCGTCGCGGGCCAAGATGATCCTGATGGCCGGGCAAAAGATCCCGGCCGAAGAGGCGCTGGCCTGGGGCCTGATCGACCGGCTGGTCGCGCCCGAGGCGCTGCTGGACGAGGCCGCGGCGCTGGCCGCCGATGCCTGCGCCGCCGACGCCGCCCATGTCGGCGCGATCAAGCGGATGCTGGATTGACCGCGCCCGGCCGGGGTTCAGCGCCCGGCCGCGGCCTTTCGTGACGTTGCGTCACCGCCGTCAGGCATAGGCCGCCTGTTTGCCGAAATGCGTGCAGAGCATGTAATAGACCACCGCGCGATACTTGTTGCGGTTGGAGCTGCCGTATTTCGCGATCACCTCGTCGATGGCGGCGGAAAGCTCGGGGCCGTCGGGCAGGCCCAGCTTTTTCACCAGGTAGTTGGTCCTGATGCGCTCCAGCTCGGCGTTGTCCGATCCGGCCACGGTTTCCCCGTCGGCGTTGTAGATCGAAGGCCCGCAGCCGATGACCACCTTGGCCAGCAGGTCCATGTCGGGCGCGACGCCCAGCTTGTCCTGCATGTCGGCGGCGTATTTGGCGATCAGATCGTCGCGCTTGCTCATGCGCTGTCCCCCTTCGGATTGGTCCATCCCAGGGGAAAGCCTAGCGCCGGCCTAATAAATATCAACCAAAACCGCGCGTTCAGCCGTCGAAGGCCGGGGCCAGCGCCTGGGCGATGCGGACGCCCTCGTCGGCCGGCAGCTGCGGCGGGGCCGCGAAGCTGCCGATGCCGTCCTTCAGATAGGCCTGCGAGGACACGTCATGCACATGGTGCATCGGCACGACATGCGCATGGGCATGGGCGACATGGATGCCGGTATAGAACAGCGCCACCCGCTCGACAGCGTAAAGCGCCTTCATCTGCCGGGCCAGGCGCTGCGCGCAGCCGGTGATGCGGGTGGCCAGATCCTCGGGCAGATCCTCGAACCAGGGGTAATGCCGCTTGGGGATGACCAGGCAATGGCCGGGACGGATGGGATGCAGGTCCAGGAAGGCCAGGATATGCTCGTCCTCATGGACCCGGTGCGCGGGCAATTCGCCGCGCGCGATGCGGCAGAACAGGCAATCGTCGGACATCTGGCGCCCCCTCCTCCATGATATGCGGCGCGGCCCCGGCGGGACCGCGCCCGTGCGTTCAATAGCGGTAATGTTCGGACTTGAACGGACCCTCGGGGGTCACGCCGATATAGGCGGCCTGCTCTTGCGACAGGGTGGTCAGCTTGACGCCGATCTTGTCCAGATGCAGCCGGGCGACCTTTTCGTCCAGCGCCTTGGGCAGGATATAGACGCCCGGCCGGTATCCCCCCTCCTTGGCCCACAGCTCGATCTGCGCCAGCACCTGGTTGGTGAAGCTGGCCGACATGACGAAGCTGGGATGCCCGGTGGCGTTGCCCAGGTTCAAGAGCCGCCCCTCGGACAACAGGATGATGCGATTGCCCGAGGGCATCTCGATCATGTCCACCTGGTCCTTGATATTGGTCCATTTGTGGTTTTTCAGCGCGGCGACCTGGATCTCGTTGTCGAAATGGCCGATGTTGCCGACGATGGCCATGTCCTTCATCTCGCGCATGTGCTCGATGCGGATCACGTCCTTGTTGCCGGTGGTGGTGATGAAGATGTCGGCGCTGGCGACCACGTCCTCCAGCAGCACCACCTCGAACCCGTCCATCGCGGCCTGCAGCGCGCAGATCGGATCGACCTCGGTCACTTTCACGCGGGCGCCGGCGCCGCGCAGGCTGGCGGCCGAGCCCTTGCCCACGTCGCCATAGCCGCAGACCACGGCGACCTTGCCGGCCATCATCACGTCGGTGGCGCGGCGGATGCCGTCGACCAGCGATTCCTTGCAGCCATACTTGTTGTCGAATTTCGACTTGGTGACGCTGTCGTTCACGTTGATCGCCGGGAAGGGCAAGAGCCCCTTGCGGTGCAGGTCGTAAAGCCGATGCACGCCGGTTGTGGTTTCCTCGCTGACGCCGCGGATCGCGTCGCGCTGGCGGGTGAACCAGCCGGGGCTGGCGGCCAGCCGCTTGCGGATCTGGGCGAACAGCGCCTCTTCCTCTTCGCTGGCCGGCACGTCGATCAGCCCGGTCTCGCCCGCCTCGACCCGCGCGCCCAGCAGCACATACATGGTCGCGTCGCCGCCATCGTCCAGGATCATGTTCGCCGTGCCTTCCGCGAACTGGAAGATCTGGTCGGTATAGGACCAGTATTCCGGCAGCGTCTCGCCCTTGACGGCAAAGACCGGGATGCCGGCCTTGGCGATGGCCGCCGCCGCGTGGTCCTGGGTCGAGAAGATGTTGCACGACGCCCAGCGCACCTCGGCCCCCAGCGCCACCAGCGTCTCGATCAGCACGGCGGTCTGGACGGTCATGTGCAGGCTGCCGGCGATGCGGGCGCCCTTCAGGGGCTTCGCCTCGCCATATTCGGCGCGCAGGGCCATCAGGCCGGGCATCTCGGTCTCGGCGATGTCCAGTTCCTTGCGGCCGTATTCGGCCAGGGCGATGTCGCGGATGATGTAATCGGTCATGGGGCCCTCGCGCCTTTTTCGGTTGGGGCGGCCTTAGCATTCCCCGCGCCTGGCTGCAAACCCAAGGCGCCCCGCGCCGCGGCTTTGCGGCAAAGCCGACCCCGGCCGGAATGTTGGCGCTAGCAGCCCTGCGCGGGATGGCTTAGAAGGGCCCGGACAAGGGGCTGCGCGGCAGAAGGGGGAAGGCATGGCGATCCTGTTGGCGGATGTGGGCGGGACCAATGCGCGGATGGCGCTGGCACGCGGCGGCGCGCTTGCGGCCGACACCATCACCCGGTTTCGCGGCGACGACCATGCCAGCTTCGACGAGGTGGTGACGGCCTTCCTGGGCCAGCAGGGCAGCCCGCAGATCGAGGCGGTCTGCGTCGCCGTCGCCGGCCCGGTCTGGGGCGACGAGGCGCGGCTGACCAATCGCGACTGGAGCTTTTCCACGGCGCGGCTCTGCGCGCTGTCCGGCGCGCCGCGCGCCCGACTGATCAACGACCTGATCGCCCTGGGCTATGCCACGCCGGCGCTGGACGGCGAGGCCGCGGGCTTCCTGCGCGCTGCGCCGCAGGGCACGCTGTCGAACGGGCAGCGGCTGGTGGTGAATGCCGGCACCGGCTTCAACGTCTGCGCGGTCAAGGTGCTGCCGGGCGGCGGCATCGCCTGCCTCGAGGCCGAAGAGGGCCACACCCGCCTGCCGCTTTCCGTGGCCGAACCGCTGGCCGAGGCGCTGGGTGCGGCCGCAAGGGCGATTGATTCGGTCGAGGAACTGTTCGCCGGCCGCGGCCTTGCCCGGCTGCACGCCCTGCGCACGGGCGCGCCGCAGGGCCGGGCCGAGGCCGTGGTCGCCGCCGCGGCCCAGGGCGATGGCGAGGCCGAGAAGACGCTGGCGCTTTATGCCCGCCTGTTCGGACTGCTCTGCCGCGAACTTGCCTTTCGTTTCATGCCGATGGACGGGCTGTTCCTGGCCGGCAGCGTCGCGCGTTCCTGCACCGATCGGTTCGAAATATTCGAGCGCGCCTTCCTGTCCGACCCGCTGATGGCGCGGATTCCGCAGGCGGTTCCGGTCGGCGTGATCCGCGACGACATGGCCGCGTTGCATGGCTGTCTGGCCGCAATCCGCTGAAAATCGCCCCAAAAGGGGCAGCTGCGCTGGATTTTGTTGACGCGCCCTGCAATGCTTGCGGGAAAACCGCCAGAAGCAGGGCAATCAGGCAATGAAAAGCTGGATCAAGGCAGGAACGGCTGCCGCAATCGTGCTTGCAACCGGCGCGGGCATGGTCTGGGCGCAGTCCTCGGGCTCGCCCTCGTCTTCGCCGTCGTCCTCGCCGTTTTCGGGCTGGTTCGGCCGGGGGGGCGGCAACGGCAATTCCCCCGTCGACCTGGATTTCCAGGTGACTGGCGGCGACGACGCCCTGCTGCCGGCGATCCGGCAGACCTCGCTTCTGGTCAGCGCCCAGGACGAGGGGCGGGTGACGGGGCAGGACATGCTGGCCGCCGCGCGCGGCGATTACGCCCGCATTCTGGGGGTGCTTTACGACCAGGGCTATTACTCGGGCATCATCGACATCACCCTGGACGGGGTCGAGGCCGCCGGCATCGCCCCGCTGGACGCGCCCCAGGTGGTGCGCCGGGTGGTGGTCTCGGTCCAGCCCGGCCCGCGCTTTCGCTACAGCCGGGCCGAGATCGCGCCGGTGGCGCCGGGGACCGAGCTGCCGCGCGACTATCGCCGCGGCGAGATCGCCCGCACCGGCGACATGAAGAACGCCGCCACCGCCGGCGTGGCGGGCTGGCGCGACGTGGGCCACGCCAAGGCCGAGGTGGCCGAGACCGAGATCGTCGCCGACCACGCCAGCAACCTGGTGGACAGCCGCATCCGCCTGGCTCCCGGCCCCGAGCTGCGCTTTGGCCAGCTGACCATCCGCGGCCACCAGCGCATGGACCCGCGCCGCCTGCGCAAGATCGCCGGCTTCCCCGAGGGCGAGCGCTTCGACCCCGAGAAGCTCGAGGATGTCAGGAAGCGCCTGCGCCGCTCGGGCGTGTTCTCGGCCATCACCCTGACCGAGGCGGACGGGATCGGCCCCGGCAACACGCTGGACGTGGACCTGCTGGTCACGGAACAAAAGCTGCGCCGGCTGGGTGCGGGCTTCGAATATTCCAACACCGACGGGCTGTCGCTGACCGGCTACTGGATCAACCGCAACCTGTTCCGCGGCGGCGAGCGGCTGCGCGTCGACGCCAGCGTCTCGGACATTGGCGGCGATACCGGGCGCGACTACAGCCTGGGGCTGCGCATCGACCGGCCCGCCACCATCACCGCCGACACTACCGGCTATGTGCTGGCCAAGGTCGAAAGCCTGCAGGAAGAGGATTACGACCTCAAGTCCGGCACCTTCGGCCTGGGCTTCACCTGGATCCCCAGCGACGAGTTGACGGCCGACATCGCCCTGCAATACCGGGCGCTGCGCGTGGACGACGACAGCGGCCGCACCGACTTCCGCCTGTTCGCCCTGCCCACCAGCGTGATCTGGGACAAGCGCGACGAGCCGACCGACGCCAAGCGCGGCTATTGGCTGTCGGGCGGCGTCACCCCCTTCGTCGGCCTGCAGGACGAAACCGGCTCGGGCGCGCAGGTGCTGGCCGAGGGGCGGGTCTATTACAGCTTCGGCACCGACGACCGCTTCACCCTGGCCGGCCGGGCGCGGCTGGGCACCGTGGTCGGCCCCGAGATCCAGGAAACCCCGCGCGACTACCTGTTCTGGTCCGGCGGCGGCGGCACGGTGCGCGGCCATTCCTATGAATCGCTGGGCGTCGAGGTGATCCCCGACGACAGCGGCGGCACGGTGCGCACCGGCGGCATGTCCATCGTCACCCTGACCGCCGAGACCCGCATCCAGGTCCGCGAGCGCATCGGGCTGGCGCTGTTCGCCGATGCCGGCCGGGTCTGGGAGGACAGCGGCTGGTCCGGCGCCAGCGGCTGGCAGGCCGGGGCCGGCGCGGGCATCCGCTATCGCACCCCGGTCGGGCCGCTGCGCTTCGACATCGCCGCCCCGGTCGGCGGCGGCGATGGCGACGACGGCGGGGTGCAGGTCTATATCGGTCTGGGGCAGGCGTTCTGATGCGTGATCTGGCTTATCGTCTTGTTGTCGCCCTCGGCCTTGCGCTGGCCGTCCCGCTGGCCGCGCTGGCGCAGGACAGCGCCGCCGAGATTTCGCAGGAGGTCGAGGACGACCGCGGCTTCATCACCCGCTTCCTGGAGGAAAAGCTGTCCGGCGCCGGTCGGCAGGTGGTGATCGAGGGCTTCCGCGGCGCCCTGTCCTCGCGCGCGACCTTCGACCGCATGACCATCGCCGACGACGACGGCGTCTGGATCACGCTGGAGAACGGCGCCATGCAATGGACCCGCTCGGCCCTGCTGGCGCGGCGGGTCGAGATCAACGAGCTTTCGGCCGAGCGCATCATCCTGCCGCGCCTGCCCGGCACCGGCGAGAGCGCGCCGCAGGCCGAGGCGCGGGAGTTTTCCCTGCCGCAGCTGCCGGTGGGGGTGAACATCGCCCGCATCGCCGTCGACCGGGTTGAGCTGGGCCAGCCGGTGATCGGGCAGGAGGCGGTGATCTCGATCGACGGCTCGATGAACCTGTCGGGCGGCGAGGGCGAGACCAGGCTGACCATCAACCGCGTGGACGGGCCGCGCGGCGAATTCGTCCTGGATACGGGCTTTTCCAACGAAACCCGCGTGCTGCGCCTGGACCTGCGGCTGGACGAGGACCGCAACGGGCTGTTTGCGAACGCGGTCAAGCTGCACGACCGCCCCGCCGTGCGGGCCGAGATCACCGGCGAAGGGCCCATGTCGGACTTCGCCGCCAATATCCAGCTGGCGACCGACGGCCAGCCGCGCGTGACCGGCACCGTCTCGGTCGATGCGGCCGAGCGCGACGGCGCCCCCGGCACCGCCTTCCGCGCCGAGCTGGGCGGCGACGTGGCCGCGCTGGTGCCGCCGCAGCACCGCGCCTTCTTCGGCACGCAGTCGCAGCTTCTGGCCGAGGGCTGGCGCGGGCAGGATGGCCGGCTGGTCGTCCCCTCGCTGCGGCTGGCGACCGAGGCGCTGCGGCTGGACGGCAACCTGGCCACCACCAGCCGGGGCGCGCCGGAAAGCGCGCATCTGACGCTGCTGCTGGGGCAGGATGCGGGGGCTGCGCAGCTGCCGGTGCTGCTGCCCTGGGCCGACCGGCCGACCACGGTGCGCTCGGGCAGCTTGCGGCTGGACTATGACGCCGCGCAGGGCTCGGGCTGGGTGCTGAAGGGCGTGGTGGGCGACATCGTCCGCGACGACATCGCCCTGTCCGAGCTGCGGCTGGACGGGCGCGGCCGCATCACCCTGACCGCCGAGCAGGCGCTGGAAGAGGTGCGCGGCTGGATCGCCTTTGGCATGGACGACCTGGCGCCGACCGATCCGGGCCTGGCGCAGGCCCTGGGCCGGGTGCTGAACGGCGGGCTGAACTTTGCCTTCACCCCCGGCAATGCGCTGCGGCTCTGGGGCATGAACATCAACGGCGAGGATTTCGGCTTCAAGGGCGAGACCACCGTCTCCGGCCTGCGGACCGGGATCACGCTGTCGGGCGACATCACCGCGCAGCACCGCAATGTCGCGCGCTTCTCGACGCTGGCCGGGCGCGAGCTGGGCGGCACCGCCGATGCCCATATCAAGGGCCGCTACGCGCTGCTGGGCAAGGGCTTCGACGTCGAGGCAGAGGTTCTGGGCAACGACATCCGCATCGGCCAGGATCATGCCGACCGCATGCTGGCGGGCCAGTCGCGCATCGAACTCAGCGCCCGGCGCGACACCTCGGGCATCAACCTGCGCAAGCTGGTGGTGAACGCGCGGAACCTGACGGCCGAGGCGCAGGGGCGGCTGGACAGCTATTCCAGCACCCTGACCGCGACCATCGAGATGCCGGACCTGTCGGTCGCCGACCCCGGCATGTCGGGCTCGGTCCGCAGCGAGCTTCGCGCCACCGGCGCGGCGGGCGCGCGCCGCGTGACCCTGACCGGCAAGGCGCAGGATCTTGTCACCGGCATCGCCGAGCTGGACGGCGCGCTAAAGGGCGAAACCGACCTGCTGGTCGAGGCCGCCGAGGCGCAGGGCGGCTTCGAGGTGCAGACCCTCCGCCTGACCAACCCGCAGGTCGATGCCGAAGGCCGGGGCAGCTTCGCCGAAGGGGCGATGGATGCCCGGCTGAACCTGTCCATGCCCGACCTGGCGGTGCTGGGGCGCGGCCTCTCGGGCGGGCTGACCGCCGAGGCGACGGCGGTGGAGCAGGACGGCACCCGCCGGATCGAGCTGACCGGGCGCGGCACCGACCTGCGCCTGGGCCAGCAGGACGTGGACGGGGCGCTGACCGGCGTGACCGACCTGCGGCTTTCGGCCGAGCAACGCGGCGACGAGATCACCGTGCATGATTTCGAGCTGACCAACCAGCAGATGCTGGCCACGGCGCAAGGCCGCATCGCCCCCAGCGGCACCGACATGGAGGGCCGGGCCGAGATCCGCTCGCTGGCCAGCTTCGGCCGCGGCTGGCGCGGCGCGCTGAATGCGCAGGGCAGCTTCAAGGACGACGGCTCGGGCGCGCGGCGGCTGGACGTGACCGGCACCGGCACCGACCTGTCCTTTGGCCAGGCGCAGGTCGACGGCGCGCTGGTGGGCGAGACCCGGCTGGCGCTGCACGGGATCGAGCGCGACGGCGTGTTCACCATCGAGACCGCGACCGTCGAGAACCCGCGCCTGAACCTGGGCGCCGAGGGCCGGGTGGGCCAGGGCGCCACCGACCTGACCGCAACCTTGCGCGCCGACGACCTGCGCTTCCTGGGCCGCGGCTTCCGCGGCGCGGTCAGCGCCTCGGGCCATGTCGTGGACCAGCAGGGCGGCGGGCGTCAGATCACCGCCAACGGCTCGGCCCGCGGGCTGGGCGTCGGCAACCCGCAGGCCGATGCGGTGCTGGCGGGCGAGACCAGCTTCGACCTGGCCGCCGCGCAGCGCCCGGACGGCAGCCTGACCGTCAGCCGGCTGCGCGCCGGCAACGGCCAGTTCAGCATCACCGGCGACGGCAGCCCGACCGAGGGGCTGAACCTCGACGCCCGGCTGAACGACCTGGCCCTGGTGGTGCCGGGCTTTCCCGGCCCGGCGACGGTCGCCGGCACCATCCGCAACACCGGCAGCGCCTATGACGTGAACCTGACCGCCTCGGGGCCGGGCAATACCCAGGCGCGGGTGACGGGCTCGGCGGCGACGGACCTGTCCACCGCCGACATCGCGGTCAGCGGCAGCAGCAATGCCGCCGCCGCCAACCCCTTCCTGCGCACCCGCTCGGTCGAGGGGCCGCTGAGCTTCGATTTGCGCCTGAACGGGCGGCCGGGGCTGGAATCGCTGTCCGGCCGGGTGGCGCTGACCAACGGCCGGCTGGCCGAGCCGCGCTTCGGCCTGGCCGTGGGCAGCCTGAACGCCAATGCCGATTTCAACGCCGGCCGCATCGCGGTCGACCTGCGCGGCGCGGTCGAGGCCGGCGGCCTCATCACCGTCAGCGGCCCGGTCAACCTGGTCGGCGACCGGCAGATGAACCTGGACGTGCAGCTGTCCAACGTGGTGCTGCGCGACCCGAACCTTTACGAGACGCTGGTGAACGGCGCGATCAATGTCGCGGGCACGGTGGGACAGGGGCCGCTGGTCTCGGGCCGCATCGACGTGGGCCATACGGAACTGCGCATCCCCTCGACCGGGCTGGGCGGCGCCAAGGCGATCCCGGACATCATCCACCGTTCGGAACGCCCGCCGCAGCGCCAGACCCGCGCCAAGGCCGGGCTGCTGGAATATCCCAGCGAGGCCTCGCGCCAGGCCGGCATGGCCGCGCCGCCGGCGACGCCGCCGGCCAACCCGGCGCGCTTCGACCTGCTGGTCTCGGCCCCGTCCCAGGTCTTCATCCGCGGCCGCGGCGTCGATGCGGAACTGGGCGGCGAGCTGCGCCTGACCGGCAATGCCCGCCAGCCGATCCCCATCGGCCAGCTGGAGCTGATCCGCGGCCGGGTCGACCTGCTGGGCAAGCGGTTCGACATGACCGAGGGGCTGATCGAGTTGCAGGGCAGCATGATCCCGGTGATCCGGCTGGTGGCCGAGACGGTGCAGGACGACATCACCGCCCGCATCATCATCGACGGCGAGGCACAGGATCCCGAGATCACCTTTGAATCCTCGCCCGAGATGCCGCAGGAAGAGGTGCTGTCGCACCTGCTGTTCGGCCGCGGGCTGGACAATATCAGCGCGCTTCAGGCCGCGCAGCTGGCCAGCGCGGTGGCGACGCTGGCCGGGCGCGGCGGCGAGGGGATCGTCGGGCGGCTGCGCGCCTCGACCGGGCTCGATGACCTGGACCTGGCGACGGACGACGACGGCAACGTCTCGGTCCGGGCGGGGAAATACCTGTCCGAAAACCTCTATACCGACGTGCAGGTCGGCGGCGACGGCAAGACCAAGCTGAACCTGAACCTGGATATTTCCCCGACCCTGACCGCGCGCGGGTCCGTGGACAGCGAGGGCGAAAGCACCGTCGGCCTGTTCTATGAACGCGATTACTGACCCCCTCCGCCCCGCCCGCCACCATGGCGGCGCGGGGCGGCAGCGGGGCCGCCCCTTGCATAACCGGGGCGGATTCATTAGCTTGCTAATGAAATTTGCGGAGCAGCGGGAAAACCCATGCCAGACCGTCCCTTCACGCTTGTGGAATCGCTCATCGAACTGACCCGGACCCTGCGCGCCGCCTTTGAACAGCGCGTCGAGCAATACGGGCTGACCTTTGCCCGCGCCCGGCTGCTGACCACCATCGGCCGCAACGAGGGCGCAAGCCAGGCCCAGCTGGCCGCGATGCTGGGCATCGAGACGCCCACGCTGAAGCGCCTGCTGGACGCGCTGGAGGACCAGGGCCTGGCCGAGCGCCGCCCGATCCCCGAGGACGGCCGCAAATACGCCGTCTACCTGACCGAGGCGGCGCGGATCGAGCCGGTGCTGGGCTTTCGCGCCGAGGTCGATGCCACGCTGGCCCAGGGCATCGCGCCCGAGGATCTGGCGGTGACGCGCCGGACGCTGGCACAAATGGCGCGGAATGCCGAAAGGCTGCGGCAGGCATGAGCCGATCCCAGGCCGCCCCCGCGGCGCCTGCGCCTGCAGCCCCGGCCGCGGCGGGCGCGCCGCCCCCCTTCGTGCCGATGTCCTGGCCGGCCACGCTGGGCTATATCGGCGCCTCGGTCGTCATCGGCCTGACCCAGGGCCTGGCGCAGGGCTTCGTCAGCACCAACATCCCGCAGATCGCCGGAGACCTGGGCGCGACCACCACCCAGGCGACCTGGCTGATGGCGGCCTTCATGATCCCGCGGGCCTCGATGCCGCTGTTGCTGATCAAGATCCGCACCCAGTTCGGCCTGCGCCGCTTTGCCGAGGTGGCGATCCTGGTCTATCTGGCGGTTTCGCTGGCGGCCCTTGCCATCTCGGACCTGCGCTCGGCGGTGGCGGTGCAATTCGTGGCCGGCATGGCCTCGGCGCCGCTGTCCACCTTGGCCTTCATGTATATGCTGGAGCCGCTGCCGCCCCAGTGGAAGATGCGGCTGGGCCTGCCCATGGTGCTGGCCATGGTCGCGACCGGGCCGATGCTGGCGCGGGTGATATCGCCCGCGCTGATGGGGGACCACGGCTGGGACGGGCTGCATTACATGGCCCTGGGGCTGGCGGCGGTGTCGCTGGGGCTGGTCTATGCCCTGCCGCTGACCTCGGCGCCGCGCGTCAAGGTGATCGCCGCCATGGACCTGGTCAGCTGGCTGCTGATCGCCACCGGCTTCGGCGGGCTGACGGTCGGCTTCATCATGGGCTCGATCCATTGGTGGACCGACGTGGCCTGGCTGGGCTGGGTG
Organism: Paracoccus ferrooxidans; assembly: GCF_029909815.1. Classification (NCBI taxonomy): domain Bacteria; kingdom Pseudomonadati; phylum Pseudomonadota; class Alphaproteobacteria; order Rhodobacterales; family Paracoccaceae; genus Paracoccus; species Paracoccus ferrooxidans. The sequence continues at coordinate 1,785,462 of NZ_CP038198.1, read as the reverse complement.
CTGGCGCTGTCCATCGTGGCGCTGACCCTGGCCGTGGAGATCGAGCTGCACCGCAAGGCGCCGCTGCTGGACATCCGCTGGCTGGCCAGCCCCGCCATGCTGCACCTGACGGCGACGCTGCTGATCTTTCGGCTGGTGCTGTCCGAGCAAAGCGCGGGCGCGCCGCGCATGTTCCAGGTGCTGGGCGTGACGCAGGACCAGCTGGTGCCGCTGTTCGCGATGATCTCGGTGGCCTCGGTGCTGGGCGGGCTGGCGCTGATCCCCTTCATGAAGCCCGAGCGGGTGCCGCTGTTCCACATCATCGCGCTGGTGCTGATCGCCGCCGGCGCCTTCATGGACAGCCATGCCACCATGGACACCCGGCCGGCGCAGATGATGCTGAGCCAGGCGATGATCGCCTTTGCCGGCTCGTTCTTCCTGGCGCCGGCGATGATGCGCGGGCTGCTTTCGGCCCTGGCGCGCGGGCCGAACTACATCCTGTCCTTCGTCATCGTCTTTCTGTCCACGCAATCGCTGGGCGGCGCCATGGGCTCGGGCCTGTTCTCGACCCTGATCAACCACCGCCAGGCCCTGCACCTGCAAGTGCTGCGCGAGGAGCTGACCGCCACCGACCCGCAGACCGCGGCCGAGATCGCGCAGCGCAGCATGGCCCTGGCGCCGCAGATCGCCGATGCCGCGCAGCGCCAGGCGCAGGCGGTGGCGCAGATCGCGCAGGACGCCAGCGCCCAGGCCTATGTCATGGCCTATAACGACGCCTATTTCCTGACCTTCCTGCTGGCGGCGGCGGCGCTTTGCGCGCTGCTGCTGCACCTGTTCCGCGACTGGCTGGTGGCGCGGGGCAAGCCGCCTGCCGCCGATGCCCAGCCCCATCCCGAGCCCGAGCCCGAGACATGACCAGAAACCACCTGATCCCGACCCTGATCGCGCTTGCCGCCGGCCTGGCCGGCCTGCTGATCGTGCTTTACGCTTGGCACCTGCCGCCGTTTCGCCCGGCGCATCCGCAGACCGAGAACGCCTATATCCGCGGCCAGCTGACCACCGTCGCGCCGCAGCTGTCGGGCTATGTCGCGGCGGTCGAGGTGCAGGACTTCCAGCCCGTGGCCCGCGGCCAGGTCATCGCCCGCATCGACGACCGGCAATACCGCCAAAGGCTGGCCCAGGCCCAGGCCATGCTGGAAGGCGCCGAGGCGGCGCTGAAGATCCAGGAACAAAGCGTCCATTCCGCCCAGGCCAGCCTGCAATCGGCCCAGGCGGCGCTTTCCGCGGCGCAGGCGGCGCGGGACACGGCGGCCTCGACCTGGGACCGCGCGCAGGCCCTGCAATCGCGCGGCGTGACGGCGCAAAGCTCGGCCGACCAGTCCGAACTGTCGCTGCGCCAGGCCGAGGCCGCCGTCACCCAGGCCGAAAGCGCCATCGCGGTGGCGCGCGAGAACGTCGCCGGCGCCGAGGTCGGGCTGGCCGCCAAGCGCGCCGAGATCGCCTCGGCCCGCGCGGCGGTGGAGCTGGCGCGGATCGACCTGGACAATACGGTGATCCGCGCGCCCTCGGACGGGCGGCTGGGCCAGGTCGGGGTGCGGCTGGGCCAATATGTCACGGCGGGCACGGCGCTGGTCAGCCATGTCGGCCCCGAGGTCTGGGTCATCGCCAATTTCCGCGAGACCGAGCTGCACGGCATCCGCATCGGCGACCGCGCCACGTTCACCGTGGACGCCATGCGCCACCGCGCCTTCACCGGCCGGGTCGAGGCGTTCTCGCCCGCCACCGCCTCCGAGTTCAGCCTGCTGTCCGCCTCGAACGCCACCGGCAACTTCACCAAGGTCGCGCAGCGCCTGCCGGTGCGCATCGCGATCGACCCTGGGCAAGAGATGGCGGAATACCTGGAGCCGGGCCTGTCGGTGGTGGTGACGGTGGACGAAGGCTCGGGCGCCGACCGCGCGGCCCAGGCCCGGCCGATCATGGGGCACGAGGGCTGATCCAGGGCCTGCGCCGCCGGGCTTGCGCGTCCGGCCTGCGGCGGCTAGGCCGTGCGGGCAAGGGCAAGCCGCTTCCCGCCAGCCCCCCGACGACCGGAGGCGACGATGCAGATCCCCCTTTCCCGGCGCAGCGTCCTTGCGGCATCGCTGGTCGCAATGGCCGGCAGCATGGCGCGGGCGCAGGAACGCCGGCAGCGCGGCCTGGAACCGGCCGAGAAGATCGCCGATCCGCGCGCCAGCCATTTCGACCTTGGCCCGGCAGAGTCGCCCTGGCGCATCTTCCTGGGCCTGCCCTCGGTCGCGGCGCCGCCGGGCGGCTATTCCGCCATCCTGGCGCTGGACGGCAATGCGACCTTCCCGATCCTGTGGCATCTGCGCGAGGAACTGGCGCCCGAAGCGCCGGTGGCGCTGGTCGGCATCGGCTATCCGGTCGAGACCCGCTTCGACCCCACCCGCCGCTGGTTCGACCTGACCTCGCCCGGCAAGCAGGCGGTCCCGGCGAGGCAGGGGCAGCGCGGTCCCGGCGACCGCCCGACCGGCGGGCAGGACGCCCTGCTGGAGATGATCGCGGCGCAGCTTCTGCCCGAACTCGGCCGGCGCCTGCCTCTGGATACGGGCAACCTGACGCTGTTCGGCCATTCGCTGGGCGGGCTCTTCGTGCTGAACGCGCTGTTCACCCGGCCGCGCCTGTTCGCCCGCTATGCCGCCGCCGACCCCTCGACCTGGTGGAACGCCGGCGAGCCGCTGCGCGAGGCCCGCGCCTTTCGCGGCGGCATCCTGGCGGCGGGCGGGCGGCTGGACCCGGCAGTGCCGCTGCTGGTCGCCAATTCCGGGACCGGGGTGCCGCCGATCCTGGCCCCGCTGTCGGGCCTTCCGGGGCTCGACCTGGTCCACCGCCCGCATCCCGATGAAAACCACGGCTCGGTCATCCGCCCCGCCGCACGCGACGCGCTGGCGCTGCACCTGGGCCGGCTGGCGGGCTAGGCCGGCGCATGAAAAAGGCCGGGCGCGACGGCCCGGCCCCGATCCCGATGCGCGGCCCGGCTATACCTCGGGCACCAGAACCTCGCGCTTGCCGACATGGTTCGCCGGGGTGACGACGCCCTGTTCCTCCATCTGCTCGACCAGCCGCGCGGCCTTGTTGTAGCCGATGGCCAGCTTGCGCTGGATGTAGGAGGTCGAGCATTTGCGGTCCTTGGCCACGATGGCGACGGCCATGTCGTAAAGCTCGGCATCGCCGCCCTCGCCCGAGGACAGGCCCAGCACCTGGTCGATGCTGTCGGCGCGCTCCTCGTCCGGGCCCTCGACCACGCCGGACATGTAGCTGGGCGGGCCAAAGGATTTCAGGTGGTTCACCACCTCCTCGACCTCCTCGTCGGAAACGAAGGGCCCGTGGACGCGGGTGATGCGCGAGCCGCCGGCCATGTAGAGCATGTCGCCCTGGCCCAGCAATTGCTCGGCGCCCTGCTCGCCCAGGATGGTGCGGCTGTCGATCTTGGACGTGACCTGGAAGCTGATCCGGGTCGGGAAGTTCGCCTTGATCGTGCCGGTGATGACATCGACCGAGGGGCGCTGCGTCGCCATGATCAGGTGGATGCCGGATGCCCGCGCCATCTGCGCCAGGCGCTGGATGCAGGCCTCGATCTCTTTCCCGGCCACCATCATCAGGTCGGCCATCTCGTCGACGATGACGACGATATAGGGGAAGGTCTCGGGCTGGAATTCCTCGGTCTCGAAGACCGGCTCGCCGGTATCCTCGTCGAAGCCGGTCTGGACGGTGCGCTTGAACATCTCGCCCTTGTCCAGCGCCTCGCGGACGCGGCCGTTATAGCCCTCGATGTTGCGCACGCCCATCTTGGACATGCGGCGATAGCGTTCCTCCATCTCGCCCACGACCCATTTCAGCGCCACGACCGCCTTCTTGGGGTCGGTGACGACCGGGGACAGCAGGTGCGGGATGCCGTCATAGACCGACAGCTCCAGCATCTTGGGGTCGATCATGATGAGCCGGCATTCCTCGGGCGTGAGCTTGTAGAGCAGCGACAGGATCATGGTGTTGATCGCCACCGACTTGCCCGAGCCGGTGGTCCCGGCGATCAGCAGGTGCGGCATCTTGGCCAGGTTGGCCACCACCGGCCCGCCGCCGATGTCCTTGCCCAGCGCCAAGGGCAGCGGCTGGGTGCCGTCGCCATAGGCCTTGGAGGCCAGGATCTCGCGCAGCACCACCTTTTCGCGCCGGGCATTGGGCAGCTCGATGCCGATGACCGAGCGGCCGGGCACGGTCGAGACCCGCGCCGACAGCGCCGACATCGACCGCGCGATGTCGTCGGCCAGCCCGATCACCCGGCTGGCCTTCAGCCCCGGCGCGGGCTCCAGCTCGTAAAGCGTGACCACGGGGCCGGGGCGGACCTCGGTGATCTGGCCCTTGACGCCGTAATCGTCCAGCACCGCCTCCAGCATGCGGGCGTTCTCCATCAGCGCCTCTTGCGACAGCTGGTGGCGCTCGACGGTGGTCGGCGCGGTCAGAAGCGACAGCGGCGGATGCTCGTAATGGCTGGCGGCATCGTCGAAGCGCAGCGCCGGCTGCGCCTCGGATTGCGCCTGGCGCGAGGGGGCGGGCTTCTTGGGCGGCACCACCACGCGCGGCGTCTCGGCGCCGAAGGGCGCGGCGGTGACGGGTTCGGCGAAATCCTCGTCGTCCTCGTCCTCGCCGGCGCGCAGCGGCGGCTCGTGCCGGGCGGGCGCGGCGCGGGCGCCGGTCAGCCGCGCCGTCACCGCCGACAGCAGCCCCTTGCCTTCCGAACGGCCGCCTTCCGAACGGGCGCCTTCGGAACGGCTGCGGATCGCATCGGTGATGCGGGCGCTGACCGCGGCGTTCGAGGGCGGCTCGTCATCCTCGGCATAATGCGTCTCGGGGTCGATCAGCTCGGGCTCGGGCGCGAAGTCGCGATCATCGGCCAGGGGCGCCGGCGCGGGACGCAGGCCCGGCAGGCCGCCGCGGGGCGCTTGCGGCAGGGCGGCGGAACCGGCGTGGCCCGCGCGCTCGCGCCGGGCATCGGCGCGGGTCTTGAGCCCGCGCGCCGCGCCCGAGGACAGCCGCGCCCCGCGATCCATCGCCTGCAGCGCCAGGACGCGGGCGGTGGCCAGCCCCTCGCGCAGGAAGGTGCCGATGGTCGTCAGCTCCTTGCGGTCGAAGCCCAGCACGAAGGCCAGGAAGGCGACGGTGCCGACGGCGGTCAGCAGCGCCAGCAGCTTGATCGCGACCGAAGCCTTCATCGGCATGGCCGACAGCATGCCGCCCATCAGCATGTCGCCCAGATGCCCGCCCAGGCCGAAGCTTTGCGTCCAGTCCGGCGGCGGCGCCATCGAGGTGGCATAGATCGAGACCAGCACCATGGCGATGGGCAGGAAGATGCCGCGCATCAGCCGTTCCTCGCCCCGGTGCAGCATCAGCCGCAGGCCCCAGACCACGGCGCCGACCACCAGGATCCAGGTGCCGTAGCCGGTGATCATGAACAGCGCCGAGGCGACATAGGCGCCGAAGCGGCCCAGGTAGTTCTGCGCCGGCTGGTCGGTCGCCGACATGAAGCTGGGATCGTCGGGGGAATAGCTGACCAGCATCATCGCGATCAGCACGCCCAGGATGACCAGCCCCGCGCCCAGCAGTTCCTTGCCGCGCCGCTCCAGCGCCGCCTGCGTGCTTTGGTCAAACAGCGGATCGCGGTGTTTCGCCTGCCAGCTCGCCATGCGTCAACCCCCTTGATACAAACAATTCTTCAGGCGGTTCAGCGCCGCCTCGGTCTGCTCCGCCGGCGCGACCAGCGCCACGCGGATGAAATTCCGGCCCGGATTGCCGGCCTCGGTGTCGCGGGCCAGATAGGCGCCGGGCAGCACCTGGATGCCCGCCTCGGCCCACAGCTTTTTCGCCGCATCCTCGCCGTCGCCGACGCTTTCGGGCACCGGCAGCCACAGGAAAAAGCCGCCCTGCACCGGCTGATAGCCCGGCACATTGCCCAGCACCCGGTCGGCGATGCGGTATTTCTGCTGGTAAAGTGCGCGGCTGGCCTCGACATGGCCCTCCTCGCCCCAGGCCATGGCGCTGACGCGCTGCACCGGCAGGGGCAGCGGCGCGCCGGCATAGCTGCGCAGCCGCCGCATCTGCGCGATCTGCTGGGGTCCGCCGGCGGCAAAGCCCGAGCGCAGCCCCGGCAGGTTCGAGCGTTTCGACAGCGAGTTGAACATCACCACCCGGTCGGCCAGCCCCATGCGCGTGGCCACCGCCAGCGCGCCGGGCGGCGGCGCGTCGCGCCAGATCTCGGAATAGCACTCGTCGGCGAAAACCAGGAAATCGTGCCGGTCGGCCAGGGCGATCAGTTCCTCGAGATAATCCTCGGAGGCGATGCTGCCCTGCGGATTGGCGGGCGAGCACAGATAGGCCACGGTGGCGCGGTCCAGCACCGCGGCCGGCAGGCCGGCAAAGCGCGGCAGGTGGCCGGTTTCTGCCGTGGCGGGGACGAAGACCGGCTCGGCGCCCACGGCGGCGGCGGCCACGGCATAGACCTGGTAGAACGGGTTCGGCACCAGGATCGCCGGCCGCTGGCCGTTCTTGCGTTCCGGCGCCAGCGCCAGGGCGGCATTGAACAGCCCCTCGCGCGTGCCGTTCAACGCCATGATCCGCTCGGGCGCGACATCCAGCCCGTGCCGGCGGGCAAGCCAGCCCGAGATCGCGGCCAGCAACTCGGCCGTGCCCTCGTTCGAGGGGTATTTGCCGAAATCGGCGATGCTTTCGGCCATGACCGGACCCACGAAATCCGGCAGCGCATGGCGCGGCTCGCCAATGGTCAGGATCAGGGGATCGCCGCCGGGGTCGATGCCCGCAAGCAGCGTCCGCAGGCGCGGAAACGCGTAATCCGGCAGGTTCGAGAACCGCTCGGGAATTGCCATGACTGCCTCTCAGTCGGGGTCGTTGCGCCCCGTTTTGCCGCAAGACTACCGGCAATCCCCCCATGCGTCCAGAGTTTCACCGCCAGATTGCGCCCGTCCGTGCCGGATTTTCCCGGAAAATCCACGCCTCAGCGCAGCGCCGCCTCGGCCGCGGCGGCCGCCACCAGCAGCGCGCGGTCCTGGCCGGCGCGGCCCATCAGCGTGATGCCGCAGGCCGGATGGCCGGTCGGCAGGCTGACCGCCGGCAGGTCCAGCAGGTTGGCGATGCGGGTATTGCGCAGCGTCAGCAGGTTTTCGCGGGCAAAGAACTCTTCCTCGGCCAGCAGCCGGTCCACCGGCGGCGGCAGGATCGGCGCCGTGGGCAGGATCACCGCGTCGAAACCGGCGACCAGCCGCGCCCAATCGGCGCGCAGCCGGCCCAACTCCTCCCAGGCGGCGACGTAATCGGCCGCCAGCACGAACTGGCCGCCGCGAAAGCGCTCCAGGATCGGCGGGTGCATCAGCTCGGGCGCGGCCTCGATCTGCTCGCGCCAGATGCCATAGGCCTCGGGCGCGAACAGCAGCGGCGCCAGCACCATCGCCTCGGCCACGCAAGGCGGCGCGGCATGGGTGATGCGGGCGCCGGCGCGGGCCAGGCGGTTCACCGCATCCTCGAAGCCGGCGACCGGCTCATGCCGCGCCTCGTCGAAGGGCACGCCGTCCAGCACCATCAGCCGCAGCCCGCGCGGGCTGGCATCGGCCAGGTCGGGGGCGGGCTCGCCACGCAGCACGGCGAAAAGCTCGGCGCAATCCTCGACCGTGCGGGCGATGGGACCGGCCACGTCGAAGCGGCGGCACAGCGGCACGATGCCGGCGCCGCTGACCGCCCCCGTGGTCGGCTTGAAGCCCACCAGCCCATTCCAGGCCGCCGGCACCCGGATCGAGCCGCCGGTGTCCGAACCCACCGCCGCCGCCGCCAGCCCCAGCGCCACCGAAACCGCCGCGCCCGAGCTGGAGCCGCCCGGCGCCAGTTCCTGGTCGATGCTGTTGGGCGGCGTCGCCGTGCGCGGGTTCACGCCCAGGCCGGAAAAGGCCAGCTCGGTCATATGCGTCTTGCCCAGGCAGACCAGCCCGTCCAGCGTCGCCCCGGCCAGGATCGCGGCATCCTGCCGGGGCACGCGGCCCTCCAGCAGGCGCGAGCCGGCCTCGGTCGCGATGCCGGCGCTGTCGATATTGTCCTTCCAGCTGATCGCCACCCCGTCCAGCAGCCCGCGGCGCAGCCCGGCGCGGGCGCGGTCATGGGCGGCGATGGCCTCGGCCCGCGCGCGCTCGGGGGTCAGCCGGGCATAGATGCGGTCGCCATAGGGATGGCGGGCCGCGGCGTCCAGATAGGCCTCGGCCTGCTCGACCGGGCTGATGAGCCCGGCCAGGATCGCCCTTCCCTGTTCCGCCGCAGATGCCCTGAGCCAATCCATGCCCTTCCCCCGACCGATCAAATCCAGATACCAAATAATGCACAGGCTATCCCGGCGCGGGCTGGCCCGCAATGCGCTTGGCGGCCGCCATGACGCATGGACATTGCCCGGCCGACGGTCATATTGCGTCCCATGAGGACCGATTTCGACATCCTGATCGCGGGCGGCGGGCTGAACGGCCCGGCCCTTGCCCTGGCCCTGGCCGATGCCGGCCTGTCGGTGGCGGTGGCCGACGCCCGCCCCGCCGATGCTCGCGCCGGCGACGCCTTCGACGGCCGCGCCTATGCGCTGGCGCTGGCCTCGCAGCGGCTGCTGGCCGCGCTGGGGCTGTGGCCCGAGCTGGCGCCGAACGCGCAGGAAATCCGCAAGGTCGAGGCGACGCAGGGCGCGCCGGGCGAAGGCGCCGGCCCCTTCGGGCTGCATTTCGACGGCGCCGAGCTCGAGGAAGGCCGGCTGGGCTACATGCTCGAGGACCGCTTCCTTTACCGCGCGCTTCTGGCCGCGATGCAGGGGCGGGTCACGCATCTGCCCGGCCTGTCCGTCACCGGGCAAGAGGCCGAGGGCGCGGCGATCCGCGCCACCCTGTCGGACGGCCGCAGCATCAGCGCCCGGCTGCTGGTCGGCGCCGACGGGCGGCAATCGGGCGTGGCGGCGCGGGCCGGCATCCGGCGCATCGGCCATGACTATGGCCAGATCGCACTGGTCGCGGCGGTCGATCACGAACTGCCGCACGAAGGCACCGCGCACCAGTATTTCATGCCCACCGGGCCGCTGGCGATCCTGCCGCTGCCGGGCAATCGCAGCTCGATCGTCTGGTCCGAGGCCGAGGCCAGTGCCCGCGCGATCATGGAACTGCCGGATGACGAATTCCTGGCGGTGCTGCGCCCGCGCTTCGGCGATTTCCTGGGCGAGATCCGGCTGGCCGGGCCGCGCTTTTCCTATCCGCTGAACCTGACCCTGGCCGAGCGCTACATCGCCCCGCGGGTGGCACTGGTCGGCGATGCGGCGCATGGCGTGCATCCCATCGCCGGGCAGGGACTGAACCTGGGCCTGCGCGACGTGGCGGTGCTGGCAGAGGTGCTGGTCGCCGCCCGCCGCCGCGGCGAGGACATCGGCGCCGATCTGGTGCTGGCGCGCTATCAGGACTGGCGCCGGCCCGATGCGACGGCGCTGGCGCTTGGCATGGACGGGGTGAACGCGCTGTTTTCCAATGCCAATCCGCTGCTGCGCACCGCGCGCGAGATCGGCATGGGCCTGGTCGATGCCATCCCGCCCCTGCGGCGCGGCTTCATGCGCCAGGCGGCGGGGCTGAGCCTCGAACCGATGCCGCACCTGCTGACCGGGCGGCGGCTTTAGGGAACGCTCACGCCTTCGTCAGCGTTGAGGCGCCGCGCATCCAGCGAACGTGATGTGCAAGTCATTGGAGAATCGGTATCATTCCGCTCATGAAACTGAAGTCGCTCGCCCTTGCGCCCGTCCTGTGCCTGGCCCTGGCCTTTCCCGCCCTGGCCGAGAAGATCCCGCTGAACGAGATCTCGCGCTATCTCAACAGCCTCAAGACCGCCAAGGCGGATTTCACCCAGGTGAATGCCGACGGCTCGATCTCGACCGGGGTGGTCTATATCCAGCGCCCGCAGCGGGTGCGCTTCGAATACAAGGGCGACCGCACGCTGGTCATGGCCTCGGCCGGCAACGTCGCCGTGTTCGACGGCAAGACGCGCGGCGCGCCGCAGCAATACCCGCTGTCCAAGACGCCGCTGTCGCTGATCCTGGCGCCCAACATCGACCTGAGCCGGGCGCGCATGGTCACCGGCTATGCCGAGAAGAAGAACACCACCGTCGTCACCGCGCAGGATCCGCAGCATCCCGAATACGGCAATATCCAGATGGTCTTTACCGCCAATCCGACCCAGCTGCGGCAATGGGTGGTGACCGACGACACCGGCAAGCGGACCACGGTGATCCTGGGCGACATGCAGACTGGGATGAGCTTTCCCGCCTCGACCTTCGCCATCCAGAACGAGATCGCCCGCCGCCAATAGGCGGGCGAACCGGGTCAGCGGCAGGAGGCAAGCTGGCTGCGATAGGCCTCGGACCGGGCCTGGACCTTGCCGGCCACGCCCATCAGCCAGGGCTTCGAATTGTGCGAGCCCCTGGCAAAGCCCGAGCGGCCCTCGTGATAGGCCAGGTATTGCGAGGCGGCGTCCCATTTGGAAATGCCCAGCACCCGCGCCGAATCGTTCATGTACCAGCCCATGAAATCGGTGGCGTCGCGGATATTGTCGCGCCGGGCGCGGCGGTTGCCGGTCTGCTTGCGGTAATCGTCCCAGGTGCTGTCCAGCGCCTGGCTGTAGCCATAGGCCGAGCTTTGCCGGCCGATCGGAATGATGCCCAGCGCATATTGATGCGGCGTGCGGGCATTGCCGATGAATTTCGATTCCTGGTGGATCGTCGCCATCTGCACATGCACCGGCACGCCCCAGCGCCGCTCGGTCGCCTTCATCGCACGCATGTAGGCGGGCCGCTCGGCCGCGATGGCGCAGGCGCTTTCCAGATTGCGCGGCGCCTTGTAGTTCCCGCCCCCTCCGCAAGAGGCCACCAGCCCGACGATGGCGAGCTTGAGAAACCTGTTCATACTGCCCTCATGTTTTTTGCGGGCAGGATAAGCGCAATCCGGGGCGAGGCGCAAATGACAAAGGCTCGACCGTCCTAGCTTGGCAGGACCGAAACCGATTTCACGATGGCGTGGCAGGCGGTTCCCGGCTGCAATTCCAGCGCCTTGACCGAGCGCGGCGTGACCTGCGCAAGCATCCGCTCATGCTGCGCGCCCTGCCCCAGCGCCAGCTGCACCAGCCCGCCCTCGACGCAGGTCACCGTGACCGGCAGCAGATTCAGCGCCGACAGGCCCCGCGGCGCCTCGCGCGCCAGGATCACCTCATGCGCCAGGATGCGCAGCCGCAGCGCCTGCCCCGGCGCCAGGTCCAGTCCGGGCAGCAGCATCGGCCCGCCGGCGGTGGCGACCCGGACCATGCCGTCGGGTTCGCGCGCCTCGACCGTGGCGCGGATCAGCGCCCCCGCCTCGCGCGCGCCCAGCTGCGGGGCCAGTTCGGGATCGGCCAGGATCGCGGCCAGCGGGCCGGAATGGACCACCCGCCCCTGCCGCATCAGCACCACCGTCGTCGCCAATCGCAGCACCTCGGGCACCGAATGGCTGACATAGAGGATCGGCAGCCGGATCTCGTCGCGCAGGCGTTCCAGCCAGGGCATGATCTCGGCCTTGCGCGCCTCGTCCAGCGCCGCCAGCGGCTCGTCCATGACCAGCAGCGCCGGGTCCGACAACAGCGCGCGGCCGATGGCCACGCGCTGGCGCTCGCCGCCCGACAGCGTGCCGGGGCGGCGATGCAGCAGGGGCTCCAGCGCCAGCATCCCGGTGATGCGGTCGAAGTCCCGCGCCGCCCCGCGCCGCCAGCGCGAGGGGTAGCGCAGGTTCGCCGCCACCGTCATATGCGGGAACAGCCGCGCGTCCTGGAACACGCAGCCGATGCGCCGGGCCTGCGGCGAAAGGTTGGTCTTGCCGTCGAACAGCACCCGCCCGTCCAGTGCGATGCGGCCCTGATCGGGGCGCAACAGTCCCGCGATGGCGTTGATCGCCGTGCTCTTGCCGCAGCCCGAGGGGCCGAACAGCGCCGTCACCCCGCCCGGTGCCTGGAAGGCGACATCAAGCGCAAGCCCAGGAAAATCGTGGCGAAAGGCGACCTCCAGCATCAGGCCCGCCCCTCGGCGCGCCCATTCATGCGCGCGGTCATGCGCCAGGCCAGCCATTCCGACACCAGCACCGCCCCCATGGCGATCACCACCGAGACCAGCACCAGCCGCAGCGCCGCTGCATCGCCCGAGGGCACCTGCAACAGCGCATAGATGGCCGAGGGCAGCGTCTGCGTCTGGCCGGGAATGTTCGAGACGAAGGTGATGGTGGCGCCGAACTCGCCCATCGCCTTGGCAAAGCCCAGCGTGGCGCCGGCCAGGATCGCGGGCAGGATCAGGGGCAGCGTCACGGTCACGAAGATCCAGGCCCGCGGCGCGCCCAGCGTGGCGGCCGCCTGTTCAAGCTTGGGGTCCACCGCCTCGAATCCCAGGCGGATGGCGCGCACCATCAGCGGAAAGCTCATGATGCCGCAGGCCAGCGCCGCGCCGGTCCAGCGAAAGGCAAAGACGATGCCCAGCGGTTTCAGCAGGCTGCCCACCGGCCCCTGCGTGCCGAACGTGACCAGCAACAGGTAGCCGGTGACGACCGGCGGCAGGATCAGCGGCAGGTGGACGATGCCGCTCAGCAGCCCATGCCCCGGAAAGCGCCGCCGGGCCAGCAGCCAGGCGACGGCGACGGCCGGCGGCAGGCCGGCCAGCGTGGCGACGGCGGCGACCCGCAGGGACAGCCGCACGGCCTGCCACTCCTGGGGGCCAAGCCAATCGGTCGGGATCATTGCGTGACGGTAAAGCCTTGCGATTCAAAGACCGACCTTGCCGGTTCCTGCGACAGGCTGTCAAGAAAGGCCGCCGCCTGCGGCGTATCGGCCCCCGTCGTCACCGCGGCGGGATAGGTGATCTTTTCATGGCTGTCGACCGGGAAGGTCGCGACCACGCCCACGCCCGGCTCGGCCACGGCATCGCTGCCATAGACGATGCCCAGCGGCGCCTCGCCGGTGGCGACCAGCTTCAGCGCGGCGCGGACGTTGTCGGCCTGGGCCACCTGGCCCTCGACCTGATCCCACAGGCCCAGCGAGGTCAGCGCCTCCTTGCCGTATTGCCCGGCGGGGACGGAATCGACCATCGCCATGGCCAGCTTGCCGTCGCCCAGCAGGCCGGGCAGTTCGGTCACGGGCGCCTCGGCCGGCTTGCCGGTGCCGACCAGCACCAGCGTATTGCCCAGCAGGTCGCGGCGCGTCGCCGGGTCGATGTCGCCCGACTCCTGCACCGCATCCATCCACGAACTCGAGGCCGAGATGAACAGATCCGCCGGCGCGCCCTCCTGGATCTGCTTGGCAAGCTGCGAGCTGCCGGCATAGGAGATCACCACCGTATCGCCATGGCTTTCCTGCCAGGTGGCGGCGATCTCGTCCAGCGCGTCCTTGAGGCTGGCGGCGGCGAAGATGGTGATCTCGTCGGCCTGGGCGGCAGGCGCAAGCGCGATCACGGCGGCGGCAAGGAAAGACAGGCGCATCGGGCGGGTCCATTCGTTGTGTCTGGATGGACATAACCAGCCATTGCCCGTGCTGGCAACCGTTATTTACGCCGAAGCAGATCGCTGCCCCGCACGCAGCCGCCCCAGCTCTGCGGCGCCCTGGTCACGCAGCAGCACCTCCAGCGCGCGGTAGTCGGCCAGCACCTGCCGGCCGCGCTCGGTCAGCTGGGCGCCGCCGCCATGGGCGCCGCCGCGGCTGCTGTCGACCAGGGGTGCGGCAAAATGCGCATTCATCTCTTCGACCAGCGACCAGGCGCGGCGATAGCTCATCCCCATGCGCCGCCCGGCGGCCGAGATCGAGCCCTCGTCGTCGATGGCCTGCAGCAGGTCGGCCTTGCCGCGGCCAAAGGTCAGGCCGGATTCGAAATGCAGGCGCAGGCTGATGCGGGGATCCTGGGTCATGGCCATATTCTGCCGTCTTTCCGCAAGGTCGCAAGGGGGCGGGTCTTTTCGATGTGCTATCGCGGCTCTAGCAGTAACATCATGCCAACGGCAATCGGGGGGAATCATGTCCGACAATGAAATCGTCATCCTGTCCGGGGCGCGCACCGCCATCGGCACCTTCGGCGGCAGCCTGGCCGGCGTGCCGCCGATCCAGCTGGCCGCGACCGCGACCCGCGCCGCGATCGAGCGCGCCGGCATCGGCCCCGAGCGCATCGGCACCGTGGTCTTCGGCCATGTGCTGAACACCGAGCCGCGCGACATGTACCTGTCGCGCGTGGCGATGCTGGAAGCCGGGGTGCCCGACAGCACGCCGGCGATGAACGTGAACCGGCTCTGCGGCTCGGGGGCGCAGGCCATCGTCTCGGCCACGCAGGCGCTGATGCTGGGCGACGCCGATTTCGCCGTGGCGGGCGGCGCGGAATCGATGAGCCGCGCGCCCTATGCCGTGCCCGCCGCGCGCTTCGGCGCCAAGATGGGCGACGTGCAGATGCTGGACATGATGGTCGGCGCGCTGACCTGCCCGATGGGCACCGGCCATATGGGGGTGACGGCGGAAAACGTCGCGCGCGAACATGACATCTCGCGCCAGGCGCAAGACGAATTTGCGCTGGAAAGCCAGAAACGCGCCGCCGCCGCTATCGCCGAGGGCCGCTTCAGGGAGCAGATCGTCCCCATCGAGATCAAGACCCGCAAGGGCGTGGTCGCCTTCGACACCGACGAGCATCCGAAGGCGACCGACCTGGAGAAACTGGCCGGGCTGAAGGCGGTGTTCCAGAAGGACGGCACGGTAACGGCCGGCAATGCCTCGGGCATCAACGACGGCGCGGGGGCGCTGGTGCTGGCGCGGGCCGAAGCGGCGCAAGCGGCGGGCGCCAAGCCGCTGTTCCGCATCCTCGGCCATGCCGTGGCCGGCGTGCGCCCCGAGGTCATGGGCATCGGCCCGGTCCCGGCCGTCGAAGCGCTGCTGAAGCGCACCGGCCTGAAGGCCGGCGATTTCGACGTGATCGAATCGAACGAGGCCTTTGCCGCCCAGGCGCTGGCGGTGAACAAGGGCCTCGGCCTCGACCCCGCCAGGGTGAACCCGAACGGCGGCGCCATCGCCCTGGGCCACCCGGTCGGCGCGACCGGCGCCATCATCACCGTGAAGGCGATGTATGAACTGATGCGCACCGGCGGCAGCAAGGGGCTGATCACCATGTGCATCGGCGGCGGCCAGGGCATCGCGCTGGCCATCGAACGCCTCTGAGCCTGCGTTGACGACCCGGCCCTCAGCTGGGCCGGGTCTTCGGCTGCACTGTCGCATGAGTATTTGGGGAACGAAGAAGCGCAGGCCCGGCTTCTTCGTTCCATAAATACCCGAACTGTCTTTCACGCTTCGCCAAGCATGCCCTGCATACGCGAATGCCGAAGCAGCGGAAAATGGAACGGGCCGCCCCCCCTGGAGAACGGCCCGCGAGATCCACGGAGATGGTCCGGTTAGGGTTGGTGCCCACCGTCCCAGCCAGGGTTTACGACCCTTGGGGCTGCCCTCAGGCCACGGCCCCCCTGACTGTCCCGACACCTCTCTCCAATATCACTCTCGACACTGGACCACCTCCTTTCAATAAGTTGCCTTATGGGGTCCAGCCTGCCACAGAACCTTTAACAGTCAATGAATTTGCGCGCGGCGCTGGATCAAATTTCCGACGACGATGCGGAAGGGCACGAGCGCCAGGACTGCCTGCGCAAGCTTCACCCCGCAGTCGGCCACTGCCAGCGAAACCCACAGCGGCTGGACGGGCCCCTGGCCCAGCAGCGGAACCAGTTCATTTGCCCAGGAAACATCGTCCGCCGGGAAGATCGGCGCCAGCTGCGAGGCAAAGGCGATGCTGAAGAAAACGGCAGTGTCGAGGATCGAACCGGCGACGCTGGCCGCCAGGGGTGGTAGCCACCAGTTGTATTTTCGCAACTGGTTGAAGACCGAGATGTCCATCAGCTGCGCCGAAAGGAAGGCCGCGCCCGAGGCTATGGCGATGCGCAGCGTGGTCTTGTCCAGCCCCGCGGCCACGACCGAGCACAGCACGCCGGTCACGAAGCCGGCATAGACCACCTTGCGCGCGGCGGCCGGGCCATAGACCCGGTTCATGATGTCGGTCACGAGGAAGGCGACCGGATAGGTCAACGCCCCCCAGGTTAGCCAGGAGCCCAGCAGATGCTGGACCAGGATGTTCGAGGCCACCACGACGGCGGCCATGGCGATGACGCCGGGAAGGATACGGGACATGTCTGGTTTTCCGTTTTGGCAAGGTCGCGGAGACTCGGCCCCGTCGGGGCAAGGCCGCATAAGCCCGCCGGGCCCTTCTGTCAACGGGCTTGCGGGTCTATAGCGCGGCCGCAGCGGCGATTTCCACCGCAAAGGCGCCGTTCATCCCCTCGACCGCGGTATTGGTCAGCGCGACCAGGCTGCGGCCGCGCGCGAGATCGACGATCCAGCTGTGGCCGTAGATGCCGCCCCAGCCGAGGCTGCCCTGCGGCAAGCCGATGCCGGCCGCATCCGCGTCGGTGACGACCGCGCCCGCCCAGGCATGGCCCCAGCCGGCACCGCGCAGCGGATGGCGCTGGCGGATGCGGTTGCGCCGGGCCTCGGCGCGCAGGTTCTCGGCCAGGAAAGGGCCGTCGCGCAGGGTTTCCAGCAGCGCCAGCGCTGCCTCGGCCGTCCCTGCCATGCCGCCGCCGCCCGAGGGATAGGCCGAGGGGTCGCGGATGCGCTCGGGCAGGTAGGCATAGCTTTGCTCGGGTTGCAGCGGATTGCGGACACGGGTCGGGCCGCACATCCGCTGCGGCTCGGGGCGGGCATCGGCGTAGTTCGCGGCCAGGTCCACGGCGTCCGGGGCCTGGAAGCCGGCCTCGATGCCCAGGGGGTCCGTCACCAGCCGGGCCATGGCCTCGGGCAGCGGCATGTCGGCCGCGGCCTCGAACACCGCGCCCAACACATCGGTCGCCAGCGAATAGCGCCAGCGCGTGCCCGGCGGCCGGTCCAACGGCACCGAGGCGATGCGGCGCAGGTTCTCGGCCAGCGAGATGCCGCTGTCGCCGATCCCGTCCGAGACCCCGGCGCGGGCATAGGGGCCGTCCGGCGGCTGGTTGAAGCCGTAGTCCAGCCCCGCCAGATGCGACATCAGCTGGTCCACGGTAATCGCGGGGCGGGTGCCGTCGGGCAGGGCGGGGGCGAAATCCGGCAGCCAGCGCGTCACCCGGTCCTCGGGCGACAGCCGGCCCGCCTGCATCAGCCGCAGCGCCGCGACGGTGGTGAAGGGCTTCGAGACCGAGGCATAGCGCAGCCAGGTGCCCTGCCGCATGGGCCGGCCGGCCTCGCGGTCGGCCAGGCCGGCGGCGCGGGCATGGACCAGCCGGCCGCCCTGGGCCAGCAGGACCGCGCAGCCGACGATCCGCCGCTCGGCCAGCGCGCTGTCGACGGCGCGGTCCAGCGCGGCGATGCTGGCGGAAAGGCTCATTCCGCCACCCGGTACTCGACCAGTTCGGTGCGTTGCAGCCAGCCGAAATTATCGTCCGAGATCATGGTGATGCGGATGCCCTGCCCGTCATGCCAGACCGAGATCCCCTCGAGGTTGTCATATTGCAGCGGCCGCGATTCCAGCAGCACCCGTTCGTTCGAGACGCCGCTTTCCGACAGGTCGAAGCGCCTGACGCGGGTGCGGAAGCCCAGGAGGCCCTTGAAGTCGCGCTCCAGCAGGTAGAAGCGCCCGTCCGGGCCGATGTCGGCGCCGACCGCCAGCCAGTCGCCCGAGCGCGGGATCGCGAAGGGCTGGTCCCACTTGCCCTCCCGCCAGCGCCAGACCGGAAAGGGCCGGGTCAGCGCCCCCGACCGCTCGGGCAGGGTCAGCAGCGTGCCGTCGGGCAGGATCGCCAGCGCCTCCAGCGAGGAGTTGCGCTGCATCGCCTTGAACTCGGGCGGCCGGGGCAGGGGCTTGGCCGGGCTGTCGGGCGTGTCGTGGCGGGCGACGCGGGTCAGCCCCTCGAAGCTGATCCAGATCGTGCCGTCGGGGGCGATGGCCAGCCCCTCGCTGTCGCCCTGCCAGCCGGGTTTCAGCGGCTTGCCGGCGCTGTCGCGCAGATGGGCGCGGCCGGCCAGCTCCAGCCCGCGGATGCGGCCCTGCGCATCGCGCTGGACGCTGCCCCAGCGGATGGTGGCGCGGTCGGACAACGCGGTGAAGCGGCTGCCGTCGGCGCTGATCTCGATGCCCGAGAAGCCGCCGAATGTCTCGTCCTCCATCCGCCAGACATAGGTCGCGACATATTCCACCTTCGGCATGGGCGGAGGCGAGGGATCGGCCGCGCAGGCCGATGAGGCCGAGACAAGCAGCAGCGCCAGCGCAAGGCCCGGCAGGCGGCGGGGCCGCCCTGCCGCGCCGCCGGCCGTGCCGCCGCGCCTTAGCGGGCGGTGGCGACGACCTGGCATTGACGGGGCATCTCGCTTAGCCGGAAGCTGCGGGGGTGGCGATAGTTCGGATCGGGCGGCACCGGCTTGACCCGGCTGGGGTCGATGCGGTTCTTGATCCATTCCGCGGCCTCGGCGCAGCCGTCGCCGGGCGGCGGCACGTCCTGCTGCTGGCAGACCGAGCCCGCCGGGCAGGCCAGGCGGACGTGGAAATGATAGTCGTGGCCACCCAGCGGCCGGATCTTGCGCAGATAGCTGCGGTCGCCGGTCTCGGACTGGCACATCGCCAGCTTGGCGACCGGATCGACGAAGATGCGCTCGACCCGCGGGTCGCGGGCGGCGGCGCGCATGATCGCCATGTGACCGCCGCTCCACAGGCCCGAGGGCGCGGTGCCGGCCTTGTTCACCACCGATTGCGACGAGATATTCTCGCGCTGCGCGGCGCTGAGGCGCAGGCTTTGCGGCGGCAGCATCCAGATGTCGGCGTCGAGCCCCGACTGGTGGCTGGCATGGCCCGAGGTCATCGGCCCGCCGCGCGGCTGGCCCATGTCGCCGATGTAAAGCCCCTGCCAGCCGACCTGACGCGCGGCCTGCGACAGGCCGATCAGGAAGCTGACCAGTTCGGGATGGCCCCAGTTGCGGTTCCGGGACAGGCGCATGGCCTGCCAGGTCGGGCCGGATTCCGGCAATTGCATGGCCCCCGAGACGCAGCCCTTGGAATAGAACCCGATCGAGACCGGGGCGCCCCCGGTCGGGCCGGGGACGGCGCCGAAGACGTTGCGGGCCAGCGGGTCGGCCCCGGCGGGCTGGACCAGGCCAAGCCCGGTCAGCGCCAGCACGGCGGCGGTCAGGAATTTGCGGATCACTGCGCGGCCTCTCCTTTTGCTTTGACCCAACCTAGCAGAACCAGCGCCAAAAGGAACATCACGATGAGCGGAGAGATGCCGAGCCGTTGGCTTCCGGTCACATCCGTCATCGTGGCGATCAGCAAGGGTGCCAGGAAAGCCGTCGCCTTGCCCGACAGCGCGTAAAGGCCGAAGGCCTCGGTGGCGCGCTGGGGCGTGGTGTGGCGCACCATCATGGTGCGGCTGGCCGATTGCAGCGCGCCACCCGCGCCGCCGATCAGCGCACCGCAAAGGAAGAACAGCGCATCGGGCAGGCGCGAGCCCTCGGCCAGCGGCAGGCCCAGGATCTGCTGGCGGCTCATGCCGGTGATCAGGATGCAGACCGCGATCAGGACCAGCGTGCAGGCGACGATCACCGGCTTGGGCCCCCAGCGCCGGTCGGCGCGGCCGCCGATCCAGCTGATGACGGCGGCCGAGATGGCGCTGACCACGCCGAAGACCCCGGCCAGGAACACCGGCCAGCCCAGCACCGTGCCAGCATAGACCCCGCCGAAGGCGTAAAGCGCGTTCAGCGCATCGCGCGAGAACATGGACGACACCAGCCAGGCCGCCAGCGAATGCCGGTGCCGCAGGCTGGCCAGCAGCCGGCCCAGCTCTGCCATTGACGCGCCCAGCCGCAGCGGGCGGCGCGGCCCCCGCGTCTCGGGCACCCAAAGCGCAAAGGGGATCATGAAGACCAGATACCACAGCGCGGTGAACGGCCCCACCGCCCGCGTGCCCTCGCGCAGCGCCGGATCAAGCCCCAGCACCGGCGCGATGCCCAGCATGGTGTGCCCGGTCTGCGCATTCTCGGCCAAAAGCAGCAGCACCATCGCCAGCGCGATCACGCCCCCCAGGTAGCCGAAGGCGAAGCCCGAGCCCGAGATGCGGCCGATCTCGCCATGCGGCGCCAGCCCCGGCAGCAGGGCATTGGTGAAGATGGTGGCGAACTCCATGCCGATCAGCCCGATGCCGAAGCAGACGATGGCCAGGTGCAGGTTCGGCTGGTCCGGCATCAGGAACCACAACCCCCAGGAGCCCGCCATGTAGAAGGCGGAAAAGATCCAGACCCAGACCAGCCGGCGCCCGCTGGTGTCGGCGATAGCGCCCAGCACCGGCGCCAGGAGCGCGATGATGACGCCGCAAATGCTCAGCCCGTAGCCCCAGAGCGACTGCGCCGCCGCCCCCGCCGCCTCGGGGGTCATCCCCTGCGCGGCATAGTGTTGGCGGGCGACCTCGGCGTAATAGACCGGGAAGATGAAGGTCAGCAGCAGCGTCGCAAAGGGCTGGCTGGCCCAGTCGAAGAACCACCAGCCCCAGATGCGTTTGCGTTCCATGCCACCCCTCTTGCCCGCCGGTGCTGCCGCCCGTCCCGCAGCCCGCGCGCATAAGGCCCCAGCCGGTTCAGGCTGGCAAGTCTGGATTGCGCTCGTCCGGCAGGATGGGCGGTAGCACCGGCGGCCAGGGCCGCCCGGCATCCGCCGCGATCCAGGCCTGCACCCAGCCCGGCAGTTCCGGGCTTTGCGGGTCGCGCCCGGCCGCCTGCATCAGCCGCGCCGGGGCGACGATGCCCAGGTCCGAGGTGATCGCCCCGCGCAGCAGCATGTGGTTGCAGCACTCGCCCCGCCGCCACATGCTTTGCTCCATGTAAAGGAAGCGCGCGTCCCAGCCCAGCGTGCGCGAGACCATGGTGAAGCGGTCGAAGGCCCTGATCCGGCGGCGATAGCGCACGGTATTGCCGGCGACGGTGATGCCCCAGCGGTTCTGCCGCATGGTGTCGATGATCCCGGTCCTGACCGCCATCGGCAGGCGCCCCAGGTCGTAAAGCGTCAGGGTGCGGCCGTTGTTCAGCTCGATCCAGGGGTCCAGATCCCAGGGCCAGCAGCGATGGGTCGAGACATGCGCCTCCAGCACCCCGATCCGGGGACTGCTGCGGAACTTGAGCATCTCCTTGGCAAAGCGGAGCATGGGATACATGGGCGGCCTCCCTTTGGGACGGCTGCGGGGCTAGCCTTGGGCCGGCGGCGCGTCAATCGGAACGCTGCGGCGGCGATGCTTGCTGCTTGCGCAATGCGGATGCCTGCCTTACCTGTCCGGGGAACAGCCGGAAGGGGATGGAATGGGCACGCTCTACGAAGCCTTGATGCTGATACTCGACGTGGTCTGGTTCGTGATGATCGCCCATATCATCATGTCATGGCTGATCAACTTCCAGGTGCTGAACCTGCGCCAGCCGCTGATCTGGCAGATCTGGAGCGGGCTCAACCGCCTGCTCGAGCCGATCTACGGCCCCGTTCGCTCGATCCTGCCCAATACCGGCGGGCTGGACCTGGCGCCGCTGGTGGTCTTCATCGGCATCATCATCCTGCAGCGCGCGCTTGCCAATAACGCGGCCTGGTTCTACGGCTTCTGATGTCGGCCGCGCCCCTTCTGCGGCAGGTCTTCGGCTTCGATGCCTTCCGGCCGGGGCAGGAAGAGATCGTCGATGCCGTGGCCGCGGGCCGCGACGTGCTGGCGATCATGCCGACCGGCGGGGGCAAGTCGCTGTGCTACCAGCTGCCGGCACTGATGCGGGACGGGCTGACGGTGGTGATCTCGCCGCTGATCGCCCTGATGCGCGACCAGGTGCGGGCGCTGACCGAGGCGGGCGTCGCCGCCGCCGCCCTGACCAGCGGCAACTCGGACGAGGAAAACAGCGAGGTTCTGCGCGCGCTGAACGCGCGCGAGCTGCGGCTGCTCTACATGGCGCCCGAGCGGCTGGCCTCGGGCGCGACCATCCCGATGCTGCGCCGCGCGGGCGTGCAGGCCATCGCCGTGGACGAGGCGCATTGCGTCAGCCAGTGGGGCCATGACTTCCGCCCCGACTACCTGCGCGTGGGCGAGTTGCGCCGGGCGCTGTCCTTGCCGCTGGCCGCCTTCACCGCCACCGCAGATGCGGAAACGCGCGACGAGATCGTCAAGCGCCTGTTCGACGGCGCGCAGCCGCAGATCTTCCTGCGCGGCTTCGACCGGCCGAACATCCACCTGGCCTTCCAGCCCAAGGACGGGCCGCGCCGGCAGATCCTGGATTTCGCCGCCGCCCGCCGCGGCCAGTCGGGCATCGTCTATTGCGGCACCCGCGCCAAGACCGAGACGCTGGCCGGCGCGCTGAACGAGGCCGGCCTTGCCGCCGTCGCCTATCACGGCGGCATGGAGCCCGACCAGCGCCGCGAGGTCGAGATGCGCTTCCAGCGCGAGGACGGGCTGATCGTGGTGGCGACCGTGGCCTTCGGCATGGGCATCGACAAGCCCGACATCCGCTGGGTCGCCCATGCCGACCTGCCGAAGTCGATCGAGGCCTATTACCAGGAAATCGGCCGCGGCGGCCGCGACGGCGCCCCGGCCGAGACGCTGACGCTTTACGGTCCCGACGACATCCGCCTGCGCCGCGGCCAGATCGACGAGGGGCTGGCCCCGCCCGAGCGCAAGGCCGCCGACCACGCCCGGCTGAACGCGCTCTTGGGCCTGGCCGAGGCGACGGGCTGCCGCCGCGTCGCCCTGCTGCGCTATTTCGGCGAAGAGGCCGGGCCCTGCGGCAATTGCGACATCTGCGACAACCCGCCCGAATGCTTCGACGCCACCGAGGCGGCGCAGAAGGTGCTGTCGGCCATCCTGCGCACCGGCCAGACCTATGGCGCGGGCCATGTCATCGACGTGCTGACCGGCACCATGACCGACCGCATCCGCAGCCGGGGCCATGACCGGCTGCCGACCTTTGGCGTCGGGCGCGACATGGCCAAGCCGCAATGGCAGGCGGTGATCCGGCAGATGCTGGGCCACGACCTGATCCGCCCCGACCCGGAACGCCATGGCGGCCTTGCCATCACCGCCGCCGCCCATCCCGTGCTGCGCGGCGAGACGCGCATCACCCTGCGCCGCGACGCCATGGCCCGCGCGCGCCCCGCCGTGGTGGTCCGCGCCTCGGTCGACGAAGAGGACGCGCCGCTGCTGTCCGCGCTCAAGGCCAAGCGCCGCGCGCTGGCCGAGGCGGCGCGGGTGCCGGCCTATGTCATCTTCCCCGACCGCACGCTGATCGAGATGGCGCAGACCCGGCCCCGGACGCTGGACGAGATGGCGCGGGTGAACGGCGTCGGCGCGAAGAAGCTGGAAAGCTATGGCGAGGAATTCCTGCGCGTCATCGCCGGCGAGGTCGCGCCGATGCATCCCGCGCGCCGGGCGCTGGCTGGCCGTGCCTCGGGCGATCTGTTCGACCGGCTGGCCGAGGCGCAGTCCCGGCTGGCGCGCGGCGAGGACGGCACCGAAAAGCCGCTCTCCGTCAGCAACTCCGCCCTGCGCCGCATCGCCGAGGACCGGCCGCGCGAGCTGTCGCGCTATCTGGACGAGGCGCGGCTCGAGCGGTTCGGCACCGCCTTCGCCGCCGAGATCGCCGCCGACCCCGAGGGCTGAGCGGGACCGATGTCTTGTCAGCCACTAGGCGCCGCCTGCCAACAGCGAGGACCGGACGGGACCGTTCCGGTTGGCGCGAATGCCCAGGCGGTTTCGCCGCGGTCGTGATCTTCGGCCCGCCGGTGGGATGATCTTCGCGGCAGCGGCACAGCCAGACGGGCAGCGGCAGCCAGTTCCGTTGTCGCAGGGTCAAAGCCAGGATCCCGCCATGGCTGCGGGAACCTCTTCCCGATTCTCTTGGCCCGGTGGATTCCGGCAGGGACATTGTCGCGACATCCGGGCGATGGGCGACCGTCCTTCCCGGCGGCACACGTCGCGGCCGGGTTCTGACCCGGCCTCCGCAATCCGGCCCCGACGCGGCATCCGCCCATCGGCCCGCCCTACACCACAGGGCGAAGATGGGCTACTGTCGCCGGCCTCACGTCCAGGCACCGCCGCGGACGGCAATCCGCATTGCGCCAGCGGAACCCTTCCCGCCGGCACCGGGCCTTATTCTTGCGCGGCGGCGCGGGCGCGGTCCTCGGGGTCGGGCATCGGGTCGCCCTGGGGCGGTCGAACCCGGAAGACGGCGCAGTAAAGCGCCGGGACGAAGATCAGCGTGACCAGCGTGCCGGCGATGATGCCGCCCATCATCGCGAAGGCCATCGGCCCCCAGAACACCTGCCGCGAGATCGGGATCAGCGCCAGGCTGGCCGCCGCCGCCGTCAGCAGGATCGGGCGGGCGCGGCTGTCCGATGCCTCGAAGACCGCGTCCCATTTCGCGTGCCCCTTGGCGATCAGCTCCTGGATCTCATGCACCAGGATGACCGAGTTGCGGATCAGGATGCCGATCAGCGCCAGGATGCCCAGGATGGCGACGAAGCCCATCGGCACGCCAAAGGGCAACAGTGCCGCGACCACGCCGATCAGCCCCAGCGGAGCCGCGGCAAAGACGATCAGCGACAGCCGGAAGCCCTGCATCTGCACCATGACCAGCGTCGCCATGATCAGCAGCATGATCGGCACCACCGCGGCGATGGGCTGCTGGCTTTCGGCCGAGGTCTCGACCGTGCCGCCGACGACGACCTTGACGCCGGGCGGCAGGCCGGCCTGGAAGCGTGCGACCTTTTCGGCCAGTGCCTCGACCAGCGTGGCGGGCTGGTCCTTGCTGGCGATGGCGGCCTTGACCGTCACCGTCGGCAATCCGTCGCGCTGCATGATCAGCGGCTGCTCGGTATCGTATTCCAGCTTGGCCAGCGAGGCGAGCGGGATCGGCATCCCGGTCGGCGTCGCCAGTTGCAGGTTCTGGATCGATTCCAGCGATTCGCGATCCGCCTGCGAGCCGCGGGCGACGACGTCGATCAGGAAGATGCCGTCGCGCAGCTGGGTGATGGTCCGGCCGTTGAAGGTGCCCGAAAGCGCGCCCGAGATGTCCTCGTTGGTCAGGCCCAGCCGGCGGGCCTGGTCCTGGTTCACCTGCAGCCGCACCACGCGGGCGGGTTCGTTCCAGTCCAGCGCGATGTCGCGCAGCCGCGGCTCGGTCGCCAGCACCGCGGCCAGTTCGCGCGCCGCGTCGCGCGCCTGTTCCGGGTCGGGCGACGAGACGCGGTATTGCACCGGCTTGCCCACCGGCGGCCCGATCTCGAGGTTCTTGACATAGATGTCGGTGCCGACCAGTTCGCGCCCGGCGAATTCGGCCAGCCGCGCCTTGAGCCGGTCGCGCGCCGCCAGATCCGGGGTCTGGATCACGATCTGGCCCATGTAGGGACCGGGCGTGGGCACGTCCATCGACAGGATGAAGCGCGGCGCGCCGCGGCCGACATAGGTGGTCCAGAACTGCGCGTCCGGTTCCTCGGCCAGCATCGCCTCGATCCGGGCCATATCGGCGTCGGTCTTGGCGATCGAGGCATTGGCGCGCTCGGTCACGTCCACGATGATCTCGGTCCGGTCCGAGGTAGGGAAGAACTGCTGCTCGACGAAGCGCATGCCCACGACCGAAACCGCGAACACGGCCAGCGTGATGGCGATGGTCAGCCATTGGTGGCGCATGCCCCACAGGAGCAGGCCGTGGAACTGCCGGCGCAGCCAGGTCGGCCGTTCGGACTTATGCGCCATGGTCGCGGGCAGCATGGTGACGCCCAGCAGCGGCGCGAACAGCACCGCGACGATCCAGCTGACGATCAGCGAGACGGCGATCACCACGAACAGCGAAAAGGTGAACTCGCCCGCCGCCGAGCTGTTCAGCCCGATGGGGATGAAGCCCGCCACCGTGACCAGCGTGCCGGTCAGCATCGGGAAGGCGATGGAGCTCCAGGCATGGCTGGCGGCGCGTTCCAGGCTGTCGCCCACCTCGAGCCGCGAGATCATCGTCTCGATGGCGATCATCGCGTCGTCGACCAGAAGCCCCAGCGCGATGATCAGCGCGCCAAGCGAGATGCGCTGCAGCGTGATGCCATAGATGTCCAGCACGATGAAGGTGATCGCCAGCACCAGGGGAATGGTCAGCGTCACCACCAGCCCGGCGCGCAGGCCCAGGCTGACGAAGCTGACCAGCAGCACGATGGCCACCGCCTCGGCCAGGGCCTGGACGAAATGGCCCACGGCCTCGTTCACCACATGCGGCTGGTCGGCGAACTTGGCCATCTCGATGCCGATGGGCAGGCCGCGGGCCACCTCGGCCATCAGCGCATCGACCTGCTCGCCGAATTCCAGGATATTGCCGCCCTCGCGCATGCCGATCTGAAGGCCGACCGCCTCCTTGCCGTTATAGCGAAACAGCGCGCTCGGCGGGTCTTCGTAGCCGCGCTGCACGGTGGCCACGTCGCCGATGTTGAAGAAGCGGTCGCCGACCCGCAGGTTCACCGCCGCGATCGCGGCCGCGTCGTCGAACTGGCCGCCGACGCGCACCAGCACCTGCTCGGGCCCGGCCTGCACGATGCCCGAGGGCGAGATGGCGTTTTGCAGCGCCAGCGTCTGCACCACCTGGTTGTGGTTCAGCCCCATCGCCGCCAGCCGGGCCGAGGAAAACTCCAGGAAGATCCGTTCCTTGCGCACGCCCAGCAGCAGGGTCTTGCCCGCCATGGGCAGGGCCTGGACCTGCTTGCGGATGTCCTCGACCCGGTCGCGCAGCTCGCGCTGGGTAAAGCCGTCCGAGGTGAAGGCATAGATATTGCCGAAGACGTCGCCGAAATCGTCGTTGAACTGGAAGCCCTGGAACTCCTGCGGAAATTCCGGGCGGATGTCCGACATCATGCTGCGCACGCGCTTCCAGACCTCGGGCACCTGCGGGCCGCGGATCGTCGGGTCCAGCTCCAGGTAGACCACCGACTGCCCCGGCATGGTGACCGAGCGGGTGAACTTCAGCTCGTCGAGTTCCTCGAGCTTGGTCTCGATCCGGGTGGTGACCTGTTCCAGCGTGTCCTCGATGGTGGCGCCGGGCAGCGAGGCGCTGATCACCATGATCTTGATGGTGAAGTTCGGATCCTCCTCGCGGCCCAGGCGCAGATAGCCGAGCGTGCCCGCCACCATCGAGACGATCAGCAGGAACCACACCAGCGAACGGTGATGCAGCGCCCAGTCGGACAGGTTGAAGCCGCCTCTGGTCATGGTGTCACGCCTTGTCCCACGGATTGGCCCTCGGCCAGGGAATGGATGCCGCGGATCACCACCTCCTCGCCTTGGACCAGGCCCGAGGCGACGGTGACGCGTCCGCCGATCGGCGGCCCCAGGGTCTCGATCCGGCGCAGGGCGACGGTGCCCTGGTCGCCGTCGCGGCTGACCACCCAGACATGCTGGGCGCCGTCGCGTTCAAGGATGGCGGCCTGGGGCAGGACCAGCCGCGCGGCGGCGGCGCCGGCGGGACGGGCCCGCACCAGCGCGCCCAGGCGGAAATCGGCATCCTCGCCAAGCGCCAGGTGGATGCGCCGAGTCCGGGTCGCGGCATCCGCCACCGGCTCGATCTGCGAGACCGTCGCCGGCACGATGCGTCCGGGGTCGTTTTCCGTCCAGACCTCATAGGGATCGCCCTGCCCCACGCGCGACAGCACGATGTCCGGCAGGTCGATCACCGCCTCGATGCCGTCCTGGGTGGACAGCCGCAGCACCGGCTCGCCGGCGCTGACCACGGCTCCGGCATTGACGAAAACCGCGCTGATCACCCCGGCGAAAGGGGCGCGCATCTCGGCGAAGCCCTCGGCGTCGCGGGCCTGGATCAGTTCGGATTGCGCCTGCTGCTCGGCGGCCTGCGCCGCGGCCAGCGCGCGTTCGGCCTGTTCCAGCTGCGCGGTCGAGGCGACGTTGCGGCTGGCCAGCGACCGCGTGCGTTCGGCCGTGGCCTGGGCGGTGCGGAGTTCCACCTGCGCCGCCTCGACCGCGGCCTGGGCTGCGCGGACATCGCCCTGCAGGTCGTCGGGATTGAGCTTGGCCAGCACGTCGCCCTGGCGGACGACATCGCCGACATCGACATTGCGCGCGGTCACGCGGCCAAGGGTCTGGAAGCCCAGGGCGACCTCGATCCGCGCGGCGATCACGCCGGGGATGGAATGGCCGGCCGCCTGGGCGTCGCTGACCAGGATGCTGGCCACCGGGCGCGGGGCCGGGACGGTCGCCTCGTCGGGTTTCTGCCAGGGCCACGAGAAAGCGGCCGCGCCGCCGGCAAGCGCGACCAGGACCAGCAGCGCGGACATCAGGGCCTTGCGCATCATTCCCCCTCCACCGCTGCATCCGCGACCACGCGGCCGGGATACAGCATCTGCGACCCGGCCCCGACCACGGTCTGCCCCGGTTCCACCCCGGCGCCCAGGATCACCGTGCCGTTGGCGAAACGCTCGATCCGAACCGGTGCCAGAGAGACGCGATTGTCATCCCCCACCAGCCAGACCGCCGGCTCGCCCTCCACCGAGGTCAGCGCCGTCCAGGGCACGGCGATGCCGCTGCCTGCGGGGAAATGCACCGCGCCCCGCACCGCCGCGCCCAGCAGGCTGGCGGTCGGCGGGGCGTTCTCGATCTCGGCCCGCACCGTGACCGAGCCGGTGGCGGGATCGACCAGCGGCGCGATCTCCGTCACCTGCGCGGTCATGTGCAGGTCGGGAAAATCGATCCCCGTCAGCGTCACCGGCGCGCCGATCGCACCGCGCAGCAGCGGCGTGTCCGGGCTTTGGAACACCGCCTCGCGCCCGGTGGCCGAAGCCAGCGAGATCACCGCCTGCGCCGCCCCGACGATCTGTCCCGGCTCGGCCCGGCGCGCGGTGACGATGGCGTCGCCGGGGGCGCGGATCACCGTATCCTCCAGCGCGCGCTGCGCCTGGCCCAGGGCGGAACGCGCCTGCGCCAGCCCGCCGCTGGCCGCCGACAGGGCCTGGCTTGCCGCGTCAAGCGCGGCGCGCGTGCCCACGCCGCGCTTCAGCATCGCATCGGCGCGCTGCAGCGCCTGGCGGGCCTGGGCCTCGGCCGCCTCGGCCGAGGCGACCGCCGCCTGCGCCACGCGCAACGCCTGTTCCTGCTGCACCGGATCGGTCCGCGCCAGCGGCTGGCCCTGGGTGACGCGATCACCTTCGCGCACCAGCACCTCGATCACGCGGCCGCCCAGCCGGAAGCCGACATCGACGCTGTCCTTGGCATGGACGGTTCCGGTCAGGGCGGCGTCAAAGGTCAGGGCGGCCTTCTCGACCTGCACGAACTCGACCCGCAGGGGGGCCTGGGCCAGGGCCGGCGCCGCCGCGAAAAGCGCCAGGATCAGCGCAAGCAGGCGGGGCATCGCCCTGCCCCCACCTGGCCTGCTGTCCGTTTCCGGTCGGATGTTCAAATTCGCTGCTCCTGAAAATATCGGAACGACATGACCTTGCGGATGCGCCGGCCCCAGGCTGGCCCGGAACGTCCGGCGAACGGTTTGTTATTGATAGCTGCGCACCAGCGCGGCCGCAATCATGCCCCAGCCGTCCACGACGACAAAGAAGGCCAGCTTGAAGGGCAGGGCCACCACGACGGGCGGCACCATCATCATGCCCATCGACATCAGCACGGCCGAAACCACAAGGTCGATGATGAGAAAGGGCAGCGCGACCAGGAAGCCGATCTCGAACGCCCGCTGGATCTCGCTCAGCATGAAGGCGGGGATCAGCACCGACAGCCGGTCGGGCGATGCCTGGGGATCGGGGGCGATCTCGGCCAGGGTGGCCAGCATCTCGGGGTCGGTGCGATGCTCCATGAAGCCGCGGAAGGGCACGATGCCGCGCTGGAACGCCTGTTCGACGCTGATCGCGCCGTCGCGCAGGGGGGCGCCCGCGACCTCCCAGGCCTCGGTCAGCACCGGGCTCATCACGAACCAGGTCAGGAACATGGCCAGGCTGACGATCAGCATGTTCGGCGGCGATTGCTGCAATCCCAGCGACTGGCGCAGGATCGACAGCACCGTCACGATAAAGGGAAAGCAGGTCACCATGATGGCGATCCCCGGCGCCAGCGACAGCGCCGTCATCACCGCCAGAAGGGTGATCGAATGCCGGCCGATGCCGCCGGCCACCGCATCGAGGCCCGCCGCGTCGATCAGCGGCAGATCCTGCGCCACCGCAACTTGCGGCAGCAGCAACGCAGCAACAAGGACAAGGGCAAGCCGGATCACGATACGCTGGCCGGGCCAAGGATGCGGACGCAAAGCCGGTTGCCGGTTTCATCGCCCGAGACCAGTTCCCCCCGCGCGATGACCTTGTCGCCGACGCAGATCTCGACGCCGTCCGACATGTCCTGGTCCAGGGTCAGCACGTCGTCCGGCCGCAGGCGCGACAGCTCGGCGACGGTCAGTTGCGTGCCGCCCAGCCGGATGGTGATTTCCACCTGGATCTGGTCGGTGGCGATAAGGCTGGCAAGATCGTCCATGATCAGTCCTCGGTCTTGATGTCGTCGATGATGGCCTTCAGTTCGGCCCCGGCCGCGGCAGGGTCAAAGAGGATCGTGCCCTGGCCGGCGACCAGCTCGACCATCTCCCGGCCCGGCGGCAGGTTCTCGATCCGAACCTGGGGAAATTGCGCGCGGGCCAGGCAATCGGCCAGGTCCGGGTGCAGGTCTTGCGGGCAACGGACCACCAGCGCGCGGTCCGGCGCATGCTCGATGATGCGCGCCACCTCCTCGGCCAGGGCAAGCCGCAGCCGTTCCCTTTGCGAGCGCGGGCCAAGCAGGTCCACCAGCGCGTGCAGCACCGGCGCCAGCGCCTTGCGGAGATCGGCGCGCAACGCGGCCTCTTTTTCCTGGCCGATCTGCATGTCGCGGCGAAACTCGGCCAGCGCCTGGGTCAGCGCATCCAGGCTGGCCTCGCGTCCCTCGGCCAGGCCCTTTTCATAGCCGCATTGAAAGGCTTCCTCGCGCTCGATCGCGGCGGCCAGCTGCCCGGCATCCGCGGCGCCCGAGGAAAACGAATCAAGCCGAAGCGCGGCAGGTCTCATAGCGCATCCTCACGTTTCTCGATCCAGCCCGACAGGATCTGCAGGCTTTCGTCCTTGCGCGATTTCATCAGTTCCTTGAGCCGCCCGACCGGATCGCCGTCCTCTGCCCCCATGGGCGTGAAGTCGATCTCGGGGACGATGCTGGCCTGGGCCGGCAGGGGGGCCCCCTCGGCCCTGGCGGCCGCCAGCGCCGCCGGCGGCTCTGAGCGGTCCAGCAGGGCGGGCGCCGGATTGCCCGCGGGCCTCGAGCGAAGCAGCGGGCGCAGCAGGAAGGCCGCCAGCGCCAGCGCGAAAAAGCCGACCAGCGCGAGGCGGATCAGCCCGTTCAGGTCCAGCCTGGACAGGAAGCCGCCGGTGCTGGCCAGGGTGCCCGCCTCGGACAGCGAGGCGAAAGCCAGCGATTTCACGGTGATCGCATCGCCCCGCCCCTCGTCGAAGCCGACGGCCGAGGCGACGAGTTCGCGAATCGCCTGAAGCTCGGCCTCTTCGCGCGGCACCAATGCGGTTTCGCCATTGGCCTCGGTCCGGGCGACGCCGTTCACCAGCACGGCGACGGTCAGGCGCCGGGTGGCGCCGGGCTGGCGCGTCACCTCGCGCGTGACCTTGCTGACCTCGAAATTCGAGCGCTGGCGGGTTTCCGACCGCGACGAGCGGCTTTGGTCGCCGGCATTCTCCTGGCCCTCGGGCAGGTTCGAGGCGGCCGTGACCGCGCCCTGCTGCGCATTGCTGCTTTCGTCGGCGCTTTCCTCGCTTTCCTGCGAGATCAGGGCGCGTTCCTGCGGGTCGAAGCGCTGCTCGGTCAGCAGTTCGGATTCGTTGACCACGTCAAGGTGCAGCTCGACGATGGCGTTGCCATGGCCGACATGCGCGGCCAGGATGCGCTCGACATTGCGCTTCATCTCGGCCTCGCGATCCTCGCC
Organism: Paracoccus ferrooxidans; assembly: GCF_029909815.1. Lineage (NCBI taxonomy): Bacteria > Pseudomonadati > Pseudomonadota > Alphaproteobacteria > Rhodobacterales > Paracoccaceae > Paracoccus > Paracoccus ferrooxidans. Next base: position 1,753,305 of record NZ_CP038198.1, on the reverse strand, counting down.
GGCGAAATCCTCGCCCGAGGAAATGACGCCGCGTTCGCTGTCGATCACCGCCACCCGGTCCGCCGACATGCCCGGCACGCCCGAGGAAACCAGAAACTTCAGCGCCTTGGCCTGGCTGCGGTTGATCGGCGTGCCGTCGGTCGTCAGCGTGACCGAGGCGGTCGCCTCGGCCTCGCGCCGATAGCCGCGGCCCTGCGGCACCGCCAGGTGCACGCGCGCCGCCTTGACGTTCGGCAGGGCCAGGATGGTGCGCGCCAGCTCGCCCTCCTTGGCGCGCCAATAGGCGGCGTCGAACATCTGCGAGGTGGTGCCGAAGCCCGACATGCCGTCCAGGATTTCATAGCCCTTGCCCCCGGCCGAGGGCAGCCCCTCGCCGGCCAGCATCATGCGCAATTCGTCGCGCCGGCTTTCCGCGACCCAGATCGAATCGCCCCGGATCTGATAGGGGACGCCGGATTTCTCGACCGCGGTCATGACGGCGCCGGATTGCTGCGAATCCAGCCCCGAATACAGCAGCGCCATGCCGGGCCGGCTGGCCAGCCAGGAAAGCCCGGCAATGGCGGCAAAGGTGAACAGGAAGGCAGCCGCCAGCACGGCCCTTTGTCTTGCGCTTCTTTCGCGCCAGTAGTCCTGCAGCTTCAGCAAAACCGTCCCCTTCGAATCGCCGTGATCCTTGTCGCGACCTTCATGGCACGGGGGCGATTAAGAATTGGTTAGCCCGCTGGTGATATCCAGTCCCCGGACGGACGGAGAATCACCATGACCGATGTCGCCGACATCAACGCGGAAGAAAAAACCGGCGGGGGGATCAAGCGCATCCTGCTGCCGCTGGGGCTGGCCCTTGTCCTGGGCGGGGCGGGCTTCGCCTCGACCTGGCTTGGCTTCTGGTCGCCCATGTCGCTTCTGGCGCCCAGGCAGGAAAAGGCGCAGCCCGTGGCCGCGCCGGCCGTGGCTTTCGTCGACATTCCCCAGATCGTGCTGACGCTGGCCGGGCCGCGGGCGCGGACCCTGGTGATGACGGTCAAGATCGAGACCGACCAGAACCGCCGCGCCGAGGTCGAGCACCTGATCCCGCGCCTGCTGGACAGCTTCAACGGCTTTCTCACCGACATAGACCCCGCGGCTTTCGAAAAGCGCGGAATATTGGACATCGTCCGCGACGAGCTGGCGACCCGCGCCGTCTTCGTCCTGGGCAAGGAGGCGTTCACCGATGTCCTCATCACGGAGTTCAGGATCCAATGACGATTGCGCAGCTTTTACAGGTCGTTCTGATCACCTTCACCATCGGGCTGTCGGGATTCTGCTTCATGCTGGCCCGCCGGCTGCGCAAGCTGAACGACCTGGAGACCGGCCTGGGCGGCGCCATCGCCGTCATGACCAGCGAGATCGGCCGGCTGGAGAAATCCATCCTGCTGGCCAAGGCCGAGGCCACCGCCGCCACCCAGGCCCTTGCCGACGAGATCGAGCGCGCCAAGCAGGAACGCGCCTTCTGGATGCTCCAGCAGAAATTCGCCGAGCCCGGCCCGCAGCGGCCGAACCGGCTGCAACGCCGCCGGCGGCGCGAGGGGGCGGTGGCCGATGCGTAAGCCGGTCCTGTCGATCCTGGGCGGCGTGATGATCCTGGCCGCGGCCGGCCAGGCGGCGATGCTGATGGACGGGCTGTCGCGCCTGTCGGCCCATGCCGTGCCGTCCGAGCTGATGGCCGGCTGCACCGATGTCCCCGAAGCGGTGGCCCTGGCTGAGACGCTGCGCGAACGCGCCTTGCGCATCGACCGCTACATGCAGGACATCGAGCGTCGCAAGGCCGAGATCGCCTCGGCCGAAAGGCGGCTGACCGAGCGGCTGGTCGAGCTGCGCAAGCTCAAGCAGCAGATCGCCCAGAACAACCGGGGCCAAAGCCAAGCGCAGACCGAGGACATCACGCGGCTGATCGCGGTCTACGACCAGATGAAGCCGGAACAGGCGGCCATGGTCCTGTCGAACCTGCCGCCGGATTTCGCCGCGCAGATCCTTGCCCGCGTCCAGCCGGAAACCGGCGCACGCATCATGGCCTCGGTCGAGCCGGGCCATGCCGCGGTCCTGACCTCATACATGGGCGCCCTTCGGGCCGCCGGGAAGTAGGTGAACAGATGTTCGGCATGATCGGCATTGTCGTGACCTTCGCGATGGTCTTCGGCGGCTACCTCCTGGCCGGCGGAAAGCTGGGGGTCATCCTGCATTCGCTGCCCTTCGAGATGATGATGATCGGCGGGGCGGCGATCGGCTCGTTCCTGCTGTCCAACGAGACGGTGGTGATCAAGCAGGCGCTGGGCGGCATCGGCCGCTCGCTCAAGGGGCCGCGCTGGCACGAATCCGACGTGCAGGACGTGCTGTGCCTGCTGTTCCAGCTGCTGCGGATCGCCCGCGCCAGCCCGGTCGAGCTGGAAGAGCATATCGAGAACCCCGGCTCCTCGCCGATCTTCCAGGCCTATCCGCGGATCCTGGCCGACGAGCATGTGGTGACGCTGATCGCCGACACCCTGCGCTCGGCCAGCCTGAACTACGACGACCCCTATCAGGTCGAGGAGATGCTTTCGCAGCGCATCGGGCTGATGAACGAGGAAGCCATGCATGCGCCGCATGCGCTGCAGAACATGGCCGACGCCCTGCCGGCGCTGGGAATCGTCGCCGCCGTGCTGGGCGTGATCAAGACCATGAGCTCGATCGACCAGCCGCCCGAGGTGCTGGGCAAGATGATCGGCGGCGCCCTGGTCGGCACCTTCCTGGGCGTGTTCCTGGCCTATGGGCTCGTCGCGCCCTTCGCCCAGCGGCTTGGGGCAGTGACCAGGCAGGACCAGGCCTTCTACGACGTGATCAAGTCGGTGCTGATCGCCGGGCTGCACCAGCATGCGACCAACCTTTGCGTCGAGGTGGGCCGGCAATCCGCGCCCGAACATGTCCGCCCCTCGTTCGGCGATGTCGAGAACGCGCTGCGCGAGCTGAAGAGGGCATCGTGATCGCGGTGCTGATCCTGTCCGCGGCGCTTGCCGCCGGACCCGGCCCGGACGGGGCGTCGACCCGCGACGGCCTGATCCGCGAGGCGACCGACCGGCTGCTTTACGGCGAGCCGCTGCCGGCCGACATGGGCGACAGGCTGATGCGGCTTTCGCCCGCGGACCGGATCGAAGTCCTGATCTTTCTCAGGCGCTCGGGCATGCTGGCCGGCCCGGCCTGGAGCATCGAGCGCCTGCTTGAACCCGCCAGACCCCCCAGCCCCCAGGGAGCCCAGGAATGAGCCTTGCCGAGACATCCGCAACCGGCTGGGCGGCGCGGCCGCTGATCATCACCGGGGTTCTGCTGCTGATCGTGCTGTCCATGGTCATCCCCATGCCGGCGCGGCTGCTGGACCTGGGGATCGCACTGTCCATCGCCAGCGCGACGCTGATCCTGGTGATGGCCTCGCTGGTGGAAAAGCCCACCGATTTCCAGGCCTTCCCGGTCCTGCTGCTGGTCTCGCTGCTGATCCGGCTGTCGCTGAACATCTCGTCGACGCGGCTGATCCTGACCGACGGCCAGAACGGCACCGCCGCGGCGGGCCATGTCATCCAGGCCTTTGCGGAATTCGTCGCCGGCGGCTCGCTCCTGGTCGGGCTGACGGTGTTTGCCGTGATCACGGTGGTGAACTTCATGGTCATCACCAAGGGGTCGGGGCGCATGGCCGAGGTCTCGGCCCGCTTCGCGCTGGATTCGCTGCCCGGCAAGCAGCTGGCCATCGACGGCGACCTGAACTCGGGCGCCATCGACCATGACGAGGCCAAGCGCCGCCGCGCCCGCGAACAGCGCGAGATCAGCTTCTTCGGCTCGCTCGACGGCGCGTCGAAATTCGTCAAGGGCGACGCCATCGCCGGCCTGGTCATCACGCTGATCAACCTGTTCGTCGGCCTGGCCGCGGGCGTGCTTTTGCACGGCATGCCCCTGGGCGAGGCGATGAGCACCTATTCCAAGCTGACCATCGGCGACGGGCTGGTCAGCCAGGTCCCGGCGCTGATCACCTCGATGGCGGCGGCGCTGCTGCTGTCGCGCGGCGGCGCGACCGAGACGACGGCGGACCTTCTGTCGCAGCAATTCCTCAGCAACTGGCAGGTGCCCTTCATCAGCGCGGTCGGGATGCTGGTCATCGGCATGGTGCCCGGCATGCCGACGCTGGTGTTCTTCGGCCTGGCGGCGGTGCTGGGCACGACGGCCTGGTTCATCCGCACCCGCCAGGACAAGGCGGCCCCCAGGGCCGCGCCGGACGAGCCCCGGAACGCCGCACCTGCGCCGACCCGCATCGGCGACGTGCTGGACACCGACGAGATCTGCGTCGAGATCGGTGCGGGGCTGATCGTCAGCGCGCTGGACCCGGCGCGCGGGCTGGGCCAGCGCATCACCAACCTGCGGCTGCATATCGCCCGCGCCTACGGGCTGATCCTGCCCGATGTCCGCATCACCGACGGCACCGGCTTCCAGGACGGCGAATATGTCATCCGGCTGCACGGCGTGGTGCGCGGCAAGGGCGTCCTGCGGCCGCAGGGCGTGCTGGCCTTGGGGGCGGAATCCACGCTCGAGGGGCTTGCGGGCGAAAGCGTGCGCGAGCCGGTCTACGACAGCGCCGCGCGCTGGATCGCCCCGGAATGGCAGGACGAGGCGGCGATCGCCGGCGCCACCGTCGTCACCCCGATGGAGGTTCTGTCCACGCATCTGATGGAGGTGGTCAAGACCAACCTGCCCGCGCTTCTGACCCTGTCCTCGATGCAGCGCATGATCCGCGAGCTGTGCGGCGTTTCGGACGAGCATCGCGCCCAGGCCAACCAGCGCTTCTTCGACAGCATGGTGCCCGACAAGGTGTCGCCCGAGATGCTGCTGGCCGTGCTGCGCGGCCTGCTGGAGGAACGCATCTCGATCCGCAACCTGGTTCTCATCACCGACGCGGTTCACGAATCGCGCAATGCCGCCTCGCCCGAGGCCGTCTATGAACAGGTGCGCAAGCGCCTGCGCGGCCAGATCACCGAACAGTTCCTGGATCAGGACGGCTATCTGGGGTTGCTGCAGCTGCATCCGCAATGGGAGGCCGAGATCGCCCGCGGCGAGGCCGAAGGCGCCAGGGCCGGGGCCAGTGCCGTCCCGCAGATCCAGAAACGCCTGGCCGAGGCCGTCCAGGCCACCCTGGCCGGCCTGTCCCCCGGACTGGAGGTGGTGCTTGCGGTGCCCGATCACCGCAGGCGCCTGGTGCGGATGATGCTGTCCTCGGCCGGGATCGCGACGCCGGTGCTGGGGCTGGACGAGATCGACCCCGCCGCGCAGATCCGGCTGCGCGGCACGGTGGCGCCATGACGCAATTCCTGGCCGATCCGCGCCTGGCGGCCATGCTGGCCACGCTGATGCTGACCTATTGCCGGGTGCAGGCCTGTTTCGCGATGCTGCCGGTCTTTTCCGAACGCGCCCTGCCGGTGCGGGTGCGCGCCGCGCTGGCCATGGCGGTCACGCCCCTTCTGGCGGAAGGCGCGCAGCCCCTTGGGGACATCGGCAGCCTGCTGCACCTGGCCGCCCTGGCCGGGGCCGAGATCCTGACCGGGCTGGTTCTGGGCGGGCTGGTGCGGCTCTTCGCGATGGCGCTGGACATCGCGGCGACGGCCATGGCCGCGACCGCATCGCTGTCGCAGCTGATCGGCGCCGCCAACGAATATTCCCCGCATCCGATCGGCAACCTGATGCACCTGGCGGGCCTCGCCCGAGTCGGGGCCGGCGCTGCTGCGCCAGCAGCTGATCGGCTATCTGGAGCGCTGCATCGAACGCGGCGAATTGCGCATTCCCGACCTGGAACTGGCCGCCGACCAGCTTATCGAGCTGGCCGGGGTCACGATCCACGACCGCGCCCTGTTCCTGGGACCGCAATCGGTGGACAAGGAGCTTCTGCGCAAGGTGAACCGCAGCGCGGTGGCCATGTTCCTGTCCTGCTACGGCAACGGCCGGAACGCGCTGGCCGAGGCGGCCGAATAGGCCGCCGCACCCGCGGTTTCGCGGCAACGCCGTGCCGCAATCGTCAAGGCGCCGCTTCTCATTCCGACGCCGCGCCCTTATGCTGCCGCGCCAGAAATTCCCTTACTGGATGATTGCCCGATGACCCGAGCCCTGATCGCGCTTCTTGCCCTTGCCCCCCTGGCCGCCTGCGCTCCGGCCTATGCGCCGGCCCCCGAGCCGGTTCCGGCCGTCGCGCCGCTGCCGCCCGTGCCGGTGGCCGGCGTCAGCGGGCTGGAATCGCGCGAACCCGACGCCTGCCATGCCAAGAACTATGTCTCGGCCCTGGGCCAGCCCGGCAGCATCATCCCGACCCTGGGCGTGACCCGCGATTATCGCGTCGTCGAATATCGCGGCATCGAGCCGCAGGAATACGATCCGCTGCGCATCGTCTTCCGGCTGGATGCGGCAGGCAATATCTACAATATCGATTGCGGCTGACGATGCGGAGGATCGGGCGTTTCCTGCTGCTGGCGCCGCTTTGCGCGCTGGCAGCCTGTGCCGAGGCCCCGCCGCCGGCGCAGCCGCCGGCACCGCAGGCCGACAGCTGCAACGCGGCGCCGTTCCGGGGCCTGGTCGGCCAGCCGCGCGCGGTGCTGGACAGGATGATCCTGCCCGCCGGCACCCGCATCATCGGCCCGCGCGATGCGGTGACGATGGATTACCGCGCCGACCGGATGAATTTCGAGATCGGCGAGAACGGCCGGATCGCCAAGATCGGCTGTTATTGACACGCATGGCTGTGGCGGGCGGAACCGCCGCGCCCCCATGCGACGCGCTTGCAGCATGACGAAGTCCTGGGCCCCAGGGGCCTTTGGGTCGGAAGAACGCCGCATTCCCTGGCGGCCGGTTCCGCCGGGCCGCGCCTTTCGCGATATGGGCTACGATATGGGGCCGGCCAGCCCGGCTGCGCCGCGCCGGGCTGGACCCAAGGCGCGGCCGATCCGGCGAGGGCCTTGCCGCGCGCCATGCCCAGGATCGCGGCTATGGACCGGCTGGGGCGGATGCTCTAGACCTTTCCGGGGCAAGCAGGCGGCCCAAGGAGGAGCTGGGAATTGGCCACGCTGAAGGATGTCGCGCGGGCCGCCGGGCTGTCGATCACGCAGACCAGCCGGGCGCTGAACGACCATTCCGATGTGAACGAGACGACGCGCAAACGGGTCAAGGCCGTGGCGCGGTCGCTGAACTATCAGGCCAATATCTCGGCGCGCAAGCTGGTGACCGGGCGTTCGGGCATGGTGGCGCTGGTGGTGCCGCAATCGACCAACCTGGCCGAGGACGGGCTGTTCATGGAGGGCGTCGCCGGGCTTTCGGCGCAATTCTCGGGGCGCGGCATGCAATTCGTGCTGCATGTCACCCGCCCGCAAGAGCCGGTCATCGAGGTCTACAAGCGCCTGATCGGCAACGGGGTTCTGGACGGTTTCGTGCTGTTCAGCCCCTCGGACGACGACCCGCGCGCGGCCTTCCTGCGCGACAACGACATCCCCTTCGTGGTGCATGGCCGCATCGGCCCGGCGCCCGACCACGCCTATTTCGACATCGAGAACGAAGGCATCCTGCACCAGATGGCCAGCCACCTGACCGGGCTTGGCCATCGCCGCATCGCGCTGATCAACGGCCGGCCGGGGCTGAGCTTCGCCTCGGCCCGGCTGCGCGGCTATCGCCGGGCGCTGGAGCAGGCCGGCATCGCCTTCGACCCGGCGCTGACCCGGCACGGCGAGATGACCGAGGCGCTGGGGCTGGTCTCGACCGTCGAGATGTTTCGCCAGGGCGACCAGCCCCCGACCGCGATCATCTGCAGCCATGTCCATATCGCCAAGGGCGTCTACAAGGCGCTCGAGGCGCTGGGGCTGGGGATACCCGGCGACGTGTCGGTCATGGCGCATGACGACCACCTGCCGGCGCTGCGGGCCTCGGCCTTCTTCCCGGCGCTCAGCGTGACCAAGGCACCGCTGCGCGACAGCTGGGAGCCGCTGGCCGATTGCCTGGCCGGCCTGCTCGAGGGCCGGCCGCTGAAGGAATTGCAGCGCGTGGGCCCGCATGAGCTGATCATCCGCAACTCGACCGGCCCGGCGCCGGAACCATCCGACAAGGACGAGCCATGACCCTTCCCGACCGTGCCGCGATCGAGGCGATGGACGCGCAGGACCCGCTGCGCCACCTGCGCGACGCCTTCATCCTGTCCCCGGACGAGGTCTATCTGGACGGCAATTCCCTGGGCGTGCCGACCCACGCCGCGCAGGAGGAGCTGCTGCGCGCCGCCCGCGACGAATGGGCCGGCCAGCTGATCCGCAGCTGGAATGGCGCCGGCTGGTTCGACCTGCCGGTCGAGCTGGGCGAGCGCATCGGCCGGCTGGTCGGCGCGGCGCCGGGGCAGGTGGTGGTGGCGGACACCACCTCGGTCAACATCTACAAGGCGCTGCATGCCGCCATGGCGCTGCGGCCGGGGCGCCGCACCATCGTCGCGGAAAGCGGCAGCTTCCCGACCGATCTCTATATCGCCGAGGGCGTCGCCTCGACCCTGCCCGGCGCGCGGCTCCGGCTGGAGGGCGTCGACGGCGCCACCATCGAGGATCTGCTGGATGCCGATGTCGCCGCCGTGCTGGTCAACCATGTGAACTACAAGACCGGCGAATTGCGCGACATGGCGGCCCTGACTGCGCGCATCCAGGCGGCGGGCGCCATCGCCGTCTGGGATCTGTGCCATTCGGCCGGGGCGCTGCCGGTGGAACTGGACGCGGCGGGGGCGGATTTCGCCGTCGGCTGCACCTATAAATACCTGAACGGCGGGCCGGGTTCGCCGGCCTTCGTCTATGTCGCGCACCGGCACCTGGGGCAGGCGCGCCAACCGCTCAGCGGATGGTGGGGCCATGCCCGGCCCTTCGCCTTCGAGACGGGATACGAGGGCGACCCCGGCATCCGCCGCTTTCAATGCGGCACCCAGCCGATCCTGTCGATGCGGGCGCTCAAGGGCGCGCTGGCGATCTGGGACGGGGTGGACATGGGCGTCTTGCGGGCGAAAAGCCTGGCCCTGACCGATCTGTTCATCCGGCTGGTCGAGGCGCGCTGCGCCGGGCTGGGGCTAACGCTGGAAAGCCCGCGCGAACCCGCCCGCCGCGGCAGCCAGGTCGCCTTCGGCCACGACCACGCCTGGCCGGTGATGCAGGCGCTGATCGCGCGCGGGGTGATCGGCGATTTCCGTGCGCCCTCGACGCTGCGCTTCGGCTTTGCGCCGCTCTACCTGCGCCATGTCGACGTGCTGCGCGCGGTCGAGGTGCTGGAGGAGGTGCTGAAAAGCGCAAGCTGGAAAGACCCGCGCTTTGCCCGGCCCGCCGCCGTGACCTGAGGGACGAATGCGCCCCGCGCCGCAGGGCCGCCTAGTTCAGGTATTTCTCGGGATCAACGCTGTCGAAGCCGTTGCGCACCTCGAAATGCACGACGCCCTGGCTGCGGGCCTTGCCCAGCGGGGTGCCGGCGTTGACGGACTGGCCCTTGGTCACGGCGACATCCTCGAGCCCGGCATAGACGGTCATCAGGTTGCCTTCGTGGCGCACGACGATGATCGGCACCTGGTCGGTGTCGCGGGTGATGGCGGCGACGGTGCCGCTGCCGGCGGCCGCAACCGTGCTGCCGGGTGCCGCGGAAATGTCGATGCCGTCGTTCTTGCCCTTCTGGTAGGTGCGGATGATGGCGCCGTTGGCGGGCATGCGGAACTTGCCGCTGCCCGAGGCGGCGGTGCGGGTCTGGCCCAGGTCGGGGCCGGCCGGCTTGTTCACCGCGCTGGCGGCGGGCTGCGTGCGCTCGTTCGGCAGGGGCTCGGCCGAGGATGGCGGCCGGGGCGTCGGGCTTCCGGTTCCGGGCGCGGTGACGACCGCCGTGGCGGGGCGGCTTTGCCCGGCGACGGGGATCAGCAGGCGCTGGCCGGTGCGCAGCGTCATCTGCTGCGTCAGCCCGTTCCACTGGGCCAGGTCGTTGACCGAGACATTGTATTTGCGGGCGATGGACCAGGCCGTCTCGCCGGCGGCGACGACATGCTGGCGGGGCTGGCTGGCGGCCGGCAGGGTCTGCGCCGTCACCGCCCCCGCCGCCCCCGCGGCCGGGGGCACGTTCGGCTGCCGCACGCCCTGCCCGGCAAAGGGATCGCTGACCTGCCCGGTGGACGAGACGACAGGCGCCGCCGCCGGCACCCCGGCGGAAACGCGGCGCGGCAGGGCAACCACCGCGCCGGGGTTCAGCACGGTATTGGCCTCGATGGCGTTGTACCTGGCCAGTTCGGCCGCGTTCAGCCCCAGCCGGGCAGCAATGGTGGCCACCGTATCGCCCTGCCGCGCGATGGCGACCTGGTAGCCGGGATAGGAGATCACGCCTCGCTGGTCCGGCGCCGGACGGGGCTGGGCCCGCGCCGCCGCCCCGGCGGTTTCCAGCCCGCCCCGGCCCCAACGCCGCAGATCGGGGTCGAAATTGCTGAAATCCAGGCCACCCTGCGGCCCGCAGGACGCCAGCGCCACCGCAGCGCCGGCGAGCATCGCCAACTGCCTGATCTTGATCATCTGCCCGTTCCTCACTCTGGACGGCCGGGGGTCATGTCTGTCCCAACCCCTCGACCAGCGGCACGAAGCGCACCTGCCGCAATTCGTCATAGTCAAAGCCGCTTTCGCCGCGCCGCACGCGGATCAGGGTCTGGACCGCATCCGACTGCCCGACCGGCACCACCATGATACCGCCGATCTTCAACTGCGCCAAGAGCGGGCCCGGCGGATCCTCGGCCGCCGCCGTCACCATGATGCGATCGAAGGGCGCCTGCTCGGGCAGCCCGCGCGAGCCGTCGGCGACCAGCGCGGTGATGTTGGGCAGGCCCAGGTGGCGAAACAGCGCCTCGGCCTCGGCCACCAGCCGGCGGTGTCGGTCGATGGTATAGACCCGGCGGCACAAGAGCGACAGCACCGCCGCCTGGTAGCCCGAGCCGGTGCCGATCTCCAGCACCTTGTCGCGCGGCCCGACCTCCAGCGCCTGCGTCATCAGCCCCACGACCGAGGGCTGGCTGATGGTCTGGCCGCAGGGAATGGGCAGCGGCGTGTCGTCATAGGCGCGATCCTCGAAATGGCCGCGCACGAACTCGCCGCGGTCGATGCGCTCCATCGCCTCCAGAACGCGCGGATCCGTGACCCCGCGCTGCCGCAGCGCGAACAGGAAGCGCATCTTGCGTTCGGCGGCCTCGGGATCGTCGCTCATGCCCAGGTTCAGCCCTCCTCCAGCACGCCGCGCAATTCGGCCAGGGTCTTGTGGCAGGTCAGGTCCGGCCGCATCGGCGTCAGAGAGATATAGTCGCGCATATTCGCGTCCACGTCACTCTCCGGCGTGGCCTGCGCGGTCTGCGAGCCGCCCAGCACCCACAGGAACCGGCGCCCGTTCGGGGCGTGATAGGGCTCGACCTCGAAGCGGACGCCCTGGCGGCGGCCCTGGGGCGCGACCCGCGTGCCCTTGACCGAGGCCGCGTCGCAGGGCGGGAAGTTGATGTTGTAGAACAGCCGGAAATCCTGGTCCGAGGTCCAGTCGCCGTAATCCAGCAATTGCCGGATCAGCCGCGGCCCATGCGCCCGCGCCGCCTGGAACGGATCGTCCAGCGCCGCGGTGCGCTGGCCCATGTATTGCGACAGCGCGATGGCGGGCAGACCCTGCAGCGCCGCCTCCATCGCGCCGCCCACGGTGCCGGAATACATCACGTTCTCGCCCGAGTTGTTGCCGCGGTTCACCCCCGACAGCACCAGGTCCGGCGGATTGTCCCGCATCACGTCGGCAATAGCGGCCAGCACGCAATCGGCCGGCGTGCCCTCGGCGGCATAGCGGCGCGGGCCCAGCTCGGCGATCAGCGTCGGGTGGACATAGCTGATGCAATGGGCGACGCCCGATTGCTCGAAGGCGGGGGCGACGGTCCAGACCTCGCCGCCCGGACCGGCGACCTCGGTCGCGATCGCCTCCAGCGTCTCGAGTCCCGGAGCGTTGATGCCGTCGTCGTTGGTAATCAGAATGCGCATGGTCTTCCCTGTCCGGCGGCCGCGCCGGGCCGCTGTCCACGCCGCCCGCGTCCCTTGCCGTTATCTGCCCGTCACATCTGCTTTATCCGCGCCACAGGCTTGCGACAACCCGCCGGAAGGGCCACGGAAGCGTTTGACGCAGGGCTGTTGCCGGGGCAGCATCGGGACAAGGCAATAAGCCGGGCAGGACATGCAGATCTATCTTCCCATCGCCGAAGTGGCGGTCAATGCGCTGGTGCTGATCGGCCTGGGCGGCATCGTCGGGCTGATGTCGGGCCTGTTCGGCGTCGGCGGCGGCTTCCTGATCACGCCGCTCTTGTTCTTCATCGGCATTCCACCGGCCATCGCGGTGGCGACCGGCGCCAACCAGGTCGTCGCCTCGTCCTTTTCCGGCGTACTGGCGCATGTCAAGCGCAAGAGCGTGGATTTCCGCATGGGCTGGGTCTTGCTGGGGGGCGGCCTTGTCGGTTCCTCCGCGGGGGTGCTGCTTTTCAACATGCTGTCGCGGCTGGGCCAGGTCGACCTGGTGGTGCAGCTTTGCTATGTCGTCTTCCTGGGCCTGATCGGCGCGATGATGCTGCAGGAAAGCCTGCGCGCGCTGCACCGCGCACGCCGCAGCGGGCCGATCAAGCCGATGCGCCGCCACCAGCACGGCTGGGTCCACAAATGGCCGCTGAAGATGAAGTTCCGCGCCTCGGGGCTGTACATCAGCGCGATCCCGGTCCTGCTGGTCGGCGCCGCCGTGGGGGTGCTGGGCGCGATCATGGGCGTCGGCGGCGGCTTCATCATGGTGCCGGCGATGATCTACCTGCTGGGGATGCCGACCAAGGTGGTCATCGGCACCTCGCTGTTCCAGATCACCTTCCTGTCGGCCTATACCACGCTGATGCATGCCGTCTCTTCGAACACGGTGGACGTGATGCTGGCGGTGCTGCTGATCGTCGGCGGCGTGACCGGGGCGCAGATCGGCACCCACCTGGGCGCCCGGCTGCGGGCCGAGCAGCTGCGCATCCTGCTGGCGCTTCTGGTGCTGGGGGTCTGCGGCAAGCTGGCGCTGGACCTGTTCCTGCGCCCGGACGAGCTTTATTCGATCACGCCGGGGATATTGCCATGATCCGGCACGCGCTTTTCGCCGCCCTGGCGCCGGTCCTGCTGGCGCTGCCGGCGAATGCGCAGCCGGCCACCCCGCAGCCCCCGCCCGAGCAGATCGTCGCCGGGCTGTCGCGGGACGACGTGGACATCACCACCAGCTTCGACGGTTCCGAGATCATCATCTACGGCGCCATCAAGCGCGAGACGCAGATCCCGGCGGGCGCGCCCCTGGACGTGATCGTCACGCTGGAGGGGCCGGCCCAGGCGCTGACCGTGCGCCACAAGGAACGCCGGCTGGGCATCTGGATCAATACCGGCCGGGTCAGCGTCGGCGCGGCCCCCAGCTTCTACGTGGTGGCGACGACGCGGCCCCTGCACCTGATCCTGCCCACGGCCGAGGACCAGCGCCACCGCATCTCGATCCCGCTGGCGATGCGCGCCTTTGCCGGGCCTATGGAGGTCGAGGATGCCGTGCCCTATACCGAGGCGCTGATCCGCCTGCGGCGCGCGTCCGACCTTTACCGCCAGGACGACGGCGCCGTGCGGCTGGCCGAGCAGACGCTGTTTCGCGCCGATGTCCGCCTGCCCGCCAACCTGGTCGAGGGCGTCTACAGCACCCGCATCTTCCTGTTGCGCGACGGCCGGGTCATCGACACCTTCCGCGCGCCCATCGAGGTGCGCAAGGTCGGGCTGGAACGCTGGCTCTATCGCCTGGCGCTGGAGCAGCCGTTCATCTACGGCATCATGTCGCTGGCCATCGCGGTGGCGGCGGGCTGGGGCGCCTCGGCCGCGTTCCGGCTGGTCAAGCGTCCCTGACCTCGCCGCGGCGGAACGGACCCATCTCGGCCAGGATCGCCATTTCCTGGTCCACGGCCTCGCGTTCGCGTTCCAGGTAATCGGCGATGGCGTCGTGAAAGCCGCGGTCGGCGACCCAATGCAGCGAATGGGTCTGGCTGGGCATGTAGCCGCGCATCAGCTTGTGTTCGCCCTGCGCCCCGGCCTCGACGCGGGACAGGCCATGGGCGATGGCCCAGTCGATGGCCTGATGATAGCACAGTTCGAAATGCAGGAACGGGTGGTCCTCGGTGCAGCCCCAATAGCGGCCGTAAAGCGCGTCGCTGCCGACCAGGTTCAGCGCCCCGGCGACGGGGCGGCCGTCGCGCAGGGCCAGGACCAGCAGGCAGTCGTCGCGCATGGTCCGGTGCAGGATGTCGAAGAAGGCGCGGGTCAGGTAGGGCCGGCCCCATTTGCGCCCGCCGGTATCCTGGTAGAAGATCCAGAAGGCGTCCCAATGCTCGGGCCGGATCTGGTCCCCGGTCAGGCTGCGGATGCTGCCGCCGAAAGCCTGCGCCCGCTCGCGTTCCTTGCGGATCGCCTTGCGCTTGCGCGAGGACAGCTGCGCCAGGAAGTCGTCGAAGCTGGCATAGCCCCGGTTCAGCCAGTGGAACTGCTCGCTGGCGCGGGGCAGGAAGCCGGCCGCCTCGCCCAGCCTCGCCTCGGCCTCGGTGCAGAAGGTGACATGGGCGCCGGACAGGCCCGATTGCTGCGCGAATTGCGCCATGGCCGCCAGCAGCCCGCGCCGCACCGCCGGGCTGGACGCGATCAGCCGCGGCCCGGTGACGGGGGTAAAGGGCACGGCGCATTGCAGCTTGGGGTAATAGCGCCCGCCGGCCCGCGCATAGGCCTGCGCCCAGCCGTGGTCAAAGATGTATTCGCCCTGGCTGTCGGTCTTGACATAGCAGGGCGCGACGCCAGCGACCTGCCCGTCCAGCCGCGCGACCAGGTGGCTTGGGTGCCAGCCCGTCCCCTCGCCGACCGAGCCCGATTGCTCCAGCGCCGACAGGAAGCGATGGGTGGTGAAGGGGTTGGCGCCCGCCCCGCAGCCGTCCCATTCGGCGGCGTCGATCCCGGAAATCGCAGGCAGGACGGAAACGGCAAGCTCGCTCATGGGGGCAACATAGGCGCGGGCGCGGCGATTGTCAGGGCTTGGCGGGCAGGTAATGCTCGAATGTGATGTTGTCGGCGACGCGGCGCGCCTCGGCCTCTTCGGCGGCCGAGCGCACGGTCCAGCACAGCACCGGCACCCCCCGCGCCTTCAGCGCCGTCACCGCCGGATTGGCCAGGTCGCGGCGGTCATGCGAGATGAAGCCGGCCCCCACCCGGTCGAAATCGGCGATGGCGGCCAGATGCGCGCGGGTTTCGGCGTCCAGCATGTCCCAGTCCTCGGCCTCATAGCCGCAGGTGGTCAGCCCCACCGTCACCCCCGGCGCAGCGGCATGGAAGGCTGCGACCGCATGGGGGTTGAAGGACATGACCGCGACCGGGCCGTCATAGCCGGCAAGCAGCCGCGCCACCTCGGCCTGCAACGCGCCCACCTCGGCCGAGGAGCGCAGGCTCTGGTCCTTGATCTCGATCAGCAGCGGCACCCGGCCCGCGACCTCGGCCAGCAGTTCCGAGAGCGTCGGGATATGCTCGGCGGTGCCCATGATGCGCAGCATGGACAGCGCGTCGATGCCCAGGGCGCTGACCAGCCCCTCGGCCCCGGTCAGCCGCGGCAGGTCGTCGTCGTGAAACACCAGCGCCGTGCCGTCCGCGGCGCGCTGGATGTCGCATTCGATGCCGTAGCCCGCGGCGATGGCGGCGCGAAACGCCGCCATGCTGTTTTCCGGCACGCCCGGCCCGTGCAGCCCGCGATGGGCGATGGGCCGGCGCAGGAAATCCGGGTCAAGACCCATCAGGCGAACTCGAAGATCGCCTCGACCTCGACCGCGACGCCGCGCGGCAGGGCCGGGGCCGAGACGGCGGCGCGGGCATGGCGGCCCTTGTCGCCGAAGACCTCGACCATCAGGTTCGAGCAGCCGTTGATCACCTCGGGCTGGTCGGTGAACTCGGGGGTCGAGTTGACGAAGCCGGTCAGCTTGACCACCCGCGCCACCCGGTCCAGCGACCCCAGCGCCGCCCGCGCCTGCGCCAGCAGCGCCAGGCCGCAGCCGCGCGCCGCCTCGGCCCCTTCCTCGACCGCCAGGTCGGCGCCGAGCCGCCCCTTGGCCGGGCTGATCTGGCCCGAGACGAACAGCAGGTTGCCCGTCATCACATAGGGCACGTAGTTCGCGGCCGGCGCGGGCGCGTCGGGCAGCGTGATCCCCAGCTCTGCCAGTTTCGTCTCGATGGACATGCTTTTCTCCTACCAGTCGATGAAGTCGCGGAAATCGCTCAGCACGATGCGCCAGGTATCCAGCGCGTCGTCGAAATTCTTGCGCCCGATGCCGTCGCCTGCAACCCCGATATCCATCTCGATGAAGGGATCGCCGGTTTCGTCCAGCCAGACCTTGCCGAAACGCTTCTCGCGGTTCCAGCGGTTCGCCATGCTCTCGGGCATCGAATCGTCCAGGTCGAACCCGGCCGAGAACTGGATCGCGCCGCAGGTCTTTTCGCATTGGTAGAAGTAGACCTGGAAGCTGGTGCCGTCGATGCGGCTTTCGATCAGCGGATCGCCGGCGCTGTCGGTGGTCAGCTTGGCCGGCAGGCCGAAATCCGTCATCAACAGGCGAATCACCTCGGGATCGCCCATGACCTGCGCCTGTGCCGCGGGCGCCTGGATCAGCGCCGCCAGCACAAGAGGAACCAGGGTTCGCATCATATTCTCCGTTGCGGAAATCGCGCGCTGATTACCGCTTTGCGCGTCAGGCCACCAGAGCCTCCGCGCGCTTCAGATCCACGCTGACCAGCTGGCTGACGCCCTGTTCCACCATGGTCACGCCGAACAGCCGGTCCATGCGCGACATGGTGACGGCATGGTGCGTGATCACAAGAAAGCGGGTCTCGGTCCGCCGCGTCATCTCGTCCATCAGGTCGCAGAAGCGGGTGACGTTGGCGTCGTCCAGCGGCGCGTCCACCTCGTCCAGGACGCAGATCGGCGCGGGGTTGGCCAGGAAGACCGCAAAGATCAGCGCCAGCGCCGTCAGCGTCTGCTCGCCCCCCGAAAGAAGGCTGAGCGTCGAGAGCTTTTTCCCCGGAGGCTGGCACATGATCTCCAGCCCCGCCTCCAGCGGGTCGTCGGATTCAACCAGCACCAGCCGCGCCTCGCCGCCGCCGAAGAGATGCGTGAACAGCGTGGTGAAATTGGCGTTCACCGTGTCGAAGGCGGCCAGCAGCCGCTCGCGCCCCTCGCGGTTCAGGCTGCCGATGCCCTGGCGCAGCTTGCGGATCGCCTCGGTCAGGTCCTCTTTCTCGGTCGCCAGCCGGTCGCGCTCGGTCTCCAGCTCGCGCTTGTCCTCGTCGGCGCGCAGGTTCACCGCGCCCAGCGCGTCGCGGCTCTGGCGCAGGCGGGCGATCTGGTCCTCCAGCGCCTCGGGGGCGATTTCCTCGACCTCGCCCAGGGATTCCAGCAGCGCCTCGGGCGTGGCTTCCAGTTCCTCGTGGATGCGCAGGCGGGCGGCGGTTTCGGCCTGGATCGCCGCCTCGGCGCGGGCCTCGCGGGCGGCGCGGGACTCGCGCGCGTCGGATGCGGCGCGCTCGGCCTCGCGCTCGGCCTCGGCGGCGATGCGCAGCGCCTGGTCGGCGGCGGAGAGCGCGGCACGGGCACGGGCCAGGCGGGCGGCGGCCTGCGCCTCGGCCTCGGTCAGCACGCCGCGGCGCTCGGCCAGGATCTCGGGCTGGGCCTCGGCTTCCTCCAGATCCTCCGCCGCCTGCTCGCGGCGGGCGGCCAGTTCGGCGGCGCGGGTGCCGGCCTGGTCCAGCCGCAGCCGCCAGCCGGATTCCTCCTTGGCGATCTCTTGCAGGCGCTTCACCCGCGCATTGGCCTCGCGCCGCAGCTCGTCCAGCCCGCTGCGCCGGGTCATGGTGGCGATACGCGCCGCCTCGACCCCGGTGCGGGCATGTTCCAGCGCCGCGGCCGCCGCACCGCGGTCGGGCAGCTCGGCCAGCGCCCGCTCGGCCTCGGCCAGCCGGGCACGGGCGTCCAGCGCATCCTCGCGATGCCGGGCCAGTTCGGCGCGGGCGGATTCGGCGCGGCTTTGCGCCATGGCCAGTTCGGATTCGGCACGGGTCACGGCGCGCACGGCGTCCGAGAGCCCGCGCTCGGCCTCGCGCCTTGCGTCGCGGGCGCGCTTCTCGGCCTCGGTCGCGGCCAGGTGGCGGTCGCGCAGCGCCTGATGCGCGGCCTGCGCATCCTCGGCGCGGGCCTGCGCCGCCCCGGCCTGTTCAGCCAGTTCGGCCAGCTGGTTGACCTTTTGCAGATGCAGCGCGGCCGAGGACGCCGCCTCGCCCGCCATCACCCGCATGCCGTCCCAGCGGAACAGGTCGCCCGCCCGCGTGACCAACCGCTGGCCGGGGGCAAGCCGGGCCTGCATCGCCGCGCCCATGGCCGCATCCGCGACCAGCCCGACCTGCGACAGCCGCCGCGCCAGCGCCTCCGGCCCCTCGACATGCGGCGCCAAGGGCTCGACGCCCTCGGGCAGCGCCTGCGGTGCGTCATAGCCCGGCAGCAGGTGCCAGCCCGAGCCATCATCGGCCAGCCCGACGCCCAGGTCGTCGCCCAGCGCCGCGCCAAAGGCGGTCTCATGACCGCGCGCGACCCGCACCAGGTCCAGGATCGAATCGCCGCCCTGCCCGCGTTCCACCAGCCGCTTCAGCGCCGCCATCTCGGCATTCAGCGCCGAGACCTCGCCCTCGGCCTCGGCCCGTGCCGCACGGGCGGCGGATTCCTCGGCCTCCAGCGCGCCGCGGGCTTCCTCGGCTTCGGCCAGCGCTTCTTCGGCGGATTCGACGCGCTCGCGGGCCTCTTCCTGCGCTTCCTCGGCAGCTTCGCGGGCCGCATCGGCCTCGGCGCCGGCATCGGCGGCGCGGGCGGCGGCGGCCTCGGCCTCGGCGGCGGCACGGGTGGCGCGTTCCTGCATCTGGCGCAGGTCGTGGACCAGCCGCTCGGCCGATTGGTGGCGGGCGGCAAGGCGGGCGGATTCGTCGGTCAGCTCGGCCAGCTTGGCCTCGACCTCGCGCAGGGCCTCGGCGGCCTCTTCGGCGGCGGTGCCGGCGGCGTCCAGCCGCTGGTCATGGCCCTGCCCGGCCTTTTCCAGTTCGCGCCTTTCCCATTCCAGCCGCTCGATCACCTCGCCGGCGTCGCGGTTCAGCGCCGATTCCCGCTCGATGTCGCGATCGAGTTGGGCGATGCGCGCCAGCAGGGTCTGGATCGCCTGGCCGGCGCGGGCCTCGGCCTCGTCCAGCGCCTCGCGCTCGACGGTGGCGCGGGACAGGATGGCGCTCGCGACCTGTTCCTCCTCGCGCAGCGGCGGCAGCTTCGCCTCGGCCTCCTCGCGGGCGGCAATGGCGCGGCGGGCCTGGCCCTCGGCATCGGTGGCAGCGCGGATCGCGGCCCGCAGCGCCTCGGCAGTCGCGGCCTTGGCCTGGTCGGCCTCGGCCCAGCGGCGATACAGCAGCACCCCTTCGGCCCGGCGCAGCGCGGCGCCGATCTCGCGATAGCGCGCGGCGGCGCGGGCCTGCCGCGCCAGGCTGGCCGCCTGCGTGGACAGCTGGTCCAGCGTGTCGTCGACCCGCGTCAGGTTCGCCTCGGCCGCGTTCAGCCGCAACTCGGCCTCGTGCCGGCGCTGGTAGAGGCCGGAGATCCCCGCCGCCTCCTCCAGCACGCGCCGCCTTGCCTTGGGCTTGGCGTTGATCAGCTCGGAAATCTGTCCCTGCCGCACCAGCGCCGGCGAATGCGCCCCGGTCGAGGCATCCGCGAACAGCATCTGCACGTCGCGCGCCCGCACTTCCTTGCCGTTGATGCGATAGGCGGAACCGGCGTCGCGGGTGATGCGGCGGGTGATGTCCAGCGAATCCGCGTCGTTCAGCCCGGCGGGGGCAAGGCGGTCCTTGTTGTCGATGGTCAGCGTGACCTCGGCATGGGCGCGGGCGGAACGCCGCGCGGTGCCGGCAAAGATCACGTCCTCCATCCCGTCGCCGCGCATGGCGGTGGGCCGGTTTTCGCCCATGACCCAGCGCAGCGCCTCGAGCAGGTTCGACTTGCCGCAGCCGTTCGGGCCGACCACGCCGGTCAGGCCCTCGTGGATGACCAGGTCGGTCGGGTCCACGAAGCTCTTGAAACCATTGAGGCGCAGGCGGTCGAAACGCAATGCGAAGGGTCCACGAAGATCGTTCAAATCCCCCGGATTCTTCGCCATCGGGCCGCTCAAGTCAACACAAACCCCCAGATATGGCGGGCGCTCGGCGGTTATCCACAAGATTTAAGGGTTCACCACAAGAAATCCGCTGCTAATCTGGCCGGCATGATTCCCGCGCTTGCCATCATCCTGGTCTTCCAGCTCATCGGCGAGGTTGCGACGCGCAGCCTTGGCCTTTTGTTGCCCGGCCCGGTGCTGGGCCTGCTGCTGCTGGTGCTGTCCTGCACGCTGCGCCCGGCGCTGGCCGAGATGCTGCGCCCGGTCGTCACCGGCATCCTGGGCCATCTGTCGTTGTTCTTCGTGCCGGCAGGGGTGGGCGTGGTGGCGCATCTGGGGCAGTTTCGCAGCGACGGGCTGGCGGTGGCGCTGGCACTGACCGTCTCGACCGCGCTCGCCATTGCGGCGGGGGCGCTGGTGTTTCGCGCCGTGGTGCGCTGGACGGGCGGGTCCGAGGAATGACCGACGCGGCGCTGATCTGGAGCTATTTGACCCAAGGGCCGCTTCTGTGGCTGACGGCGACGCTGATCGCCTATTGGCTGGGCGACACCTTCTTTCGCGCCATGGGCCGGCAAAGCTGGGCCAATCCGGTGCTGTGCGCGGTGATCCTGCTGGCTTGCGTGCTGGGGCTGACCGGCACCAGCTACCAGACCTATTTCGAGGGCGCGCAATTCGTGCATTTCATGCTGGGCCCGGCCACGGTGGCGCTGGGAATGCCGCTTTACGACAACCTGCGCCGGGTCAGAAAGGCGGCGCTGCCGCTGGTCGCGGCGCTGCTGGCGGGCTCGGTGACGGCGGTGGTCTCGGCGCTGGCCATCGGCAAGGCTTTCGGGCTGTCCGAGGTGATGCTGGCCAGCCTGGCGCCGAAATCGACCACCGCCCCCGTCGCCATCGGCATCGCCGAGGGCCTGGGCGGCGAGCCCACGATCACCGCCGTCCTGGTGCTGGTCACGGGCATCTTCGGCGCGATCATCGCCACGCCGCTGCTGAACGCGCTGGGGATTCGCGACTGGCGGGCGCGCGGCTTTTCGCTGGGCGTGGCCGCGCATGGCATCGGCACGGCGCGCGCCTTCCAGGTGAACGAGACCGCCGGCGCCTTTGCCGGCATCGGCATGGGGCTGAATGCGGTGCTGACCTCGATCATCGCACCGCTGGCGCTGCGGCTGTTCGGCTAAGAGGGCAAGGAGCTTGAGCCCTTAGCTCCGGCCTAAATTCGGACCAGCGACTCGCAGAGGAAATCAATCCTCTGCCGGAAGCAGTTCCGGGTTCCAGACAATTTCCCACAAGTGCCCGTTTGGGTCGCGGAAATAGCCCGCATAGCCGCCGTAGAACGTGTCCTGCGCGGGTTTGACGATCTCTGCACCTGCCTGTTCCGCAGCGGCCATGATCTGATCAACCTCCTCCCGTCGCCTTACGTTATGGCCGATGGTGAAGGCGGTCGGACTGACGGGCCGCTTCGGCAAGCCGGTATCATGGGAAATGTCGGCCTGGGCCCAGAGCGCCAGTTTCAGCCCGCCAGAGAGATCGAAGAACGCCACCGCGCCATGCTCGAACTCCTGGCCGACGATGCCTTTCGTGGGTAGCCCAAGGCCGTCGCGGTAGAAGGAAAGCGATTGTTCCAGATCGGCAACGCCGAGAGTCAGAACGGAAATCCTGGGTTTCATGCCATGCCCTTTCTATCGACACCTGCACCGCGCAGGCGTCTTGATAGTCTTGGGCCGTTGCCAGCAACGGAAAGACCCGCAGGGCGGGGGCCGGGCCAACCTTCCCGAGCCTAACCTGTTTCAGACGAGCAGATGCTAGGCCGAGGGTTCTGGCCGGTCAAGGTCGGGCATGTCCCGCCAAGCTGACCTTCCCTCGCCGATTCAACGAAAAAGGCCGCCCCGCGGGACGGCCCATCAGCGCGCGACGGGGGCGATTACGCCGCGTCGGCTTCCTCGGCGGCGTGGCGGCGTTCGCTTTCCTCGCGCGACAGCGCGACCGAGGTGCGCACGCCCTTGGCCACGAATTCCATCAGCCCCTTCACGACACGCTCGTTCGGGTCGATGCCGGCGCAGGACAACACCTCGCGCCCATCGCGCGAGCGTGCCCAACGTGCAATCTGATCGGGCCCGTTGCCGTATTTTTTGTCATCGGCGATCGCATCGTCCAGCGCAGCCAGCACAACGGCGGCAAAAAGCTTGCGGGCCCGCTGTCCCTGTTCGAAATTGAAAGCCGAGCCATCCACGAAATCGCGCATCATCATTATCCTGTTTTTCTTGCGGAGCCCCCGCACCTTGGCCCTTGCCAAGGCTGCTGCATCATCTTGCCTCTAGGCGGCGCTGGCCGGCTTAGCCGATCCGTGCCGTGATTCGGTATGCCTCCAGCCGCATGACCGCCATGCACAGGGCGCAAGCCCCGGCAGATACGCAGAATAGCCGCCAAAAGCAACGATCTTGCGACATGCAGAAATGCGATGGCACCCTTGACAACGCATGAAACGCGTTTCGGTTGCCTTGAGGCACGGCAATGGATATAGGTGCCCGCAATCGCGGTTCAACCCCCGAGCCCTGGGCGATTTTCCAATTCTTTCAAGGTGATCCTGAATGGCCAAGATCAATGGCAATGAAATCAAGCCCGGTGTCGTGCTGGACCATGACGGCGGGCTGTGGGCGGCGGTCAAGGTGAACCACGTCAAGCCCGGCAAGGGCGGCGCCTTTGCCCAGGTCGAGCTGAAGAACCTGCGCGACGGGCGCAAGCTGAACGAACGCTTCCGTTCCGAGGACAAGGTCGAGCAGGTGCAGCTGGAGACCAAGGACCAGCAGTTCCTGTACGAATCCGACGGCAAGCTGGTGTTCATGGACAGCGAAACCTTCGAGCAGACCGAGCTTGACGCCGATCTGCTGGGCGAGCGGCGGCCCTTCCTGCAGGACGGCATGGTCGCGGCGGTGGAATATTACGGCGACGAGGCGCTGTCGGTGCGCATCCCGCAGAAGGTGGTCTGCCGCGTGGCCGAGACCGAGCCGGTGCTGAACGGCCAGACCGCCGCGAAAAGCTTCAAGCCGGCGATCCTGGACAACGGGGTGCGCGTCATGATCCCGCCCTTCGTCGGGGTGGACGAGGCCATCGTCGTCAATACCGAGCTTTTCGAGTATTCCGAACGCGCCTGAGCCGGCCGTCGGCCCGTTCCCGCCGCGCGTCACGACGAATATGGCCAAGCGCGCCGCACGGTCATAGGATCGGCGAAAGGGCAATGTCGAACGGCGGTGGGTCGCGATGGCGAAAGGGATCGGAAAGACGGGAAAAGGCCGGGCCGGCAAGGGCAAAGCCCTTCCGCTGCGCCAGGTTCCCGACGCTTCCGACGGGCTGGACGAGGTCCGCGCCGCCATGGGCGAGGCGATCGAGCGGCTTTCCCGGCTCGAGGATGTCATGTGCGAGATGATCCAGGCCGGGCTTGCCCCCACCGTGGGCGGCGGCGAGGGGCTGATCGCCACCGGCCCGCCCAGGGAAATCGCCGAGGCCGAGGTCTCGGCCGCCCTTGCCGCGATCCTGGCCACCACGCCCAGGAGCGCCGAATCGCATACGACAGCCGGCCCGCAGGACGCGGCCGGCACCGCCGGAAGCGCGCCCGTTCCCGGCTATATCTCGCGCCGCATGCTGGTGGAACTGGCGGTCGGCCTGGGCGAAACCCCGCTGCATGCCCGACCCTGCGCCCGGCGGGGGTTGCACCTGGTCGGCGGCGCGCGCCGGGGCACGCCCGTGCCGCTTTACCTGCGGCTTGACCGGCACGTGCGCCTGCCGCTCGACTGCGGCTCGAATTCGCTGGAGATCGAGCGCCGGCTGGGCGGGCGCTGGCACCGCACCGGGCTGCGCGCCATCAAGGACGGCATGGGCGGGATCGGGATCGACATCGCCATGCTGGAACGGCTGGCCGGGCCGTTCTCGCCGGAATTGCGCCGCGCCCTGACGCTGGATTCCCGGCCGCCACCGAATCGCCACGGACCGCCCCGCCCGCAGCCTGGGTGACGGCCAGGCCCCTTGGCCGCAACGTCGCAAGCGCCGGGGATGGACCGGATCGGACCCGCCATGCGTTATGGCGGCAACGAGACGGAGGAAACCATGGTGCAACCGACCATCCATGTCACCCATGAGGATTACGGCAGCTCCGGCCGCTATGCCGTCGCCATGCCCGGAATCGAGGGCGAGGCGGAGTTGACCTGGCATGCCGGGGGGCCCGGCATCATCGTCGCCGACCACACCTATGCGCCCGACGCCATGCGCGGCTCGGGCGCCGCCGCCGCCATGGTGCGGCGGCTGGTTGCGGATGCGCGCGCCCGCGGCGTGCTGATCGTGCCGGCCTGCAGCTATGTGCGCGCCCAGTTCGAGCGAAATCCCGATTGGTCCGACCTCTGCGCCGATGCCTGAAGCCGCCCCGGCCGGCATCTGCATATCAATTGCGGTATGCAAACACACTTTCTGCATGATTGACGGACATATCGGCCGGGTCTAGCCTCGCGGTGGGATGGGTGGTCCGCGACCGCCGCCGCCGCGCGGAATCGTCGCAGGAGCCGGTTTTCCGCGTCCCGCGCAACAAGGGGGAAGCACCGGCTGGCCATGGCCGTGGAGGCGGCCGCCAACCGGGGCAATATCGACAGGGAGGATTTATGCGGAATCTCAGGAAATACGCCCTGGCTCTGGCCTCGGCGGCGGCGCTTTCGCTGCCCGGCCTGGCCGCGGCCGAGGGCATGGTCGGGATCTCGATGCCGACCAAGACCTCGGCGCGCTGGATCGACGACGGCAACAACATGGTCAAGCAGTTCCAGGAGGCGGGCTATCAGACCGACCTGCAATATGCCGACGACGACATCCCCAACCAGCTGGCGCAGATCGAGAACATGATCACCAAGGGCGTGAACGTGCTGGTGATCGCCGCCATCGACGGCACCACGCTGTCGAACGCGCTGGCCAATGCCAAGGCCGCGGACATCAAGGTCATCGCCTATGACCGGCTGATCCGCGACACGCCCGACATCGACTATTACGCCACCTTCGACAACTTCAAGGTCGGGGTCGAGCAGGCGACCACCCTGGTCGACGGGCTCAAGGAACGCTTCCCGGACGAAAAGCCCTGGAACGTGGAACTGTTCGGCGGCAGCCCGGACGACAACAACGCCTATTTCTTCTATGACGGCGCCATGTCGGTGATCCAGCCGCTGATCGACGAAGGCTCGGTGGTGGTCGCCTCGGGGCAGATGGGCATGGACAAGGTGGGCACGCTGCGCTGGGATCCGGCCACGGCCCAGGCGCGCATGGACAACATCCTGTCGGCCAATTACACCGACAAGCAGGTGCATGGGGTGCTGTCGCCCTATGACGGGCTGTCCATCGGCATCCTGTCGTCGCTGAAAGGCGTGGGCTACGGCTCGGGCGACCTGGCCATGCCCATCGTCACCGGCCAGGACGCCGAGATCCAGTCGGTCAAGTCGATCCTGTCCGGCGAGCAATATTCCACCATCTTCAAGGACACGCGCGAACTGGCCCGCGTCACCGTCGGCATGGTCAACGCGATGATGAAGGGCGAGCAGCCCGAGGTGAACGACACCGAAAGCTACGACAACGGCGTCAAGACCGTGCCCTCATACCTGCTGGAGCCGGTGGCCGTGACCGAAAAGAACCTTGCCGAGGTTCTGGTCGGCTCGGGCTATTATACCGAAGACCAGCTGAAGTGACCTTCGCGCGCCGCCGCAGGACTATTGCGGCGGCGCCATCCGCGTGACCGCAGGGGGTGGCCATGGACGCGATTCTGGAAATGCGGGGGATCACCAAGGAATTTCCCGGCGTGAAGGCCCTGGACGACGTCAACATGACCGTCCGGCGCGGCGAGATCCGCGCGCTGGTCGGCGAGAACGGCGCCGGCAAATCCACGCTGATGAAGGTGCTGTCGGGCGTCTATCCGCATGGCAGCTATCAGGGCGAAATCCTCTATGGCGGCCAGCCGATGGCGTTTCGCGACATCAAGGACAGCGAGGCGCAGGGCATCGTCATCATCCACCAGGAACTGGCGCTGGTGCCGCAGATGTCGATCGCCGAGAACATCTTCCTGGGCAACGAGATCGCCCAGCGTGGCGTCATCGACCGGCGCGAGACCAACCGCCGCACCGCCGAGCTGCTGGCGCAGGTCGGCCTGCGTGAAAGCCCGGAAACCAAGGTCGGCGGCCTGGGCATGGGCAAGCAGCAGCTGATCGAGATCGCCAAGGCGCTGTCGAAAAAGGTCGACCTGCTGATCCTGGACGAGCCGACCTCGTCGCTGAACGAGAACGACAGCGACGCGCTGCTGCGCCTGCTTGCCAGTTTCCGCGACCGGGGCATGACGGCGATCCTGATCTCGCACAAGCTCAACGAGATCAGCCAGGTCTGCGACAGCATCACCGTGCTGCGCGACGGCGCGACGGTGGCGCATCACGGCGGCATGGTCGAGGAATCGCGCATCATCCGCGACATGGTCGGCCGCTCGATGAACGACCGCTATCCGCCGCGCCAGCCGAAGGTGGGCGAGGTGGTGATGCAGGTCAGGGACTGGACCGTCGCCGATCCCGCGCGCGAAGGCCGCCTGCTGGTCAAGGGCGCCGGTTTCGAGCTGCGGCGCGGCGAGGTCTTGGGCATCGCCGGGCTGATGGGCGCGGGCCGCACCGAACTGGCGATGAGCCTGTTCGGCCGCTCGATGGGCGAATGGAAATCGGGCGCGGTCACGCTGCACGGCAAGCCGGCCGACCTGTCCACCGTGCCGCGCGCGATCCGCGCCGGGCTGGCCTATGTGACCGAGGACCGCAAGTCGCTGGGCCTGGTGCTGGACGACACCATCCGCCGCAACATCCCGCTGGCGAACCTGGCCGGCATCTCGGTCCGCGGCGTGGTGGACCGCCAGCGCGAGGGGGCGGTGGCGCGCGACTATCGCAGCCGCATCAACATCCGCTCGCCCTCGGTCGAAAGCCGGGCGGTGAACCTGTCGGGCGGCAACCAGCAAAAGGTGGTGCTGGCGAAATGGCTGTTCGCCGAGCCCGAGATCCTGATCCTGGACGAGCCGACGCGCGGCATCGACGTGGGCGCGAAATATGAAATCTACACCATCATCCGCGACCTTGCCGCCGCCGGTAAGTCGATCGTCGTCATCTCGTCGGAAATGCCCGAGCTGCTGGGCATCACCGACCGCATCCTGGTCATGAACGAGGGCCGGCTGGTGGGCGAGATGCCCACGGCCGAGGCCACGCAGGAACGCATCATGCAGGTCATCATCCGCTCGGGCCACGACCTGACCGACGAAACCGTCACCCCCGAGGAAATCGAGGCAGAGGCCGCCCATGTCTGACACGACCACCGAACGCCGCGGCGACACCTTCGGCTTCATCCGCCGCAACATTCGCGAATACGGCATCCTCTTTGCGCTGATCGTCATCATGGCCTTTTTCCAGGTGGTGACGGGCGGCATCCTGTTCCGGCCGGTGAACCTGACCAACCTGTTCCTGCAAAACAGCCATATCGTCATCATGGCGGTCGGCATGCTGCTGGTCATCGTCGCCGGCCATATCGACCTGTCCGTCGGCTCGGTCGCGGCCTTCGTGGGCGCGCTTTCGGCGCTGATGATCGTCCGGCTGGGCCTGCCGATCCCGGTCGTCGTGGTGCTGAGCCTGGCCGCCGGCACGGTGATCGGCGGCATCCAGGGCTATTGGATCGCCTATTGGAAGATCCCCAGCTTCATCGTCACCCTGGCGGGGATGCTGGTGTTTCGCGGCCTGACCATGTGGATCCTGCAAGGCCAGTCGATCGGCCCCTTCCCGCGCGAATTCCAGATGATCGCCTCGGGCTTCATCCCGGACCTCTTCGGCCCCGACAAGCCCAACACGCTGTCGCTGATCCTGGGCTGGGGCGCGGCGCTGGCGATCCTGTGGCTGCAGATCCGCGGCCGCAAGCGGGAAGAGGCGGTGGGCATCGTGGACGAGCCCTTCGCCTTCTTCGCCGCCAAGAACGCGCTGATCTTCCTGGCGCTGGTCTGGATGACCTGGGTACTGGCGAACTTCCGCGGCCTGCCGAATGTCTTCATGGTCATGGCGGTGCTGGTCGCGCTTTACGCCTTTGTGTCCGAGCGCACCACCATCGGCCGGCGCATCTATGCCATCGGCGGCAACGCCAAGGCGGCCAAGCTTTCGGGCATCAATGCCGAGCGGGTGGTGTTCCTGACCTTCATGAACATGGGGATGCTGGCGGCGCTGGCCGGGATCGTGGTCTCGGCCCGGCTGAACTCGGCCACGCCCAAGGCCGGCGTGGGGTTCGAACTTGACGTGATCGCGGCGGTGTTCATCGGCGGCGCCTCGATGGCGGGCGGCGTCGGCACGGTGATCGGCGCGGTGGTCGGCGCCTTCATCATGGGGGTGATGAACAACGGCATGTCGATCCTGGGCATCGGCATCGACTATCAGCAGGTCATCAAGGGGCTGGTGCTGATGGCCGCGGTGATCTTCGACGTCTCGAACAAGAGCAAGGCGTGACGCCCGAACCAACCGCCCCCGGCTGGATCGCCGTCGACTGGGGCACCACAAGGCTGCGCGCCTGGGCCATGCGCGGTACGCGGCCGGTGGACGCCCGCGCCTCGGACCGCGGCATGGGCAAGCTGGCCCCGGCCGGGTTCGAGCCGGCGCTGCTCGACCTGATCGGCGACTGGCTGCCCGCGGCCGGCCGGATGCGCATCATCGCCTGCGGCATGGCCGGCGCCCGCGGCGGCTGGGCCGAGGCCGAATACCGCGCCGTCCCCTGCCCGCCCATCGACCCGCGCCGCGCCATCCGCGCCCCCGCCCGCGACCCGCGGCTGGATGTCCGCATCCTGCCTGGCCTGTCCCAGGCCGAGCCGCCCGACGTCATGCGCGGCGAGGAAACCCAGATCGCCGGTTTCCTGGCCGAAAACCCCGGTTTCGACGGCACGCTCTGCCTGCCCGGCACGCATAGCAAATGGGTGCGCCTGTCGCGGGGCCGGGTCGAGCGTTTCCGCAGCTTCATGACCGGAGAGGTCTTTTCGCTGCTTGCCGGCCAGTCGGTGCTGCGGCTGACCATCGACGCGGCCCGCCCCGACCCCGCGGCCCTGGCCGAAGCCGGGGCCGAGGCGCTGGCCGATCCCCATGCCGCGCAATCCGGGCTGTTTCCCCTGCGCGCCGCCGCCCTGCTGCAGGGGCTGGCGCCGGAACGGGCGGCGGGCCGCCTTTCGGGCCTGCTGATCGGCGCCGAACTGGCCGCGGCGCGCGACTTCTGGCAGGACGGCCCGACCGCGATCATCGGCGCACCCGACCTGGCGCGGCTTTACGAAACCCTGCTGCTGGCGGCCGGCGCGCAGGCATGCCACAAGGACGGCACGGCGCTGGTCCTGGCCGGCCTTGCCGCCGCCAGCCTCGATTTGCCGGAGGACACATGACCCTGCCCATCATCGCCATCCTGCGCGGCCTGACCCCGGCCGAGTCCCTGCCCGTCGCCCGCGCCCTGGTCGATGCCGGCATCGACCGCATCGAGGTGCCGCTGAACTCGCCCGAACCGCTGGAAAGCATCCGGCTGATGACAGGGGGGCTGGCCGGGCAGGCGATCATCGGCGCCGGAACCGTGCTGACGGTGGATGAGGTCGCGCAGGTGGCCGATGCCGGCGGGCGGATGATCGTCTCGCCCAATGCCGATCCGGCGGTGATCGGCGCGACGCGGGCGCGCGGCCTGCAATCCTGGCCCGGCGTCTTCACCGCCACCGAATGCTTCGCCGCCATCGCCGCGGGCGCGACCGGGCTGAAGCTGTTTCCCGCCGACCAGGCCGGCACCGGCACGCTCAGGGCGCTGCGCGCGGTGCTGCCGCGCGACATGCCCGTCTATGCCGTGGGCGGCGCCGGCCCGGCGAATTTCGCCGAATGGCTGAATGCCGGGGCGCAGGGCTTCGGCATCGGCAGCGCGCTCTATCGCCCCGGCGACGGGGCCGAGACGGTCGCGGCCCGCGCGCGCGACATCGTGGCGGCGCTGCGGGCCTGCGCATGAACGCGCGGGTCTTCGACCCCCGCATCTGCGAACTGGGCGAAGGCGCCTTCTGGCATCCCGAACGCGCCCAGCCCTTCTGGTTCGACATCCTCGGCCGCCGGCTTTTGTCGCGGCTGGACGACGGGACCGCGCTGGAATGGCGATTCGACGAGATGGTCTCGGCCGCGGGCTGGATCGACCGCGACCGCCTGCTGATCGCCAGCGAAACCGGGCTGATCCGCTTCGACCTGCGCGACGGCCGCCAGGAGCGGCTGGCCGCGCTGGAAGCCGACCGGCCCGGCAACCGCTCGAACGACGGGCGGGCCGATGCTTTCGGCGGTTTCTGGATCGGCACGATGGAACGCGACGGAAGGGCTGGAAAGGGGGCGATTTATCGCTATCTTGACGGAGAGTTGCGCCTGCTGCGGGGGAACATGTCCATCCCGAATGCGATCTGCTTTTCTCCCGACGGTCGCCTGGCCTATTTCGCCGACACCGCCGCCCAGACCGTCTGGTCGCAAGACCTGGACGCGCGCGGCTGGCCCTGCGCCGAGGCCCGCGTCTTCCTGGACCTGGCCGGGACCGACCAGTTCCCCGACGGCGCCGTCACCGACGCGCAGGGGCGGTTCTGGAACGCGCGCTGGGGCAGCGGCGCGGTCGCCTGCCATGCGCCGGACGGCCGCCTGCTGCGCCGCCTGTCCCTGCCCGCCAGCCAGCCCAGCTGCCCGGCCTTCGGCGGCCCCGGCCTTGCGCAGCTGATCGTGACCAGCGCCGCCGAGGGCCGGCACGGGCCGCAGGACGGCCGGACCTGGCTGCTGGATCCCGACGCCCAGGGCCGGCCGGAACCGCGGGTCCGGGCATGATGCCACGCACATTCGGCCTGCTGCCGGACGGTCGGCCGGTGATGCAGGCGACGATCTCGGGCCATGGGCTGACGGCCTCGGTCATCACGCTGGGGGCCTCGCTCCAGGATCTGCGGCTGGCCGGGATCGGGCATCCGCTGGTGCTGGGCTTTCCGCGGCTCGCGCCCTATCTGGACGAGGGCCGCTATTTCGGCGCGGTGATCGGGCGCTATGCCAACCGCATCGCCCATGGACGCGCGACGCTGGACGGGCCAAGGCTGCAGCTGGACCGCAACCAGGACGGCCGCCACATGCTGCACGGCGGCCACGATGGCTGCGGCACGCGCAACTGGATGCTGGCCGACTGGGACGAAAGCTCGGTGGCGCTGGCCGATCACCTGCCTGCGGGCCACATGGGCTTTCCCGGCGCCATGCTGATCCGCGCGACCTGGTCCATCCTGCCCGGCCCGGTCCTGATGCTGACCATCCTGGCCACCTCGGACGACACCACCTTCTGCAACTTCGCCCAGCACAGCTATTTCAACCTGGATGGCACCGATACCGTGGCCGGCCACCGGCTGACCGTCCCGGCCGAAACCTACCTGCCGGTGGACGAGGACATGATCCCGCTGGGCGCGCCCGCAGCGGTCCAGGGCACGCATCTGGATTTCCGCAATCCCGTCACCCTGGCCGAGCGGCTCAAGGGGCCGCGCATCGACCACAACCTCTGCCTTTCGGACCGGCGCCGCATCGTGCCGCGCAAGGCGGCGGTGCTGCAGGCGGGCGGGCTGATGATGACCCTGCGCTCGACCGAGCCGGGGCTGCAAGTCTATGCCGGCGAACACCTGGCGCCCGGCGCGCCCGGCCTTGGCGGCCGGCCCTATGGCCGCCATGCCGGCATCGCGCTGGAATCGCAGCTCTGGCCGGACGCGCCCAACCATGCCGGCTATCCCTCGGCGCGGCTGGAGGCGGGGCAGCTCTACCGCCAGACCACGGTGATGAGCTTTCACCGCAGCCCCAAAGGTTGACGCAAGGTCCGGTCCCGAACTAATGCGGGTTCCAGGGAGGATTCATGGACCCCGCATCGACCGAAACCCTTTCCGCCACGGGGGGCCCGCCGCCCTTCGCGGCGCAATTGCACGCCCGCCTGCGCCAGCGCATCATCCGCGGCGAGCTGCCGCCCGGCACGCGCCTCTCCGAACAGGAGATCGCCGACCAATGCGCCCTGTCGCGCCAGCCTGTGCGCGAGGCCTTCATCCGCCTCGCCGGCGAGGGCCTGCTCGAGGTGCGGCCGCAGCGCGGCACCTTCGTCACCCGCATCGACATGGAATGGGTGCTGTGTACGCGCTTCATCCGCGAATCGGTCGAGGCCGACACCGTCCGCCTGGCCGCCGCCTGCGCCCCGCCCCAGGATTGCGAGGCCCTGTTCGCCCAGATCGCCCGGCAAGAGGCCGAGGCCGATCCCACCGCGCTGGCCCAGCTGGACGAGGAATTCCACGCCACCCTGGCCGCGATCGCCGGCAAGGCAAGGGTCTGGAGCCACCTGCAGCAGATGAAGATGCATCTCGACCGCGCCCGCCACCTGCTGACGGCGATGACGCCCAAGGACACCATGCTGGCCCAGCACCGCGCCGTGGCCGAGGCCATCGCCGCCCGCGACCCCGACCGGGCCGAGGCCGCCATCCGCCAGCACCTGCGCCGCGTGCTGCTGGACCTGCCCGGCGTGCTGCGGCTGTCGCCCGACTATTTCACCAAGACCGACACGCTGGCGGAAACCCTGGCCGCCGAAAGCTGACGGCCTTCTTCGTTCTCCAAATACCCATTGCGACCGCGCCGCCGGCCGCTGCCTTGCCAGCTTCCGCGCAGCCTCTCCGCTTCACCGTTTCCGAAATACGCGCCCACCCGCGCGGTCAATCGCGGCAGCGCACCCTCTGGCGCTGCTCGCCCAGGCCCTCGATGCCCAGCCGCATGACCTCGCCCCCGCGCAAGAACACCGGCGGCGTCGCGCCCATGCCGACTCCCGGCGGCGTGCCCGTCGTGATCACATCCCCCGGCATCAGCGTCATCAGCCGCGAGCAATAGGCGACGATCTCGGCCACGCCGAAGATCATCGTCGCGGTCGAGCCCTGCTGGCGGCGCAGCCCATCCACCTCCAGCCACAGCTCCAGCGCCTGCGGGTCGGGCACCTCGTCGCGCGTCACCAGCCAGGGGCCGATCGGGCCGAAGGTATCGAAGCCCTTGCCCTTGTCCCAGGTGCCGCCGCGCTCGGCCTGCCATTCGCGCTCGCTCACGTCGTTGACCACGCAATAGCCGGCGACATGGTCCAGCGCCGCCGTCTCGGAAACATGGCTCGCGCGCGAACCGATGACCACGCCCAGCTCGACCTCCCAATCGGTCTTCTGCGCGCCGGGCGGGATCACCACGTCGTCGTCCGGGCCGATGATGCAGCTGGTCCATTTGTTGAACACCACCGGCTCGGCCGGCACCGGCAACCCGGCCTCGGCGGCGTGGTCGGCATAGTTCAGCCCGATGGCGACGAATTTCGGCACCTGGCCCACGCAGGGCCCCAGCCGCGGCTGTCCCGAGACGATGGGCAGCCCATCCAGGTCCAGCGCCGCGATCCCGGCCAGCCCCTCGGGCCCCAGCACCGCGCCGGCGATGTCGGCGACATGGGCCGACAGGTCGCGGATGCGGCCCTCAGCGTCCAGAAGCCCCGGCTTTTCCCGGCCCGGCGGGCCATAGCGCAGCAGTTTCATCCCTAATCCTTTCGCTTGTCCGGGCCCGTTCAGCCGCGCCCGACAAAGGGCATGTTCGTCGCCATCACCGTCATGTGCAGCACATTGGCGCCCTCGGGCAGGCTGGCCATGTGCAGCACCGCCTCGGCCACGTTCGCGGCGTCCATCACCGGCTCGGGCCGGATCGAGCCGTCGGCCTGCGGCGCGCCCTGCGTCGCCACGGCGGCAATCATCTCGGTCGCGGCATTGCCGGCGTCGATCTGGCCGCAGGCGATGCCGAACGGCCGCCCGTCCAGCGCCAGCGTCCGCGTCAGCCCCGTCACCGCGTGCTTCGAGACCGTATAGGGCACCGAGCCGGGGCGCGGCGCCTCGGCCGCGATCGAGCCGTTGTTGATGATCCGCCCGCCCATCGGCTGCTGCCGCCGCATCTGCCGGAAAGCGGCGCGGGCGCACAGGAACATGCCGTCGATGTTCACCCGCGCCACGCCCTGCCACTCCTCCCAGGAAATCTCGTCGATCAGGCGCGAGATCAGGATGGCGCCGGCATTGTTGAACAGCACGTCCAGCCGTCCCCATTGCGCCACCGCGCGGGCAAAGGCGGCATCGACCGCCTCGGGCACCGTCACGTCGCAGGGCAGGACCAGCGCCTGCGGATGGCCGTCCGCGGTCTCGGCCAGCGCCGCCTCGCGCCGGCCGATCAGCCCGACGCGCCAGCCGGCGTCAAGAAACCGCCGCGCGGTCAGCCGGCCGATGCCGCTGCCGCCGCCGGTGATCAGGATGGTCTTCATCTGTCGCGCCCCCTCGGCTTTCGCGGCGCGGATGCTAGCGGCACGGCCCCGCAAGGAAAAGGGCCGCCCGCCAGGCGGCCCCGCACGTCAGGCATCGGGATCCCAGCCGCTGATCTGCTTGCTGTCCATGAACTCCTCCAGCCCCCAGACGCCGCCCTCGCGCGCCCGGCCCGAGGCCTTGACGCCGCCGAAGGCCGAGCCCCTGCCCCGGCCCTGCCCGTTCATCTCGACCATACCGGCGCGCAGCTGCCGCGCCAGCCGGTTGCGCCGTGCGCCGTCGCTGGTCTGGACGTAATTGGTCAGGCCATAGATTGTGTCGTTGGCGATCGCGACCGCCTCTTCCTCGCTGTCGAAGGGGATGATCGACAGCACCGGGCCAAAGATCTCCTGCCGGGCGATGGTCATGTCGTTGGTCACGTCGGCAAAGACCGTCGGGCGAACGAAATAGCCGCGATTGACGCCCTCGGGCAGGCCGGGGCCGCCGGCGACCAGGCGCGCGCCCTCGTCGATGCCCTTCTGGATCAGGTCCTGGATCTTGTCCCATTGCTGCTTGCTGACCACGGGGCCGATATGGCGCCCCGGCTGGTGGGCCGTCGCCACCGCGGTCTCCTCGGCCACCTTGCGGGCCTGCTCGACCGCGGTTTCATAAAAGGACCGCTCGACCAGCATCCGCGTCGGCGCGTTGCAGGACTGGCCGCTGTTGTAGAAGCAATGCCGCGCCCCGCGCGTCACCGCCTTGTCGTCGGCATCGGCAAAGACCAGGTTGGCGCCCTTGCCGCCCAGCTCCAGCGCCACCTTCTTCAGCGTATCGGCGGCCGCCTTGGTGATGGCGATGCCGGCGCGGGTCGAGCCGGTAAAGCTGATCATGTCCACGTCGGGATGCACCGAAAGCTGCGAGCCCACGCCCGCGCCGTCGCCGTTCACCATGTTGTAGACCCCCGGCGGCAGCCCGGCCTCGTCCACGATCTCGGTAAAGACGACCGAGGACAGCGGCGCGATCTCGCTGGGCTTCAGCACCACGGTATCGCCGGCCAGCAGCGCCGGGATCACCTTCAGCGTGACCTGGTTCATCGGCCAGTTCCAGGGCGTGATCAGCCCGACCACGCCGACCGGCTCCCATGCCACCATGCTGGTCGGCGTGTCGGGGCGCAGCGGCCGGATGAACTCGAAATCCCGGAACGCGTCGATGAAGGTCTCGATGTGATAGCTGCCCGCCGCGGCCTGGTCGTTCAGCGACATGTCCTGCGGCGCGCCCATCTCGGCACTGATGGCGGCGGCCATGTCGGGCGCGCGGCGCTTGTAGATTTCCAGGATCTTCTCGACATGGGCCAGCCGCTGGGCCGGGGGCGTCGCCGCCCAGGCCGGGAAGGCCATCTTGGCCGCGGCCACCGCCGCATCGGTGTCGGCCTGGCCGCCCAGGCTGATCACCGCCACCGACTCCTCGGTCGAGGGGTCGATCACCTCCAGGTCGTTGGGTGCGCGCGGCGCAACCCATTCGCCGCCTATGTAGAATTTCCGCTTGTCGGCAAGTCCGCTCATGAGAGCCTCCCTTGATCTGCGATTGGCCCGCAGACTGGCACCCGCAAGACCGGGCTGCAAGCCGCAGCGGCCCTGCGAATTATCACGACTGAACAGATCGAGTTGGACAATCCGCCGCAGATGCCTATCTTGTCGCCGAAGGCCAACCGAAAGGATCTGCAATGTCCCTGCGCATCAACGACACCGCCCCGGATTTCACCGCCAATTCGACCGAGGGCCAGATCAGTTTCCACGACTGGATCGGTGACAGCTATGCGGTTCTTTTCTCGCATCCGCGCGATTTCACCCCGGTCTGCACCACGGAATTCGGCGTGGTGGCGCAGCTGGTGCCCGAGTTCGAGAAGCGCGGCACCAAGGTTCTGGGCGTCTCGGTCGATTCGGCCGAGGACCACGGCAAATGGAAGGCCGACATCGAGAAGGTCGCAGGCGTCCCGGCGAATTTCGCCATCATCGACGACACCGAACTGACGGTGGCCAAGGCCTATGACATGCTGCCGGCCGACTATTACCTGCCGGCCGAGGGCCGTACGCCGCAGCATTCGGCCACGGTGCGCACGGTCTTCATCATCGGGCCGGACAAGAAGGTGCGGCTGACGATGACCTATCCGATGTCGGTCGGCCGCAACTTCGCCGAGATCATCCGCGCGCTGGATGCGGTGCAAAAGACCGACGGCGTGCCGCTGGCCACCCCGGCGAACTGGGAACCGGGCCAGGACGTGATCGTGGCGCTGGCGCTGGACGACGCGGCGGCCGAGGCGAAATACGGCCAGCTGAACAAGGCGCTGCCCTATCTGCGCTTTGCCAAGGATCCGGCCTGATCCTGCAAAGGCCGCGGCACCGCCCGCGGCCTTTCTACCGGCGCGCCAGCCGCCGCTTGTGGCGCCACGCGATCAGCTTGTTGACGATCTGCCGGCGTTGCTTGATCAATCCGTAAAGCGGGTGCCGCCCGCCTGCCGACCGCTTGCCCTTGCCGTCTTCGATCTGGCTTTCCACGCCGGTCGTCGTGACCAGAGACGGCCAGACCGCCAGTCCGCGGTCGTTGCGGGTCAGCCAGTGGCGGAAATGATTGTCCACGCCCGCCGTGATGCGCCGATGGGTGCGGACAAAGGTTTCGGCCCCCTGCCGCGACCAGAGCAGCGCGGTGGCCGTCATCGGAAAGTAATGGGCGCGGGTCAGCTCATGATGCCGACCCGCAACCTCGAACCCCATGACCGGGGTATAGATCTTGTGCTGTCTGGCGCCGAGATTGATCAGATCCCAGTCGCGATCATGCCGGTCCAGCCAGCCCATGAGGATGCGCATCCCCTCGGCAAAGCCAGGCTGCAGCTGCATGTCATCCTCGAACACCAGGCCATATTCGGCGCCGCTGTCCAGAAAGCGCCGCGCACAGTCGAGATGGCTGAGATAGCAGCCGATCTCGCCCCCGCGCAAAGGCCGGCCCATATAGGCCATCGCCCCGGCGGGATCGTAATCGGGAAATTCCTCGACCCGCAGCGCCCTGCCGTCAAAGGCCGGGACGCGCTCGAAGGGCACGCCCGCCTCGTCCAACTGCCGGGAGGCTGAACGAAGCCGCTCGTCCGAGCCGTCCAGGTTGATGAGATAGGCGGGAAGGCGCATCTATCCGCCCCTCGCGACCAAGCAATCCGACAAGCCAAGGACACTCATGTCTCGTCCTCCCACCAACCGGTGCGGTCGCGACGGTGCAGCGCCCGGAGCCGGGCAAAAGCCGTATCGTTGACCTGCATCCGATCATAGACCGTCTTGAGGATCATCCCCGCAGAACCGGCGGCGAAGAAGGGCTCCAGCCGCCAATACATGTTGCGGAGCGTATCGTCGGTGCCGACGGTAAAAACCGACATCCCCTCGAAAAGCGGAACCAGTTCGGTCTGGAGTTCTTCGATCCGCTCCGGCAGCGGCGCCGATGTCTCCGCACCGCGGACATAGCGGTCGGATTCACCGATCTTGACGGTATTGGCCAGAAGCGAGGCCATCATCGCGACCGCGCGGGCCTGCGGATCAGGGCCATGGTCGGCAAAGGTATCCGCCGCCGAGATCAGCCAGCGCAGGTTCAGGTGCCGACACAGAAACTCCGCCTCCTGCGCCCAAAGCGCGGTGAAT
Organism: Paracoccus ferrooxidans; assembly: GCF_029909815.1. Classification (NCBI taxonomy): domain Bacteria; kingdom Pseudomonadati; phylum Pseudomonadota; class Alphaproteobacteria; order Rhodobacterales; family Paracoccaceae; genus Paracoccus; species Paracoccus ferrooxidans. The sequence continues at coordinate 1,714,934 of NZ_CP038198.1, read as the reverse complement.
TGGCCGAGACTTTCGGCCAGCCGCACCTCGCGACGGATCAGAACGATCAGCGTGGCGTGATGCAGCAAAAGCTCCGGGCGGCCCGAAAACTCGCAGCGCAGGTTCGCCAAGTGTCGCTCCAGCGACTTATCCGAGCCGCGGGTCTGCACCGGCTCGCCCGCCTGGACGATCCGCTCGCGCATCGCGACCAGGTCGGGGGCGGCCAAGACATGTCGCCGCGCGCCCCAGCGCTTGCGATGCTGATTGAGCGAAAAGAAGCGCTCTAGCCGGGATTTCCTGCGCCTGACCATTCGCCTATGCCCGCCGCGAGACGATCGCGTCCAGTTGCGGATCGAAACTGAAATCAAGGTTCGCCAGCGCGGCGCGATAGCCAGCGCTCAGGTCGTCGCTTCCGATCTCATCCTTCGGCCGGGCCGAGGCGTTCACATAGGCCTTGAGCCGGCGCGATGCCTGTTTCTGGTCGATGAAGGGCCGGATCTTGCGCTCGAACGGATAGTAGAACAGCCTGTCACGCAGATCGCGGATCTTGGGCCGGGGAGTGCGGGACACCCCGTCATTGAACCATTGGCTCGCCAGCGCCGTTTCGCGAGCGGTGCGGAACCAGGCCAGGCTGAAAAGCACCTGATCCCAGACATTCGGATGCTGGTCGCAAAGCCGCACCCATTCCGCCAGCAACCGGCCTACTGCCTTGGTGGCATTAAAGTAGATCAGCCCCGACATATCCTCCCACCCCGCACGGCGGACGAAAGCCACATCAAAGGGGTTGCCCATCAGAAAGCTGGGCGGCCGCAGGATCGCCGCATCCGCGTCGATCCAGCAGACCGGGCGGCCGCTGTCTTGCCAGGCCGCCTGGATCACCCGCGCCTTGAGCCCGGTATTGGCGACCCATGACCCGCGCGACGCCACCGGCTCGATCCGATGGGGCAGGCCGTGGCGGTCCAGCGATGCGCGCAATTCGGCCGCCAGCGCCTCATATGGCGTATCGGTGGTATAGTAGGACACGAAAAGCGGCGGCTCGCCCTGGGGGGTTTCGTAAAGCGCAATCTCTTGCGTGAGATCGGCCGTGCAGGCCAGATCGACACCGTCCGGGCGGCGCAGATGCGCAATCACCCTGCCCCGCGGGTCCGCCAGCGCCTCTGGCACCGGCCGGAAGGACAGGCCCGCCCCTGCGATATAATCCGAAGGTGTCATGCTAGGAGTCCACGCGGCGCGCCAGCCTGCGCCGAACAAGCCCGCGGTAATAACTTGCCTTAAGGAAACGGGCCGGATTCCTCTTTTCACAGGGCCGCTGCATCTCCGCAACGGTTCGCTCCTGGGCTAGATGCGAAAGCCCCTGTCCCGGAGGGGCATGATGCACGACACGCGGGGCGACCAACCAAGCTCGCGAATCATACAAGTCCACGGGCCAGTCGGACACGAAACTGACCGGGGTCATCGCCTGCAACAGCTCATGCGCCATGTTTCGGGACAGCGTGTAGCCGGTGCAGCCCGATGCCCGTCGCGTCGGACGATACATCAACCACCGACCGGCTTTCCTGCGTTGCCAGGGCAGCGCGCGGCCGGAATAGTGATACAGCAAGGCCAACGTATCGGTCAAATGGTGCCCCGCACGAATGAAGTCGGGAAAGTCCGGCGTCAGGATTGCATCATCCTCAAGCACGAGCGCCCCATCAAGACCCTCGGCCATGATAATCTCGTAAATACGCCGATGCGACAAGGCGCAGGCAAATTCCGAATCCGTCATCGGCCGTTTCAGTCGATCCTGAGCGGCGTCGCGGTCGATCATCGGCAAGTATTCCGGCGGCAGGCCCCGCCGTCCATCGACCCCGTAGACCAGGCGCCATTGCAAGCCGTTTTCGGCAAGCCGGTCCAACAATGGCTGACGACGCGCCTCGTCGCCTGCCAATGTCAATACGAAGATCGGCCAATTCGTCTGCATCGTTGATATCCCGTCCCGCCGAACATGGAGGAGCCCCGGCATTGCCGAGGCTCCAACAGTCGAATCGCGGCGAAAGCCTCAGCCTTCGGCCGATTCCTCTTTCTTCTCGGTGATCTCTTCACCGGTCTCTTGGTCGACCATCTTCATGCCCAGGCGCACCTTGCCGCGGTCGTCGAAGCCCAGCAGCTTGACCTTGACCTCCTGGCCCTCCTTCAGCACCTCGTTGGGGTGGTTCAGGCGCTTGTTGGCGATCTGGCTGACATGCACCAGCCCGTCGCGCTTGCCGAAGAAGTTCACGAAGGCGCCGAAATCGACCAGCTTCACGACCTTGCCGACATAGACCTTGCCCTCTTCCGGCTCGGCCACGATCGAATAGATCATGTCATAGGCCTTCTTGATCGAATCGGCATTGGCCGAGGCGATCTTGATGGTGCCGTCGTCGCTGATGTCGACTTTCGCACCCGAGGTCTCGACGATCTCGCGGATCACCTTGCCGCCCGAGCCGATCACTTCGCGGATCTTGTCGGTCGGGATGGTCATCGTCTCGATGCGCGGGGCATGGGCGCTGAACTCGCGCCGGCCTTCGGACAGCGCCTTGGACATCTCGGCCAGGATGTGCAGCCGGCCGTCCTTGGCCTGGGCCAGCGCCTGCTCCATGATCTCGGGCGTGATGCCCGCGACCTTGATGTCCATCTGCAGGCTGGTGATGCCGTTTTCCGTGCCCGCGACCTTGAAGTCCATGTCGCCCAGGTGGTCCTCGTCGCCCAGGATGTCGGTCAGCACCGCCCAGCGGCCGTCCTCTTCCAGGATCAGGCCCATGGCGACGCCGGCGACCGGCGCCTTCAGCGGCACGCCCGCATCCATCATCGACAGCGAACCGCCGCAGACCGAGGCCATCGAGGACGAGCCGTTCGACTCGGTGATCTCGGAAACCACGCGGATGGTATAGGGGAAGTCGGTCGCGGCCGGCAGAACGGCCTGCAGCGCACGCCAAGCCAGCTTGCCATGGCCGATCTCGCGACGGCCGGGGCTGCCGACGCGGCCCACCTCGCCCACCGAATAGGGCGGGAAGTTGTAGTGCAGCAGGAAGTTCGAGCGGGAATTGCCATGCAGCGCGTCGATGATCTGCTCATCGTCGCCGGTGCCCAGCGTGGTCACGACCAGCGCCTGCGTCTCGCCGCGGGTGAACAGCGACGAGCCATGGGTGCGCGGCAGGAAGCCGACTTCGCAGTCGATGGGCCGCACGGTCTTGTTGTCGCGGCCGTCGATACGCGGGCGGCCGTCGATGATGCCGCCGCGCAGGATGCCCGATTCCAGCTTCTTCAGCGCCGAGCCCAGGTTCGGGTCGAGCCGCTCTTCCTCGGTCAGCCCTTCGAGGATCTTCACCTTCACGGCCTCGATGGTGTCGCGGCGCTCACCCTTGTCGTGGATGGCATAGGCGGCACGCATCTCGGTCTCGCCCAGCGATTTCACGCGGGCGTAAAGCGGGCTGTAATCCGGCGAGGCGAAGGGGAAGGGTTCCTTGGCGGCGGCCTCGGCCAGGTCGATGATCAGGTCGATCACCGGCTGCATCGCCTCGTGGCCAAATTTCACCGCGCCCAGCATCTCGGCCTCGGTCAGCTCATAGGCTTCCGATTCGACCATCATCACCGCGTCGCGGGTGCCGGCGACCACCAGGTCCAGCCGCTGCTCGGGGTTGCCGCGCAGCTGGTCCATGTCCTGCACCTCGGGGTTCAGGACGTATTCGCCATTGGCGAAGCCGACGCGGGCGGCGGCGATCGGGCCCATGAAGGGCACGCCGGAAATCGTCAGCGCGGCCGAGGCGGCGATCATGGCGACGATGTCGGGATCGTTGACCAGATCGTGGCTCAGCACCGTGCACATCACCAGCACTTCATGCTTGAAGCCGGGGGCGAACAGCGGGCGGATCGGACGGTCGATCAGGCGCGCGGTCAGGGTTTCCTTTTCCGAAGGCCGGGCCTCGCGCTTGAAGAAACCGCCGGGGATCTTGCCGGCGGCATAGTATTTTTCCTGGTAATGCACCGTCAGGGGAAAGAAGTCCTGGCCGGGCTTGGGTTCTTTCGCGAAAGTGACGTTGGCCATCACGCTGGTCTCGCCCAGGGTGGCGATGACCGAGCCGTCGGCCTGGCGGGCAACCTTGCCCGTTTCCAGCGTGAGCGTTTCCTGGCCCCACTGGATGGATTTCTTCACTTCATCAAACATCTGGTTTCCTCTGGCGACGCGCCGGCCCTTCCGGTCGCGTCCCGTGTCAAATGGCGGCCCCATTGCCGCCGCCCCTATCCTTCGCATGTGCCCAGGGGCCTGGCGTCACGTCACAGATGGAGACGCCCCATACAGGAAATCAAGGCACATGGAAAGTGGCTTGGCATCCGCCCCGCCCCTGCGAATCGAAGCGGGCGGCGCCCGGTCGGCAGCCGCCCGCCTTGTTCCGCGCATGGGGCGATCAGGCCACGGCCAGCGTTCTGGACGCGGCGGCTTCCTGATCGGCCTTCAGCACCTTCACCGCCTTTTCGGTCCTTTCGGCGGCCGCGTCGGTCGGCCAGGGCCGGGTGCTGAGCGCGGCGACGCGATCGACCATGGTCTGCACGCCCTCCCTGTCCTGGGCCTTGATCGCCCAGGCGCGGGCCAGCGCCTCGGCATCGGGATCGGCGGCTTGGGCCGCGCTTCTGGCCGCGGCTGCGGCTGGGGCCGCAACCTCGTCCGGGGTGGCCGCATCAACCCCGCCGGACGCGGCCGCCGCCTGGGCCGGAGCCTGCGCGGCCAGTACCACGGCGGCCGGCCCCGCTGCCGCCTCCGCCGGATCGGCGCCCCCGGCCGGGGCCTGGGCCGCGGCAGGGGCTGCAGCCTCGGGCACCGGGTGCTTCGCGGCCGCGGCGGCGACAGGGGCCGGTGGTTCATCGGCCGGGGCCGCGCCATCGGCAGAAGCCTGCATCGCTTGGGACGAGAAGTCGAACCGGACCCCGTCGCCATCCTCGGGCTTCACGCCCAGCAGCGATCCGGCCAGTGTATCGACGGCGTTCGAGACAGCCTGCAAGGGCGTCGAACCGGCCCCCGAGGCGGCGGCTGGGGCAGAAGAGGAAATAGGCTTGAAAAGTGAACTGATTACCATCTTACGATCTCCATCTTGAAGACAGCCACAGGATAAAGGCCGCCCGTTAGGAATCCAGAAAGCAATCCGTTGGATTTTAATTGACCGGCCCCACCGCAACGAAAAACGCCCGCAGCCTTTGCTGCGGGCGTTTCCTGCAATCCAAGGGCCGCGGGATCGCGGCCGGCCGGTCAGCGGCGCAGGCCCAGCTTGCCGATCAGGTCGGTATAGCGGGCTTCGTCCTTGCGCTTCAGGTAGTCCAGCAGCTTGCGGCGCTGCGCGACCAGCTTCAGCAGACCACGACGCGAATGGTTGTCCTTCTTGTGGGTCTTGAAATGCTCGGTCAGCGTGGCGATGCGCGACGACAGGATGGCGACCTGCACCTCGGGCGAGCCGGTGTCGCCTTTCTTGGTCGCGAATTCGGTCATCACGCGGTTCTTTTCCTCGACGGTGATCGACATCGGGGTCTCCTTTCAGGATCAAAGGGTTATGGCACAGGCCGGGATGTCGTCCAGCACAGGCCCGTGGAGAGATCCGCCGGAATCGCCCGGTCGGATGCGGGCGTATAGGCAAAATCGGCCGAAAAGGAAAGGGTTTTCTGCGGCTCAGCCGCCCGGTGCGATCCGCGTCAGGGCGATGTCGGCAACCCGCAGCCCTTCGGCCTGCAACACCCGGCCCACCGCCACCCCGTCCACGCGGATCACCGCCGATCCGTCGGTCTCGTGCTCCAGCGCGACCACGGGATCGGCGCCGTCGCCGCGATAGCGCAGCTCGATCCGGTCCAGCTGCCGGTCGAAATCGGCGATGACCGGCAGCGTCTCGCCCGGATCGTCCAGATCCTCGCCCGGCACGTCCAGCAGGAACAGATCCTCGCCCTCGCCACCCTCGGCGAAATCGCCCAGGCCGGGCTGCAGCGTGTCGCGGCCGGCGGCGCCATGCAGCCAGGCCCGCTCGGGCTCGGCCGAGCCGATCAGCAAATCGTCGCCCTCGCCGCCGTCCAGGTCATCCTCGCCGCCGCCGGCGATCAGCGTGTCGTTGCCGGCATTGCCCGAGATCCAGTCGTCGCCGTCGCCCCCGGTCAGCAGGTCGTCCCCCTCGCCACCGAAGATCGTGTCGTTGCCGGGGCCGCCATGCACGGTGTCGTTGCCGCCCTGCCCGGCCAGATAGTCGTCGCCCGCGCCGCCGTCGATGGAATCGTCGCCGCCCGGACCATAGTCGCCGTCGCCATAGATCCAGTCGGTGCCGTCGCCGCCCAGCAGCGTGTCGCTGCCCAGCCCGCCATGCAGGTCGTCGTTGCCGCCAAGGCCGGTCAGCAGGTCGTCGCCATCGCCGCCGGCCAGCCAGTCCGAGCCCTCGCTGCCCTCGGTTGTCAGCCCCTTGGGCCCGTCGCGATCGGATGATTCAGGAAAAGGCGGGTCGTCGGGGTCATGCTCGCCGCCGGGAGTGCGGGCGGTCCCGGTCACATCCACGGCAAGGCCGGCGAATACCAAACTGAGCAGACTACTGATCAACAACATGACGGGAACCCAAGCGAATCACGCGACCCACATTGGCACCTTATCCCGTCGCCGCCCGCCCCGCATCCTTATTGCTAATAAAGGCTTAACGAACCGGGGCGCCCCCGCGGTCAGCCGTAGTCGCGCGCGCCAAAGATGGCGCTGCCGATGCGGACATGGGTCGCGCCCTCGGCGATGGCGGTTTCGAAATCGGCGCTCATCCCCATCGACAGCCCCGCCAACCCGTTCTGTGCGGCAATATCACGCAGGGCGCGGAAATGCGGCACCGGGTCCAGATCCTCGGGCGGGATGCACATCAGCCCGGCGATCGCCAGGTCCAGCGCGCGGCATCGGGCGATGAAGGCGTCGGCCTCGTCCGGCAGGACGCCGGCCTTTTGCGGCTCGGCGCCGGTGTTCACCTGCACGAAAAGCTGCGGGCAGGCCCCGCGCGCCTGCACCTGCCGCGCCAGTTTTTCGGCCAGCGAGGGGCGGTCGAGCGTGTGGATGGCGTCGAAAAGCTCCAGCGCGAGTTTCAGCTTGTTGGTCTGTAGGGGGCCGATCATGTGCAGCTCGATGCCGGGGAAACGCTCGCGCCAGCCGGGCCATTTCCCCGCCGCCTCCTGCACGTAGTTTTCGCCGAAGACGCGATGGCCGGCCGCCAGCACCGCCTCGACCCGGTCGGGGGGCTGCACCTTGCTGACGGCGATCAGCGTGACCGCGCCAGGCGCGCGTCCGGCAGCTTTCTCGGCCGCGGCAATGCGGCGCCTGATGTCATCCAGTTCCATGGCGGCATGATTTCCAAAAGAAAAGAGCGGGCGCAAGGCCCGCTCTTCCTGTTTTCCGTATCCCGTAGGATCAGAACTCGAAGCGCACGCCCATGTCGGCGGTCACGCGCTCTTCGTAGTCGCGCTGGAGCGACGCACCCAGGCGGGCACCGCCCAGGTCGTAGTTCACGCCGATACCGAACGCGTTGTCGGTTTCTTTCGCAGCCCAGTCGCCGTCGTTGTTGGCGATGTAGGCTTCGATGTTGGTGCGGCCGTCAACCAGGGTGTAGTCGCCATAGAGGGCGAAGGTCTGACCATAGTTGTTGGTGGCCGACACCGGACCCGCGTTCACCGCCGAGTCCTCGGCGTTGACATAGTTCAGGCCGATGCGGGCGTTTTCCATGACGGCATAACGGGCGCCGAGGAAGAAGATGTCGTTGCCGTCGATGCCTTCGCCGTTGAACGCGGCAGCGGCCGACAGTTCCAGACGGTCGTTCCAGGTGTAGTCGGCCGACAGCGAGAACTCTTCTTCGTGGTTCGCTTCATTCACGCCCGACTGGTCGGGATCGACATAGGACGCTTGCAGCTCCACGTCGGCCAGGGTGTAGAGGGCGCGGATGCCCACGCGATCAGCTTGGCCGAGGCCATAGCTCTTCGCCGAGTAGGCGAAGAAGTTGCCGGTCACGGCGCTGAAGCCGACCGAACGGTCATAGGAGCCGAGTTCGGTCGCGTAGATCAGGCCGTTCGAGTCGAAGGCGGTGTCGACGTTGCCGACCTCAACGGTGAAGCCCTGGGCGCTGACCCACAGTTTGCCGGGGTTCGAGCCGGTGCCGGTATCGCCCTGGTCCCACTGAAGGCGGAAGCGGGCACCGAAGTCGACGCCCGAATCGGTCGAGGTCGAGGCGTCGATGTTCATCCGCAGGCGGCTGACGATGCGCGCTTCGTTCACGCCGGCGGCGTCTTGAGCAGCAGTGTTTTCGTAGTAGATCACACCGGTCCGGCCGTAGCCCGAGATCGTGACGTCGGCGGCGGCCACGCCCGCGGTCAGGAGCAGCGCGGTGGAGGCGATAAGAGCCTTTTTCATGATGTTTCCCTCTTGTCTCTCTCGTATGCCCCACCCGGTATGCCGGTTTGGGGTATGCCAGTTGTGTCGCGCTTTCCCCCCTGCATTGCAACGGAATCGCATCGGCTTAGCCCGATTCCGACCTGCTGTGATGCACATGGGCCACACCCCGTTGCAACGCCCCCCGCCCCGCCGCGAACGCCCTTACGCGCGCGAGCCATATCCCCTCCGGGACGGGGGATCGCGGGCCAGGGGCGCAGCCTCTCTTGTCGCAAGGGGCGGAATTGCGCTATGGCTCGCGGCAAGGACGATCCGGGGGACATCAGATGACCAGACGCGCCGCACGGCTGACCGCCGCCCTGCTGATCCTGGCGGGGCTTGCCGCCTGTTCGGGGGGCGGCTCGGGCTTGGGTTCGGCAGGCTCGGCCGGATCGGCGACCTCGATGCCGGGCGGCGGGAATCGCCAGGCCCAGCCGCAGACCGTCGAGCGGCGCGAGACGATCTGGGACGTGTTCTCGGACCGGCGCAACCCCAACGACACGGTGGCGGTCAACAAATACCTGTGGAACGCCAGCCTGGACGTGCTGAACTTCCTGCCGATCCAGTCGATCGACCCCTTCACCGGCGTCATCGTCACCGGCTACGGCACCCCGCCGGGCGGCGGGCGGTCCTATCGCGCCACGATCAAGGTCAGCGACCCGGCGCTGGATGCCCGCGCGCTCAAGGTCTCGTTGCAGGGGGCGGGCGGCGCCGCCGTGGCGCCCGATACCGTGCGCGCGGTCGAGGATGCGATCCTGACGCGGGCCCGGCAGCTGCGGGTGCAGGACCGCAACCTCTGATCCCGCCGAGCCCGCTGGACCTGCATCGGGCAAGCGGCTAATACCCTGCGGGCAATCTGTCGCCCGGAGGTTTCCATGCCCTATGATCCCGCAATCAGCGAACCGCGCTGGCAAGAGGCGTGGGAGCAGGCCGATACGTTCCGCGCCGTGCGGGACGAGCGGCCCAAGTATTACGTGCTGGAGATGTTCCCCTATCCCTCGGGGCGCATCCACATGGGCCATGTGCGCAACTACACGATGGGCGACGTCGTGGCCCGCTTCAAGCGCGCGCAGGGCTTTTCCGTGCTGCACCCGATGGGCTGGGACGCCTTCGGCATGCCGGCCGAGAACGCGGCGATGGAGCAGGGCGGCCATCCGCGCGACTGGACCTATGGCAATATCGCCACCATGCGCGGCCAGCTGAAGCCGCTGGGCCTGTCCATCGACTGGAGCCGCGAATTCGCCACCTGCGACGATGCCTATGTCGCCCAGCAGCAGGCGCTGTTCCTGGACATGCTGGAGGCCGGCCTCATCACCCGCAAGTCGGCGCAGGTGAACTGGGATCCGGTCGACATGACGGTGCTGGCCAACGAGCAGGTGATCGACGGCAAGGGCTGGCGATCCGGCGCCACGGTCGAGCGCAAGGAGCTGACTCAGTGGTTCTTCAAGATCTCGGATTACTCGGACGAGCTTTTGTCGGCGCTGGACGGGCTGGAGGGCTGGCCGGAAAAGGTGCGGCTGATGCAGGCCAACTGGATCGGCAAGTCGCGCGGGCTGCAATTCCGCTTTGAAACCGTCGGCCTGCCCCATTTCCCGCAGATCGAGGTCTACACCACCCGGCCCGACACGCTGATGGGCGCCAGCTTCGTGGCGCTGTCGCCGGATCATCCGCTGGTCAAGTCGCTGGCCGCATCCGACCCCAAGGTCGCGGCTTTCGTCGAGGAATGCCGCCGCATCGGCACCACCGAGGAAGCCATCGAGACCGCGCCCAAGATGGGCTTCGACACCGGGCTGACCGTGCGCCACCCGCTGGACCCGGATTGGCAGCTGCCGATCTGGATCGCCAATTTCGTGCTGATGGACTACGGCACCGGCGCCATCTTCGGCAGCCCCGCGCATGACGAGCGCGACCATGAATTCGCCACCAAATACGGCCTGCCGATCCGCGCCACCTTCGGCGAGCGCGGCATGGACCTGGCCGCCGCCGACGCGCTGGTGGCCAAGGCGCCCTATGTGCCGCTGAAATCCGAGACCGTGACCTATGTGCGCGGCTTCGCCGGCGAGGCCGACCAGACCGGCGAGGCCGCGGTCGATGCCGCCATCCTGCACGCCGAGGCCGCCGGCTATGGCGAGGGCGTGACCAAGTTCCGCCTGCGCGACTGGGGCATCTCGCGCCAGCGCTATTGGGGCTGCCCGATCCCGGTGGTGCATTGCGACGCCTGCGGCACCGTGCCCGAGGCCAAGGCGAACCTGCCGGTGCTGCTGCCGCAGGACGTCAGCTTCGAGGTGCCCGGAAACCCGCTGAACCGGCACCCGACCTGGGCCGCGACCACCTGCCCGAAATGCGGCGGCCCGGCCCGGCGCGAGACGGATACCATGGACACCTTCGTCGATTCGTCCTGGTATTACGCCCGCTTCACCGCGCCGCACGCGGCGACGCCGACCGACCGGGCCGAGACCGACTACTGGATGAACGTGGACCAGTATATCGGCGGCATCGAACACGCGATCCTGCACCTGCTCTATTCCCGCTTCTTCGCCCGCGCCATGGTCAGGACCGGCCACCTGCCGGAAGGCGCCAAGGAGCCCTTCGACGCGCTGTTCACCCAGGGCATGGTCACGCATGAGATCTACATGACCCGCGACGAGCGCGGGCGCCCGGTCTATCACCTGCCCGAGGACGTGGTGGACGGCAAGCTGGCCGACGGCACGCCGGTCGAGGTGATTCCCTCGGCCAAGATGTCGAAGTCCAAGAAGAACGTCGTCGATCCGGTGAACATCGTCGAAAGCTTCGGCGCCGATACCGCGCGCTGGTTCATGCTGTCCGACAGCCCGCCCGAGCGCGACGTGGAATGGACCGCCGCCGGGGCCGAGGCCGCGAACCGCTTCCTCGCCCGGGTCTGGCGGCTGGCCGACGAGATCCCCGAGGGCGGGGCCGATCCCGAGCTGACCCGCGCCGCGCATCGCGCCATCGACGAGGTGACGCGCGCCATCGAGGGCTTTGCCTTCAACAAGGCCGTGGCCAAGATCTATGAGCTGGCGAACGCGACGGCCAAGTCGGCCGCGGGCGGCGAAAGCCGGCGCGAGGCGCTGCGCATCCTGGCGCAGCTGATGGCGCCGATGGTGCCGCACCTGGCCGAAGAGGTCTGGGCCAAGGCCGGCGGGCAGGGCATGGTGGTCGATGCCGCCTGGCCCAAGGCGGACCCGGCGATGCTGGTTTCCGACAGCGTGGTGCTGCCGATCCAGATCAACGGCAAGCGCCGGGCCGAGATCGAGGTGCCCAAGGACATGCCCAAGGACCAGATCGAGGCCATCGTGCTGGCCGACGAGACCGTGCAGCGCTTCATGGAGGGTCAGGCGCCGAAGAAGCTGATCGTGGTGCCGGGGCGGATCGTCAATGTCGTGGTCTAGGCGGGCGGTGATCCTGGGCGCGCTGGCCCTGGCCGGCTGCGGCTTTTCCCCGGTCTACGGGCCGGGGGGGACGGGGGGCAAGCTGTTCGGCCAGGTCCGCACCGCCGATCCGCGCACGCCCGACGACTTTGCCTTTGCCGGCCGCATCGCCGAGCGGCTGGGGCCCGATGCGCAGGCGCGCTTCCTGCTCGACTACCGGCTGCGCATCGCCGTGGTGCCGCAGGCGATCACCCCCGACGAGGTGACGACGCGCTATGCACTGAACGGCACCGCCGATTTCACCCTGACCGAGGCCGGCACCGGCCGCGAGGTGACGCGCGGGCAGGTCAGCAGCTTTACCTCCTATTCCACCACCGGCACCACCATCGCCACCATGGCCGCCGAACAGGACGCGCATGAGCGGCTGGCGCGGATGCTGGCCGACCAGGTGGTGACGCGGCTGCTGGCCATCCAGCCCGACGCCGTGCCATGATCCTGAAGGGCGCCGAGATCGGACGCTACCTGGCGCGGCCCGATCCGACGCGCCCGGCGCTGTTGATCCATGGCCAGGACGCGATGCGCGTGGCGCTGAAGCGGGCCGAGGCGGTCAAGGCCCTGGTCGGGGCGGGGGCCGAGGAAGAGATGCGCCTGACCCGCATTCCCGGCGCCGACCTGCGCAAGGATCCGGCGGCGCTGTTGGACGCGGTCAAGGCGGTGGGGTTCTTTCCCGGCCAGCGCGTGGTGCTGGTCGACGACGCGCCGGACGCGGCGGCGCCGGCCATCGCCTCGGCCATCGCGGAATGGAAGCCGGGCGACGCGGTGATCGTGGTCGCGGCGGGCGGATTGAGCAAGTCCTCCGCGCTGCGCAAGCTGTTCGAGCCGCATCCCGCCGCTGTGGCCGCGCCGATCTATGACGACCCGCCCGGCGAGGACGAGGTCGGGCGCTGGCTGAAGGATGCCGGCCTGCGCGAGGTGCCGCGCGACGCCATGCGCGACCTGATGGCGCTGTCGCGGGCGCTCGATCCCGGCGATTTCCGGCAGACGGTGGAAAAGATCGGTCTCTACAAGCATGGCGATGCCGAGCCGCTGACACCGGCCGAGATCGCCGCGCTGGCGCCCGCGACCATCGAGGCCGAGGTGGACGAGCTGATCGACTGCGTGGCCGAGGGCCGCGCGCGCGAATTCGGCGCGCTGATGCGGCGGATCGAGGGACAGGGAACCCTGCCGGTGACGCTGTGCATCGCGGCGCTGCGGCATTTCCGGGCGCTGCACGCGGCGGCCTCGGACCCCGGCGGGCCGGGGGCGGGGCTGGCCCGGCTGCGGCCGCCGGTCTTCGGCCCGCGCCGCGACCGGATGATTCGTCAGGCGCAGGACTGGGGCATGCGGGCGCTGGAGGATGCGATCCACCAGTTGATCGACACCGACCTGGTGCTGCGCTCGTCCTCGCGCGCGCCGGCCATGGCGCTGATGGAGCGGATGCTGTTGCGGCTGTGCATGATGCCGCGGGGCGGGCGGTGAGCGAGGCGGCGGAGGTCGAGGCGCTGGTGATCGGTGCCGGGCCGGCGGGGCTGATGGCGGCCGAGGTGCTGGCCGGGCAGGGCGCGCGGGTGGTGGTGGCCGAGGCCATGCCGACCCCGGCGCGCAAATTCCTGATGGCGGGAAAATCCGGGCTGAACCTGACCAGGGACGAGCCCTGGGCGCTGTTCGTGACGCAATACGGGGGCTCTGCCCCCCGCGCGCCCGACCCCTCGACGGGGTCGGGCGCGCGTCCCCCGGAGTATTTGCAGAACGAAGAAATCGGGCCCGAAGCGGTGATGGCCTGGGCACGCGGGCTGGGGGTGGAGCTGTTCACCGGCTCGACCGGGCGGGTGTTCCCTGTGGGCATGAAGGCCTCGCCATTGCTGCGGGCCTGGCTGGCGCGGCTGGCGGGGCAGGGCGTCGCCTTGCGGACGCGCTGGCGCTGGACCGGCTTTCAGGGCCAGGACTGGTGCTTCGAGGTTCCGGGCGGGGTGGCCTTGCTGCGGCCCCGCGTCGTGGTGCTGGCGCTGGGTGGGGCAAGCTGGCCGCGGCTCGGCTCGGATGCGGCCTGGGTGCCGTGGCTTCGCGACAAGGGCGTGGTGGTGGCGCCGTTCCGGCCGGCGAACATGGGGTTTCGCGTCGCCTGGTCGGCGCAGATGGTGCGGCATTTCGGCCAGGCGGCCAAGGGCGTCGCGCTGCATGTCGGCGATCGCGTCGGCCGCGGCGAATGGGTGGTGACGGCCGAAGGCATCGAGGGCGGCGGCATCTACGAGGTCGCGGCCGCGATGCGCGACGGGGCCGAGGCTTTCGTCGACCTGGCCCCCGATCTCGCGCCCGAGGAACTGGCGCGGCGCCTTGCGCGCGCGCCCTCGAAGCTCTCGGTCGGCAACCGGCTGCGGCGGGTGCTGGGCGATCCGCTGCGCGCGGCGCTGCTGATGGAATGGGGCCGGCCCTTGCCCCTTGAGCCCGAGCGGCTGGCCATGCGCGCCAAGGCGCTGCACCTGCGGCACCAAGGCGCGATGGGCATCGAGCGGGCGATTTCCTCGGCCGGGGGGATCGCCGGCGAAAGCCTGACCGCGGGGCTGGAGCTGAAGGCGCTGCCCGGCGTCTTTGCCGCCGGCGAGATGCTGGACTGGGAGGCGCCGACCGGCGGCTACCTGCTGACCGGCTGCCTGGCCACCGGGCGGCTGGCCGGGCGCGGCGCCGCCGCCTATCTGGCCGCGGCCCGCAGATAGGCCGGGCGGGCGCGCATCATCTCGAGGTAGTCGGTCAGCCGGTGTTCGGTGATCGGGAAGCGCGCGGTCAGCGCCCAGGTCAGGCAATGCGCCAGGATGATGTCGGGCACGGTCATGCGGTCGCCCATCAGGAAGCCCCCCTCGGCGATGCGATGCACCAGGGTGCGCTGGCTGCGCTCGAATTCCCAGCGCAGCGTGTTCTTGATCGCCGCCAGCCGCATCTCTTCGGGCAGCACGAAGCTGTGGCGCGCCGCCAGCCACAGCGCGGCGTCGAATTCATCCAGCACGAATTGCGTCAGGCTGTCCTGGCGCGCCCGGTCCAGCGTGCCCGCCGGATGGGTCAGCGCGCCGTGCTTGTCGGCCAGATAGGTCAGGATCGCGGTGGAATCGGTGACGGGCACGCCGTCCACCACCAGGACCGGCACCTTGCCGGCGGGGTTGAAGGGCCTGACGCCCTCGCTATGCGGGTTGACGGCGACATGTTCATAGGGCTGGCCCAGTTCCTCGAGCATCCACAGCACGCGCATGGCGCGGCTCTTGCCGGTTCCGATCACCTGATACATCCAGTTCCCCGCATGGCGTTGAAACCCAAGGCTAGCGCCGCCGCCCGATTCAGGCAATCGACGCCATTGACGCGGCCCCCGGCCGGGCGCAGGAATTGCAGGCTGCGAGAGGGAGGGCAACATGACCAAGGCAATGCGCGCGCCGCTGTTCACGCCGGTGCTGATCGGCGGCTCGATCATCCTGCTGATCAACTTTGCCCTGCGGGCCAGCTTCGGCGTCTTCCAGATCCCGATCGCGCAGGAATTCGACTGGCCGCGGGCCGAGTTCAGCATGGCCATCGCCATCCAGAACCTGGCCTGGGGCATCGGCCAGCCGATCTTCGGCGCCCTGGCCGAGCGCTGGGGCGACCGCTGGTCGGTCATCATCGGCGCCTTCCTTTACTCCGCCGGGCTGATCCTGACGGCCTATGCGACCGACCCGCTGGCCATGCAGCTGCTGGAGGTCATGGTCGGCTTCGGCATCGCCGGCACCGGCTTCGGCGTCATCCTGGCGGTGATCGGCCGCGCCGCCAGCGACGAGAACCGCAGCCTGGCGCTGGGGATCGGCACCGCCGCCGGCTCGGCCGGGCAGGTCTTCGGCGCGCCCCTGGCCGAGGTGCTGCTGATGCATTACCCGTGGCAGAGCGTCTTCGTCATCTTCGGCGTGATCGTGCTGGCCTGCCTGTTCTTCCTGCCCATGCTGGGCAGCGGCAAGCCCGCCAGCCGCAGCGAGCTGGAAGAAAGCATGGGCTCGGTGCTGAAGCGCGCCTTCACCGACCCGTCCTATCTGATGATCTTTGCCGGCTTCTTTTCCTGCGGCTACCAGCTGGCCTTCATCACCGCGCATTTCCCCGCCATGGTGACCGAGATGTGCGGGCCGATCAGCCCCATGGGCACGCTGGCCAGCATCGGCATCACCACCACCTCGACGCTGGGGGCGGCCGCGATCTCGCTGATCGGGTTGGCGAATATCGCCGGCTCGATCTTTGCCGGCTGGCTGGGCAAGCGCTATACCAAGAAATACCTGCTGGCCGGGATCTATACCCTGCGCACCATCGCCGCCGCCGCCTTCATCCTGATGCCGATCACGCCCACCAGCGTCATCGTCTTTTCGCTGGTGATGGGCGGGCTGTGGCTGGCCACGGTGCCGCTGACCTCGGGGCTGGTCGCCTATATCTACGGGCTGCGCTACATGGGCACGCTTTACGGCTTCGTGTTCCTGAGCCACCAGATCGGCTCGTTCCTGGGCGTGTGGCTGGGCGGCAAGCTCTATGACATCTATGGCGACTACACCATGGTCTGGTGGGTCGGCGTGGGCGTCGGCGCCTTCAGCGCGCTGATCCACCTGCCGGTGCGCGAGGCGCCGGCCCGGCTGGAGGGCGCCGCGAAAACCGCCTGATCCGGCCCGCGGGGGCCATTGCGTCCCGCCGGGCAATCGACAAATCTCGGCCCGGTGCAGCGGAGGGGGACGGTTCATGCGCGCATTGCTGTCGGCGGGGATCATCAGCCTGATCCTGGCCTATACGCTCAGTCAGTTCTACCGCGCCTTCCTGGCCGTGCTGTCGCCGGTCTTGCAGGCAGAGCTGGGGGCAGGGCCCGAGGATCTGGCGATCTCGTCGGGGATGTGGTTCCTGACCTTCGCGCTGATGCAGATCCCCATCGGCGGCGCGCTGGACCGCGCCGGGCCGCGGCGCACGGTGGCCGTGCTGCTGGCGCTGGGGGGCGCGGGCGGGGCGGCGGTCTTTGCCCTGGCGCAGGCGCCCTGGCACCTGCATGTCGCGCTGGCTCTGATGGGGATCGGCTGCGCGCCGGCGCTGATGGGCAGCTATTACATCTTTGCCCGCAACTATCCGGCGGCGCTGTTCGGCACCCTGGCGGGCGCGGTGGTCGGCTTTGGCTCGATGGGCAACATCCTGGGCGCCGCGCCCTTGGTCTGGGCGACCGAGGCCTTCGGCTGGCGCGAGACGCTGTGGGCGCTGGCCGGGGTCACGCTGGCGGTGGCGCTGGCGATCCTGGCCTTTACCCGCGACCCGGAACGGCTGGCGGCCACCGCGCCGCGCGGATCGCTGGCCGAGATCCTGCGGCTGCGGCCGCTATGGTTCATCCTGCCGCTGTTTTCCGTGAACTATGCCGCCTCGGCCGCGATCCGCGGCCTTTGGGCCGGGCCCTACATGGCCGAGGTCCACGGCGCTTCGGACCAGCTGATCGGCTGGGCGACGCTGGCCATGGGCGTGGCCATGGTGGTCGGCAGTTTCCTGGTCGGGCCGGCGACGCGGCTGGTCGGCTCGATCCGGCGGCTGGCGCTGATCGCCAATGCCGCGGGCGTGGCGGTCATGGCCGGGCTGTGGCTGTTTCCGGCCGAGGGCGTGGCGCTGTCGGTGGCGCTGCTGGCGCTGGTCGGGCTGTCGGGCGCGACCTATACCGTGCTGATGGCGCATGGCCGGGCCTTCCTGCCCCCGCACCTGGTGGGGCGGGGCGTCACCTTCCTCAACCTGTTCTCGATCGGCGGGGCCGGGGTGCTGCAATTCACCTCGCGCCCGGTCTATCGCTGGGCCAGCGCCCACGGCACCCCGGCCGAGGCTTACTCGACCCTGTTCCTGTTCTTCCTGATTCCGCTTACGGTGGGGTTCCTGCTGTATTTCCTGACGCCCGAGACCCCCGATGCCTGAGATACCCGCCGACCGGATCGACGTGGTCGCCCCGAACCTGAAACGCCGCCTGTCGGGCGTGACGGCGACCGTGGTGCGGCTGATCCCGGTGCAGGCCGGGATGATCGGCATCGTCGCCACCGGCCCCGGCCTGCCGCCCGGCCTGCCGCATATCCCGCTGGCCCGCGCCGCGCTGCTGCCGCGCGACCGCTGGCGGGTCTGGCACGCCCGGCGGAACACGGAAATGGCGCTGGGGCTGGTGCTGCGGCATGTGCTGCGGCGGCGCTATCGGCTGCTCTTTACCTCGGCCTCGCAGCGCCGGCACAGCCGCTATACGAAATGGCTGATCTCGCGGATGGACGCGCTGGTGGCGACCTCGGCCAGGGGCGCGGCCTATCTGGAGCGTCCGGCCCGCGTGATCCACCACGGCATCGACACCGACGGCTTCGCCCCCCCCGCCGACCGGGCCGCGCTGCGCGCAAGCCTGGGCCTGCCGCCGGACCAGGTGCTGGTCGGCTGCTACGGCCGCATCCGGGCACAAAAGGGCACCGGCGATTTCGTGCAGGCGATGCTGGCCCTGCTGCCCTCGCGCCCCGGCGTAACCGCGCTGGTCATGGGCCGGGCCACGGAAAAGCACCGCGCCTATCTGGCGGACCTGAAGGCGCAGGTGGCCGGGGCGGGCCTGTCCCAGCGCATCCTGTTCCCGCCCGAGGTGCCGGTGGACCGGATGGCGGCATGGTATGGCGCGCTGGACCTGTATGTCGCGCCGCAACGCTGGGAGGGCTTCGGCCTGACCCCGCTCGAGGCCATGTCCTGCGGCGTTCCCGTGGTGGCGACCCGCGTCGGCGCCTTCGAGGAACTGGTCCGGGACGGCGTGACCGGCAGCCTGGTCCCGCCCGAGGACCAGCCCGCCATGCAGGCCGCCGTCGCGCGCTGGCTGGACGACGATGCCGCGCGGCAGGCGGCGGGGCAGGCGGCCCGCGCCCATGTCGCGGCGAACCACGCCATCGAGACCGAGGCCCGCGCCCTGGTCGAGGTCTATCGCGGGCTGCTGTCGTGAACCGGCTCGGCTTCCTGGTCGCCCGCACCCTGCGGGATGAGGGCGCGCTGCAACGTCTCTCGGCGCCGCAATCCGCGCTTCTGGACGATCTGGCGGGCAAGCGTGTCGCGCTGATCGGCAATGCCCGCGCGCTGGCCGAGGCCCGGCACGGCGCGCAGATCGACGCCGCCGACCTGGTGATCCGCATCAATCGCGCGCCGATGCCCTCGGCCGAAAGCCACGGCAGCCGCACCGACTGGCTGGCGCTGGCGGTGCGGCTTTCGGATGCCGACCGCGCCCGCATCGCGCCCGCGCGCCTTTTGTGGATGTCGCCCAAGCGCAAGCGGCTGGACTGGCGCACCGCCTCCAGCCCCGGTTTCTACCTGCACCCGCTGGCGGATTACCGGGCGCTGATGGTGCGGCTGGGCGCCCCGCCCACCACCGGCGCGATGATGATCGACCTGATCGCGCGCTCGCAAATGGCGCGGCTGGAGCTTTACGGCTTCGATTTCTTCGCCTCGCTCTCGCTTTCCGGCCGGCGGACCGCCGAGCAGGTTCCCCATGATTTCAAAGGCGAATCCGAATGGGTGCGGGAACTCATTCTGGCAGATCGCCGGATTCTTCGGTATTAAGACGAAATCCTGCCAGATCAGCGGGCGTTTTGACGAAATCTCGCTTTCCCTTTGCCGCAATACCCCCTATATCGCGGCGTCCTTTGTTGAAGGAGACCCCAATGGGCTACAAGGTCGTTGTCGCCGGCGCCACGGGGAACGTGGGCCGTGAAATGCTGAACATCCTGGCCGAGCGCCAGTTTCCTGCTGATGAGGTTGTCGCTCTGGCTTCGCGCCGGAGCATTGGCACTGAGGTCAGCTATGGCGACAAGACCTTGAAATGCAAGGATATCGAGGGGTTCGACTTCACCGGCTGCGACATCGCGCTGTTCGCCATCGGCTCGGACGCAACCAAGACCTATGCGCCCATCGCCGCCTCGCAGGGCTGCGTGGTGATCGACAACTCGTCGCTTTACCGCTACGACCCCGAGATCCCGCTGGTCGTGCCCGAGGTGAACCCGGACGCGGTCGAGGATTACCGCAACAAGATGATCATCGCGAACCCCAACTGCTCGACCGCGCAGATGGTGGTGGCGCTGAAGCCGCTGCATGACCGTGCCCGCATCAAGCGCGTCGTCGTCTCGACCTACCAATCGGTCTCGGGCGCCGGCAAAGAGGGCATGGACGAGCTGTGGAACCAGACCAAGGGCGTCTATGTTCCGGGCCAGGAAGTCGAGCCGAAGAAGTTCCAAAAGCAGATCGCCTTCAACGTGATCCCGCAGATCGACGTCTTCCTGGACAGCGGCGACACCAAGGAAGAATGGAAGATGGTGGTCGAGACCAAGAAGATCGTCGATCCGGCGATCAAGGTCACGGCGACCTGCGTGCGCGTGCCGGTCTTCGTCGGCCATTCGGAATCGGTGAACATCGAGTTCGAGGATTTCCTGGACGAGGACGAGGCCCGCGACATCCTGCGCGAGGCGCCGGGCGTGCTGGTGATCGACAAGCGCGAGCCGGGCGGCTACTCGACCCCGGTGGAATGCGTGGGCGATTTCGCCACCTTCGTCAGCCGCATCCGCCAGGACGTGACGGTGGAAAACGGCCTGAACATGTGGATCGTCAGCGATAACCTGCGCAAGGGCGCGGCGCTGAACGCGGTGCAGATCGCCGAGCTTCTGGGCAATCGCTGCCTGAAGAAGGGCTGATCCGATACGGATATGTGAGGGCGCCCCCGCGGGTTTCGCGGGGGCGCCCTCTTGCATTTCAGGGCCCCCTCGCGGACCTTGGCCGGGTCATGACAAGGGGGGCCCGATGCGCCATCTGCTGATTTCCACCGCCATCCTGCTGGCCGGCCCCGCCCTGGCCGATCGGATCGAAACCGTGGCCCGCGTCACCGATGTCACCGTCTATCCCTGGGGTGCCGGCGTCACCCGCGAGGCGACGCTGGACCTGCCCGCCGGCGCGCATGAGCTGGTGATCCCCGGCATGCCCGCGGGCATCGACCCCGCCAGCCTGCGCATTGCGGCCGAAGGCGCGGTGATCGGCGCGACCGGCCTCCAGCAGGAACGCGCCTTGCCGGAAACCCCGGCGAAATCCCCCGAATTGCGCGCGGCCGAGGATGAGGTCCGCCGCCTGAAAGCCGCGCTGGCCGAACGCGATGCCGGCGTGGCCGAGATCAAGGCGCGGGCCGAGGCGGCCGAGGACAGCATCGACTTCCTGATGAAGCTGGCCGAATCCGACGCCGCCGGCACCGCCGACATCGCGGCGCTGGCCCGCGTGGTGGGCGAGCAACTGCTGCAGGCCCGCCAGACCGCGATCCGCGCCGGGCTGGAAGCCGAAGCCGCCGATGCCGGCCGCGAGGAGCTGGCCGACGAATTGGCCCGCGCCGAGGCCCGGCTCGAGGCGCTGCGCGACCCGGATGCGGATCGCGGCGCGCTGGTGATCGCCGTGCAGGGACAGGGCCAGCCCGCCCGCATCCGCATCACCAGCCTGACCGACGCGGCCAGCTGGGAGCCGGTCTACGACCTGTCCCTGCAGCGCAAGGAGGGTAGGCTGCGGCTGGATCGCGGCTTGCTGGTGCGGCAGGACACCGGCGAGGACTGGCGCGGCGTGCATCTGGTGCTGTCCACCGCCCGGCCGATGGACCAGTCGGCGCCCAGCGAATTGCAGCCGGACTTCCCCCGCATCGGCGAGTCCGAGGCCAAGCTTTACAGCCGCTCGGCCGCGCCCATGGCCGAAGCCGCCATGGATTCGATGGAACGCGCGATAGCTGCGCCGGCACCCGTGGCCGGCGCGGCCTTGGCGGGGATGGTGGGCGAGACCGTAGTCTACGACTATCCGACGCCGGTGGACATGCGTGCCGGCGCCGATGCGCTGCGCCTGCCGCTGGATTCGCACGAGTTGGCGCCCGAGATCGTCGCCGAGGCGGTGCCGCGACGCGACAACACCGCCTATCTGGTGGCGGATACGGTCAACTCCACCGGGGCGGTGATCCTGCCCGGCGACGCGACCTTTCATGCCGACGGCGCCATGGTCGGGCGCGGCGCGCTGGAACTGACCGCCGCCGGGGACGACATGAAGCTGGGCTTCGGCCCGCTGACCGGCATCAAGCTGGAACGCCGCATCCCCGACGAGATCGAGGGCAATCGCGGGCTGATCTCGAAATCCTCGGAGCGGCGGGAAACCGCGATCCTGCGGCTGCGCAACCTGACGGGCGAGGAATGGCCGCTGCGGGTGATCGACCGCGTGCCGGTCTCGACCCAGGAAAACCTGCGCATCGACTGGTCCGCCGATCCCAGCCCCGACGAGACCGACCCCGAGGGCAAGCGCGGGCTGCTGGTCTGGAACGGCAGCATCGGCGCGGGCGAGGAGCGCATCATCACCCTGACCACCACGCTGCGCTGGCCCGAGGGGCAGGTGCTGGTCGGCGGCGACTAGGCGCCTGGCCCGCCGCCGGCAAGGGGGCGAGGGCTGGTTAAGCCCTTCCCGCTTTCGGTCGACGGGTCGATGATGCGCAACCACGCGATGATCGAGATCGCCGGCGACGATGCCGCAGCCCTTGTCGCCGCGGTTGTGCTGGGCGATGGCGCCATCCCGCAAGGCACTGGCCGGCGCATCTTGCCGCAGGCCGGCTTTGCCCCGATGACGCGCGCCCTGCGACGCGGCAAGGGCACCGGACGGGCTGGACGCGGGCGCGCCCTGCCTCTCGCCGGAGCCGCCAAGGACGGCACCACCTACAGCGCCAGTTCGCCCCGCTCCAGCGCCTCGGCCAGCCGGTCCACGGCCTCGGCCAGGCGCTCATCGACCAGGTGCAGGTAGCGCGTCCAGTCCGAGAGCTGCGCCAGTTCCTCGGCCCCGTCCGAAATGCCGCGCAGCCCGATCAGCGGCAGGTCGAAGCGCTGGCAGGCGCGCAGCACCGCGAAGCTTTCCATATCGACCATCTCGGCGGCGATGGCGTCATAGCCGGCGCCGCTGACGATGCTGGCCCCGGTCGCCAGGCTGGCCGCGGCGATGCCGGGGATCCGCAAGGGCAGCTCGACGCGCACCGGCAGGCCCAGAAGCGGCGTCTCGCCCCTAGCGAAACCCAGGGCCGAGGCATCCATGTCGCGATATTCCAGCGAGGCGACCTGGTAGATGCCCAGTTGCGCCAGCCGGCGCGAACCGGCCGAGCCCAGCGATACCACCAGGTCCGGCAACTCGCCCCGCGCCTGAAGGCCCGAGAGCGCCGCGGTCAGCGCCACCGCCGCCTCGACCGGGCCGACGCCGGTCATCAGCGGCGAAATCCGCGCCCGCAGTTGCGGGCCGTATTCGGCATCCACGGCCATGACGAACAGCACCCGCCGCCCGGCCAGGACATCCGGCCCCGCGGTCACGACCGCCCCCTTGCATCCGCCATCCATGATCCCTTTCCGACAGTTTTCGCAAGGGAAGCGCAGCCGCGTCCGCAGGGCAAGACCCGATCAGCCGGTCAGGGCGCGCTGCATCGCGGCAGATGCCGCGGGCTCGGGCTTGTCGGCGGCGCGCGGCGCCTCGCGCCCCATCGGCAGGGGCGGCACCGGGGCGGCAAAGCTCAGCAGCAGCCGCGCGCCGGACAGGCCGCGCAGCCCCCAGGACAAGAGCCCGCCCGCCGGCCCGGCCATGGCCCCGCGCAGCGGCTCGTCCGGCAGCGCCGCGTTCAGCGCGTCGCGCAGGGCGACCAGGCCGGGGCTTGCGCCGCAGGCCTGGGTCCAGACCTGCACATGGCCCTCCAGTGTGGCGGGCGCCGCCGCGCCCCACAGCTCGGCATAGCGGCGGTTCGAGATCAGCAGCTCGCCATTGGCGGCAAAGACCGCCACCGCATCCTCCAGCGCGTCCAGCACCTCGGCGCCCAGCGACAGGTCGGCGCGGAACTTGCGGGTCAGCGAGATTTCCGAGGTGATGTCCTCGAACAGGAAGGCGACCGCGCCGTCGGGATGCGGCCGGCCGGTCACGCGATAGGTCTGCCCGCCGGGCAGCGACCACATCTCGACATGGTGCCCCGAGGAGGCGGCGGCCTCCAGCGTGTTCATCTGGTTGCGCCAGCTGCGGTAATCCTTGGGCTCCGGCACCATCCGCGCCTCGCGCAGCCGGTCGAGAAAGGCGTAAAGCGTCGGCCGCGCGGTCAGGAAGCCGGTGGCAAGCCCGGTCAGGTCGATCAGCGCCGGGTTGAACAGCTGCAGGTTGCGCTCGCGGTCGAAGATCGCCAGCCCGATGGGCAGGTCGGCAAAGGTCTTGGTCAGGGTCTGGACGAATTCGCGCAACGAGCGTTCGGCCCGCACCGCCGCATCGGCGGGCAGGGCGATGGCCACGGTCTGCCCGCCGATCTCGTGCAGGTGGCAATCATACCAGCGGCTTTGCCCGTCATGGTCGATCTGCATCCGCCGCGCGCCGCCGGGGGCGGCGGGCTGGGCCGGCCGGGCCGACAAGTCGATGATGCGGGGCAGCGGCCAGACCGTCTGCCCCTGGGCCTTGGCCTCGACCAGGTTCAGATAGGCCGAATTGGCCCAAGTGACCTGCCCCTGCAAATCCTGCCGCCAGGCCAGCATAGGCGAATGGTCCATGGCGCTGCGCAGGATTTCCAGCTCCTGCTCCATCGCGTGCAGGGACAGCGAATCGACCAGGATGCCGGCATCCTCGGCCGCGGGGTCGGCAAGCGTCAGCCGCAGCAGCCCTTCACCCAGATCCTCGGCCAGAAGCCGCAGCGGGCTGTGGCCGCCGCGCTCTGTCAGTTCGATCCGCGCGGCGCCGCCCAGGTCGGGCAGCAGCGCGCTGAACTCGGGCAGGCGCATGCCCAGCCATGCGCTGAGCCGCTGCCATTCGCTGTCGCCGGGCAGGCTGGCCAGCAGGGTGCGCGCCGGCACGGTGGCATCGACCAGCGTCCCGTCGCGAAACAGGAAGGCGATCGGTTCAAGCGCACGCTCCAATCCGCGCGCCGCCGGCGCCCCGGCAAGGCCCCGGTCCGCCAGCCGAAGCCACGCCAGCGCCAGCAGGACCGCCAGCCCCGCCGCCGCGAAGGCGATAAGGAATTGCGCAACCATCGAAACATCCCCGCACGATACAGCCACCCACAACTATAGCGGGATAATTTAAGAAGTGGTTAACGCGGCTGGAGATCAGGCCAGAATCTCGGGATTGGGGCCCAGGGGGATACGATCCTGGGCCTCGATCATGTCGCGCGGCCATGTCACCAGGATCTCGGCGCCGCCCTTGGCGCCATTGGCAAAGCGCAGCCGCGCGCCCGAGCGTTCCAGCAGCGCCTTGGCGATGAACAGGCCCAGCCCCATGCCTTCGTAGCTGCGGCCGTCCTCGGCCCGCGGCCGGGTGGTCAGGAAAGGGCTGCCGATGCGGGGCAGCAGCGCGGGGGGAAAGCCCGGCCCGTCGTCGGCAATCCGCACCCACAGGTCGCGGCGGTCGGCGCCGGTCTCGATGGTCACGCGGCGGGCGGCGAAATCGACGGCGTTCTGGATCAGGTTGCGCAGCCCGTGGATCACCGCGGCGTCGCGCTGGACGATCAGCGGCTCGGGCGGGGGCTGGACCATGATCTCGGCGCCGCGGCCGCGGTGGGGGGCGGCGGCCTCGGCCAGCACCTCGGTCAGCGGGGCCGAGCGGATCAGCAGGTCGTCGCGCCCGGCGCTGCCCATGGATTTCAGGATGTCGCGGCAGCGGTCGGCGGACTGGCGCAGCAGGGCCACGTCCTCGGCCAGATCCTCGCGCTCGGGCAGGGCCTCGTCCAGCTCGTCCGCCAGCTCGGCGCTGACCAGCTTGATCGTGGCCAGGGGCGTGCCCAGCTCATGCGCGGCGGCGGCGACCACGCCGCCCAGATGCTGCAGCCTCTGCTCGCGCTCAAGCGCAAGGCGGGCGGCGAACAGCGCGTCCGAGGTGGCGTTGACCTGGGCCGCGACCAGCCGGGCATAGCCGGCAAAGAACACCGCGCCGATCACGATGGCGAACCAGTGGCCGACCAGCAGCGGCTCGCGCAGCGTGACCAGGCCGCCGGCGCCGAAGGTCAGCGGCTGGGCGCAGATCGCCGACAGCGTGACCATCAGGAAGGTCGCGGCCCCCAGCGCCAGCAACTGCCGCGGCGGCAGGGCGGTGGCGGCGACCGTCACCGGCGCCAGCAAAAGCAGGGCGAAAGGGTTCGAGAGCCCGCCGGTCAGCGCCAGCAGCGCCGCCACCTGCCCCAGGTCGAAGCCCAGCTGCCAGGCCGCCTCGCGGGCCGAGATGCGCCGGTCCGGCCGCATCGTCAGCGCCAGGTTCAGCGCCACCGCCAGGCCGATCACCGCCAGCACCGCCGCCAGCGGGAAATCCGCCCCGATCACCAGCGCCGCGCCGACGGCGGCCAGCTGTCCCGCGATCGCCACCCAGCGCAGCAGGATCAGGGTGCGCAGGCGGATCGGCTCGGGCGCGGGCTGGCCGGGCAGCAGGTCGATGCGGTGGGAAACAAGGCCGAGGGGCACGCTGGGACTTCCTGATGGGACGGGCTTTTGCATTGATACCCATGGCCGGATGGGCGATCAATGCGTCCAAGCGGACGGAGACGCGCCTGATGGGCAAAGACGGAACGATCCTGATCCTCGGCAGCCTGGCCGCGGCCCTGGTGCTGGTGACGGGCGGGCTGTGGCTGTCGCGCGGCGCGGCCGATCCCTTTGCCCCCTGTCGCCAGGGCGGGGTGCAGGGCGGGCTGGACAGCCTGGGCGCGCCCTTCGAGCTGACGGACCAGGACGGGCGGCGGGTCAGCGACCGGCAGGCGCTGGCGCAGCCGGCGCTGCTTTATTTCGGCTATACCTATTGCCCGGATGTCTGCCCGCTGGACAGCGCCCGCAATGCCGAGGCAGTGGCGATGCTGGAGGAACGGGGAATGACGGTCACGCCGGTCTTCATTTCCGTCGATCCCAAACGCGACACGCCCGAGGTGCTGGGCGATTTTACCCAGGCCATGCACGAACGGATGATCGGATTGACCGGAACCACGGCCGAGATTGATGCGGTCGCGAAAGCCTGGCGCAACTATTACAAGGTGAATGACCAGGAAGATCCGCAGAACTATCTGGTGGATCACATGACCAATACCTATCTTGTGATTCCCGGCATCGGCACTGTCGAGCTCTTCGGCCGCGAGCTTTCCGCGCAGCAACTTGCGGAACGCACCGCCTGTTTCATTGACGCGGCGTCAGGCAACGGGGTTTGACCGACTGGACAAAACACTCTAATCAACAGTGAACTTTCAAGGGCAAGTGAATATGGCAGAGGATTACCAAATCGGCCCCGACCCCAGCCTGCTGCTGGTCGACGACGACGAGATCTTTCTGAACCGTTTGGCCCGTGCGATGGAAAAACGCGGCTTCTCGGTCGCCCGCGCCGCCTCGGTCGCCGAGGCGCGGACGGCGGTGGCCGAACACCCGCCCGCCTATGCGGTGGTCGATCTGCGGCTCGAGGATGGGAACGGGCTCGATGTGGTGGATGCCCTGCGCGAGGCGCGCGAGGATGCCCGGATCGTCGTGCTGACCGGCTATGGCGCCATCGCGACGGCGGTGGCCGCGGTCAAGATGGGGGCGACGGATTACCTGTCGAAACCGGCGGATGCCGACGACGTGACCCATGCGCTGCTGGCGCGGGGCGACACTTTGCCGCCCCCGCCCGAAACGCCGATGTCCGCCGACCGGGTGCGCTGGGAACATATCCAGCGCGTCTATGAGCAATGCGACCGCAATGTCAGCGAAACGGCGCGCCGGTTGCATATGCACCGGCGGACTCTCCAGCGGATTTTGGCCAAACGCAGCCCGCGTTAATAATCCGGTTCTCAAAAAAGATTGCAATTCATATTGGAATGCAAATAGTGAGAGCATACTGCCAAAACCAAGGATAAAGATATGAGCATAGACCTGGACGCAATGTCCTTGCGGGAACTTCGGGATCTGCGCAACAAGCTCGACCGTGCCATTTCCACCTTCGAGGACCGCCGCAAGCGCGAGGCGCTGGCGGCTGCCGAAAGTGCAGCGCGCGAATTTGGCTTCAACCTTGCCGACCTGACCGTCGCCAAGCAGGCGCGCGGCAAGGTGGCGCCGAAATACGCCAATCCCGCCGATCCCTCGCAGACCTGGACCGGCCGCGGCCGCAAGCCGCGCTGGGTGCAAGAGGCGCTGGATGCCGGCAAGAAACTGGACGCCATGGAAATCTGAGCCCATCGCCCCGCATCCAGGATGCGGGGCTTTTTCGTCCGGGATCACGCTTTGCGGTCGATTTCCGCAATAAGCTGGGTAAAGCGCGATAAAAACGCATTGCGCGTTTCCAGGGGCGGGCGCAGGCGTATTTCCAGCCCCTGCAGCAATTCCGGCCGGGGCGCGGGAAACAGGCGATCCGCCTCGGCCCTGGAAAACCCGGCGATCTGCACGGCCTCCAGCCAGGCCGAGATGCGGTCGGCCCGCTTGATCGCGCGCTTCACCACCGCCGGCAATTGCGCGGGCAGGCCGAAGCGGCGATGGATCGCCGCGGCCAGCCGCGCATCCATTTCCCCGTATTCCCGCCCAAGCGCCGCCTTGACCGGCGAGATCATGTCGCCGATGACATATTCCGGCGCGTCGTGCAGCAGCGCCGCCAGCCGCCAGCGCGGCTCGCAATCGGGGTTGCTGCGGGCGTGGATTTCCTCGACCAGCAGCGAATGCTCGGCCACGCTATAGGCCCAGTCGCCGCGGGTCTGGCCGTTCCAGCGCGCGACGAAGGCAAGGCCATGGGCGATGTCGCCGATCTCGACATCCACGGGGGTCGGGTCCAGAAGATCCAGCCTGCGCCCCGACAGCATCCTCTGCCAGGCCCGTTTCGCGCCTTTCGCCATGCCGCTCTCCGTCTTGTGCCGCGCGAAACTAGCGCCATCGCCGCGGCCGCGCCAGCGCCGCTTGGGCGGGCGCGCCGGGCAAGCAAAAGGCCCGCGACCGGGGGGCCGCGGGCCGATGGGGGCATGCCTCACGCAGAAGTGATCAGCTCAGGACAGCGGCTGGTCGGCCGGCCGCTGGGCCTGCGCCCGGCGCGCGATTTCCTGGCGGTAAAGCGCCACGAAATCCACCGGGTCCATATTGAAGGGCGGGAAGCCGCCGTCACGGGTCATGTCCGACACGATGCGCCGCACGAAGGGGAACAACATGCGCGGGCATTCGATCATCAGGAAGGGGTGCAGCTGGTCCTCGGGCACGCCCTCGACATGGAAGATGCCGCCGTAATCCAGCTCGCACAGGAACAGGGGCGACTTGTCGGCGGCGTTCGCGGATTGCACGCGGAACTTGCTGATCACCTCGTATTGGTGCTCGGTCGGGCGCTTGCGGGCATCCAGGCTGACCTGCACGCTGATTTCCGGCTGCACCTCGCCCGAGGGCAGGCCCTTTTGCGCCACCGCGTTCTCAAAGGACAGGTCACGGATATATTGCGTCAGGATCTGCAGCCGCACGGCCGGCTGCGCTGCATTCTGGGCCTCGGACGCGGCGGCGGCGTCGCTGTTGTTCTCGTCGCTCATGGAAATCTCCTCGGATCTGACGGGGTTCTAGCACCCCGCCGCCCGGCGCTCAATGCCGGGTCCAGCCGGAATTGCCACGCCGCGGAGGCGCCGCGTCGCCCTGGTCGGTCAGCCCTTCGCGCACCGGGCCGGGCGGGTCGTCCTGCACCGAATATTCGCCGTCGATCACCCCGTCCTCGCGCCAGCCGGGGCCACGGCGCAAGCCCGCCGGATCGGCGCCGAAATCGCCCTCGGCGCCATAGCTCTGGCGATAGCTGAAGCCGGTGCCCGTCACCCGCATGCGCGCGGCCATCTGCCGCAGGATCAGGCTGCGCACCGCCGGGATCAGCAGCAAAAGCCCCAGCGTGCTGGTGAACAGGCCCGGCACCACCAGCAGCAGCCCGGCGATCATCACCAGCGCGCCATGCGCCATCGGCCGGGCGGGATCGCGAAAATCCTGCATGGCGCGCTGCACGTCCAGCGCGGCGCGTGCACCCTGGTGGCGCATCACCGCCACGCCGGCCACGGCCGAGGCCAGGACCAGCGCGATGGTGGGCAGGACGCCGATCGCGCCCCCCACCTGGATGAACAGCGCGATCTCGACGATAGGCAGGATCACGAAGGGCAACAGCAGCCACATAACGCCTTTTTCCTCCGGCACTTTCTATTTCCCGGCGCCCAACTGGACTTGGGCCGGTCCTCACCCTACATAAGCATGTGAAAGCGCCGTTACAAAGCTCGTTAGGTCCGTTGATGTCGAACCCCCTGCTGCAACTGCTCGTCCTTGGGGCGATCGCCGTGTTCCTGATCCTGCGCCTGCGCGGGGTTCTTGGCACCCGCGACGGATTCGAGCCGCCGCGCGTCCCCGAAGAGCCGGTCCAGCGCCGCCGCTTCGACGTGATCGACGGCACCGCCGAGGCGGGCGACAGCGACATCACCGACCATGCCGAACCGGGCAGCCCCGCCGCCAAGGCGCTGGCCGAGATGAAGCGGGTCGAGCCCGACTTCGCCGTGGGCCCGTTCCTGTCCGGCGCGAAATCCGCCTATGAGATGATCCTGATGGCCTTCGAACGCGGCGACCTGTCCGAGGTGCGCGGCTTCCTGGCGCCGCCGGTGGCCGAAGCGTTCGAATCGGTGATCGAGGATCGCAAGGCCCGCAACCTGACCACCGAGGCGCAGTTCCTGGGCACCCGCGAAACCGCGCTGGCGGGGGCCGAGTTCACCCCGGCGACCGGCATGGCCGAGCTTTCGGTGCGCTTCGTCGGCGAGATGATCGTCGCCACCCGCGACGCCGACGGCAACGTGGTCGAGGGCGACCCCAAGGCCGCCCGCAAGCAGCGCGACACCTGGACCTTCGCCCGCCGCATGGGTCAGGACGACCCGAACTGGCAGCTGGTCGCCACGGCCTGAACCATGGCACGGCGGCGGGGACTCTCGGCCGAGGACAAGGCCCTGTGGTCCCGCGTCGCCGCGACCGCGGTGCCGATGCACCCTGCCCGCAAGCAGGCGGAGCCCGCGCCTGCGCCCCAGCCGCTGAAAAAGCCGCCCGCCATGCCGCAGGCCGCGCCCCTGCCGCTGGCCGGGCTGCGGATCGGCGGGCAGCCCGGCTCGGGCTCGACCCGGCTGGACCTGTCGCCGCCCCCGCGCGAGGCGCTGCATGCCCAGCCGCTGCGCATGGATCACAAGACGCATCGCCAGATGAACCGCGGCAAGCTTGCCCCCGAGGCGCGCATCGACCTGCACGGCATGACGCTGGCCGTGGCCCAGCCGGTGCTGATCCGCTTCATCCTGCAAGCCAAGGCCGAAGGGCGGCGGCTGGTGCTGGTCATCACCGGCAAGGGGCGCGAAGGCGGGCCGGACGCGCCGCTGCCGGTCAGGCCGGGCGCGCTGCGCCACAACGTGCCGCATTGGCTGCACATGCCGCCCTTGAACGCCGTGGTGCTGCAAGTCCGCCCCGCGCACCGCCGCCATGGCGGCGAGGGCGCCTATTACGTCTACCTGCGCCGCTAGAAAGCCGGCGAGATCACGATCTGCGCCGCCCGCTCGGCATGCAGCGCCGCGCGGGTCAGCGGCCCGACTCCGCCGCCCACGTCCTCGGAAAACACGCTGTTCAGCTCCTGCGCCTGCGCCAGGATGCGCAAGAGCGCGGGCGACGTCGCCACGTTGAAATGCCCGTCCCCGGTCGAGAAGGCACCGACATCGACCAGCATCACCGGCAGGTCCGCCACGGGCCCGGCATCGGTCAGGCTGCCCAGCCGCACCGGCTCGGCCGAGATCAGCGCCGACAGGTTCAGTGCCCGGTCCCGCCCCGAGGTGAAGATGACGAAGGGCTGCGGCAGCCTGCCGATGGCCCGGACCTGGGTGCGAAACACGCCCACGTCGATGTCGGGCGAAAGCAGGACCACCGCGCCGATCCGGTCCAGGGTGCGGCGCTCGCCCGCGATGGCCATCTGGCGCAGGCTTTCCATCAGCAGCAGGGCGCCCATCGAATGCGCGACCAGGATCGCCCTGCCGCCGCCCGCCTGCGCGGCGATCTCGATGCTGCGCTCAAGCCCGTCGCGGGAATAAAGCACGCTGTCGCGATCCGCGGCATAGGCCAGCGGCTGCCCGCGCGACGGCCATGAGAAATGCAAGGGCACGCCCGGCAGGCTCAGGTCGCGCTCGATCTGGGCAAAGCGATGAAGCCCCTCGGCGAAGGTGTTGTTGTAGCCATGCACGAACAGCACAACGTCGCGGTCGCCCGGCGGGCGGGCGGCGACGGCGCGGCGCAGGTCGGCCTGGAAATCCTCGGGCCGGGCAAAGCGGGCATATTCCGAGACCAGGAAGTCCCGCTGCGGATCGGGCCTCGCGCCCTTGCGGGGATAGGTGATGGTGCCGGGCCGCCGCTCGGGCGGGACCGAGACATCGACCCGGCCAAAGCTGACGCCTTCCTGCCGGCTGCCCTCGGGGGTGCGGTTGGTGGCGACATAGATGCGCTCGACATGGCCAAGGCGCGCCGCCTCGGGGGCGACGGTGATCTCGCCGCGCGGCGCGCAGGCCGCCAGCAGCAGCAACAGCGAAACAAGGATCCGCCCCGGCATGTCCCCCGCCCTTTCGTCTTGCGGGCGACAATGCCACCGCGGCGGGGGCAGGGAAAGCCCTCAGCCGTAATTCGCCTTGGGCCCCGCGAACCACCAGATGATGAAGCCCAGCACCGGCAGGATCGCCACCAGCGCGATCCAGATCAGCTTGGTGGTCATGGTCTCGTTGGTGTTGATGATCGAGGCGATGGCCCAGACATCCAGCACGAAGATGATGATGCCGAAAAGATAGTTCATGCGCGTCCCCCGCCGTTGCGTCATTCCACAACGGCGGGAAGGCGCCGGGGTTCCTTACAGCACGTAGCGCGACAGGTCGGT
Organism: Paracoccus ferrooxidans; assembly: GCF_029909815.1. Classification (NCBI taxonomy): domain Bacteria; kingdom Pseudomonadati; phylum Pseudomonadota; class Alphaproteobacteria; order Rhodobacterales; family Paracoccaceae; genus Paracoccus; species Paracoccus ferrooxidans. The sequence goes on along the minus strand of NZ_CP038198.1, from coordinate 1,682,204 downwards.
CGAGCGCGCCAGGTCGCCCAGGTGCTTCTCGACGAAGGCCCCGTCCACCACCACCGTCTCGCCCGAGCGGTCCGGCGCGCTGAAGGACAGCTCCTCGAACACCCGCTCCATCACGGTATAAAGCCGCCGCGCGCCGATATTCTCGACCGAGCCGTTCACCTCGGCCGCGATGCGCGCCAGCGCCCGGATGCCATCCTCGGTGAACTGGAGCGTCACGCCCTCGGTCGCCATCAGCGCGGTATATTGCCGGGTCAGGGCGTTGTCGGTCTCGGTCAGGATGCGGACGAAGTCCTCCTCGGTCAGCGCGCGCAGCTCGACCCGGATCGGCAGCCGGCCCTGCAATTCCGGCAAGAGGTCCGAAGGCTTGGCGATGTGGAACGCGCCCGAGGCGATGAACAGGATATGATCCGTCCTGACCGGCCCGTATTTCGTGGAAACCGTGGTGCCCTCGATCAGCGGCAAGAGGTCGCGCTGCACCCCCTCGCGCGAGACATCGCCGCCGCGGGCGTCGGTCCGCGCGGCGACCTTGTCGATCTCGTCGATGAAGACGATGCCGTTCTCCTGCACCGCCTCCAGCGCGGCGGCCTTGACGGCCTCGTCATCCAGCAGCTTGTCGGCCTCTTCCGCGATCAGCAGCTCATAGCTTTCCGCCACCGTCACCTTGCGCCGCACCCGGCGCCCGCCGAATGCCTTCATCAACCCCGACAGGTCCATCATCCCGCCGATGGCACCGGGCTGGCCGGGCATCTCCATCATGCCGAAGGGGCTGGAATTGTCCTGCACCTCCAGCTCGATCACGGTGTCGTCCAGCTCGCCGCGCTTGAGCTTGTCGCGGAACATCTCGCGGGTCTGCTCGCGCGCGCCCTCGCCGGCCAGGGCGGCGACCACGCGCTCCTCGGCGGATTTATGGGCGCGGGCCTTGACCTCCTCGCGCATGCGCTCGCGGGTCTCGATGACGGCGGCATCGGCCAGGTCGCGGATGATCTGCTCGACATCGCGGCCGACATAGCCCACTTCGGTGAACTTGGTCGCCTCGACCTTCAGGAAGGGCGCGCGGGCCAGCTTGGCCAGGCGGCGGCTGATCTCGGTCTTGCCGACGCCGGTCGGGCCGATCATCAGGATGTTCTTGGGATAGACTTCGTCGCGCAGGTCGTCGCCCAGCTGCCGCCGGCGCCAGCGGTTGCGCAGGGCCACGGCCACGGCGCGCTTGGCATCCCTTTGCCCGATGATGAAGCGATCCAGTTCGGAGACGATTTCGCGCGGGGTCAGGTCGGACATTCGGGGCTCCTGTCTCATTTCGGCATCACTTAAAGTCCGCGGGGGGCCGATTCAACCAAGCGGCTGGACCCAAGTCCGAATCCGCGCCAGATCGGCCGCCTTTTTCCCAGGCCAGCAAGGAAGCCGAACATGCGACCGCGTCGCGACCCGCCCGCCGCCCCGATGCTGTCCCGCCGTGCCCTGGCGTCGCGGCTGGCCGCGGCTGCCGCGACGCTGGGCCTGGGCCCGCGCGCGGCCGCGGCGCAGGCGCCCGCCGCGCCGGCGCTCGACCCGGAGCTGCGCGACGCCGCGCTGCGCGGCCTGGCGCTGGCGGATCATCGCGGCGATCCGGTGCATGCCGCCGCCGCCCGCGCGGCGATGGACCGGCTGCAACAGGCCGACCCCGAAGGCGCGCTGCTCCTGCGCCTCTATCGCAAGCTGGACGTGCGCCCCGCCGCCCATTACCGCGAGGACATGCCCCAAGCGGCCGCCGCCGACCTGGCGCTGCTGCATGCGGCGATGCGCGCATGCCGGCCGGTCGCCTTCGGCTATGCCGACCTTGCCGGCAATGAAACGCAGCGAACGGCCCTGCCGCTGGCGCTGGTCCACCCGCCGCAGGGCGTCAAGCTGCTGGCCTGGTGCGAAAAGGCGCAGGACTACCGCCAGTTCTTCGTGCGCGCCATGCAGGGGCTAGCCACCGGCTCCGGCGATTTCCGCCGCGACCGCCTGGCGCTGCTGCAAGGGCTGGCGGCAAAGGAAGGCGCCTGAGCCCGGCGCCTGCCCGCTTTCTCCGTTGCACAAATACCCTGGGGGACGCCCCGCAAGCCCCGTCGAGGGGCTTGCGGGGCGGGGGGCGAAGCCCCCGCTAGCCCAGAACCTCGACCGTCAGGTTGCCGTTGGTATAGACGCAGATATCCGCCGCGATCGCCATGGCCTTGCGCGCCACCGCCTCGGCATCCAGGTCGCCCTCCATCAGCCCGCGCGCCGCGGCCAGGGCGAAATTGCCGCCCGAACCGATGGCGGCCACGTCATGCTCAGGCTCCAGCACGTCGCCGGCCCCCGTCACCACGAAGATGTCGCGCCCGTCGGTCACGATCAGCATGGCCTCCAGATTGCGCAGGTATTTGTCCATGCGCCAGTCCTTGGCCAGGTCGACGCAGGCCCGCGCCAACTGGCCGGGCGCCGCCTCCAGCTTCTTCTCCAGCCGTTCGAGCAGGGTAAAGGCGTCCGCGGTCGAGCCGGCAAAGCCCACCACCACCTCATGCCCGCCGGGGCTCAGCCGGCGCACCTTGCGCGCCGTGCCCTTCATCACCGTCTGGCCGACGCTGACCTGGCCGTCCCCGGCGACGACCACGCGGCCGCCGCGTCGCACCGCCAGGATGGTGGTGCCGTGCCAGCCGGGAAATTTGTCTTCGGACATGCCTCTCTCCGATCTCTCGCCTGCGGGGTCAGATATGGGCCGGCCGGGGCTTTCGCAACCCGCCCCCTTCCGCCACGCCGCGCCAGCCGCTAGCGTGCCGGCCATGACCCACGCCCCCGTCCTGCGCGTCTACCTGGAAGGCTCGATGCTGGAAACGGCGCGGGCGGGCAGCTTCAACTTCATGACCGTGCTGCGCCGGGCGGTCGAGGACGCGGGCTGGCGCGTCGAATGGCACAAGACCGGCGCCGCGGCCCGCATGGCCGCGCCCCTGCGCGACGGCTACGCGCTGTTTCACATGGAGGCGCCGACCCATGCGCGCGCCCTGACCTTTCGCCGCGCCTATCACTACCCGTTCTGGCAGATCGAGCCGGTGCCGCAACGCTGGCGCTTCCAGGTCGCGCAAAGCCGCCACGACCCCGCGGCCATCGACCCCGAACCCGCCCGCGCCTTCGCCGACCGGCTGCGCGCCCGCGTGCTGCCGGGGCCGCCGCCCCGGCGCGGCGATGCGGTGCTGGTGCCGCTGCAAGGCCATATCCGCCGCTGCCGCTCGTTCCAGACCATGAGCCCCATCGAGATGCTCGAGGCGGTCGCCGCCACCGGCCGGCCCACCACCGCCACGCTGCACCCAAGGGAAGGCTACGACGATGCCGACCGCGCGGCGCTGGCCGGGCTGGCGGCGCGCCATCCGAACCTGACCATCGGCGGCGACAGCATGCGGCTCTTGCGTGACTGCGCCTTTGTCGCGACGCAGAACAGCGCTGTGGCCTTCGACGGCTACCTGCTGGGCAAGCCGGCGGTGCTGTTCGCCCAGATCGACTTCCACCACATCGCGCTGAACGTCGCCCAGCTGGGCGCGACCGAGGCGCTGGCGCAGGCCGAAACCCATGCGCCGGATTTCGACCGCTACTTGTTCTGGTTTCTTCAGGAAAAAGCCATCAACGCCACGCGGCCCGAGGCAGGCGCGCGGATCCTGGCGGCGATGCGCCGGGGCGGCTGGCCGATCGGGACCGCCCCCGGCACCTGAAATCAGATGGATTCGTCGATCCAGGCCTTCAGCGCGGCCTTGGGCGCGGCGCCGATCTTGTTCGACACGACCTGGCCGTCCTTGAACAGGAACAGCGCCGGGATGCCGCGCACGCCAAGCGCGGCGGGGCTTTCGGGGTTCTCGTCCACGTTGACCTTGACGATCTTGACCCGACCCTCGTATTCGGCGGCCAGTTCTTCCAGCGAGGGGCCGATCTGGCGGCAAGGCCCGCACCATTCGGCCCAGAAATCGACCACGACCGGGGTCGGGGACTGACGGACTTCGCTGTCGAATTCGGCGTCGGAAACGGCTTGGGTGTTGGCCATCGGGCTCTCCTGCAATGTGCCGGCAGGGCCGGCAGGGCGTATCCGTCAACAGCTAGGCACCGGGGCGGTTGGGGTCAAGGCCCGCCATCACCCGATCCAGCAAGTCGTCGGGCAGCGCCATCAGGCTGCGCGCAGCCGTCCAAAGCACCGCAACCTCGACCCGCGCCTGCGGCCAGATCGACCGCAAAGCCGCGCGATAGGCGGCCATCTGTCGCAGGATGCCCAGCGGCACCGCCTGCGGCGTCCCCGGCACCTCGCGGTTCGACTTGTAGTCCACCGCCAGGATGCGGCCGGGCTCGACCACCAGCCGGTCCACCGCCCCGGTCAGGATGCCGATGCCCGGCACCGGCGCGGCCAGCGCTACCTCGGCCATCACCTCGGCCGCGTCGGAAAGCGCAAAGACCTGCGCCAGGTCCGGCGCCTCGATCACCGCGCGCGCCTCGGCCAGCAGCGCCGCCAGTTCCTCGGGGGCCGGCAGGCCGCCCTCGGCATCGGCCAGCACGTCGCGGGCCAGATCGGGCCATTCGGCGGGATCGCGGCCCGGCAGATGCTCCAGCAGCAGATGCAGCCGCGTGCCGAACAGCATCGCCGCCGCGGCATCGCCTTCGCCGGGCGCGCCGATCACCTTGGCGCCGCCCAGAGCCGTCGCGGCGACGGGGCGCAGCTTTTCGGGCGCGGGGGGCGGGGGCGCGCGCAGCCAGTCCGGCTCGGCCAGCACCGGCCTTTCGGCCGGCACCGCATCCGGCGCGTCCTCGGGCCAGTCGCCAAAGGACAGCCGGCGGATCTCGCCCCCCCAGGGCGCGGGCAGGCGCGCCTGGGCCAGGTCGGAGCGGCCCAGCCCGGCCTCGACCATGGCGTGCCAGCTGTCCTCGCCCTGGCCGGTCTCGCCCGCCGCGGCAACGATCAGCCAGCTTTCGGCGCGGGTCAGGCCGACATAGAGCAGCCGCTTGCGTTCCTGCAGCTGCCGCTCGGTCTGGGCGGCGGCCAGTTCCTCGACCGGATCGGGCCGCTCGCCCTTGCGGCCGCGCCACAGCGCCAGCCCGTCCGGGCCGGGCAGCACCGGCGCCTCGCGCGGGGGCTTGCGCTTGGCGGCGTCGGGCATGATGACGATGGGGCTTTCCAGCCCTTTCGAGCCATGCACGGTCATCACCCGGATCAGCCCCTCGCCATCCCCGGCCGAGCCGGGCTGGCGGCGGACCTCGACATCGTCGCCGGTCAGCCAGACCAGGAAGCCGGTCAGCGAGGGCGTCTCCGAGCTTTCATAGCTCAGCGCCTGCGACAGCAGCTCGTCGATGCCGTCCTGCGCCTCGGGGCCCAGCCGGGCGATCAGCCGCTCGCGCCCGCCATGGCGGATCAGCAGGCGCTGGACCAGGTCATAGGGCCGCATGAAGCCGGTCTGGCCCATCAGGTCGGCCAGCACATCCACCGCATGGCGATGCGTCGATTCCCGCAGCCGCCGCCACAGGTATTCGCCACGCTTGCGCCCGGCGGCGAGGCGATAAAGCTGCTCCTCGGTCAGGCCGAACAGCGGCGAGCGCAGGCAGGCGGCCAGCGACAGGTCGTCCTCGGGCGTGGCCAGCACCGACAAGAGGGCGCCAATGTCCTGCACCGCCATTTCCCCGGCCAGCTTCAGCCGGTCGGCGCCGGCGACGGGCAGGTTCGCCGATTTCAGCGCCGCGATGATCTCGGCAAACAGTTCCGAGCGGCGCTGGACCAGGATCAGCACGTCGCCGGCGCGGATGCGGCGCCGCTGGCCGGTCTTGGCGTCCAGGATCGGCTGGCCCAGCATCTCGTCCACGGCGCGGGCGATGGCGCGGGCCAGCTGCACGGTTTCCGAATTCTCGGCCGGCTGGTCCACCGGGTCGGTCCAGTCGCCGGGCTCGGGCTTGTCGGGCTTGGGGATCGCCGGCCACAGGTCCACCCGGCCCGGCATCCCGGTGCGAAAGGCGCGGTGCTGCGGCGGATCGCCCAGGCCGCGCGCCGCGTCGCCGGCAAAGACCTGGTCGACCAGCGACAGGATCGCGGTCGAGCTGCGGAAGGAATGCCGCAGCTCCAGAACCTGCATCGGGTTCTGCACCGCCTGGAAGGCTTGCGCAAAGCCGGTGCGGCGGGCCTCGAACACCGCGATGTCGGCGCCCTGGAAGCTGTAGATCGACTGCTTGGGGTCGCCCACCACGAACAGGCTGCGGCTGCCGGGCCGCGCGCCCTGGCCGGCGGTGAACTCGTCCGTCAGCCGCTCGATCACCTGCCATTGCGCCGGGCTGGTGTCCTGCGCCTCGTCGACCAGGATATGGTCGATGCCGCCGTCCAGCCGGAACAGCACCCATTGCGCCATGCTGTTTTCCGACAGAAGCCGCGCGGTGCGGTCGATCAGGTCGTCGAAATCCAGGTGGCCATGCGCCGCCTTCTGCGCCCGGTAGCGGGTCAGGAAGCCATGGCCGAAACGGTGCAGCGCCAGCGTGCGCTCGGCATGGGCCAAGGCGATGCGGCGGGGGCGGGCGGATTCGACCCGTTCCATCAGGATCGCCAGGTCGTCGAGCAGGTCGGCGCAGGGGCCGCTGCGCAGCGCCTTGGTCGGGAAGCTGTCGTATTTCGCGGTAAAGGGCTCCTTGGCGCCGGCGCCGGTCAGCAGCACGGATTCGAGGATCGCCAGTTCCGCCAGGCCCGGCTGCGTCCAGTTGCCGGGGCCAAGCTTCGCCGCCGCCTTCTGGTCGGTGGTGCTGCCTTTCAGCAGATGCGGGACCAGCGCGGCGACGACCGTGGCGCCATCGGCGAAGCATTCCGCCAGGAGCGCCCGCATCTCCTCGCCCGGCGCCAGCCCGCAGGCCGCCCAGAGCGCGTCCCCGTCCGCGGGGGCATCGAACCCCCGCAGACCGGCGAGGAAAGCGTCGAGCTTTTCGCCCGAATGCAAGGCCAGCAGGTCTTCCAGCTCGGGCGCATGGTCTCGGGCCATTTCCTCGATGATCTCGGCGCGGATCAGCGCGGCGCTGCGGTCGTCAAGCTCGGTGAAGCCGTGCGGCACGCCGGCCTCGATCGGAAAGCGGCGCAGGACGCCCGCGCAGAAGCTGTGGATGGTCTGGACCTTGAGGCCGCCCGGCGTCTCGATGGCGCGGGCGAACAGCCGGCGCGCGGCGGGCAGGTCGGGGGCGCCCGCCTCGCCCAGCCGCGCCAGTTCCGCGCGCAGCGCCGGTTCGGGCAGCATGGCCCATTGGCCCAGCCGCGCCAGCAGGCGGTTCTGCATCTCGGTCGCCGCGGCCTTGGTATAGGTCAGGCACAGGATGCGCTCGGGCGCGGTCCCGGCCAAGAGCAGCCGCGCCACCCGGTCGGTCAGCACCCGCGTCTTGCCCGAGCCGGCGTTGGCCGTCAGCCAGGTCGAGCGATGCGGGTCCGCCGCCCGCACCTGCGCCAGCGTCGCCTCATCCATCATCGGCGAACCTCTGCGGCTGGGGGATTTCGGTCGTGTCCCATTCGCCATGCCGCGACAGGTGGTCGTAGTCGCTGGCATGGTCGGACCGCTCCATCGCCAGCCGCGCGGTAAAGCCGCGCTCGCCGCCCAGATAGCGGCGGATCAGGGTGACGAAGCCGGCCCAGGTTTCCTCGGCGAAGCCGGGGCTGAACTCGCGCGGCTCGGTCTTTCCCTCGCCGCCCAGCTGGATATAGCTGATGCCCTCGACCTCGGCCGGTCCCAGCGCCTTGAAGGCGCCGTGCCGGACCATGGCGGCCTCCAGCGGCAATTGCTTGTCGAAATGCGCGATCTGCTTGTCCGAGGGCGGCTTGCCGGACTTGTAGTCATAGACATGCACCCGGCCATCCTGCAGCAGATCCAGCCGGTCGGGCCGGGCGATCAGCCGGAAATCCAGGCCGGGGACGCCCTGTTCGCCATATTCCTCGACCAGGATCGGCCGGCCGCGCGCCAGCCTTGCGGCCTCGTCCGCCATCAGCCGGTCGGCGATGCCGGCGATGCGCGCGCGCCAGAACAGCCGGGCCGAGGGCCAGGGCACCTCGGCCTCCAGCACCGCGTCGGCGATGGAAAGCAGCCGCGCCGCCATGACCTGCGGCGCTTCGGGCAGGTCGGGCAGGCCGCGCAGGAAACGGTCCATGATGTGATGCAGCACGTTGCCGCGTTCGGCCGCGTCGGGTTCGGGGCGCAAGGGGTCCAGCGCGCGCAGGCCCAGCACGCGGCGGGCATAGACGGCATAGGGGTCGCGGATCAGCGTCCTGACCTCGGTCACGGACAGTTCGCGCAGCGCCGGCGGCGGCGGGATGGGCGAGGGGCGATGCGCCGGCGCCAGCCGCATCCGCGGCCGGGCCTGCAACTCGGCCAGGTCCAGCCAATGGCGGCCGCGATCCCGCATCGCCGCCAGCGCCTGCGGCCCCTGCTGATCGGGCAGCCCGCCCAGCAGGTTCACCAGCCGGTTCAGCCAGCGCGAGGGGATGGTCTCGGCCTCGGCATCGCGGCGGGCGCGGGTCAGCACCACCCGGCCCGCGCCCACGGCCTGCTGGAAGTCATGCGCGGCCAGGCCCACCTGGCGTTCGGGCAGGGTCAGTCCGGCGGCCAGCCGCATCGGCCGCGACAGCCACGGATCGGGGGGCAGGGCCTGCGGCCAGCCGCCCTCGTTCAGCCCCGACAGGATCACCAAGCCGGCGGCCTCGTCCACCGCCTCGGTGCGGGCCTCGCGCGGGCCGCGAAAGCGGACCAGCGGATGGGCGGCCACGTCCTGCCGCACCGCCTGTCCCTGCAATTCGTCGTAAAGCAGGTCGCAGAACTCGCCCGGCCGCAGGTCGTGGCCCAGATGCGCATGGGCGGCCAGGTGGTCCAGCACCGACCGCGCCAGCCCGCCCGAGGCCTTGGCCCAAAGCTCGGAGGCATCGGCGCTGCCGCCGGGACCGGCGGCCAGATCCTCGGCCAAGGCGCGCAGATCGCGCAGCCGATCCGCCAGGGGACGCGGCGCCCGGTCCTGCGCCAGCGGCACGATGCGGTCCAGCAACTCGGCCAGCCATAGCGCCCAGGGCTTGCTGGAGCCGTCGCCCCGGTCCGCCCAGGCCCGCAGCGCCGCGCCGTCGGGAAAGGCGGGGCCGTTGCGGCGCAGGTGCAGTTCCAGGTCGCGGACATGGCGGTTGTGGTCACGCCGGTAGTCGGGGCCAAGACCCGTCGCCGTCACCGGGTGCTTGAGCAGCACCAGCAGCGCGTCCAGCATCATCTCGGCCCCGAACAGGTCGGCGACATGGCGCAAAAACAGGCCGGGCGCGGTCAGCGGCAAGGGCTGGCCGGCGGAATCGTCGGGGATGATGCCCCAGCGGTCCAGCGCCGATTGCACGCGGCGCGTCAGCATCCGGTCGGCGGCGATCAGCGTCACCGGCTGGCCGCGCTCGACCGCCTCGCGGATGATCAGCGCCACGGCCTCGGCCTCTTGCCCCGGCTGCTCGGCCTCGATCAGGGTCAGGCGTTCGGTCGCGGGGACCAGCGGACCAAGGCGCGGGCCTTCCTCGATCCATTGGTCGGTGACGGGCGCCGGGCGCAGCGCCAGCGAGATCAGCCGGTTGCGCGCCGGGTCGGGGGCGGTGCCGGGCAACCATTCGCCGGGCGACCCGAACTCGACCAGCAGCGGCGCATAGCGCGCCTGCGGGTGATCCTCGGACAGCGCGTCGAGCCCGTCCCAGACCGCCTGCGGCAGGTCGGCGTCGAAGCCCGGCAGCACCACCGCGCCCATCGGCAGCCGGGCGACGGCGCGCATGAAATCCCGCGTCGCGCCATGCGAGCCGGTCGAGCCGGCGACGACCACCGGGCCCTGCGGCAGATCCTCGCCCCGCGCCCAGGCTGCGGCCAGCGCCTGGGCCGCGGCGCGCTGGCGGGCCTCGCGGTCCTGCGGCGGGTCGGACAGGTAATAGCCGGCGGCGATCTTGAGGAAGGCCAGCGCGCGGCCCCAATGCTGGGCATGTTCGCTGGCGTCGATGCGGTCCAGCGCCTGCGCGTCCAGCCCCTCGAGCTGCATCTCGGCCATCAGCGCCGCCAGCGAGGCGGCCAGTTCCGGCACCGATTGCCCCTGCGCCAGGTCGGGATCGGCCCGCAGCGCGGCATCGATCAGGCGGCCCAGCTCCAGCCGGCGCGCCAGCGGCGCCGTGGCCGCGCCGCCGCCCAGGTCGGCGATCAGCCGCAGCCGCGGCAAAAGCAGCGGCCCGCGCCGGATGAAGGCCTGGCGCAGCGCCATCAGCGACTGGCCGGAGTTGGCATAGACCGTGACCCGCGCCATGTCCTGCGGCGGACGGTCCGCCATGCGTCGGACCAGCCCCTCGGCCAGGCCGCCGGCAAAATCGGCGCCGCAGGGCAGGGCGAAGACGCCGTTCTGCCAGTCAGGCATCGAGCAGGCTCTCGGCCAGCGGGATGCAATCGGGCCGGCCCACGTCGCACCATGCGCCGGGATGGACCAGGCCGTAAGCGCGGCCCTCGGCGATCATCAGATCCCAGAGCCGGTTGAGCGAGAACACTTGTTCGGGGATCTCGGCCAGCCGCTCGGGGCGGATGATCTGCACGCCGCCATAGACCAGATCGCCCTTGCGGATCAGCCGGCCGGCAGAGCCAAGGCTGAAATCGCCACCGCCCTGCCGGCCATGCGCCCGGTCCAGCGGCACCAGCATCAGAAGCGCGTCCATGTCCTCGCGCCAAGCGTCCAGCAGCGCGCGGACCGGGTTTGGGCCGGTCCAGACCACATCCGGGTTCATCGTGATCACAGGGCCGGGGCCAAGCAGGGGCAGCGCCTTGCGCAAGCCGCCCCCGGTCTCCAGCAGCAGGTCGGCTTCGTCCGAGACGGCGATGTCCCGCCCGGCGACGTGATCGCGGATCTGCTGGCCCAGGTGGTGGATGTTCACCGCCACCGGCCCGACGCCCGCCTGCCGCCCCAAGGCCAGCGCGCGATCCAGCAGCGTCTGGCCACCGACCGCGATCAGCGGCTTCGGCACCCTGTCGGTCAGCGGTGCCATGCGGGTGCCCTTGCCCGCGGCAAAGATCATCAGCGGCAAGGTCATCCGGCGATGCCCTCGATCACCTCGGGGGTCGGGGCCGGGATGCCCTCCAGCGCCTCGGCCAGCGGCGCCAGGGCCGGATGGGCCAGGTCGCGCTGGATCGCCGCCCAGACGCGCGGCATCATCGCCAGGTAGCGCCGCTTGCCTTCGCGCTGCGCCAGCCGGGTGAAGATGCCCATGATGCGCAGGTTGCGCTGCGCGCCCAAGAGCGCATAGGCAGCGCGAAACCGTGCATCGTCCACCCCGGTCGCGGCGATGTAGCGGGCGATCTGCGCCGCCTCGATCTCGGGGGCGACGTCCCGGCGGGCGTCCTGCAGGGCCGAGACCAGGTCATAGGCCGGATGCACCGCCACCGCGTCCTGGAAATCCAACAGGCCCAGCGGCGCATCGGCCCGCCAGACCACGTTCTCGGCATGGAAATCGCGCAGGCCCAGCACCGGCGGCATGTCGGCGGCCAGTTCGGCATGCAGGTGCTCGATCACCGCGGCGACCTCGGCCCCCTTGCCGGGCGCGCCGGCGGCGGGGGGGTAGTATTCGGCGAAAAGCCCGACCTGATGCGCCAGTTCCGGCCCGTCGAGGCGCGGCACGAAATCCGGCGGCTCGTGGCCATGCAGCTGCACCAGCAGGTCGGTCATGCGGTCATAGATGCGGGGCGCAAGCTCGGGCCGCTGTTCCAGCACGCGGGCGACCAGGTCGTCGCCCAGATCCTCGATCAGCAGCAGGCCCTGCGCCTGGTCGGTGGCCAGGATCTCGGGCGCGTGCAGGTCCAGCGCCCGCAGCCATTGCGTCATGGCGACATAGGGCGCGGTCACGCCGGGCGAGGCATCCATCAGGACCGCGCTGCGCCCGCCATCCTCGACCAGCCGGAAATAGCGCCGCGACGAAGCATCGCCCGCCAACGGCCGGAGCCGCGCCCCGGACCAGCCGGCGCGGTGGATCAGCCGGGCGATGGCGGGCAGGCGGGTCATCAGGCCCCAATGCGGCTCGGAGCCCGCCAGGGTGATGCGGCGCAGGTCGGGCGCGTCTGCCAGGGGCTCCAGCCCCACGGTCAGCGCGCCCTCCAGCGGGCTGCCATGCTCGGGCCATTCGACCAGCACGATGGCCTCGCGCATGGCCTCGTCGAGGCCAAGCTCGGCCAGTTCCTCGGGATGGGTCAGGCGGTAGAGATCGGCATGCCAGATCTCGGTCCCCATCGGGTCGGCATAGGTCTGGACCAGGGTGAAGGTGGGGCTGGGCACCTCTTCGGCCGCCTCGCCCTGGCGGGCGCGGATGAAGGCGCGGGCGAAATGGGTCTTGCCGGCGCCGACCGGCCCCTGCAGCGCCACCACGTCACCCGGTTTCAGGACAGCCGCCATCACCCGCGCCAGGCAGGCGGTCAGGTCGGCATCGGCATCGTCAAGCGTCGCAAGCAGGGTCATGGCGTGAACCTAGACGCTGGAGCCTCAAAGACCAAGCACATCCGCCATGTCGTATTCGCCCGGCCCCTTGTCCTGGCCCCAAAGCGCCGCACGCAGCGCGCCGCGGGCAAAGATGGCGCGATCGGTGGCGACATGGCGCAGCACCACCCGCTCGCCGGCCGTGGCGAAGATCACGTCATGCTCGCCCACGATGTCGCCACCGCGGATGGCGGAAAAGCCGATGGAGCCGGGCGCACGGGCGCCGGTGATGCCTTCGCGCGCGGGGGTGCGCAGTTCGTCCAGGCTGTGGCCGCGCCCGGCGGCGGCGGCCTCGCCCAGCATCAGGGCGGTGCCCGAGGGCGCATCCACCTTGCGGTTGTGATGCGCCTCGACCACCTCGACGTCCCAATCCTCGCCGAGCGCGGCGGCGACCTTGCGGGTCAGGCCGACCAGCAGGTTCACGCCCAGGCTCATGTTGCCGGCGCGGATGATCGGCGCGTGACGGGCGGCGGCACGCAGCTTGTCCAGGTCCGCGGGCTCGAATCCCGTGGTGCCGATCACATGCACGGCGCGGGCCTGCGCGGTCAGCTCGGCAAAGGCCACCGTCGCCGCCGGGGCGGTGAAGTCGATCACCGCCTGCGCCTTGGCGATGGCCTCGACCGCGTCGTCGGTGACGGTGATTCCCAGCGCCGCGCCGCCCATCGCCTCGCCCAGGTCGCGGCCGACCCAGGGGTTGCCCTCGCGCTCGATGGCACCGACAAGACGGGCCTGGTCCGACCCCAGAATGGTGCGCACCAGCATCTGCCCCATGCGGCCCGACGCGCCCGTGATGACGATTCCCGGTTTTTCCATGCTCGATCCCCCGTTTGCGGCATGTCTATCCCGTTGCGGCGCGGGCCGCGACCCCCTACATCTGCGCGCATGGCACAGAACCGCTTTCATTCCGGCACCGGCCCCTCGCAGCGCCAGCTTCGCGTGGGCGAGCTGATCCGCCGCACGCTTTCCGACGTCCTCCTGCGGGGGGATGTCCACGATCCCGACCTGAACCGGCATTCGATCACGGTCGGAGAGGTGCGGACCTCGCCCGACCTCAAGGTCGCGACGGCCTATGTGCTGCCCCTGGGCGGGCAGGGCGCCGAAGAGGCGCTGGCCGCGCTGCGCCGCAACGCGGGCGAGCTGCGCCACCTGGTCGCCAAGGCGATGACGCTGAAATACGCGCCGCAGCTGCGCTTTGTCTTGGACGAGACCTTCGACCGCATGGACGACACCCGCCGGCTCTTGTCCGAGGACCGGGTGCGCCGCGACGTCGAATCGCACCCGGAAGACGATGAAGATTGACCTCAAGCGCCGGCTGGGCCTGGCCCTTGGTGCGCTGATCGCCATAACCCTGCCCGCCATGGCCGGGATCTGCGAAAAGCGCGACTTCGACGGGCAGGGCTATGTCATCTGCACGCTGACGGCCGGGCAGGAGCCGGGGCTGCGGCTGTGGCTGAACGGCCCCGACGGCCGGGTCTTGGGCGATTTCACCGCCGTCCGCCGCACGCTGGCCGAGGGCGAGGTGCTGGGCTTTGCCATGAATGCCGGCATGTATCACCCGGATTTCACCCCGGTCGGGCTTTACGTCAGCGACGGCGTCAGCCAGCACGGGCTGGTGACGGCCGGCGGCGGCGGCAATTTCGGCATGCTGCCGAACGGCGTCTTCTGCACCGGCGGCGCGCGGCCCTATCAGGTGATCGAAAGCCGGGCCTTTGCCAGGGCCGCCCCGGACTGCCGCATCGCCACGCAATCGGGGCCGATGCTGGTCATCGACGGCGCGCTGCATCCGCGTTTCCTGGTGGACAGCGACAGCCGCTATGTCAGGAACGGCGTCGGCGTCTCGCCGGACGGGCAGACGGCATGGTTCGCCATCTCGGACCGGGCGGTGACGTTCCACGAATTCGGCCGGCTGTTCCGCGACGGGCTGGGGGCGCAGGATGCGCTGTATTTCGACGGCTCGATTTCGCGGCTATACGCCCCGAGCCTGGGCCGCGCCGATTTCGGGCGGCGGCTGGGGCCGATCATCGGATATGTAGGACAGAACTAGAATGGCGCGAAAAAAGGGACGCGAGATCCACGGTTGGCTGATCGTGGACAAGCCGGCGGGCATCGGCTCGACCGATGTGGTCAGCAAGGTCCGCTGGGCGCTGGACGCGAAGAAGGCCGGCCATGCCGGGACGCTGGACCCGGATGCGACCGGCGTGCTGGCCGTGGCGCTGGGAGAGGCGACCAAGACCGTGCCGATCCTGGCCGAGGCGCTGAAAGCCTATGACTTCACCATGGCCTGGGGCGCCGAAACCACGAGTGACGACGCCTCGGGCCAGGTGGTCAAAACCAGCGACGCGCGCCCGGACGAGGCGGCGATCCGCGCCGCGCTGCCGGAGTTCACCGGCGAGATCATGCAGGTTCCCCCCGCCGTCTCGGCCGTGCGCGTCGATGGCGCGCGGGCCTATGACCTGGCGCGCGAGGGCGAGGTGGTGGAGCTGGCCGCCCGGCCGCTTTGGGTGGAATCGCTGGAGCTGCTGGGCGCGACCCGCGACAGCGCCGCGCTGCGCATGGTCTGCGGCAAGGGCGGCTATGTGCGCAGCATCGCCCGCGACCTGGGCCGCAAGCTGGGCTGCCTGGGCCATGTCGCGCAGCTGCGCCGCATCTGGTCGGGGCCGTTCGAGGCCGATGACGGCATCGCCTTCGACCGCATCGACCGCGCCAATCAGGCCGAGATCGAGGCGGCGCTGCTGCCCCTGCAAGCCGCGCTGGCCGACCTGCCCGAGATGCAGGCGACCGAGATCGGCGCCACCCGCATTCTGAACGGCAATCCCGGCCAGGTGCTGGGCCATGCCGAATTCGGCGAGGAGGTCTGGGTCAGCCGCAATGGCCGCGCGCTCTGCATCGGCCGCTACATGGGCGGAGAGGTGCAGCCCTCGCGCGTGTTCAACCTGGGCTAGGCGCCCAAGGCGGTCCCTATCCGGCCAGGGCCGCCGTCAGCGCGGCATCGCAATGCACCAACGTGGTGTCGAACACCGGGACGGACACGTTGCCCTGGTCCAGCAGCATGCCCACCTCCGTGCAGCCCAGAATCAGGCAATCAGCGCCCCGCTCGGCCAGGCGGCGGGCGATGGCGACAAAGCGTGACCTGCTGTCCTCGGTCACGATGTCCCGGCACAGTTCCTCATAGATGATCTGATGGGTCTCGGCCCGGTCGGCGGCCACGGGAACCAGGGGACAAAGCCCCGCCGCGGCCAACCTGTCGGTGTAGAATGCCTGCTCCATGGTGAAGGCGGTTGCCATCAGGCCGGGGTTTTTCAGCCCCTTTTGCCGGATGGCCGCGGCGGTCGCGTCCGCGATATGCAGCAGCGGAACAGAGACGCCCGCCATCATCTGATCCGCCAGCTTGTGCATCGTATTCGTGGCCAGGATCAGAAGATCGGCACCGCCGCGTTCCAAGGCCCGTGCCTCGGCGTTCAGAAGTCGGCCGGCCTCGTCCCAGTTCCCCGCGCTTTGCAGCGCCTCGATATTCGCGAAATCCAGCGACCGGATAAGCAGTTCCGGCGAATGCAGGCCCCCAAGGCGCCTGCGGGTCAGCGCGCACAGTTCCCGGTAATAGATCTGGGTCGAGGCGGCGGACATGCCGCCGAGAATGCCGATGGTCTTCATGGATAAGGGCCTCTTCCACTTGGATCGCCCGATCAGATACCTGGCGGCGGAACGTGCCGCAACGGTTTCGGGTCCGGCGATCCGCAGTTCGGCGTGCCGCGTCAGGCGAATGGGTCCAAGCGCCCTATCCCGCAAACTGATAGGTCGCGGGCACGAAGCGATACGACCCTTCGCCGTTCGGGGCGATGAAGCCGAGCGCCGGGAAGGGCATGTGATAGCCGATGAAGGGGATCCTCTCTTCGGCCAGCCGGGCCAGCACCGCCTGGCGCGTGGCCGCGCCCTGGTCCTTGTCCACGTCGAAGCGCACATGCCAGGCCGGGCGCTGCACCGAATAGACATAGTGGTTGAAGCTGTCGCCGGTGATCAGCAGCCGCTGCCCGTCGCTTTCCAGCAGATAGGTGGTATGGCCGGGGGTGTGGCCATGCGCCTGCTCGGCCTTGATGCCGGGCAGGATTTCCTCGGTCCCCTCGATCTGCTGCGCCTTGTCGAGCAGCGGCACCACCTTGGCGGTATAGGCCTCGCTGGGATTGGCCGCCCAATAGTCGTTCTCGGGGCGGGGCAGGATCAGCTGGGCGTTGGGAAAGGCCGGGCTGTCGCCATCCATCAGCCCGCTGACATGGTCGCCATGCATATGGGTCAGCACGACATGGGTCACGTCCTCGGGCTTGACGCCGGCCTGCGCCAGCGAGGCGGCGTTGTTGGCGGGAACCATGCCCGCGTCGAACAGCACCAGCGCATCGGGGGTGCGCACCAGCGTCATGGTATAGGAGCCGCCGCTGCGGTCGGCGGGAATGAAATTCTCGGCACTGAGGCTTTCGAACTCGGCCGGCTCGGCATTCAGGCCGAAGGTCTCGATCGGGTTGTCGCTCATGCCGCCGCCGCCCAGCAGCGTCGTCACCTCGAAGCCGCCCAGCTGGATGGTGTGGGCCCGGCCCGGAAAGGCCGGCGCCTCGCCCGCAGGCGGGGCGGGGGCGGTCTGGGCATGGGCCGGCAGCACCAGCGCCATGGGCAGGGCGCCGCCCAGCATCATGGCACCGCGGCGGGTCATATCGGTCCTGAACATCTCTCCCTCCTCGTTGGTTCTTTTGCAAGCTTACGCGAGGGCGGCGGGTTCGGGCATGAAACCTGCGTGAACTAGAACGGGGCGGGCGCGGTAAAGCCTTGCATCACCCCGGTTTCGGGATGCTTGAAGCGCAGGCTTTCGGCATGCAGCATCAGCCGCGGGAAATCCGCCGCCGCGCCGGTCGCATAAAGCGGATCGCCCAGGATCGGATGGCCCAGCGCGGCCATATGGACGCGCAGCTGGTGGCTGCGGCCGGTGACGGGCATCAGCCGCACCCGCGTCTCGGCATCGCTGGCCTTGACCACCCGCCATTCGGTCTGCGCCGGCCGGCCCTGTTCGTGATCGACCTTTTGCCGCGGGCGATTCGGCCAGTCGACGATCAGCGGCAGGTCCACCGTCCCGGTCTTCGGCTCGAGCCGGCCCCAGAGCCGCGCGACATAGGTCTTTTTCGTGCGCCGGTCCTCGAATTGCTTGGACAGGTGGCGCTGCGCATGCGGCGTCAGGGCAAAGACCATGACGCCCGAGGTGTCCATGTCCAGCCGATGCACCAGCAACACGGTCGGGAAGGCGGCGCGCAGCCGCTCGATCAGGCAATCGGCGCGATCCTCGCCCCGGCCGGGGACCGAAAGCAGGCCCGCCGGCTTCTCGACCACCAGGATCTCGTGATCGGCATGGATCACGCGCGGCTGTTCGTCGGTGGGCTGGTAGAGGAAGCTCATTTCCAGACCAGCCGCAGGGCAAGGCCCGCGAACATCACCGCGGCGATGCGGTTCACGATGCCCAGCCGCTTGCCGATCACATGGCCGGCCAAGCCCCCGACCACGCCGTAACCTATCGTCACCAGCGTGCCCGACAGGGTGAACATCAGCCCCAGCCCCAGGATCTGCTGCCAGACCGGGCCGTATTCCGGCTTGGTGAATTGCGGCAGGAAGGCCAGCAGGAACAGCACCGGCTTGGGGTTGAGCAGGTTCGACAGCGCGCCGCGGCGGATGATGTTCCAGGGCCGGCTGGCGGCACGGGCGCGGGGATCGACCTCGCCCGCGTTCCAGCTTTTCCAGGCCAGGAACAGCAGATAGGCGGCGCCGACATATTTGATCGCGACCAGCGCGCCGGGATGGGCGGCGACCAGCGCGCCAAGGCCCACGGTCGCCATCACCACATGGCAGATCACGCCCAGCCCGACGCCGAAACCGGCCAGCGCGCCCGCACGCGGCCCGTTCTGGATGCCGCAGGCGCTGGCGAAGAACACGTCCTGCCCCGGCGCCAGGTTCAGCACCAATGCCCCGGCCATGAAGGCCAGCAGCTGTTGCAGCGGAAAATTCGCCAAGGTGTCCCAGATCATCGCGCGCCCCCTTTTCCTGCCGCCTAGGACGGGCGGCGCGCGGCGTCAACTATTCGCGCGGGTCTTGCGGCAGCCCGTCGGCGATGTCGTAATAGTCGCCCTTGTCGGCGACGAAGATATGGCCCAGCAGCCGCAGCCCGGTCGGGCTGTCGATGGCGCCCGCCGCCACGTCGATGATGTCCGAGCCGTCGCGCTGCCAGAACAGCGAGCTGCCGCAGTCCGGGCAAAAGCCGCGCCGGGCGAAGTCCGAGGCGCGATACCATCTGGGCTCGCCCTCGATCTCCAGCGAGCTGGGCAGGATCGCCGCCCAGTAATGCCCCGACCAGCGCCGGCACTGGCTGCAATGGCAGGCCTTCAGGTCGTTCGTGGCGTCATGGGTGCCGCGGAACCGGATCGCGCCGCAAAGGCAATGGCCGGTGAACGCGGTCACGTCCGAATGTGTCATCCAGGATCTCCTGCAAGCGGTCGGCATCGTCCTGCGTGAAAGCGTCCGGGCGGTCGCTGTCGATGTCAAGCACGCCGATCAGCCGCTCGCCCTTGCCCACCACCGGGATCACCAGTTCCGAACGGGTCGAGCTGGCGCAGGCGATATGGCCGGGAAACGCCTCGACATCGGGCACCAGCTGGACCTGCCGCGTCCGCGCCGCGGCACCGCAGACCCCGCGCGAGAACGGGATCACCAGGCAGCCGTGGCCGCCCTGGTAGGGGCCGATCTTCAGCATCTCGGGCGCGGTGACGCGATAGAAGCCGGTCCAGTCGAAGCGCGCGTCCGAGTGGTGGATTTCGCAGGCCAGCGTCGCCATCAGCGCGACCTCGTCGGTCTCGCCATGGGTCAGGGCGCGGATGCGGGCGGCAAGGTCGTCGTAATCGGGCATGGCGCCAGACTAGCCCGGCGCGGCGGTCCTGTCACGGGGCTGCCTTCTCAGCCGGGCACGCGCCTATAGCTGCGGGGCCGCACCAGCGGCACCCCGGCGGGGTATCGCCGGCCAACCCCCGCCAGCAGGTCAGAAAGATGCCACAGCCGATCACCAGCGCCAGAACCGCCCAAGGACAGCGGGACGAAGCCGACGGCTCGCAGGGGCATGTCGCCAGGCATGACCAGGACCGAGCGGGCAAGGAAGCAACCGGCCATCATCGCAAAGGACAGGCAGAACGGGATGGAAAGGATCGCATGGGGCAGACCAACCAGAACAGGCCGCGGATTGGTGCAAAGGCACATCTTGCCGCAACCGGCGGGAATCGGTCTGGGAAATTCTGCTATGGTTGCAGGTCGTCCAGGATCGCCGGCAGATCCCGGCGCAGCAGCGCCATGCCGCCCGGCTGCCAGCCCAGCGCCTGCAACCGCGCGCAAAGCGGACGGCGCAGCGCGGCGGCATCGGCGCGCGCGGGCAGGGGCGTGGCGCAGCCGGTCAGGCGGGCGACCTCGGCCAGCAGGTCGCGGCGGTCCAGCACCAGGTCGCTGGCATTGTAGCTGCCAGCCATGGCGGGATCCTCCAGCACCAGCAGCACGGCGCGGGCCAGGTCGGCGCCATGCAGCTCGGTCGCGACGCGGGGGGGCGGGGTGGTGCCGCGCAGGAAATCCCCGATCAGCCCGGCCCATTTCTGCGGCACGCCCGGCCCATAGACCCCGGTCGGGCGCAGGCTGGCGGTCGCGAAATCCGCGCAGGCCATGGCGGCCAGCGCGGCCTCGGCCTCGGCCTTGACCTGGCCGTAAAGGCTGGTCGGGGCCGGGGAAAGCGCGTCGGGCAGCGCCATGCCCTGGGGGTGGCCGTCATGCACGGCGCGCGAGGACAGGAAAACCGCCCGCCCGACGCCCTGGTTCCGCGCCGCCCGGAACAGCATCAGCGAGCCGTCCAGGTTGGCGCGGACGAAGCCCTGCGGATCTTCGCCCTCACCGCCGCGATAGCGGCCGGGGGCATGCTGGAAGGCGGCATGGACCAGCGCGTCGCAGCCGCCCAGCTCAATCGGGTCGCCCAGGCGCCAGCCGGGCAGGGTGGCGACCTCATGTCCCGCCTGCTCCGCGGCGCGGTGTATCCAGCGTCCGACAAGGCCCGAGGCGCCGGTCAGCGCGATCCTCATGCCGCACCGGATGCGCAGCCGGGCGGGGGCGGCAGGTCGCGCGGATCGGGCACCGGCCCGTCGCCGGCATGGGCGCGCCACAGATCGACCAGCGGGCGCAGGGCCTCGGCCTTGGCGTGATCCTGCCAGGGCTTTTCATATTGGTAATGCAGCACGCGGATATCCTGCCAGCGCCACAGCTGCGGCAGGTTCAGCCAGACATATTGCAGCATGTTGTCAAAGACCGGCAGCCCGTGCCAGTCCGGGAAATAGCTTTCCAGAAAGGTCTGGTCGGTGCGGCGCCAGAACCGGCCAGGCTGGTCCAGCCGGGCCAGCATGGCGCGGAAGGTCCGTGCCGAGGGCCGGGCGGTGAAGACGCCCGAGTTCAGGCGGTGGAAATCGGCCAGGCTTTCATAGACATTCGGCGCGGCGGAAAATTCCGGGTAGTCGAACAGCCGGTCGATATTCTGCAGCACGATGGCATCGGCGTCGATGAACACCACGCGGTCGTAATCCAGCTGCCACAGCCGCAGCTTGGCGAAATTGTCCAAGGGCGTGTGGAAGGGCGGCTTTTCGCCCTTGGTGAAGGGCGCGGCGCCGTGCAGCCGGTCGCGGGCGTGCAGCGCGTTGAACCCCTCGGAGGTGGGCAGCAGGTCCACCCGCACCGGGCGCACGTCCAGCGCCCGCAGCGCCTCGACCGCATCCTGCGGCAGGTCGGTGTAAAGCAGGACCAGGTCGGCGCTGGTCCCGGTCCGGCGCAGCGAGCGGAACAGCGCCGCCGCCCCGGTCGCATAGTCGGGATTGGTCGCCAGCGTGACAAAGGCGCGGCCCGACCGCGCCTTGCCCTGGGGGTGAATGCCTTCGGGGGTCACGATACCGAACGCAGCCTCTTGCCTTCGGGATCATGCTCGACCCGCTGGGCGATGTCGCGGGTCCAGGCCGAGACGGCGGGCACGCGCGAGCGGTCGATGCGATGGGCATATCTGCGCGCCACGTCGACCACCTCGGAAAGCAGCCCCTCGGCCAGGGTGATGGGCTTGAGGCCCAGCGCCAGGAACTGGTCGTTCTTGACCACCAGCTCGTTCTCGTCGGCCTCCTTGCGGGGGTTGGGCAGATAGGCGACCTCGGCCCCGGTCATGCGGGCGACCAGCTCGGCCAGGTCGCGGACGCGATGCGTCTCGGTCATCTGGTTGAAGATGCGCACCCGCTCGCCGGCTGGCGGGGCGTCCCGCAGCGCCAGCTCGATGCAGCGCACCGAATCCTGGATGTGGATGAAGGCGCGGGTCTGGCCGCCGGTGCCATGCACGGTCAGCGGATGGCCGATGGCGGCCTGGATCAGGAAGCGGTTCAGCACCGTGCCATAGTCGCCGTCATAGTCGAAGCGGTTGATCAGCTGCTCGTGCCGGCGGGTCTGGTCGGTATGGGTGCCCCAGACGATGCCCTGGTGCAGGTCGGTGATGCGCAGCCCGTCGTTCTGGGCATAGAACTGGAACAGGATCTGATCGAGGCTCTTGGTCATGTGATAGACCGAGCCGGGCCGGGTCGGATACAGGATCTGCTGCGCGCGCGGGCCGGCGGGCGTCTCGATGGAGACGTCCAGATAGCCTTCCGGGATCGGGGCGCCGATGGTGGAATAGCCATAGACCCCCATGGTGCCCAGATGCACCAGATGCGCGTCGATGCCGGTTTCCACCAGCGCCGCCAGCAGGTTGTGCGTGGCGTTGATGTTGTTGTTGACCGTATAGACCTTGTGGCGGTCGGTCTTCATCGAATAGGGCGCGGCGCGCTGTTCGGCGAAATGGATCACCGCGTCGGGGCGATGCTCGGCCAGCCAGGCTTTCAGCCGCTCGTATTCCGTGGCCAGGTTCAGCAGGTGGAAATGGATCCGCCGTCCCGTCTCCTGGTGCCAGATCCGGCAGCGTTCCTGGATCGAATCCATCGGCGTCAGCGACTGCACGCCCAGCTCGGTGTCGATCCAGCGCCGCGACAGGTTGTCCAGGATGTGAATGTCATGGCCCAGATTGGACAGGTGCAGGGCGGTCGGCCAGCCGACGAACCCGTCGCCGCCAAGAACTGCGATGCGCATGAGCTACTCCTTGATGTTGCCCCGCAGAAATGCGCGGTCAATGTGACAAAACGATGACGCTTTGGCGATGGTTCCTGAACAGAAGGCGGGGCGCCCTGCAATTTCTTGCCGAAATCATTGCATGACGGGACGGCGAACACTAAGGATTCCCCTATGATCTCGCAGAAAACGAAATATGCCATCAAGGCGCTGATGGCCCTGGCAGATGAGGTCGCCGCCGGCGGCAATGCCCTGACGATCGAAGAGATCGCGCAGCGTTCCGGCGCGCCCAAGCGTTTTCTGGAACATATCATGCTGGAGCTGCGCAATGCCGGCTATGTCGGCTCGCGCCGCGGCCGGGCCGGCGGCTATGTGCTGATCAAGCGCCCGAACGAGATTTCCATCGGCGAGTTGCTGCGCCAGGTGGACGGACCCATCGCGCCGCTGCCCTGCCTGTCGCGCCGGTCCTATCAGCGCTGCGAGGATTGCACGGACGAGGCGACCTGCCGGCTGCGCCGCATGTTCGGCCAGGTGTTCTGGTCCTATCTGCTGCTGATCGAATCGCTGACGCTGGAGGATCTGGTGGCCGAGGGCGGCCTGCCCGAGATGAGCGTGGTCTGAACGCGACGCCCGGCCGGGGTTGCATTCTTGCCATGGCCCAGGCCGCGAAGGGCGATACGGCTTGACCCCAGGGCAGCCCGATAGCAGTTGTGACATGACATTCGATCCATCCCGATGCCGGGGCGACGCCCCCGAGAAAGCACCGCAGGTCTGCCATGGTTGACAGTTTGCCCGCCCCCAAGCATGCGCCCCTTGCCGGGGTCATCGGCTGGCCCATCGCGCATTCCCGCTCGCCCCGGCTGCACGGGCACTGGCTGCAGCGCTATGGCATCGCCGGCCATTACGTGCCGCTGCCGGTGATGCCCGAGCATCTGGCCGAGGTGCTGCGCGCCATGCCGCACATGGGCTTCGTCGGCGCCAACGTCACCATCCCGCACAAGGAAAGCGTGCTGGCGCTGGCCGATGTCGTCACCGACCGCGCCGCGCTGATCGGGGCGGCGAACACGCTGATCTTCCGCGCCGACGGCAAGATCCATGCCGACAATACCGACGGCTACGGCTTCATCGCCAATATCCGCCAGCACGCGCCGGACTGGATCCCCGGCCTGGGCCCCGCGGCGGTGATCGGCGCGGGCGGCGCGGCGCGGGCCGTGGTCGCCTCGCTGCTGGAAAGCGGGGTGCCCGAGCTGCGCATCGCCAACCGCACCCGCATCCGGGCCGAGCAGATCCGGTCCGAGTTCGGCGCCAAGGTCGTGGTCTATGACTGGGCGCAGGCCGGCAACATGCTGGAAGGCGCGATGACCGTGGTCAACGCCACCTCGATGGGCATGGAGGGCAAGCCGCCGCTGCGGGTGCCCTTGGACGCGCTGTCGCCGGGCACGCTGGTCACCGACCTGGTCTATACGCCGCTGACGACGCCGTTCCTGGCCGAGGCGCAGGCGCGCGGCTGCGAGGTCGTCGACGGGCTGGGCATGCTGCTGCACCAGGCCACGCCTGGCTTCGAGCGCTGGTTCGGCCAGCGCCCCGAGGTCGACGACGAATTGCGCCGGATCGTGCTGGCATGAGCTACCGGCTGGGCCTGACCGGCGGCATCGGCATGGGGAAATCCACCGCCGCGCAGATGTTTCGCGACCTGGGCCATCCGGTCTGGGACGCGGATGCGGCGGTGCATCGGCTTTACGCGCCCGGCGGCGCGGCCGTCGCGCCGGTGGCCGCCGCCTTCCCCGGCGTGCTGCGGGACGGCGGCATCGACCGCGCCGCGCTGCGCGAGGCGCTGGCCGCCGACCCCTCGGGCTTTGCCCGGCTGGAGGCCATCGTGCATCCGCTG
The DNA here is from genome assembly GCF_029909815.1 of Paracoccus ferrooxidans. Lineage (NCBI taxonomy): Bacteria > Pseudomonadati > Pseudomonadota > Alphaproteobacteria > Rhodobacterales > Paracoccaceae > Paracoccus > Paracoccus ferrooxidans. The sequence goes on along the minus strand of NZ_CP038198.1, from coordinate 1,657,654 downwards.
GTGGCCGAGGACCGCGCCGGCTTCATCGCCGCGCACAAGGACGCGCCCATCGTGGTGCTGGACATTCCCCTGCTGTTCGAGGGCGGGTCCGAGCGCCAGATGGACGGGGTGGCGGTGGTCTCGGCCCCGCCCGAGGTGCAGCGGGCGCGGGTGCTGGCCCGGCCCGGCATGACCGAGGCGGATTTCCAGATGATCCTGTCGCGGCAGATGCCGGATGCGGAAAAGCGCAAGCGGGCGGATTTCCTGATCCCCTCGGACACGCTGGACGGCGCGCGGGCGGCGATCATGGACATCTGCGCCCGGATCATGGCAGAACGGCCCCATGCGTGAGATCGTCCTTGACACCGAAACCACGGGCTTCGACCCCGATACCGGCGACCGCATCGTCGAGATCGGCGCGATCGAGCTGATGAACCACCTGCCCACCGGGCGCACCTTCCACGTCTATATCAACCCCGAGCGCCCGATGCCGCAGGAGGCGTTCGAGGTGCATGGCCTCGGCGACGACTTCCTGCGCGACAAGCCGAAATTCGCCGAGATCGCGGCGGATTTCGCCGCCTTCATCGGCCAGGACACCCGGCTGGTGATCCACAACGCCAGCTTCGACATGAAATTCCTGAACGCCGAGCTGCGGCTTTGCGGCTTTCCGGTCATGCCCTTCAGCCGCGCGGTCGATACGCTGGAACTGGCGCGCAGCCAGTTCCCCGGCGCGCAGAACTCGCTCGATGCGCTGTGCCGGCGCTTCCGCATCGACAACTCGAACCGCACGCTGCACGGCGCGCTGCTGGACAGCGAGCTTTTGGCCGAGGTCTACCTGGCGCTGCGCGGCGGCCGCCAGCCGGGGCTGGTGCTGGAGACGGGGCCGCTGCACGGCGCCTCGGGTCCGGGCACGGGGGCGCAGGGCGCCGCCGCCCCCAGGGGGCAAAGGCCGCGCCCGCTTGCCCCCCGCATCACCGAGGCCGAGGCCCAGGCCCATGCCGCCTTCGTCGCGAAACTGGGCGAAAAGGCGGTCTGGCTGCGCTATCGGGACGTGAACCACTAGAGGGGCCGGAACCTTTCCCGCGGGGAAGCGGGTTTCCCCGCAGGGCCGGCGACCGAAACGGAAAAGGACGGGAACCTTGATCAGGGATTGGTGGCAGTTCGTCCTGGCGATCTTCGAGCGGATGGACAAGATCCACATGAGCCTGATTGCCGCCGGCGTGGCCTTCTATGCCATGTTCGCGGTCTTTCCGGGAATGGCGGCGCTGTTTGCGCTATGGGGGCTGTGGAACGACCCCGAGGTGATCGAGCAATACGTCCATACGACGGACGGCTTCATCCCGCAAAGCGCCGCGGACATCATCTATGGCCAGATCAGCGCGCTGGTGGCGGCGGGGCGCACGCAGCTGGGCTGGACCACGGCGATTTCCTTCATCATCGCCACCGTCTCGGCGCGGGCGGGGGTGGACGGGCTGATCCGCGGGCTGAACGCGGCCTATGGCGTGCGCTCGCATTCCACGGTCATGGGATTCCTGCTGGCCTATGTGCTGACGCTGGTCATCGTGCTGGTGATCGCGCTGGGGCTGCTTACCATCGTCGTGGTGCCCATCGCCTTCAACTTCCTGCCCGACGTGCCCCTGCGCAACTGGCTGATCGGCGCCCTGCCCTGGATGGCGATCTTCTTCATCGTGCTGGTGGTGATCGGCATCCTGTATCGCTATGGGCCGAACGTGAAGACGCCGCGCACGGCGATCTTCACCTGGGGCTCGGTCTTTGCGGCGCTGGCCTGGGCGGCGGCCTCCTATGGCTTTTCGGCCTACCTGGCCAGCTTCAACAGCTACAACCGCATCTATGGCTCGATCGGCGCGGTGATCGCGCTGCTGATGTGGTTCTACCTGGGCGGCTTCACCGTCATGCTGGGGGCGCTGATCAACGTGGAACTGTCCCGCCGCCGCCGCTTCATCGCCGCCAAGAAGCTGCGGCAGGCGACGCAAAAGGACGCGGGCAAGGCATCGTGAACCGCCCGCCCGCCCGATCCTGAAGGAGGCGCGGCATGGACCGTTTCACCGGCGGCTGCCTGTGCGGCCAGGTCAGAATCACCGCATCCGGGCGCCCCTGGCGGGTCGGCCTGTGCCATTGCCTGGACTGCCGCAAGCATCACGGGGCGCTTTTCCACGCCTCGGCGGTGTTTCCGCAGGACGCGGTGACGATCGAGGGCGAAACCCGCGACTACGCCGGGCGGTTCTTCTGCCCCCGCTGCGGCTCGTCCGTCTTTGCCCGCAGCGGGGATGAGGTCGAGGTGAACCTGGGATCGCTGGATGCCCCGGACCAGCTGGTCCCGACCTATGAGCTGTGGACCATCCGCCGCGAATCCTGGTTGCCGCCGTTTCCGCTTGCCCGGCGATACGAGCGGGATCGGGACGGCCCTGGCCGCCGCGAGGACTAGAGGAGTCAGCGCCGGGTCTCGGCCATCATCCGCAGCGCAAGCCCGGCCAGGACCGTCCCCATCAGCCAGCGCTGCACGACCAGCCAGAACGGCCGGCCCGCCAGGAAGACCGCGATGCTGCCCGCCGCAAGCGCGATGAGCGCGTTCACGCTGACGCTGACGGCGATCTGCGTGGCCCCCAGGGCCAGCGACTGCGCCAGCACGCTGCCCTGGCCGGGCGTCACGAATTGCGGCAGCAAGGACAGGTACATGACCGCGATCTTTGGGTTCAGCAGGTTGGTCACGAACCCCATGGCGAAAAGCCTGCGGGCGCTGTCCCTGGGCAGGTCGCGGACCTGAAAGGCCGAGCGCCCGCCCGGCCTGACCGCCTGCCAGGCCAGGTAAAGCAGATAGGCAGCCCCGGCGAGCCGCAGGGCGTCATAGGCATAGGGCACGGCCATGACCAGGGCCGTGATCCCGAAAGCCGCGCAGAGCATGTAGAAGACGAAGCCCAGCGCGACGCCCCCCAGCGAGATCAGCCCCGCCAGCGGCCCCTGGCAGATCGAGCGCGAGACGAGATAGATCATGTTGGGACCGGGCGTCAGAACCATGCCCAGCGAGATGGCGGCAAAGGCCAGCAGGTTCACAGGATCGGGCATGGCGTTTCCTTCGCGGATGGCAAGGCGCCGCAATCGGCCGACTGCGCCGCAGCCATGACGCTAGCAGCCGGCAGGCCGCGCAGCAATGCCGAGCGTCGGCCGGCAGGCTTTGCCGCCCGCTCGATTCCAACGGATCGCCCTGCGCCGGGGAAAGCCGCCCCTCCAGCTTTCGCCGGTCGGACCGAGGCCACCGGGAAGCGAACCGCCCCTTCTAACAGGCTGCTGAAAAGGGATCTTGAGAGGGCGACGCAGCGGAAATCGTTCCGGATCCAGCTGATATCGGCCCGAAAATGGGGTGTTTTCGGCAAATTTGAAGCGGATTTCCCGGTTCCCCGCCCGCGCTGTCCTGTCGCAAGGACTTTTTCAGCAGCCTGCTAATGCCGCGAGCCCGGCCGCGCGGCCGAGGTCAACACCACCTGCGGCATCTCGGCCCCTTCGCGCTTGTGCAGGTTCTCGACCTGGAAGCGCAGGCGCAGAAGGAAGCGGCCCTCGCCCATCTCCTGCTCGGCCTCGCCTTCCAGCTGGGTGGCGAAGGCCTCGATCAGCTGGCTGCCAAGGCCGGTGCCCTCGGCCAGGCTGCTGGCGCCGATCGAGTTCTCGACCTCCAGCACCGCATGGCCCGGCCCGTCCGCGCGCAGCGAGACGCGCACCCAGGGCTCGGCATTGGGGTCGGAAACGCCGGAATATTTCAGCGCATTGGTGAAAGCCTCGGTCGCCAGCAGGCTCAGCGGCACCGCCTGGTCGGGCATCAGCACCAGGGGCTCCAGCCGGGTGTTGATGCGCAGCCCGGCGCCGGGGCCGACCGAGGCATTGGTCATCTGGTTGATGATGTCGCGGATCAGCCGGTCGGCCTGGACCGAATCCAGATGCTCGGCCTGGTAGAGGTTGCGATAGATCGTCGCCAGCGACGCCACCCGGTCCTGCACCGAACGCAGCACGCGCCGGGCATCGTCATGCTCGATCACCCGGATCTGCATGTTGATGATCGAGGCGATCAATTGCAGGTTGTTCTTGACCCGGTGATGCACCTCTTTCAGCAGCACGGTCTTTTCGTTGACCGCGGCCTCCATCGCCTCTTCGTCGCGGATCAGGATGCGCGCCATGTTGTGGAAGGTCTGGCTCATGTCCTCGATCTCGGCGGGCGCGTCGGCCAGCACCGGCGGCGGGGCCGAGCGGTCGCCGATGGCAAAGCGGCGCATCTGGCTGCGCAGCTCGCGGATATGGCGCAGCACCAGGCGATAGACCGCGAAATAGGCCACGGCCAGCGAGGCGGCCCACAGGATCAGCGGCAGGATCAGCGCCGTGCGCCGGGTGATGTCGATGCCGGTGATGCCGGATTCGGCGCGGTTCCACGACCCCAGCGCATAGACCAGCCCCGGCACCACCGGCACCACGCTGAACACCCGCCGCTCGCCCGAGTTGGAAATGTCGCGGAAGGTCGTCTCGCTGCGCGACAGAAGCGAGGGCAGCGACTTGCCGCGCGGCAGCACCTCGGTGATGTCGCCCGCGCCCTCGCGGTCCGACGAGATCACCTCGCCCTGGTTGTTGAAGGTCAGGATGCGCGCCCCCTCGGTCCCCAGCCCCGAGACATGGGTCGAGCGCAGCAGGTCGTGCGACATCGAGACGGCGATGAAGCCCAGCAGCTCGACCCCGCGGTAAAGCGGCTGGATCACCACCACCACCGCCTTGCCCGTGACCGGCCCGTCGGCGCTGGTCGTGACCAGCGTGCCGGGGCTTTCGCTGAACTGGCGAAAGGCGGATTCGCCGGAAAGGTCGTGCACGCCGCGCACCGAGGAACATTCCGTCACCCCGTCGAGCCGGGTGAAGCCGGCATAGACGAAATTCACCGTGCGCTGGACCAGGCCGCGCATGATGTCGGAACAGGCCTGCGGCCGGTCCATCGTCTCCAGCACCGCCGGGCCCAAGGCGTCGGCGGTGCCGAGCGCGCTTTGCAACAGCGCCCTTTCCCCGGCGGCGGCGGTGGCAGTGCGGCCCAGAAGCGCGATTTCCGAGGATCGCTGGTATTCGCGCGACAGGTGCAGCGTCTGGATGACCGAGATCAGCCCGATGGGCAGGATCGCCACCGACAAGAGCCCGCCCAGCCGAAAGCCGAGGCCCTTGGTGAATTCCAGCTTGTCCAACAGCCGCCGCAGCACGACGCCATCTCAGCGCAGGATCGGCGTGTTCTGCGCCATCACCGCCAGCGTGGCCCGGTCGGTCATCTCCAGCTCCTCGCCCTCTTCCAGGTGCAGAAGCTCGGCCAGCTTGCGCCGGCCGCGATTGGCGCGCGACTTGACGGTGCCGACGGCCACGCCGGTCATCGCCGCCGCTTCCTCGTAGGAAAAGCCCGAGGCGCCCACCAGGATCAGCGCCTCGCGCTGTTCGTCGGGCAATTGCTCGAAGGCGGCGCGGAAATCGTTCAGCGCAAGGCGGCCGTCATGTTCGGGGCGGGTGGCCTGGCGCGCGGCATGGATTCCGTCGGAATCGCTGACCTCGCGCTTGGTCTTGCGGCGGGCGGAATAGAAGGTGTTGCGCAGGATGGTGAACAGCCAGGCGCGCAGGTTGGTGCCGGGCTGGAACTTGTCGATATGCGTCCAGGCCTTGACGATGGTGTCCTGCACCAGGTCGTCGGCCGAGGCCCCCTCGCGGGTCAGCGACAGCGCGAATGCGCGCAGCGCGGGCAGGTGATCGACCAGTTCGTCCCGAGGATCGCCATGGTCCTGGGAACGGGTCGTCCGCGCCGGTTTTCGATCGGTCATCCGGTTCACTCCTGCTCGCGCAATTTGTCGAGCAGTTGCAGGAACCTGTCGGGTATCTGCTGCGTCGCGTCCTGCTCATAGACGCGGCGCAGATTCTCGTCGATCTGCTTTTCTATGGCTGCTCGCCTGCGTTCCTCACGCCTGGTATTCATTTTTTAGTTATTCCCGGTAATCTTGTGCGCACCTTGCCTAACCGTTACCTATCCGATCAGGTTCCGACACACGACGCTTTTTTCGAGGTAGACATGACCGCAGCGGATCTTGCCCAGTCCATCAGCCGGGAACTGCCCTATCTGCGTCGCTATGCGCGCGCGCTGACCGGCAGCCAGACCGCCGGCGACAATTACGCCGCCGCCACGCTGGAGGCGATCCTGACCGATCGCAGCCTGATGGATGGCGAGGACACCCGCATCGGGCTGTTCCGCACCTTCCACGCCATCTGGCAAAGCTCGGGCCAGCCGGTCGAGCTGGAGGCGCAGACCCCGCGCGAGGCCCGCGCCCAGGCGCATCTGCGCGGCCTGACCCCCAATTCGCGCGAGGCGCTGCTTTTGCGCACCATCGAGGAACTGCGCTACGACCAGATCGCGCAGATCATGCAATGCCCGCAGCCCGAGGCCGAGGAGCTGGTGCAGATCGCCCTGAACGAGATGGGCCAGTCGCTGGCCGGAAAAATCATGGTGATCGAGGACGAGACCATCATCGCCATGGACCTGAAGGGCATCGTGCAGGCCATGGGCCACGATGTCACCGGCATCGCCCGCACCCATGCCGCCGCCGTCGACCTGGCGCATCAAAGCCGCCCGGACCTGATCCTGGCCGATATCCAGCTGGCCGACGGCTCGTCCGGGATCGAGGCGGTGAACGAGCTGCTTGCCAGCATGGGCGACATCCCGGTGATCTTCATCACCGCCTTCCCCGAGCGGCTGCTGACCGGCGACCGGCCCGAGCCGGCCTTCCTGATTTCCAAGCCCTATTCCGAGGAACAGGTGCGCTCGGCCGTCAGCCAGGCGATGTTCTTCGCCTCGACCGAGGGGCTGGCGGTGTCCTAACGCACCGCCGCCGCGCCGGCTGGCGCGGTGGGGAGGAGTGCTTGGCAGACGGTGAAAGGCGCGGGCCTTGGCGCCCCGCCGCGCCGTTGCAGGAGTATTTGGGGAACGAAGAAGCCGGGGGTCAGGCGCAGAGGGCGGCGCGGGCTTCGGCATGTTCGCGGGCCAGGCGGTCGATCAGCCGGGCGGCGGGCAGGATTTCGCGCACCGCGCCGATGCCCTGGCCCGAGCCCCAGACCTGGCTCCAGGCCTTGGGCCGCGACGAGGCCTCGGCGAAGTTCATGTCCGACACGTCGCCGCGCTCCAAGCTGGCCGGATCGAGCCCGGCGGCGCGGATCGAGGGCGCGAGGTAATTCCCCGACACCCCGGTGAAGAGCGAGGAGGTGACGACGTCCTCGGCCCCGCAATCCACGATCATGCGCTTGTATTCGGGCTGGGCGTTGGCTTCCTCGGTGGCGATGAAGGGGCTGCCGACATAGGCCAGGTCCGCGCCCATGGCCTGCGCCGCCAGCACCGCGCGGCCGGTGGCGATGGCGCCCGACAGAAGCAGCGGGCCGTCGAACCATTCGCGGATCTCCTGCACCAGGGCAAAGGGCGATTGCGGCCCGGCATGACCGCCGGCGCCCGCCGCGACCGCGATGAGGCCATCGGCGCCCTTTTCGATCGCCTTCTTGGCAAAGCGGTTGTTGATGACGTCATGCAGGGCGATGCCGCCGCAGTCATGGGCCGCCGCGTTCACCTCGGGGCGGGCGCCGAGGCTGGTGATCCAGATCGGCACCCGGTGGCGGTGGCAGATCTCGATGTCGCGTTCCAGCCGCGCGTTCGAGCGGTGCACGATCTGGTTCACCGCGAAGGGGGCGGCCGGCTTGTCGGGATTGGCCTGGTTATGGCGGTCCAGTTCCTCGGCGATGCGGGTCAGCCAGGCGTCGAGCAGCACCGGCTCGCCGTCCTTTTCGCGGGCGTTGAGCGCCGGGAAGCTGCCGACGATCCCGGCCTTGCATTGTGCGATCACCAGTTCGGGCCCCGAGACGATGAACATGGGCGAGGCGACGACGGGGATGCGCAGGTGCGACAGGATCGGGGGCAGCATGAAATCCTCGTGGGGCAGGTGACGCGGGCAGATTGCCCGCGCCGCGCCATGCTGCCAACCCTGCCGTGGCGTCGCGGGGGCGCTTCAGTAGGGCAGCGGGTGGCTGCGGTGCAGCTTGTCGATGCGCTTGAGCGCCTCTGCCGGCAGCCGCAGGTCCAGCCCGGCCAGAAGATGGTCGAGCTGCGAAAGATCGGTCGCGCCGATGATCGGGATCGCGTGGAACGGGCGCTGGCGGGTGAAGGCGATGGCCATGTGGACCGGGTCCAGCCCCAGTTCGGCCGCCAGCCCGTGCCAGGCGGCGACGGCGGCATCGGCGCGGGCAGTGCGCCGCCCGCCCAGGTCGCCCGGTCCCCCGCTGGCGCGATCGGTGGCCGCGCGGCTGCCAGCGGGCTCGGCCCCGCCTTGGTATTTCCCGGTCAGCAGCCCCGCCGCCAGCGGCGAATAGGCCAGCAGCGTCACCCCTTCGTTCACCGCCAGCTCTGCCAGGTCGGTGTCGAAGGCGCGATAGAGCAGCGAATATTCGTTCTGGATGCTGGCCATGCGCGGCGCGCCCATGCGCTCGGCCGTGTCGATCCAGCGCGCCGTGCCCCAGGCCGATTCGTTCGACAGGCCGATGGCACGGACCTTGCCGGCGCGCACCGCCTCGTCCAGGGCGCCCAGCACGTCCTGCATATGCGCCAGCGTCGCGGCGCGGTCCTGTTTCGAGGGGTCGTAGCGCCAGTTCTGGCGAAAGGCATAGCTGCCGCGCACCGGCCAGTGCAGCTGGTAAAGGTCGATGTAATCGGTCCTGAGCCGCCGGAGCGAGGCGTCGATGGTGCGGCGCAGGATGGCGCCGTCGAAGCCCTCGGCCCGCACCTTGTCGCCGGGGCCGGCGGCCTTGGTGGCGATCTGCACCCGGTCGCGGCCGCCGCGCGCGGACAGCCAGTCGCCGACGATTTCCTCGGTCCGGCCCACGGTCTCGCGCCGCACCGGGTTCACCGGGTAAAGCTCGGCCGTGTCGAGGAAGGTGATGCCGGCGGCCAGCGCCCGGTCCATCTGGGCATGGGCCTGGGCCGCGCCCGTCTGGTTGCCGAAGGTCATCGTGCCCAGGCAGACCGCGCTGACCCGAACCTTGCTGCTGCCAAGCACCGTGCTGTCCATTGCCGTCCTTTCGTCGCATCTGGCGGAAGAGAGTGGGAGTCGAACCCACCCGAGACAGGCTCACTGCCCCAACCGGATTTGAAGTCCGGCCGCCCCACCGGGGACGCTTCTCTTCCCTATTCCCGCTCGTCCGACCCGTCCGGCGTGAACAGGTCGACCCGGTGCGGGTTGATGCGACGAAGATCGCCCCGACGCAAGGTCAGACCGAGACGGTCGAAGAAGTCAAGGATCTGGATCGCCACCTTGCGCCCGTTCCGCACCCGGTCGCGAAAGGCCGGGGCCGAGAACCAGCCGTCGGCGCTGGCGGCGGCGAGGTCGCGGATGATGCCGACCATCTCGACCGTGGTGGCGCGGGCAAAGAAATGGTCCTGCGCGATCTGGTCGATGCGGCCCTGGCGCGCGGCCATGCGCAGGATGCGGCGGACCTCGGGTTCCTCGGCACCGAACGCATGGGCAAAGTCGCGCACGCGGGGCGGGCGAAAGCGGTCCTCGCCGGCAAGCTGCGGCAGGATGCGCTCCAGCAGCGCCTCGTCCTCGGGCGCAAGGCGGGGCAGGTGGCCGGGCAGGCGGATGAAGGCGCCGTCCAGCGCGATGCGGCCCGCCGCCGCCTCGGCGCGCAGGAAGGCGGCGAAATCGGGCTTGGGCAGGCGCGGGTCCAGCATGAGCCGCAGCTTTTCCCGCCCGAGCCCCTGGAGATCGGCATTCTCGGCGTGAAAGGCGGCCAGTTCCGCCTGCATCTGCCGGCGCAGCGCCGCCAGCCGGTCGGGGCCAAGCGCCTGCCGCGTGCCGGGGACGATGGCGATGCCCGAGGCGACGATGGCGCGGTCAAGCTGGGCCGGGGCCAGCGCGCGGTCGCGGGCAAAGCCGTCCAGGTCGATCAGCGCCGCGCCTGCCAGCGCGGCCAGCGCATCGGCCGGGTCGGGCAGGGCCATGGCGCGCAGCACCGCCAGGCGCTCGGGCCGGGCGCGGTGGCGGGCGGGGGCGCGCAGGTCGATCAGCCGCCCGCCGCCGATGGTGCGCCGGGCCGAGACGTCGCGCAGGATGAAGCGCTCGCCCAGGGTCGCGGCCAGGGGACGGTCGAGGACGAGCTGCGCCAGCCCCTCCTCGCCCGGTGCCAGCGGCCCTTCCAGCGGCACGATGCGGGCGCCGGTTTCCGCCGCGCCCAGATGCAGGCGGGCGGGAAACCAGGTGGCCAGCGGCTTGGGCTCGGTCCCCAGCACGCGCAGGCTGACGTCGATGCGCTGGGTCGGCGCGTGCAGCGCGGGGTCCATCGCCACGTCGCCGCGATGGATCGCATCGCGCGTCACGCCCTCGCCGGCCAGGTTCAGGGCGCAGCGCTGGCCAGCGAGCCCGGCCTCGGCCTTGCGGTTCTGGGCGTGGACGGCACGCACGCGGGCCGGCAGTCCCGTGGGGCTGAGGACGATCTGGTCGCCCGGCGCGACCCGGCCCGACAGCACCGTGCCGGTGACGACGGTGCCCGTCCCGGCCAGGGTAAAGCTGCGGTCGATGGCCATGCGAAACCGTGCCTCGGCAGCGCGGGCGGCGGTCTGCGCCTCGGCCCGCACCAGCGCGGCGCGCAGGGCGTCGATGCCCGCCCCGGTCAGGGACGAGACCGGAAAGACCGGCGCCCCGGCCAGCCCGGTCGGGGCTAGCAGTTCCGCGATCTGGGCACTCAGGGCGGCAATGCGGGCAGGGGGCGCAAGATCGGACTTGGTCAGCGCGACCATGCCGCGGCTGATGCCCAGCAGGTCGAGGATCGCCAGATGCTCGCGCGTCTGCGGCATGATGCCGTCATCGGCGGCGACGACCAGCAGGGCCAGGTCGATACCGCCGGCCCCGGCCAGCATGGTGTGGACGAATTTCTCGTGCCCCGGCACGTCGACGAAGCCGGTGACGGCGCCGCCGCCCAGGTCGGCATAGGCGAAGCCCAGCTCGATGGTGATGCCGCGGGCCTTTTCCTCGGCCAGCCGGTCGGTCTCGATGCCGGTCAGCGCCCGGACCAGCGCGCTTTTGCCATGGTCGATATGCCCTGCCGTGCCGACGATCATCGCCCGCGCCGCACCGCCGTCAATAACCGGCCAGGAAGGGGTTGAAGCCGCCCCGCTTCCATTCGGTGTCCCGCATCATCAGGTCGAGGCCAAGGCTGGCCACGTCGTCGGCGATGGGCTCCAGCGAGGGGTTGCGGTTCTGATACAGGATCTTGACCCAATGGTCGCATTCGCGGCAGACCTCGGCCTTGACCGTGGCCTCGCCGGTTTCGACCGAGCGATAGCTGATGCCCTTGGTCGAGCCGCAGCAGAGGCATTTTACCCGCACCTCGTTCCACAGGGTCTGGCAGGTGGCGCAGGAACAATAGCGCGCGCCCTCGGCGCCGATGCTTTCGGTCACCAGGCTGGTCGCGGGGCGGCCGCCGCAGGCCGGGCAGATGCCGGTGCGGATCGGCACCAGCTTCTCGGCGTCCAGCGCCGCCGCCTGCATCGCGGCATGGACCTGCAGGGCGGCGGCGGCGAACAGATGCGGGGCCACGCTGTCCTCGGGGATGGTGTCGGCCAGCACGTTGTCGATGACCCAGTCGCGATCCGCGGGCTCGGCCGCCTGCAAGGCCGCCAGCGCCAGCCGCGCAGGCTCGGGCATGTCCAGCGCCGCCAGCCGCCCAAGCAGCAAGGGCAGCGCCTGCGCCAGCCCTTCGCGCATGGCGTTGCGGTCCAGCGGCGGCATGCGGCTGGCGCGGGCCAGTTCGATCCGCTCGGGCAGCAGCGGCAGGGGCGGCGGCAATTCGCGCGCCAGATCGGCCTGCGCCCGGCAAAGCCCGGCCAGGAAACGCAGGTAAGGCGCAAGGTTCGGGCTGTGGCCGGCCAGGAAATCGAACCGCTCGGCGCGAGTCGAGAACAGCGCCGCGGGATCGGGCAGGCGCGCCAGGGGAACCTTGGCGACGCCGCCGATCATCGCGGGATCGGGTTTCAGGGCGGTGGACATGGCTTCCTTTCGGGTCGCTTGCGCCTACTCTGCCGGGCCGCCGCCCTCGCGTCCAGCCACTTCGCGCAGCCATTTGCGATGATGCCGCCAGGCCCAGCCGCCGGTCACGGTGCCGCGGGTCATGGCGCGGATAGTGCCGCGGGTCCAGATCGCCGCATAGACATGCAGGATGAAGGTCAGGATGATCGCGACCGCCGCCACCGCATGCACCAGCACCGCCCAGCGCCGCACCGGGATCGAGACCAGATGCGGGAAATATTCCTGCCAGATCATCACGCCCGAGACGATCAGCACCACGATCAGCACCGACATGGCCCAGAAGACGAATTTCTGCCCGGCATTGTATTTGCCAAGCTCGGGCAGCTTTTCCTCTTCGCCGCGGACGACCTCGCCGATATGGCTGACCCAGGTGCGGTCCTCGGGGCGGGGCAGGTTCAGCCGCCACATCTGCAGGAACAGCAGAAGGAAGCTGAAGAACAGCAGCACGCCCACGAAGGGATGCAGCCAGCGCGTCATCTGCCCGCCGCCGAACAGCCCGGTCAGGAAGTAGAGCGAGGGGTGGAACAGCGCCAGGCCGGACAGCAGCAGCGCGATCAGGCTGGCCGCCGTCACCCAATGGTTCAGCCGGGTGATGCCGCGATAGCGGCTGACCGTCACCGGGCGGCGGCTTTCGATATGGTCGCCCGCTTCGGAGAACATGCGCTTGGCCATCACAGCACCTCCCTTCCCGGCGGAACCGGGGGTTCACGCCCCTCGACCAGTTGCTCGGCATGGGTTTCATCCTCGGTCGAGACCTTGTTGGCGCGCGTCATCAGCCCGTGCAGGACCGAGCCGATGGCCGCGGCGCCGATCACGGCCAGGCCCAGCGTCTTGGTCACGCCCTTCCAGCCCTCGACCACCGGAGAGATGCGCGGCTCTTCCGGCAGGTCGGAGTAAAGCGAGGGCTGGTCGGCATGGTGCAGCACATAGAAGACATGCGTGCCGCCCACCCCCTGCGGGTCGTAGATGCCGGCATTGTCGTAGCCGCGCGACTTCAGGTCGTCGACCCGCGCCTCTGCATGGGCCAGCATGTCCTCCTTGGTCCCGAAGACGATGGCCTGGGTCGGGCAGGCCTTGGCACAGGCCGGCCCCTGGCCCACCGCCACCCGGTCCGAGCAGAGCGTGCATTTGTAGCTGACATGGGTTTTCTGGCTGATGCGCGGGATGTTGAAGGGACAGCCGGTCACGCAATAGCCGCAGCCGATGCAGTTCTCGTGGATGAAATCCACGATGCCGTTCGAATATTGCACGATAGCGCCGGGGGCCGGGCAGGCCTTCAGGCAGCCCGGATCGGCGCAATGCATGCAGCCGTCCTTGCGGATCAGCCATTCGAAATCGCCGGTCTGCGGGTTCTCGTATTCCGAAAACCGCATCAGGGTGAACATGTCGGGCGTCAGGTCGTGCGGGTTCTCGTAGAGGCCGACGTTCTGCTCGATCTCGGGATAGGTGTCGTTCCATTCGGCGCAGGCCGACTGGCACGCCTTGCAGCCGATGCATTTCGACACGTCGATCAGCTTGGCCACCGGCGTCAATTCGCGCGTCGGCGGCGGCAGGTCGGGCGTGGCCGAGGCGCGGACGACGTCGCCCGGCCCCAGGTTGGCCTGCATCGGTTGCACCGGCGGGTTCGAGACCGCGGTGCGCGGGCTGTCGAGGTTCGGATCGGTCGTCATGACACCGCCTCCCCTGTCGCGGGTTCGATATTGACCAGGAACGCCTTGAACTCGGGCGTTTCCACATTGGCATCGCCGACGAATGGCGTCAGGCTGTTCGGGCCGAAGCCCTTGCGCGCCGCGCCCATGAAGCCCCAGTGCAGCGGGATGCCGATGACATGCACCAGCTTGTCGCCGCATTGCATCGGCTTCAGCCGCCCCGTCACCAGCGCCTTGGCCTTGACCTCGCCGCGCTTGGACCAGACCCGGACCCAGCCGCCGCGCCGGATGCCTTTCTCGGCCGCCAGTTCCTCGCTGATCTCGACGAAGAACTCGGGCTGAAGCGCGGCATTGATGCGGTTGTGCTTGGTCCAGTAGTGGAAATGCTCGGTCAGGCGATACGAGGTCGCGGCGATCGGGAACTCTTCGCTGGTGGCGAATTGCTCGGCGTCGCCGACAAAGACCCGCGCCACCGGATTGCCGCGCATCTGCGGGTTGAACACGTTGGCAAGGGGCGATTCGAAGGGCTCCATATGCGTCGGGAACGGCCCGTCGCGCATCATGCCCCGGCTGAACAGGCGCGAGACGCCTTCCTGGTTCATGATGAAGGGACCGACATCGCCGGGCTTCGCCGTGGGGGCGATGTCGGGCACGTCATAGCCGGTCCATTTCTCGCCGTCCCATTCCAGCAGCTTGCGCGAGGGATCCCAGGGCCGGCCCTGCAAATCCGCCGAGGCCCGGTTGTAGAGGATCCGCCGGTTCAGCGGCCAGGAAAAGGTCCAGTTGGGATAGGCGCCGGTCTCGTCGGGGTCGGCATTGTCCCGGCGGGCCATGTTGTTGCCGTCCTCGTTCCAGCAGCCGGAATAGATCCAGCAGGCGCCCATGGTGGTGCCATCGTCGCGATACTGGCTGAAGTTCAGCAGCTGCTTGCCCTTGGCGGTCAGCACCTTGGCCGGGTCGGCGGGGTCGCGCACATCCTCCAGCGCGCGGCCGTTCAGCTCCTTGGCCAGTTCCTCGGGCGTCGGCTCGTCGGGGTCGGCATAGTCCCAGGTCAGGTTCAGGATCGGGTCGGGGAACACCCCGCCTTCGTCCTGGTAGAGCTTTTTCACCCGCAGGAAGATCTGCGCCATGATCCAGGTGTCGTGCCTGGCCTGGCCGGGCGGGGTCGCCGCCGACCAGTGCCATTGCAGCCAGCGGCCCGAGTTGACCAGCGCGCCGTCGTCCTCGGCAAAGCAGGACGAGGGCAGTTCCAGCACCTCGGTCTGGATCGAGGCGGTGTCCACGTCGTTGTGTTCGCCGTGGTTTTCCCAGAAATGCGCGGTTTCGGTCGCCAGCGGGTCCATGACCACCAAGAGCTTCAGCTTGCTCAGCGCCGAGGTCAGCTTGGCCCGGTTCGGGAAGGACAGCAGCGGGTTGAAGCCCTGGCAGAAATAGATGTTGACCTGGCCGGCATCCATCAGCTCGAACATGCGCAGGATGTCATAGGTCGGCACATCCAGCTTGGGCAGGTAGTGATAGGCCCAGTCGTTCTCGGCCGTGGCCGCGTCGCCCCACATGGCCTTCATGAAGCTGACCATGAACTTGGGATAGTTCTGCCAATAGCTGGTCTGCCCCGGCCGCAGCGGGGTAAAGCTGCGGCTGGACATGTAGGTCTGCCAGTCCGGCTCCTTCTCGGTCGGGATGTTCAGGTAGCCGGGGATCAGGTTCGACATCAGCCCGATGTCGGTCAGCCCCTGGATGTTGGAATGACCGCGCAACGCGTTCATCCCGCCGCCCCGGACGCCGATATTGCCCAGGATCAGCTGCAGCATCGCCATGCCGCGGATGTTCTGCGAGCCCTTGGCGTGCTGGGTCCAGCCCAGCGCATACATCGAGGTCATGGTCTTGTCGGGGGCCGAGCATTCGCCGATCATCTCGGCGATCTTCAGGAAGCGGTCGCTGGGCGTGCCGCAGACCTGCTCGACCAGTTCGGGCGTGTAGCGCGAGACATGTTCCCTGAGCAGGTTCCAGACGCAGCGCGGATGCTCTAGCGTCATGTCCACCTGGGCAAAGCCGTCCTCGCCGATGACATAGTCCCAGCTCGACTTGTCATAGTCGCGCTTTTCCGGGTCGTAGCCGGTGAACAGCCCGTCGCTCCAGCCGAATTCGTCCTTCACGATGAAGGCGGCGTTGGTGAAGGCTTTCACATAGTCCCATTGCACCTTGTCGTTCTGGATCATCCAGTTGATCAGGCCCATCAGGAAGGCGATGTCCGAGCCGGGACGGATCGGCGCATAGTAGTCCGCCACCGAGGCCGTGCGGGTAAAGCGCGGGTCCACCACGATCAGCCTGGCGCCGCGATTGGCCTTGGCCTCCGTCACCCATTTGAAGCCGCAGGGATGGGCTTCGGCGGCATTGCCGCCCATGACGACCACGAGGTCGGTGTTCTTGATGTCGGTCCAGGAGTTGGTCATCGCTCCACGGCCAAATGTCGGGCCCAAACTGGACACCGTGGGGCCGTGTCAGACGCGCGCCTGGTTGTCGAATCCGACGATCCCCATGGCGCGGACCGTCTTGTAGGTCAGCCATGCGGTTTCATTGGTGGTGGCCGAGGCCGCCAGATAGCCGGTGGTCGTCCAGCGGTTGACGGGCACCCCGTCGTCGTTGGCCAGCACCATGTTGGCGTCGCGGTCGTCCTTGAGCGCGCGGGCGATCTTGTCCAGCGCCTCTTCCCAGGAAATCTCCTCGAAGCTGGCGGCGCCGGGACGGCGGATGCGCGGCGTGGTCAGCCGCGTCTCGGCATTGACGAAATCCTTCAGCGCCGCGCCCTTCGGGCAAAGCGTGCCGCGGTTGGTCGGATGGTCGGCATCGCCCTCGATATGGACGACCCTGGCCTCTTCGCCGGCCTTCAGGTCGCCGTCGGAATAGATGATGACGCCGCAGGCGACCGAGCAATAGGGACAGGTGTTGCGCGTCTCGGTCGTCGAGGCCAGCTTGAAGGCACGCACATGCGCCTGTTCCGCCGCCTCCGCCCCGCCGAAGCCCATGGCCCCCAGCGATGTCGCCGCGACACCCGCACCCGCCAGTTTCAGGAAACCGCGCCGCGAGAGGTCGATATTCATCGTGCCCTCCTTTTGCCTGTCGAAGAGATAGGTACGGGGTCAGGATCGCGCGGTATGGTAGTTCTGTCAAGCTTGGCACGAAAAAGGCGCGGCCATGGCCGCGCCCCCAAGCTCTTGTTATTTCGTTATGTTTATGCTTGCATAACGAAAGTTCAGACCTCGACCGAGACTGCACCGATCGGATGCGAGCAGCAGGCCAGGATATAGCCCTCCTCGATGTCCTCGTCGGTGATGCCGCCGTTATGGACCATATGCACCTCGCCCGCGGTCTTTCTGATCTTGCAGGTGCCACACAGGCCGAAGGTGCAGCCCGAGGGGATGTTCAGCCCGTTGGCCTTGGCCACCGCCAGCACGGTGTCGGTCTCGGCGCATTTCGCCACCACGCCCGAGCTTTCGAAGGTGATCTGGGCGGCGCTTTCCTCGTCCGGGACCACGTCGTCCAGCACCGGGGCCTCGGCCTCGTTGCGGATCGGCGCGCCGAAGCTTTCCTGGTGATAGCGCTCCATGTCGAAGCCCAGCGCGATCAGCATGTCGCGCACCGCCTGCATGAAGGGCTCGGGTCCGCAGCAGAACACCTCGCGCTCCAGGTAATCCGGCGCCATCAGGCCCAGCATGATCTGGTTCAGCCGGCCGCGATAGCCGTGCCAGGTGCGGAACGGATCGGCCTCCTCGACGGTGAAGCGCAGCTGCAAGCCGGGCACCCGGTCCGCCATGCCTTCCAGCCGCTGGCGGAAGATGATGTCGGCGGGCGCGCGGGCGGCATGGACGAAGACGATGTCCGGCATCTCGCCGGAATCCCAGGCCCAGGTCGTCATCGACATCATCGGCGTGATGCCCGAGCCGGCCGAGATGAACAGGTATTTCGGCGCCTCGTGCCGGACGAAGGAAAAGATCCCCGCCGGGCCAAAGGCCTTGAGCCTCATTCCCGGCCGCAGGTGGTCGATCATCCAGCGCCCGCCGACGCTGCCCGGCTGCGCCTTGACGGTGACCGAGATGGACAGCGGCCGCGACGGGCTGGAGCTGATGGTATAGGTCCGCTGCACGTTGCCGCCCGGCACCGGCAGATCCAGCGTGACGAACTGTCCGGGCTGATAGTCGAACCAGGAACCCGAGGGCGCGCGGAAGGTGAAGGTGGCGGTGTCCGAGGTCTCGGGCACCACCATCGCGCATTCCAGCGGCTCGTCGTCCTTCCACGGGCGGTCGCCGAATGCCTTGACCAGGACCGCCATTATTCGGCCGCCATCGCCGGACGCGGGGACAGGCGGTCCATCATCTGCCGCACATACCAGTCGACGAAATGGATCACGCCCTCCTCCTGGCTGGGGGAATAGGGGCCGGGCTCGTAGGCCGGGGACAGGATGCCCTTCTGGTTCTCCTCGACCACGCGGCGGTCCTCGTCATTGGTCGCCAGCCACACTTCGGTCAGCTTTTGCAGGTCGTAGTCCACGCCCTCGACCGCGTCCTTGTGGACCAGCCATTTCGACGTCACCTCGGTCTCGGTCGGAGAGATCGGCAGCAGGCGGAAGACGATGGCGTGGTCGGGCAGGAAGTGGTTCCAGCTCGACGGGAAGTGATAGAACATCAGGCTGCCGGCGTCGTTCCACGGGATCATGCCCATGCGCCGGTTCACCGCCGCCTTGGTGGACATGGTGAAGCTTTCGGCATTGTTCAGCAGCGGCACGCGGGCAAAGCGCCATTGCATCCCCGGATCGTTCACGAAGCGCGCGGGCAGGCCGGCCTTGTCGCAGCGGTCCCAATGCGACAGGATCTCGGGCGAGGCGGCATTCGGCCCCTCCATCACCGTCATCAGCGGGTTGTCGGAATAGGTCCGGCACAGCGAGGGGTGGCTGCCGCCGCAATGGTAGCACTCGCGGTTGTTCTCGATCACCAGCTTCCAGTTGCCCTTCTCGACGATGGTCGAGGTAAAGGCGACCTTGGCGTTCGACAGGTCGCTGGCGCCGACATAGTCGCGCAGGAAGCCGCCCAGCCGTTCGAAATCCGGCGGGTTGTCGGCCAGGCAGATGAAGACCATGCCGCCCTCGACCCGGCAATGCACCGGCTTGAGGCTGAATTGCGACGGATCGAAGTCGGGGCCCATGTCGCGGGCGAACAGAAGCCTGCCGTCGAGGTCGTAGGTCCATTGGTGATAGGGGCAGACCAGCTTGGGCGAGGTGCCGTTCTGCTTGGGGCACAGCCGCTGGCCGCGGTGGCGGCAGACGTTGTGAAAGGCGCGGATCTGCCCGTCGGCGCCGCGCACGATCACCACCGGATATTCGCCGATCTGCAGGGTGGCGTGGTTGCCGGTCTTGGGGATGTCGCAGGTCGGAATGGCAAAGAGCCATTCGCGATACCACAGATTCTCCAGGTCGGCGTGATAGGCGCCCTCGTCGCAGTAAAGGTCGCGGCTGAGCGAGAAGTTCTTCCGCCGGTTGGCGAGCTGGTCCAGGATTTCAGCTGTGTTCAGCATGGCTTGATTCCGTCACAAAGGGGCATCCTTCGCAAAGCATTGCACCCGTTTTCCCCGCCGTAACTTGCCAAATGCGACGCCCGGATGACGCAAACGAACCTCGGGCGGCTTTGCGTGACCTCCTGTCCGGCCCAAAGCGGCGCGGGACGGGGGCAGGACCGCGATGCGCGCAAGGCATGGGCATAAGCCTGGGGATAAGCCGCGGCGACTCGGGGGGTCGAATCTGTGGAGATTGCGCGGCCTTTTTCCGCCCGTGGATGACCCCGCGGGACAGAGCGGGAACGGATGCTGCTTCTCCACATGTCGATAACCGGGCGGAAACCACCCACAAGCTGTGGAAAAGAAAAATTTTCACAAACTTATCCACAGTCGCCTTTTTCCTATCAGGCTGTTTATATTTGGTTTTTTCGTTAACAAATCGTTAATGATGTTTTTTTCCCCAAGCGGCGTGAGTTGGGGAATGTCGGCGCGGAGCGAAGATTTCCAGTCATCCACAGCCCCAACCACAACATCATCCTTTCTTTATCTTCCTTTATTTTTGATAGAGAGATGGCGCCGGAGGTGTGCCATGAACGATTTCCTGCCCCTTGCTTACCCCTGGATCAAAGCCCTGCATGTCATGGCGGTGCTTTCCTGGATGGCAGGGCTGTTCTATCTGCCGCGGCTGTTCGTCTATCACGCCGAGCGCGGCCATATCGGGCAAGAACCAGTGCAGTCCTTCCAGATCATGGAGGACAAGCTGCTGCGGATGATCATGAATCCGGCGATGATCGTGACCTGGATCGCGGGTCTGGCGCTGGTGCTGACGCCGGGCATCGTGGACTGGACGATGATCTGGCCCTGGACCAAGGCGGCCGGCGTGCTGGGGATGACCTGGTTTCACATGTGGCTGGCCGGCCAGCGCAAGGCGCTGCTACTGGGCCAGGGGCTGAGCGGCCGGCGCTACCGGATGATGAATGAGGTGCCGACGCTGCTGATGGTTGTCATCGTGCTGTCGGTGATCGTGAAATTCTAGAAGAATTGACTCGCGCGCCGATAATGCCTATGTGACCCGCATCCGCCGTCCGGCGGATTTTTCCTGACACAGTTTCTGCGCGGGCCGATCATGCGTCGGACAGCGCGTGCCCATAGGCTAGACATGACCGAAGAACGCCTCAACCTGTCCGATCTCAAGGCCAAGAGCCCGGCCGACCTGCTGGCCATGGCCGAGGAATGGGAGATCGAGAACGCCTCGACCATGCGCAAGGGCGAGATGATGTTCTCGATCCTCAAGGAACATGCCGAGGAAGGCTTCGAAATCGGCGGCGACGGCGTCCTGGAGGTGGTCCAGGACGGCTTCGGCTTCCTGCGCTCGCCCGAGGCGAACTACCTGCCCGGTCCCGACGACATCTACGTCAGCCCCGACATGATCCGCCAGCACAGCCTGCGCACCGGCGACACGGTCGAGGGCGTGATCCGCGCGCCCGGCGAGAACGAGCGCTATTTCGCCCTGACCAAGGTCGAGAAGATCAATTTCGAGAACCCCGAGAAGGCCCGCCACAAGGTCGCCTTCGACAACCTGACGCCGCTTTACCCGAACGAGCGGCTGAAGATGGAAATCGAGGATCCGACCATCAAGGACCGCTCCGCCCGGATCATCGACCTGGTGGCGCCGATCGGCAAGGGCCAGCGTTCGCTGATCGTGGCGCCGCCGCGTACCGGCAAGACGGTGCTGCTGCAGAACATCGCCCATTCGATCGAGAAGAACCATCCCGAATGCTACCTGATCGTGCTGCTGATCGACGAGCGGCCGGAAGAGGTGACGGACATGCAGCGTTCCGTCAAGGGCGAGGTGATTTCCTCGACCTTCGACGAACCGGCCAGCCGCCATGTCGCCGTTTCGGAAATGGTGATCGAAAAAGCCAAGCGCCTGGTCGAACATAAACGAGATGTTGTGATCCTTTTGGACTCGATCACAAGACTTGGTAGGGCCTTCAACACCGTCGTGCCCAGTTCGGGCAAGGTTCTGACCGGCGGCGTCGATGCAAATGCCTTGCAGCGGCCGAAGCGGTTCTTCGGCGCGGCGCGCAACATCGAGGAAGGCGGCTCGCTGACCATCATCGCCACGGCCCTGATCGACACCGGCTCGCGCATGGACGAGGTGATCTTCGAGGAATTCAAGGGCACCGGCAACAGCGAGATCGTGCTGGACCGCAAGGTGGCCGACAAGCGCGTGTTCCCGGCCATGGACATCCTGAAATCCGGCACCCGCAAGGAAGAGCTGCTGGTCGATGCCAAGGATCTGCAAAAGACCTATCTGCTGCGGCGCATCCTGAACCCGATGGGCACCACCGATGCGATCGAATTCCTGATCTCGAAGCTGAAGCAGACCAAGACCAACAGCGAATTCTTCGATTCGATGAACGCCTGACGGCGCGGAGGATGCGGTGGATACGATCTTTGCCGAGGCGACCCCGCCCGGTCGAGGGGGGGTTTCCGTCGTCCGCCTGAGCGGACCGAAGGCGCGTGCGACCCTGGAATCCCTGGCCGGGCCGGTGGCGACGCCGCGCCTGGCGGCCTTGCGGGCGCTGCGGGATGGAGAGGATCTGATCGACCGCGCCCTGGTCCTCTGGTTCGAGGAAGGCCATAGCTTTACCGGCGAGGAAGTGGCCGAGTTGCACCTGCACGGTGCTCCGGTGATCGCCAACCGGCTGGCGCAGGCACTTCTGTCGCGAGGGCTGCGAAGGGCCGAGGCGGGCGAGTTCAGCAAGCGCGCCTTTCTCAACGGCCGCATGGACCTGGCTGAAGCCGAGGGGTTGGCCGATCTGCTGTCCGCCGAGACGGAAGCGCAGCGCAAGCTGGCGATGCGGGCGACAGAAGGCGAGTTGGGGTGCAAAGCCGACGAATTGCGCGCCAAACTGGTTCGCGCCGGAGCCCTGATCGAAGCCAGCATCGATTTCGCGGATGAAGAAGTGCCCGAAGAGGTTCCGGCCGAGGCGCTGGAGCTGATCGCGGCGGTTCGCGCTGATATTCGGCTGATGCTGGCAGGCTATCCCGCCACCGAACGCTTGCGGCAGGGCTATGTGGTGGCGATCGTCGGGCCGCCGAATGCCGGGAAATCGACGCTGCTGAACCGGATCGGCCAGCGCGACATCGCCTTGGTGTCCGAGGTCGCGGGGACGACCCGCGATATCCTGGAACTCCATACCGATCTGCGCGGCTTGCCGGTGACCTTCCTGGATACGGCCGGCTTGCGTGAAAGCAGCGATCCGATCGAGGCCATGGGGGTTGCGCGGGGATTGCAGAGAGCGGCCGAGGCCGACTTGCGTATCCACCTTACGGTCGACGGGATTGCCGATGCGGCGACGGCGGGCGACATCGTTGTCCGCGCCAAGGCCGATCTGGGCCGGGCCGAGGGGATCTCGATCTCCGGGCTGACCGGGGAAGGGGTCGCCGAGCTTCTGGATCTGGTTTATGATCGCTTGCGAGTCAGGGCGGCGGATACCGGGCTGGTCGGACATAAAAGACAGGCGGAAGCCTTGCAGCGCGCCCTGTCGGCCCTGGAGGTCGATCACGACATGGCGCCGGAGTTTCTTGCCGAAGCCTTGCGCCAAGGGGCGCAGGCATTGGCGATGATGGTTGGACGTGTGGGGGCAGAGGATTATCTTGACGAGATCTTCAGTTCCTTCTGCATCGGAAAGTAGGGTTTCACGTGAAACAATACGACGTAATCGTGATTGGTGGAGGTCATGCCGGTGTGGAAGCGGCCATGGCGGCCGCACGCATGGGCGCCGAAACCGCGCTGATAACGCTGAATCAGGACGATATCGGAACGATGTCCTGCAATCCTGCAATCGGCGGGCTGGGCAAAGGCCATCTGGTGCGGGAAATCGACGCGCTCGACGGGGTCATGGGAAGGCTGGCCGATGCTGCAGGCATTCAGTTCCGCTTGCTGAACAGGCGCAAAGGGCCTGCCGTCCAGGGACCGCGCGCGCAGGCCGATCGCAAGCTTTATCGAGCGGCTGCAGCGCGGGCGGTGGCCGAACAAGCCCGCTTGACGCTGGTGCTGGGCGAAGCTGCTGAGTTGCTGCATGAGCGGGCTGTGGTTCATGGCTTGCGTCTGGCCGATGGCACGGAACTGCAGGCACGGCAGGTCATCCTGACCACGGGAACCTTTCTTAACGGGTTGATTCACATAGGCGAGATCACCCGCCCCGCCGGCCGCTGGGGCGGGTCGGCATCGGTGCGGCTCGCGGCGTCGCTTCGCCCGCTCAACCTGCCGCTGGGCAGGCTGAAGACCGGCACGCCTCCGCGCATTCTCCGCAGCAGCATCGACTGGGAAAGCCTGGATGAGCAGCCGGGTGACGACGAGCCGGTGATGTTTTCATACCTGTCCTCCGGCCCGGAGGTGCAGCAGATCAGCTGCGCGATCACCCATACGAACCCGGACACCCACGGCATCATTCGTGACAATCTTGCTCGGTCGGCCATGTATGGCGGCCGGATCGATGGGGTGGGGCCGCGCTATTGCCCTTCGATCGAAGACAAGATCGTCCGGTTTGCCGACAAGAATTCGCACCAGATCTTCCTGGAACCCGAGGGCCTGGACAGCGATCTGGTCTATCCGAACGGCATTTCGACCTCTCTGCCGGAAGAGGTGCAGCTTGCCTATGTCCGCTCGATCCGTGGCCTGGAAGCGGCGGAAATCGTGCAACCCGGCTATGCTGTGGAATATGACTATGTCGATCCGCGTGCGCTGACGCCCACGCTGGAGGCCAAGGCCCTGTCGGGGCTGTTTCTTGCCGGGCAAATCAACGGGACGACCGGCTATGAGGAGGCGGCAGCGCAGGGATTGGTGGCTGGCCTTAACGCCGCATTGAAGGCGCAGGGGCGGGAGAGCCTGCATTTCAGCCGCTCCCAAAGCTATATCGGCGTGATGATCGATGATCTTACCACGCGCGGGGTCAGCGAACCTTATCGCATGTTCACCTCTCGCGCCGAGTTTCGTCTGTCCTTGCGGGCTGACAATGCCGATCAGCGCCTGACCCCGCTGGGGATCGGGATCGGTTGCGTGGGTCACGCCCGCCAGGAGGCGTTCTCTGAAAAGATGCGGCGCTATTCGGCAGCTCGCCGCCGGGCGGAATCCGTCAGCTTCACGCCCACTGAGCTTTCTCGCGCGGGGATCGAAGTGCGGCAAGACGGCGCTCGGCGCAGTCTGTTCGCGCTGCTTGCCCAGCAGGAAATACCGCAGAATCAGGTTCTTGCGCTGGATGAAGAGCTTTCGTCGCACGATCGGGCCACCATTGCCCAACTGGCGGCAGATGCGCTGTATCATCAATACATGGACCGCCAGGGCAAGGATGCCGAGCTGCTGCGCAAGGAGGAATCAGTCGCGATTCCGACCGGGTTCGATTATGACGCACTTTCCGGCCTCTCCAACGAACTCAAGTCCAAGCTGAACAAATATCGCCCCGCGACCCTGGCAGCGGCTGCAAGCATCGAGGGCATGACGCCCGCGGCGCTGACGCTCATCCTTGCCGTGATCCGAACCGGCGAGCGGAAAACGGCTTGATGAGTGTTTCACGTGAAACAGAGCGCCTTGCCGCCTATACGGAATTGCTACGAAAGTGGAACCCGGCCATCAACCTAATTGCGCCGTCCACATTGGACCAGATCGAGACGCGGCATGTCGCAGACAGCCTGCAACTGGCCGAAATGGCCAGAAATGTGTCGGGGAATTGGGTCGACCTTGGCAGCGGCGGCGGTTTTCCCGGTATCGTCGTCGCAATCGTGCGGCCTGACCTGGATCTGACCCTGGTCGAAAGCGATCAGCGCAAGGCTGCTTTCCTGCGCAACGTGGTGCGCGAATTGGCGCTGCCCCGCGCGCGGGTGATATGCAAGCGCATCGAGGCGCTGGATAGGCTTGATGCCGCCAATATCAGCGCAAGGGCCCTTGCCCCGCTTCCGCTGCTCATGGCATATGTAGACCGGCACCTGAGCGCATCGGGAACGGCATGGCTGATGAAAGGCCGAAACTGGCAAGATGAAGTCGCTCAGGCGCGAACCGATTGGAAATTCGAACTAAAGCCCCACCAAAGCGCGACCGATCCTGACGCGGCCATTCTGGAAATCACGGAAATTCGCCATGCATGACACACGCATCATTGCCGTTGCAAACCAGAAGGGCGGGGTGGGAAAGACCACCACGGCGATCAATCTTGGCGCCGCCCTGGCCGAGCAGGGCCAGCGGGTCGCGATCATAGACCTTGATCCGCAGGGAAACGCTTCGACCGGGCTGGGCGTGGCGCTGGAAGATCGGGTTCTGACCTCTTACGACCTGCTGACCGGCGAGCAGGGGTTGGACGAGACGCTGCGCGACACCACCATCGCCAATCTTCGCCTTGTGCCGTCCAATCGCGACCTGGCTTCGGCTGATTTCGAGCTGTCCAATCGTCCCGGACGGACCCAGCTGTTGCGGCGCAAGCTGACGGTTCCTTCGGAGCTGGATTATATCCTGATCGATTGCCCGCCCGCGCTTGGCCTTCTTACCGTCAATGCCATGGTGGCTTCGGACAGCGTGCTGGTGCCGCTGCAAGCCGAATTCTATGCGCTCGAGGGCTTGTCGCAGCTGCTGATGACCGTGCGCGAGGTGCGCCAGACCGCCAATCCCGACCTGCGGATCGAGGGCGTGTTGCTGACCATGGCGGACAATCGCAACAACCTGTCGCAGCAGGTCGAGGCGGATGCGCGCAATACGCTTTCCGGTCTGGTCTATCGCACGGTGATTCCGCGCAACGTCCGGCTGTCCGAGGCGCCGTCCCATGCCATGCCGGTGCTGCAATACGATCCGAGCTCCAAGGGAAGCCACGCTTATCGCGAATTGGCGACCGAGTTCCTGTCCCGTCAACTCGCGACCGCCTGAGGAGGAATCATGGCAGAGAACAAGCTTGAAAAGCGCGGTCTGGGTCGTGGTCTTTCGGCCCTGATGGCCGATGTCGACCTGATTCCGTCCGAACGTCCCGCGCCGCGGCAGATCCTTCCGGTCGAGCAGCTGACCCCGAACCCGGACCAGCCCCGCCGCAGCTTTGCCCCCGAGGCTTTGCAGGAACTGGCCGATTCGCTGAGGACGCGCGGCATGTTGCAGCCGCTGATCGTCCGTCCGCATCCGTCGGATCGCGGCCTTTACCAGATCGTCGCCGGCGAGCGCCGCTGGCGCGCCGCGCAGATCGCCCAGCTTCACGAGGTTCCCGTCATCGTCCGCGAGCTGGACGATACCGAGGTGCTGGAAGTCGCCATCGTCGAGAATATCCAGCGCGCCGACCTGAATGCGATCGAAGAGGCGGCATCCTATCGTCAGCTGATGGACCGGTTCGGCCATACCCAGGAAAAGCTGGCCGAGGCGCTGAACAAAAGCCGCAGCCACATCGCCAACCTGCTGCGCTTGCTGAACCTTCCAGAACAGGTGCAGGCCTGGCTCAAGGAAGGCAAGCTGACGGCCGGGCATGCCCGAGCCCTGATCACCGCCGCGAACCCGGTCGAACTGGCGCGGAAGGTGATCGAAAAGAACCTGTCGGTGCGCGAGACCGAGGATCTGGTCCGTCGCCAAGCCGAAGGCTCCAAGGCGCAGAAGCCCAAGGGCTCCAAGCAGGAAAAGGACGCTGACACCCGCGCGCTGGAAGGCGATCTGACCGCGCATCTGAAGATGAAGGTGGCGATCAACCATGCCGGAGTCGATGGCGGCCAGGTCGTCATCACCTATCGCGACCTGGATCAGCTTGACCGGATTTGCCAGATCCTTGCGGGCAACTGACCACAATATCTGGTATAGGGTGGCAATAATCCCCCTAGACTTGCTATAAAGCCAAGAAAAAACCCCGGAGGCGACTCCGGGGTTTCGCGTTTTTCAGCGCAATCGGTTCAGCTTGCGGGGGTGGAGCTGACGCCCACCTTGGCCGGGCGCAGCAAGCGGTCATGCAGCATGAAGCCGTTGTCCATGACCTGGATGATGTTCCCGGCCATGGTGCCCGGAACCGGGGCCTCGAACATGGCTTCGTGCTGCTGGGGATCGAATTTCTCGCCCAGGGCCGGGGTGATGACCTTGATGCCATGCTTGGCGAAGACGTTGTTCAGCTCGCGCAGGGTCAGCTCGACGCCTTCGATCAGGGCTGCCGCTGCGGCGCGCTGCTCGTCGCCGGCGGCATCCAGCGCGCGGGTCAGGGCGTCATGCACCGGCAGCAGGTCGCGCGCCAGGCGCGAGCCGCCGTATTGCTCGGCGTCGCGGCGATCCTTCTCGGCCCGCTTGCGGGCGTTTTCGGCATCGGCCAGCGCGCGCATGAAGCGGTCGCGGTATTCGTCCCGCTCGGCGATCAGCGCCTCGACCCCGGCCGAGGGTTCGTCATCCGCCGGGGGGTCGATGATCTCCTCATCCAGCGGGCTGCCGTTCGGGTTTTCCTTCGTCATGTCCTCATCATCCTTTCCGGCCCGAAATCAACCGGCCGACAAGCTGCGCAGTATAATCCACGATCGGCACGATGCGGCCATAGTTCAGCCGCGTCGGACCGATGACGCCGACCGCGCCAACAATCTTTCGGTCGGCATTCATATAGGGCGAAACGACGAGAGAGGAACCGGAAAGTGAAAAAAGCTTGTTCTCCGAGCCGATGAAAATGCGCACGCCCTCGCCTTGTTCGGCCAGTTCCAGGAATTCGGCGATGTCGCGCTTGCGTTCCAGGTCGTCGAACAGGCTGCGGATCCGGTCCAGGTCGGCCAGTTCATGCGCCAGAAGATTGGCACGGCCGCGCACGATCAGCCGCGGATCGCTGCTTTCGCCCTCCCACAGCGCCAGGCCCGAGGAAACAAGCGCCGCGGCGATGCTGTCCAGCTTTTGCCGGCTGGCCTGGATTTCCTGCGCGATGCTGCGGCGCAGCTCGGCCAGGGTGCGACCTTCCGCCACGGCATTCAGGAAATTCGCCGCCTCGCGCATGGAGCTGGCGGTATGGCCGGGCGGGGGGGCAAAGACCCGGTTCTCGACCCGGCCGTCGGCAAAGACCAGCACCACCAGCGCGCGGTCCGGGGCCAGGCTGACGAATTCGATGTGCCGGACCGGCGCTTCCTGCTTGGGCATCAGCACCAGCGAGGCGCCCTGGGTCAGGGCCGACAGCGCGGTGCTGATCCGGTCCAGCATGACGCCGGTATTGCCGCTGTCGTCGCCCAGCGTCTCATCGATCATCTCGCGGTCGCTGGCGGCGACCGGCCCGGCCTCCATCAGCCCGTCGACGAACAGTCGCAGCCCCAGCTGCGTGGGCATGCGCCCGGCCGAGATATGCGGGTGGTCCAGCAGGCCCAGCAGTTCCAGGTCCTGCATCACGTTGCGAATCGTCGCGGCGCTGACCCTTTCGGACATCTCGCGGGTCAGCGTGCGCGAGCCGACCGGCTCGCCGGTGGCAAGGTAGGCTTCGACGACCCGGCGAAAGACTTCGCGCGAGCGGTCGTTGAGATCGGAAAGCAGCGCGGTTTCAGGCATCGGCATCCTGTCAGGACGTTCTCGGGTTGCGGTCGGGGGCCTCGGACCTGTATCTGAACGGCAAAACCCCCGAAAGGAATGAAAGATGCGTCCCTCTGGCCGGAATTTAAGTGATATGCGCCCGATTTCAATCGAAACGGGCATCATGCGCCATGCCGAGGGTTCCTGCATGATCTCTTGCGGCGATACCCGCGTGCTCTGCTCGGCCACGATCGAGGAGAAGGCGCCGCCCTTCCTCAAGGGCTCGGGGCAGGGCTGGGTGACGGCGGAATACGGCATGCTGCCGCGGGCGACGAACAGCCGCAACCGGCGCGAGGCGGCGGCGGGCAAGCAGTCCGGCCGCACGCAGGAGATCCAGCGCCTGATCGGCCGCGCGCTGCGTGCCGGGGTGGACCGTCGCGCGCTGGGGGAACGGCAGATCGTCATCGACTGCGACGTGATCCAGGCCGATGGCGGCACCCGCTGCGCCGCGATCACCGGCGGCTGGGTGGCGCTGCGGCTGGCGATGAACCGGCTGTTGAAGGCCGGCATCGTCACCACCGATCCGATCATGGACCATGTCGCCGCGGTGTCCTGCGGCATCTATGCCGGGCAGGCGATCCTGGACCTGGACTATGCCGAGGACAGCGAAGCCGGAACCGACGGCAATTTCATCATGACCGGGGCAGGGCGGCTGATCGAGGTGCAGATGTCGGCCGAGGGCGCGACCTTCTCGCGCCCCGAGATGAACCAGCTGCTCGACCTGGCCGAAGCCGGCGTCGCCGCGCTGGTCCGCGCCCAGACCGAGGCCGTCCAATGCGCCGGCTGACCGAAAGGAAGCTGCTGGTCGCCACCCACAACCGGGGCAAGCTGGACGAGATCCGCGCCATGATGGCCCCGCACGGCATCGAGGTGACGTCGGCCGGCGAGATGGGCCTGCCCGAGCCGGCCGAGACCGAGGACAGTTTCATCGGCAATGCCCGCATCAAGGCCCGCGCCGCCATGCAGGCGACCGGCCTGCCGGTGCTGGCCGACGACAGCGGCATCACCGTGGACGGGCTGGACGGCGCGCCCGGCGTCTATACCGCCGACTGGGCCGAGACCCCGCAGGGCCGCGACTTCATGCAGGCCATGACCCGCACCTGGCGCGAGCTGGACGAGCGCGGCGTCCCCGAGCCGCGCACCGCCCAGTTCCGCGCCACGCTGGTCCTGCTTTGGCCCGATGGTCACGAGGAGATCTTCGAGGGCGTCGCGCCCGGCCGCCTGGTCTGGCCGCCGCGCGGGCAGCAGGGCCATGGCTACGACCCGATCTTCGTGCCCGACGGCCATGACGCGACCTATGCCGAGATGCCGCCCGAACAGAAGAACGCCATCAGCCACCGCGCCCGCGCCTTTCGCAAGCTGGAGACGCTGTTTGCATAGGATCTCGACCGGCTCGCCCTTCGAAACGGCGCTGGGTTACAGCCGCGCGGTGGTGAAGGGGCCGTGGTGCTTCGTCTCGGGCACCACGGGTTACGATTACGCGGCCATGGCCATGCCCGACAGCGCTGCCGACCAGGCGCAGAACGCCTTTGCCACCATCTTCGCCACCCTGGCCGAGGCGGGTTTCACGCCCACCGACATCGTGCGCGTGCAATACACCATCACCGACCCGGCGATCCTGGACGAGATCGCGCCGGTCCTGGGCGAGGCGATGAAGGATGCGTTACCCGCCGCGACCATGGTTGTCGCCGGGCTCATCAGACCCGAAATGAAGGTCGAGATCGAAGTGACAGCCTTTCGGGAGTGACCCAGCCCATGCCAGCCCCTGCCGCCAGCACCGCGCCCGCCCAGGCCCTTGCCGAAGACTGGCGGGCGGGCGGCTTCGGGCTTTACGTGCATTGGCCCTTTTGCGCCGCGAAATGCCCCTATTGCGATTTCAACAGCCATGTCGCGGCCGTGATCGACCAGGGCCGCTGGCTGACCGCCTATCGTCGCGAACTGGCCCGACTGGGCCGGGAAACACCGGGTCGGGTGCTGAACAGCATCTTCTTCGGCGGCGGCACCCCCAGCCTGATGGCGCCCGAGACCGTGGCCGGGGTGATCGAGGCTGCGCGCGCCGAATGGCCCTTTGCCAATGACATCGAGATCACGCTGGAAGCCAACCCGACCAGCGTCGAGACGGGCCGTTTTCGCGCCTATGCCGACGGCGGCGTCAACCGCGTCTCGATGGGGGTGCAGGCGCTCAACGACGACGACCTGCGCCGGCTGGGCCGGATGCATTCGGCGGCCGAGGCCCGCGCCGCCTTCGACACCGCGCGGGATTGTTTCACGCGGGTCAGCTTCGACCTGATCTATGCCCGTCAGGACCAGGACCGCGCGCATTGGCGGCGCGAACTGACCCAGGCGCTCGGCATGGCGGTCGATCACCTCTCGGCCTATCAGCTGACCATCGAGCCGGGCACCGCCTTCGGCGCCCGCCATGCGAAAGGCGGGCTCAGGGGCCTGCCGGACGAGGATCTTTCCGCCGACATGTATCTGGACACGCAGGAGATCTGCGCGGCGGCCGGGATGCCGGCCTATGAGATTTCGAACCACGCCCGGCCGGGCGCGGAAAGCCGGCACAACCTGATCTATTGGCGGCAGGGCGACTGGGCCGCCGTGGGGCCGGGCGCGCACGGCCGCCTGACGCTGCCCTCGGGCCGCTGGGCGACCGAGGCGCACAGGGCGCCGGGCGAATGGCTGGAGGCGGTCGAGGCGCGCGGCGACGGCGAAAGCCAGCGCGAATTGCTGGACTTGCCGGGCCGGGCGCTGGAATATCTGCTGATGGCCATGCGGCTGGTCGAGGGGCTGGAAATTCCGCGCTATCTTGCCCATGGCGCCGAATTGCCGCAGGGACGGCTGATGAATCTGGCCGAACTGGGCCTTATCTCGCTGCGGGGCGACCGGCTGGCGGCGACGGCGGCGGGGCGGCCCGTCCTGAATGCGATCCTGCGTGAACTGGCGGAGTAAGATGCGATACCTGTGGCTCTCGATGGGCTGGCTGACCCTGACGCTGGGAACGATCGGGATTTTCCTGCCGGTCCTGCCCACGGTGCCCTTCCTGCTGCTCGCGGTCTGGGCCTTTGCGCGTTCCTCGCCGCGGCTGGGCGCCCGCATCATGCGCCATCCCCGATTCGGCCCGCCGATCCGCGCCTGGCGCAAGCGCGGCGTCATCGGCCGCAACGCCAAGATCTGGGCGGTGGCCGGCATGACCGCCGGGGTCGCCTGGGCGGTCTGGCTGGGGCTGGACATGCGCTTCATCGCCGTGCAGGTGCTGGCCTGCACCGCCATCGCCGCCTGGCTTGTCACCCGCCCTGAGCTTTGAGCCGCAAGGCAATACAACCTTTTGCCCACTTGTTCCTGCGCGGCCACGGCGCAAACTTCGGCGCATGGCTCTGAGGGGAGGAACTGGAACATGGTGGACACATCGGGGGTGAAGATCCACCCCGCAGTCGACAATGGCATCAAGCCCGCGCAGCCCGGCTTCGCGGGCGGCACGCTGCATTGCAAATGCAGCACCAACCCGGTCCGGGTCGCGATCCGGGCGCAGACCGCGCATAACCATGTCTGCGGCTGCACCAAGTGCTGGAAGCCCGAGGGCGCGATCTTTTCCCAGGTGGCCGTGGTCGGCCGCGATGCGGTAGAGGTGCTGGAGGGCGCCGAGAAGCTGGAGATCGTCAATGCCGAGGCGCCGATCCAGCGCCATCGCTGCCGCGATTGCGGCGTGCATATGTATGGCCGGATCGAGAACCGCGACCATCCCTTCTACGGGCTGGATTTCGTCCATACCGAGCTTTCGGACGAGGATGGCTGGGCGGCGCCGGAATTTGCCGCCTTCGTCAGCTCGATCATCGAATCGGGCGTCGATCCCAGCCGGATGGAGGCGATCCGCGCCCGGCTGCGCGAATTGGGGCTGGAACCCTATGACGCGCTTTCGCCGCCGCTGATGGATGCGATTGCCACCCATATCGCCAAGCGGTCCGGCGCGCTTGCGGCCTGAGCGCCGGCTTGGCCGCGACAATTGCGGGGGTCGGTTTACCGGCCCCCGAAACCATGAGAAAACCGCAGGCCAAGGGCCGTCACCGAAGGAGAAGACAAGATGAGAACCCGTGCCGCCGTCGCGCTGGAAGCCGGCAAGCCGCTGGAGGTCATGGAGGTCAACCTGGAAGGCCCCAAGGCCGGCGAGGTGATGGTCGAGATCAAGGCCACCGGCATCTGCCACACCGACGAATTCACCCTGTCGGGCGCCGATCCCGAGGGGCTCTTCCCCTCGATCCTGGGCCATGAGGGCGCGGGCGTCGTGGTCGAGGTCGGCCCCGGCGTCACCTCGGTCAAGCCGGGCGATCATGTCATCCCGCTCTACACGCCCGAGTGCCGGCAATGCGCGTCCTGCCTGTCGGGCAAGACCAACCTTTGCACCGCGATCCGCGCCACCCAGGGTCAGGGCCTGATGCCGGACGGCACCAGCCGGTTCAGCATGCTCGACGGCACGCCGATCTTTCACTACATGGGCTGCTCGACCTTCTCGAACTACACCGTGCTGCCGGAAATCGCGGTGGCCAAGGTGCGCGAGGACGCCCCCTTCGACAAGATCTGCTACATCGGCTGCGGCGTCACCACCGGCATCGGCGCGGTGATCAACACCGCCAAGGTGGAAATCGGCGCCAAGGCGGTCGTCTTCGGCTTGGGCGGCATCGGTCTGAACGTGCTCCAGGGCCTGCGGCTGGCCGGTGCGGACATGATCATCGGTGTCGACCTGAACGACGACAAGAAGCCGATGGCCGAGCATTTCGGCATGACGCATTTCATCAACCCGAAGAATTGCGACAACGTGGTGCAGGAGATCGTCAACCTGACCAAGACGCCCTTCGACCAGATCGGCGGCGCCGACTACAGCTTCGACTGCACCGGCAACGTCAAGGTGATGCGCGACGCGCTGGAATGCACCCATCGCGGCTGGGGCCAGTCGATCATCATCGGCGTGGCGCCGGCGGGGGCGGAAATCAGCACCCGCCCGTTCCAGCTGGTCACCGGCCGGGTCTGGAAGGGCACGGCCTTCGGCGGCGCCCGCGGCCGCACCGACGTGCCGCAGATCGTCGACTGGTACATGAACGGCAAGATCGAGATCGACCCGATGATCACCCACACCCTGTCGCTGGACGACATCAACAAGGGCTTCGACCTGATGCATGCGGGCGAGTCGATCCGCTCGGTCGTGCTTTACTGATCGTCAAGGGCTGCTTAGGTAAAAGGACGGCGGGGGCGGGCGACCGGCCCCGCCGTCAACATGAAAGGACCGATCATGGCACAGCACATCCGCCTGGACGACGATGACGACGACGAAGACGAGCGCCGCCAGGAGGGCTCGAAGGACGAGGGCCTCGGCCTGCCCGAGGGCGACAAGATCGGCAAGCTCTACTTCAAGTCGCGCACGGTCATCGTCGCCGGGCCGATCACCGACAAGCTGGCGCAGCGCACCGTCGCGCACCTGCTGGCCCTGGCCGAGGACAGCGAAGACCCGATCAACATGCTGATCTCGTCCCCCGGCGGCCATGTCGAATCGGGCGACATGATCCATGACGTGATCAAGTTCATCCGCCCGACCGTGCGCACCATCGGCTCGGGCTGGGTGGCCTCGGCCGGGGCGCTGATCTTCGTCGGCGCGGAGAAGGCAAACCGCTTCTGCCTGCCCAACACTCGCTTCCTGATCCACCAGCCCTCGGGCGGGATCGGCGGCACCTCGACCGACATGATGATCCAGGCCGAGCAGGTGCGGCTGATGCGCGACCGGCTGAACCAGATCTTTGCCGAGGCGACCGGCCAGACCGTCGAGCGGATCGAAAAGGACACCCAGCGCGACTTCTGGCTGAACACGCAAGAGGCGCTGGACTATGGCCTTCTGGGCAAGGTCATCCGCTCGGTGGACGAGCTGAAGTGACGGGCCCGCGTTGATGGCGGGGCGGGACAGCAGGCATGCTGATCCGTCCCGCCTGTCGCCCAGGCCAGCCTGGTCGCGCGGGGCTTTCGCCACGGCGCCGGGCTGGCGGCACGCCCTGCGCGACCGGGTGGATTTCGCCATCGCGGCCTACGGACCCGGCCATGCGCAAGCCCAGGCTGCCAGCCGCCGACATCCGGCAACGTGGCGACGGGCTGCTGTCGGAATTGCGCCCGCGCCCGCGGCGATTTCGCCGTCGCGGCCCTGCCGGCACCGTTCATTCGTGGCAGAAAGCCGGTTTCGATATTGCCGGCCGGCTGCCCGCCGCGTTTCTTCGGCCCCGGCATGGCCCGTGCCGATGCACCGGCGATGTTCCACGACCTGACAAGAGGGATTGAGCCATGAGTCTGGCCTATGAAACCGTATCGGAAAACCGCAGCTTCGGCGGCATCCAGGGCGTCTATCGCCACCAGTCGCAGGCGACCGGCACGCCGATGACCTTTGCCGTCTACCTGCCGCCGCAGGCCGAATACGGCAAGGTGCCGGTGTTGTGGTATCTGTCGGGCCTGACCTGCACGCATGAGAACGCCATGACCAAGGCCGGCGCACAGGAATGGGCGGCGGAATACGGCATCGCGGTGATCTTTCCCGACACCTCGCCGCGCGGCGAGGGCGTGGCCAATGACGAGGCCTACGACCTGGGGCAGGGCGCCGGCTTCTATGTCGATGCGACCCAGGCCCCCTGGGCGCCGCATTTCCGCATGTGGCATTATATCACCCACGAACTGCCGGAACTGGTCTTCGGCAACTTCCCCCTGGACCGCGAGGCGCAGGGCATCACCGGGCATTCCATGGGCGGCCATGGCGCGCTGACCATCGCCATGACCCTGCCCGAGCGCTACAAGTCCGTCTCGGCCTTTTCGCCGATCGCCCATCCCAGCGAATCCGACTGGGGGCGCAAGCAGTTCGCCGCCTATCTGGGCGAGGACCGCAGCGCCTGGGAACGGCACGATTCGACCCTGCTGATGCGCCAGCGCGGCTATCCCGGCGAGGTGCTGATCGACCAGGGCGCCAGCGACCAGTTCCTGGACCTGCTGAAGCCCGAGGCGCTGGCCCATGCCATGGCCGAGCGCCGCCAGCCCGGCACCTTCCGCATGCAGCAGGGCTACGACCACAGCTATTTCTTCGTGCAGACCTTCATGGCGGACCACATCCGCTGGCATGCCGAACGGCTGGGCTAGCTGTCGAAAGCGGCGGCGGGGGGATTGACCCCATACCTATTGCCGAATTTCCCTAATACTTTGGTCTTGTGAGCCTGCCGGCCGCGTTGACGCAAATGCGGCCGGGTCCGAACCTTCCAGCAGAAGGTGCTTGCGCAGGAGGAGCAGCGCGATCACCGGCATGCGGAGGAAAATTCATGAAAACCCTGATGAACGGCGCCTGCCTTGCGCTGCTCATGTCCGGCACGGCGGTGCTGGCCAATGACAGTGTGCTGGCCGAGATCGCCAAGCCCCAGCAATGGGCGATCCAGATGGGCGATTACGCGAACACGCGATATTCGACCCTGGATCAGATCAACAAGGACAACGTCAAGGATTTGCGCGTCGCCTGGACCTTCTCGACCGGGGTGCTGCGCGGGCACGAGGGCTCGCCCCTGGTGATCGGCGACGTGATGTATGTCCACACCCCCTTTCCGAACAAGGTCTTTGCGCTGGACCTGAACGACAACGGCAAGATCCTGTGGCGCTATGAGCCGCAGCAGGATCCGAACGTCATCGCGGTGATGTGCTGCGACACGGTCTATCGCGGCCTTTCCTATGCCGACGGCATGATCCTGCTGGGCCAGGCCGATACGACGGTGGTGGCGCTGGACGCCAAGACCGGCGAGGCGAAATGGTCGACCAAGATCGGCGACCCCGCCATAGGCGAGACGCTGACCGCGACGGTGGTGCCGGTCAAGGACAAGGTCCTGGTCGGCGTCTCGGGCGGCGAATACGGCGTGCGCGGCCGCATGACCGCGCTGAACCTGGCCGACGGGTCCGAGGCGTGGAAAGCCTGGTCCACCGGCCCGGACGAGGAGTTGCTGGTCGATCCCGAAACCACCACCCATCTGGGCAAGCCCATCGGCGCCGACAGCTCGCTCAGCAGCTGGGAGGGCGACCAGTGGAAGATCGGCGGCGGCACGATCTGGGGCTGGTTCTCGTATGACCCGGACCTGAACCTGGTCTATTACGGCACCGGCAACCCCTCGACCTGGAACCCCTCGCAGCGGCCGGGCGACAACAAGTGGTCGATGACCATCATGGCGCGGGATGCCGACACCGGCATGGCCAAGTGGTTCTACCAGATGACGCCGCATGACGAATGGGACTACGACGGCGTCAACGAGATGATCCTGACCAACCAGACCATCGACGGGCAGGAACGCAAGCTGCTGACGCATTTCGACCGCAACGGCCTGGCCTATACGCTCGACCGCGAGACGGGCGAGCTGCTGGTGGCCGAGAAATACGATCCGGTGGTGAACTGGACCACCGGCGTCGACATGGACCCCAATTCAGAGACCTATGGCCGCCCGGCCGTGGTGCCCGAATACTCGACCGCCCAGAACGGCGAGGACGAGAACACCACCGGCGTCTGCCCGGCGGCGCTGGGCACCAAGGACCAGCAGCCGGCGGCCTTCTCGCCCAAGACCAACCTGTTCTATGTCCCGACGAACCATGTCTGCATGGATTACGAGCCCTTCCGGGTGGCCTATACCGCCGGCCAGCCCTATGTCGGCGCCACGCTGTCCATGTATCCCGCGCCGAACAGCCATGGCGGCATGGGCAATTTCATCGCCTGGGACAACACCACCGGCGAGATCAAGTGGTCCATCCCGGAACAGTTCTCGGTCTGGTCGGGCGCCCTGGCGACGGCGGGCGACGTGGTCTTCTACGGCACGCTGGAAGGCTATCTGAAGGCGGTGGACGCACAGACGGGCGAAGAGCTTTACAAGTTCAAGACCCCCTCGGGCATCATCGGCAACGTGATGACCTACGAGCATGGCGGCAAGCAGTATATCGGCATCCTGTCGGGTGTCGGCGGCTGGGCCGGCATCGGCCTTGCGGCGGGCCTGACCAATCCCAACGACGGGCTTGGCGCGGTGGGCGGCTATGCCTCGCTGTCGCAATACACCGAGCTGGGCGGCCAGCTGACCGTGTTCGAACTGCCGGGCTAATACTTTGGTGCCGGAAAGCAAACTGTGACTCGAAACTGGCCGCCCCAGGGATAACCTTGGGGCGAGCCATCATCTTCGGGTGACAGCCAGGGAGGAAATTCATGACCAGCAAGACGACCGCCAGCCTGATGGCGATCGGTGTCGCCTGCATGATCGGCGCACTTACCGGAACGGCCCTTGCGCAATCCGCCGACACGCCCCCGGCCCAGGCCGGGGCAGGCGCTGCCGCCGCCGTCTCGGGCGATGGAGGGCAACAACAGCAACCGGCCGCCGAGGCACCCGCCGGGCAGGAGGCCGGCGGCAAGCAGGCGCTGCCGAACGGCCAGGACATCACCCCCGACCACATGGAGAACGGCCGCTGGTATACGGCCGAGGACATCCCCACCTTCAAGATCGCCGAGGACGGCACGGTGGATTGGGCGACCTTCTCGGGCTATCGCCGCTATTCGGCGGAATGCCATGTCTGCCACGGCCCGGACGGCGAGGGCTCGACCTATGCGCCGGCGCTGAAGAACTCGGTGCTGAATCTTGGCTATTACGATTTCCTGGAAATCGCCGCCTCGGGCAAGCAAGAGGTCAACACGGCCGCCAACCTGGTCATGCCGGCCTTTGGCACCAACAAGAACGTCTGGTGCTATATCGACGACATCTATGCCTATCTGCTGGCGCGGGGGGTGGGCGAGCTGCCGCGCGGCCGCCCCGCCAAGAGAGAGGACAAGTCCGAGGAATTTGTCGCGCAGGAAGATTCCTGCATGAGCGGATGAGACGCGCGCTTGCCCTTGCCGCCCTGCTGGCCTGCGCCGCGCTGCCCGCGCCGGCGCAGGTCGCAGACCTGCGGTCCAAGACCGAGTTCCGGGTCTGCGCCGATCCCGCCGCGGTGCCGATGTCGTCCCAGGACGAGCAGGGTTTCGAGAACCGCATCGCCCGGCTTTTCGCCGACAAGCTGGGCCTGCCGGTGGCCTATACCTGGTTCCCGCAGGGGCCGGGCTTCATCCGCAAGACCCTGCGCGCCGGGCTTTGCGATGTCGTCATCGGCTATGCCCAGGGCGACGAGATGGTGCAGAACACCAACCATTACTATACCTCGGCCTACGGCATCGTGACGCGCCGGGACAGCCCGCTGGCCTCGGTCGAGGTGTTGGAGGATCCGGCGCTTCAGGGCCATCCGATCGGCGTGGTGGCGGGCACGCCGCCGGCGACCAACCTGGCGCGGGCGGGGCTGGCCAAGGACATGCGCGGCTGGGATCTGTTCGTGGATCGCCGGGTCGAGGATCCGGCGGGCGAGATGCTGGCCCAGGTGAAATCGGGCGCGCTGGCGGCCGCGGTGATCTGGGGTCCGCTGGCCGGTCCGCTGGTCAAGCACGATCCCGAACTGCAATTCACGCCCCTGCTCAAGGAAGCCGGCGGGCCGCGCATGTTCTATCGCATCACCATGGGCGTGCGGCTGGACGAGCAGGAATGGAAGCGGCAGCTGAACAGCCTGATCCGCCGCCACCAGGACGAGATCGACGCCATCCTGCGCGATGCCGGCGTGCCGCTGCTGGACGATTACGGCAAGGGCTTGAAACCATGAGACAGGCCTGGGCGGCGCTGGCGGTCGTTGTGGCCGGCGCGGTCCAGGCCCAGGTGCCCGAGCCGCAGGGTTTCCATGGCGAGCCCTATCGGTCTGAAACCCCGGCCACCCTGGCCGGCGCGCAGGTGATCGGCGCGGCCGAGGCGGTGGAACTGCATGCCCGCGGCGTGCCCTTCATCGACGTGCTGCCGCGCACCGCCCGCCCCGAGGGCCTGCCCGAAGACACGCTGTGGAACGCGCCGCCGCACCTGTCCATTCCGGGCGCGACCTGGCTGCACGGCACCGGCTACGAGCGGCTCTCCCCCGTGGAACAGGCGCGGCTGGCCGAGGGGCTGGCGCGCCTGTCGGGCGGCGACAAGGCGGCGCCCTTGGTGATCTTTTGCAAGCGCGACTGCTGGATGAGCTGGAACGCCGCCAAGCGCGCCGTGGCGCTGGGCTATCGCGGCGTGATCTGGTTTCCCGACGGGATCGAGGGCTGGCAGGAACAGGGCGGCGGGCTGGAGCCGGTCAGCCCCGCCACCCCGTAAGCGACCCCGCTATTCGGCCTTGCCGAACCGTTCCGCCAGCGCATCGAGCCCGGCGCGGTAGACGCCGGTCACGGCCTGGATCGCCGCCTCGTCGTTCAGTTCCGGCGGCGGCTCGTTGTTGGGATAGCCGCGATAGAAGCCGCCCTTCCAGTTGACCAGCGCCTTGCCGCCCTCGTCCCGGACGCAAAGCGTCGCGGCATAGTTCGTCACCGGCAGCACCGTCACCTCGACCTCGGTGATGCGATAGGCATAGCAGCGCTTTTCGGGCTGCCATTTCGAAAGAACCTCGGTGATGATCGGATCGCCCGCGTCGGCTTTCAGATGCAGCACGCGGGTGGATGTCTCGGGCTGGTCGGCCGAGCCGTCGCCGGTCAGCTCCAGGCTGGCGATGGCCGGGTGCCAGCTCATGTCGTCGAACCGGCCGATCGCGGCCCAGACCTCGTCCGGGGTGGCATCCAGCTTTTGCTGCATCTCCAGCTTCAGCCGCGGCGGGCCATGCGCCTCGGCCGCGGGGGCCAGGGCCAGGGCCGCACCGATCGACAGGGCCAGCAGTCGGATCATCCGTCATTCCTCCCGAAAGATGATGTTTTTCAACAGGTAGAGATAGCCGCGGCGAAAGCTTTCGTCGGTATTGCCGCGAATGTCGACCACGCCGGCGCGCACCGTGTCGCCGCTGGCGGCATCGCGGACGTAAAGGTTCAGCGACAGGATCAGGTTCGAGACCTTCTGCACCTCGCCCGAGATCGCGTAATGCGCCCCCAGCTCGCGCGCGATGCGGCTGTCGCTGCCGTTCGATTGCGTGAGGTTCTTGATCCCGGCCACCTGCTCGGCCGGCGGCTCCAGCAGGGTGAAGCCGCGGTTGCGCAGATCCTCGGCGATGACCGCCTCGGCCATCTCGATGCGGCGGGTCTCGTCCGCCCGCACGCCGTTGATCGCGCCTTCGGTCGAGGTGTCGATGAAATGCAGGCCGAACCAGGCGGCGCTGTCGGGCGGCGGCGGCGATCCGCGTGCCGGCTGGTCCGCCCCGGCGCCGGATCCGGCCAGGACGACGGCGCAGGCAATCAGGATGAGCCGCGGGAATCCCATGCGCAAAACCATGCCTTCGACCCCCGCGTGCGTCCATAGGACGAAAGTCCCTAAGACTTAGGTATCAGGGGATTTCACCCGGCTGGAACCGGGGCATCTGCCGGGTTGGCGCAGGCGGATTGACCCGGCATGATGCAGGGGGGGAGGACGGCCATGAAAGGCAGAATCATCATACTTTTGGCTGGTTTGTCCATGGCAAATCCAGCCCTTGCGCAAGATGCCGCAGCCTCGCAGACCGTGCGCGCCGCCGTGCTGCGGGTGGACGTGCCCAGCCTGCCGCCCATCTCGCGGCTGGACGCGCCGCCCGAGGATCTGGGCTTTGCCGGCGCGCGGCTGGCGATCGAGGACAACGACACCACCGGCCGCTTCATGAACCAGGATTTCGAGGCGCTGGAGATCACCGCCACGCCCGAATCCGCCCCGGCCGAGATGGACAAGCTGCTGGCCCAGGGCATCCCCTTCATCGTCACGCTGGCCGATGATGCGCAGACGCTGGCCCTGGCCGATCAGGCCGGCGACCGGGCGCTGGTGCTGAATGCGCGGGCGCGCGGCGACGGCCTGCGCGGCAAGGACTGCCGCTTCAACGTGATCCATGCCGCGCCCAGCCACGCCATGCTGGCCGATGCGCTGGCGCAATTCCTGATGTGGAAGCAATGGCCGAACTGGTTCCTGATCGCCGGCAGCCATCCCGAGGACGTGGCGCTGGCCGACGCCTATCGCCGCGCCGCGACCAAGTTCGGCGCCAAGATCGTCGAGGCCCGCACCTATGAGGATACCGGCGGCAGCCGGCGCAGCGACAGCGGCCATGTGCAGGTCCAGCAGCAGATGCCGGTCTTTACCCAGCGCGCGCCGGCCCATGACGTGCTGATCGCGGCGGACGAGAACGGCGTCTTTGCCGACTGGCTGCCCTATGCGACCTGGGATCCGCGGCCGGTCGCCGGTTCGGCCGGGCTGGTGCCGCGCAGCTGGGCGCCCTCGCTCGAGGCCTGGGGGGCGACGCAGTTCCAGAACCGTTTTGAAAAGCTTGCCGGCCGCCCGATCCGCGAGGAGGATTACCAGACCTGGATCGCGCTGCGCATGATCGGCGAGGCGGCGACGCGCACGCAAAGCACCGATCCCGTCGCGCTGAAGGAGTTCATGCTGTCCGAGAATTTCGAGGTCGCGGGCTTCAAGGGGCAAAAGCTGACCCTGCGCGACTGGGACCACCAGCTGCGCCAGCCGATCCTGCTGGCCACCGATTCCGTCACCGCCTCGGTCAGCCCGCAGGACCAGTATCTGCACCAAAGCTCGGCGCTGGACACGCTGGGCTTCGACCGTCCCGAAACCGAATGCAAGTTCTGAGGCCAAAGATGAAAGCTGCAACCGCCATCCTGACCTCGGCCCTGTGCCTGGGTTTCGCCCTGCCCGCCGCCGCCAACCGGGTCTTCGTCAGCAACGAAAAGGGCAATGACGTCACCGTGCTGGACAGCGAGACGCTGGAGGTGATCGGCACCTATCCGGTCGGCGCCCGCCCGCGCGGCATCACCATCAGCCCCGACGGCAAGGAGCTTTACGTCTGCGCCTCGGACGACGACCTGGTGCGGGTCTTCAACCCCGAGACGATGGAGGAAATGCACACGCTGCCTTCCGGGCCGGACCCCGAGCTGTTCGTGCTGCATCCCTCGGGCAACCCGCTTTACATCGCGAACGAGGACGACAACCTCGTGACCGTGGTCGATACCCAGACCCACAAGGTGCTGGCCGAGATCCCGGTCGGCGTCGAGCCCGAGGGCATGGGCGTCAGCCCCGACGGCAAGGTGGTCATCAACACCTCGGAAACCACCAACATGGCGCATTTCATCGACAGCGAAAGCTTCGAGATCTTCGCCAACGTGCTGGTGGATTCGCGGCCGCGCTTTGCCCAGTTCAACGATGCCGGGACCAAGCTTTACGTCAGCTCGGAAATCGGCGGCACGGTCAGCGTGATCGACCCGGCGACCCAGGCGATCACCAGGAAGATCAGCTTCCAGATCCCCGGCGTCCTGCCCGAGGCGATCCAGCCGGTCGGCGTGCGCGTGACCGGCGACGGCAGCAAGGTCTTTGTCGCGCTGGGCCCCGCCAACCGCGTCGCCGTGATCGACGGCGAGACGGACGAGGTCCAGGACTACCTGCTGGTCGGCCAGCGGGTCTGGCAGATGGCCTTTACCCCGGACGAGAAATACCTGTTCACCACCAACGGCAATTCCAACGATGTCTCGGTGATCGACGTGGCGACGCTGAAGGTCGTCAAATCCGTGCCCGTGGGCCAGCAGCCCTGGGGCGTGGTCGTCGCGCCCAACTGATGAGAGTTCAAGAGGGAGGAAGAACCATGACCCGTTTGCTGACCGTCCTGCTGATCATGGCCGGGCTGGCCTTGCCCGCCACGGCGCAGGAGGCCGCGCCCGAAGCCAGCCCCGAGGCCGGCGCCGCCACCGATGGCGCCCCCGCCGCCGAACAGGACGATGATGATGACGACGACGACGATGCCGCAGAAGCAGGCGGCGCCGAGGGCGTGCATGAGGCCGGCTCCAAGTTCGACTTCGGCTTCTCGGGGATCATGGCGCGCGACAACCGCACCGACCTGGCGCCGCTGACGCTGGCCTCGGGCAAGCCGGTGGCGACGGCGGAATACAAGCTGAAGTCGGGCGGCTTCTATCGCCTCGACATCAATGCGGATGGCAGCCAGGAGCTGGCGCTGTCGGGCGGCGACTTCTTCCGCGCGATCTGGGTGAACGAGATTGTCATCAACGACATCGAGATCCGGCCGATGGGCGTGCATTCGCTGGAGTTCGACGATGCCGGCACCGCGACGATCAGCTTCATCGCCATCGTGCCGGGCCGCTATACGCTGTCGATCCCCGGCTCGCAGGGCGAAACCCAGCAGGCGGTGTTCAACATCCAGTAAGCCGAGGCGGGCGGGGGGCCATGCGCGCCCCGCCCCTTTGCCAGATGCCGCAGGACGCGCTTTCCATCCAGCATGTCAGCCACAGCTTCGGCCGCTTTCAGGCGCTGAAGGACGTGTCGCTGACCGTGCCGCGCGGCGGCTTCACCGCGCTTCTGGGCGTGAACGGCGCCGGCAAGACCACGCTCTTCTCGCTGATTACCCGGCTTTACGACAACCGCTCGGGCCGG
Source organism: Paracoccus ferrooxidans (assembly GCF_029909815.1). Lineage (NCBI taxonomy): Bacteria > Pseudomonadati > Pseudomonadota > Alphaproteobacteria > Rhodobacterales > Paracoccaceae > Paracoccus > Paracoccus ferrooxidans. Next base: position 1,613,331 of record NZ_CP038198.1, on the reverse strand, counting down.
ATCGAGGTGGCGGGGCACGACCTGCGCCGCCAGCCCGGCGCGGCGTTGGCGCGGCTGGGGGTGGTGTTCCAGTCCCGCGCGCTGGATGCCGACCTGACCGTGGCGCAGAACCTGGAATACCACGCCGCGCTGCACGGCATTCCGCGGCGCGAGGCGCGGGCGCGCAGCCTCGAGGTGCTGGCGCAGGTCGAGCTGTCGGACCGGCTGCATGCCAGGGTCTCGGCCCTGTCCGGCGGCCAGCAGCGCCGGGCCGAGATCGCCCGCGCCCTGATCCACCGCCCCGAGATCCTGTTGCTGGACGAGCCCACGGTGGGGCTGGACGTGAAATCCCGCGCCGAGGTGGTGGCGCTGACCCGCGCGCTGGTGCGGGGCGGGGTTTCGGCGCTTTGGGCCACGCATATCCTGGACGAGATCCGCCCCGAGGACGGGCTGGTCATCCTGCACCGGGGCGAGGTGTTGGCCTGCGGCAATGCCGGCGCCATCGGCGGCGACGACCTGACCGCCACCTTCCTGCGCCTGACGGGGGAGGCGGCATGAGCCATCGCCTGACCCCGCGCATGTGGCTGACCGCATTCCTGGGCATCGCCCGGCGCGAGACGCTGCGCTTCGTCAACCAGCGCGGCCGCTTCCTGGCGGCGCTGGTGCGGCCCCTGGTCTGGCTGTTCATCTTTGCCGCCGGGTTCCGCGCCGTTCTGGGCCTGTCGATCACGCCGCCCTACCAGACCTATGTGCTTTACGAGGTCTATGTGACCCCCGGCCTTTGCGCGATGATCCAGCTGTTCAACGGCATGCAAAGCTCGCTCTCGATGGTGCATGACCGCGAGACGGGGGCGATGCGCACCCTGCTGGTCAGCCCGTTCCCGCGCTGGTTCCTGCTGGCGGCCAAGCTGGTCGCGGGGGTGATCGTGTCGATCATCCAGGTCTATGCCTTCCTGGCCATCGCCTGGTTCTGGGACGTGCAGCCGCCCGCCATCGGCTATCTGGCGGTGCTGCCGGCGCTGTTCCTGTCGGGGCTGATGCTGGGGGCGATGGGGCTGTTCCTGTCATCGGCCATCCGCCAGCTGGAAAACTTTGCCGGGGTGATGAATTTCGTCATCTTCCCGATGTTCTTCGCCTCCAGCGCGCTTTACCCGCTGTGGCGGATGAACGAAAGCTCGCCGCTGCTGCATGACATCTGCGCGGCCAATCCCTTCACCCATGCGGTTGAGTTGATCCGCTTTGCCCTTTACGCGCGCTTCGATCTTCTGTCCTTCTTGGTGGTGTCGGGTTGCCTGATCCTGTTCTTTGCAGGGGCCGTGATCATGTATGATCCGGCCAAGGGGCTCTGGGCCCGGCGAAAGGGGGGAGCATGAGATACCTGGTTCTGGCGCTTTGCCTTGTCGCGGGCGCAGGCGCGGCGCAGGCGGAAAGCGGCACCGATCCCGACTGGCCCTGCGTGCAGCGCAAGCAGCCGCACCTGTCGCTGGGCCAGATGTGGTCCGGGCCCGAGCCGGACGAGGCCGTGCGCGACCTGGCCCGCACGCCCGAGATCGCCGCCCTGGCCGACCGGCTGGAGCAGCGCCGCCTGCCGCTGCCCGAGGCCGAGGCCGAGATCGCCGCATTCGCCGAGGGCGCCGACGACCGGCAGCTGACCGCGCTGATGGTGGCGATCTTCGACCGGATCGAGCCGCATCGCACTGCGCTGATCGCCGGCATCGCGCGCTATGGCCACAAGCAGGTCGATCTGGCACAAAGGATCGACGCCCACCGCGCCAGGATGGAAGAGTTGCAAAAGGCCGAACAACCCGATTTCGACGCGATCGACGCCGAGGAGGAACGGCTCGACTGGGACATGCGCATCTTCCAGGACCGCCAGCACGCGCTGACCTATGTCTGCGAGACGCCGGTGATCCTCGAACAGCGGGTCTTTGCGCTGGCCCGCGCCATCGCCGCGGGGCTGGAATGAGCGCGCTGCCCGCCGTCATCCTGGCCGGGGGCCTGTCCACGCGCATGGGCGGGGGCAACAAGGCCTTGCGGATGCTGGCGGGCGAGACGCTGCTGTCGCGGGTGATCGCGCGGCTTTCGCCGCAATGCGGGCGGCTGGCGATCAATGCCAATGGCGAGCCCGAGCAGTTCGCGGAATACGGGCTGCCGGTGATCGCCGACGGCATCGGCGGCTTCGCGGGGCCGCTGGCCGGGGTTCTGGCCGGCATGGAATGGGCGGCGGCCGAGGGGGCCGACAGCGTCGTCAGCGTCAGCGTCGATACGCCCTTCCTGCCCGAGGATCTGGTGCATCGGCTGCGCGAGGCGGCCGGCCGCTCGGGCGTGGCCATCGCCGCCAGTCCGGACGACAGCGGGCAGCTGCGCGACCATCCGACCTGCGCGCTCTGGCCGGTGTCGCTGCGCGGCGAGTTGCACGAGGCGCTGGAATCCGGGCTGCACCGGATCGGCCAGTTCGCGGCTGCGCATGATCCGGGACGGGCGGTGTTCGACAGCCGCCCGCTGGACCCGTTCCTGAACCTGAACACGCCCGAGGATCTGGCCCGCGCCGCGCGCCTGGTCTAGCAGGTTGCTGAAAAAGGATTTTGAGAGGGCGACGCAGCGGAAATCGTTCTGGATCCAGCTGATATCGGCCGAGAATGGGGTGTTTTCGGCAAATTTGAAGCGGATTTCCCGGTTCCCCGCCCACGCTGTCCTGTCGCAAGGACTTTTTCAGCAGCCTGCTAGACGCCGTAGCGGCGCAGCAGCCGGTGCAGCGCGATGGCGACGAGCCGGGCGAAGATCACCGTCATCACCGACAGCACCAGCAGGGCGGCAAAGACCAGGTCGGTCTTCATCCGGCCGTTGGCATGGATCATCAGCGCGCCAAGGCCGCGGGCCCCGCCCACCCATTCGCCGATCACCGCGCCGATGGGCGCATAGACCGCCGCCAGCCGCAGCCCGGTGGCGAGGCTCGGCAGCGCGGCGGGGATGCGCAGGTGGCGCATGATGCGGGTGCGGCCGGCGCCCATCACCTGCGCCAGGTCCAGCGCCGCCTGCGGCGTGCGCATCAGCCCGTCCAGGAAGGCGCTGGCGACCGGGAAGAACACGATCAGCACGGTCATGGCGATCTTGGGCGCCATGCCGAAGCCCAGCCACAAGGTCAGGATCGGCGCCAGGGCAAAGACCGGGATGGTCTGGCTGAAGGTCAGGATCGGCCGCAGCACGCCGGTCAGTTTCTGCGAAAACCCCATCGCCACCGCCAGCGCCGCGCCCAGGGCCGAGCCGAGGGTGAAGCCCAGCACCACCTCGGCCAGGGTGAAGCCGGCATGGCGGGCGATCTCGGCCCGGTTGATCCACAGCGCGTCGGCCACGGCCAAGGGCGAGGGCAGCAGGAAGGGCGGCATGCCGGCCAGCCAGATGACCCCCTGCCAGAGGGCCAGGATAGTGACGACCAGGGCCGCGACGGTTCTCATGCCATCATCCCCCGCATCAGCTCGGCCTGCAGGGCCAGCACCTCGGGCGCGTCATAGGGTCGGGCGGCGCCTTTCGGGCGCGGGTCGGGCCGGGGCCATTCGGTCAGCCCCGTTTCCCGCAACAGCAGGATGCGGTCGCCCAGCCGCGCCGCCTCGGCCGGGTCATGCGTGACCAGCAGCACCGTGCGGTCGTCGAGCAGGCGTGCCGCCAGATCCTGCATCTGCGCCCGCGTGCGCGCGTCGAGCGCCGAGAAGGGCTCGTCGAGCAGCACCAGCGGCCGGTCCTCGAAAAGCGTGCGGGCCAGGGCGGTGCGCTGGCGCTGGCCGCCGGACAGGTTGGCGGGCAGGTGATGGGCGCGGTCTGCCAGGCCCACGGCCTCGATCAGATGGGCCGCGCGGGCTGCAGGGGCGGCCGGGGGCTTTGCCCCCCGCCGGAGCGGCCCCTCGATGGGGCCGCTCCGGCGTCCCCCAGGATATTTGGACACGAAAGAAGCCCCCAGGCTGCCGCGCAACCGGGCGCCCAGGGTGACATTGCCGGTCACGTCGAGCCAGGGGATCAGGCCGGGATCCTGCGCCATCAGGGCGACCGGGCAGTTGCGCACCACCTCGCCCTCGAAGCGCGCGCCGGTTTCCAGCCCGGCGATCAGGCGCAGGATGGTCGATTTGCCGACGCCCGAGGGGCCGAGCAGGCAGGTCCAGCCACCGAGTTCCAGCACCAGCTCCACCGGCGCGAACAGCGGCGCCTCGCCGACCCAGGCGCGTCCGCGGACCGAAGCGGCGGCGGTCATGCGCGGCCAAGCTCCCAGAAGGTGACCTCGAGCCGGGTGGCGGTGGCGAAGCGCTGCGACAGCGCCGTCCAGCGCGGGCTTTCCTGGGGCGCCGCGCCCAGTCGCTTGCGGATGGCGCTGTCCAGCAATTCGCCGGCCGAGACGCAGGCGGCCTGGTATTCGGCGCCGGCATAGGTGTCGATCCATTCGCGATAGGGGGTGTCGGGCGCCGCCTCGGCCTGGAGCCGCAGCCCGATTTCGCCATAGCCCAGCACGCAGGGCATCAGCGCCGCCAGTAGGTCGAGGAAATCGCCCGAATAGCCGGCCTCGAGCACATAGCGGGTATAGGCGATGTTGGTCACCGCCTCTTGCGCATTGGCCAGCACCTCGGGGCCCATGCCGGCGCGGGCGCAGGTCTGGACATGCAGGCCCATTTCGTGATCGAGCAGGGTGTGGACCGTGGCCGAACAGGCCCGCATCTCGTCGAGGTCGCCGGCCTTGACCACCGCCAGCGCCCAGGCGCGCGAGAAGTTCTTCAGGAACAGGTAGTCCTGCACCAGGTAGGTCAGGAAGCAGGATTGCGGCAGCGTGCCGTCGCGCAACCCCTCGACGAAGGCGTGGCGGGTATAGGCGTCCCATTCCGGCTGCGCGTCGGCGCGCCAGGCGGCGAAGGCGTCTCCGTAGCGGTTCATTGTGCCGCCCCCACGTCCAGCGCCAGGTCCGAGACCGGCAGCACGCCGTCCACCAGCCCGGCCTCGTGCAGGAAGGCCTCGAACCGCGCATAGCGGCCCTGGTCCAGCGCCGCCGGCGATTGCGAGAAGCGCGGCAGCGTGTCCTTCCAGGCCTCGGCGTTCAGTTCGTCGCGAAGGTCGGGGGCGGTGGCCGAGAACAGCTCCCATGCCTCGTCGGGGTGGTTGATCATGTATTGCGCGCCGCGTTCGACCGCGTGCAGCAGGCGGCGGGTGCGGTCCAGGTCCAGGTTGGCCGGGTTGGCGACGAAGATCAGCTCGTCATAGGTCGGCACGCCCTGTTCCTCGACGAAGAAGCATTTGCCCTCGGCGCCTTCCAGCCGCATCTGCGTCAGCTCGAAATTGCGATAGGCGCCGATGGTGGCATCGACCTGGCCGGCGATCAGCGCGGGCGAAAGCGACCAGTTCACGTTCACCATCTCGATGTCGTCCATGGTCAGCCCGGCGGTCCCGAGGATCTGGCCGACCAGCGCCTCCTCGACGCCCGAGACGGAATAGCCGATCTTCTTGCCCTTGAGGTCGGCGATCTCTTGCACCGGGCCGTCGGCCTTGACCATCAGGCAGTTCAAGGGCGTCGCGACCAGGGTGCCCACGCGCTTCAGCGGCAGGCCCTCATGCACTTGCAGGTGCAGTTGCGGCTGGTAGCTGATGGCGTAATCGGCCTTGCCGGCGGCGACCAGCTTGGGCGGGTCCGAGGGATCGGCGGGGGCGACGACCTCGACCTCCAGCCCTTCCTCGGCGAAGAAGCCCTTTTCCTGGGCGACGATGATCGGGCCGTGGTCGGGGTTCACGAACCAGTCCAGGATCAGCGTGACCTTGTCCTGGGCCAGCGCCGGCTGGGCCAGGATCGCGAGGGCGGCGGCAAGGGTGAAATGTTTCATCGGTCGTCGTCTCCAAGGGCCAGAAGGGTGATCTCGCCGCTCCAGCGGCGGGCAAGGGCGTCGGCGGCGCGCCAGGAGCGCAGGCCGGAACGGCAGGCCAGCACCACGCGGCCGCCGGGGTCGGGCAGGGGGCCGGTCGCGCCGTAATCGGGCAGGCGCAGCGCGTCCGGGGTGGCCTTGCGCGGGGCCTCGTCCTCGGGGCGCAGGTCGATGACCAGGTCGGCCGGGCGGATTTCCTCGCGGGCGATGAAGCGCGGGCCGGTCGCCTCGGGCGCGGCGTCGAAGCGGAACTGGGTGAAGCGGCCATTGTCGAAGCGGATGAACTCGCCTAGGGGCGAGGGGGCCAGGCCCAGCAGCAGCCGCAGCGCCATCTGCGCCTGGATGCAGCCGAGCATGCCCACCACCGGGCCCAGCACGCCGGCGGTGGCGCAGGTCTGGCCGCTGTCGGGCGGGTCGGGGAACAGCGCGCGCAGGCTGGGCGCGCGCCCGCAGAAGCCCCCGACATAGCCCGCAAGCCCCAGCGCCGAGGCCGAGATCAGCGGCTTGCCCGCCGCCAGGCAGGCGTCGGACAGCGTGTAGCTGGCGGCATAGCTGTCGGCGCAGTCCAGCACCACATCCGCCGCCGCGACCAGCGCGGGGGCGTTCAGCGGGGTCAGGCGCTCCTCCAGCACCTCGACCCGGACCGAGGGGTTCAGCCCGGCCAGGGCCTGCGCCGCGGCGCGGACCTTGGGCTGGCCCAGATCCGCCATGCGGTAAAGCGGCTGGCGGTGCAGGTTCGATTCCTCGACCGTGTCGGGGTCGATCAGGGTGATGCGGCCGATGCCGCTGCCTGCCAGGTATTGCAGCACCGGCACGCCAAGCGCGCCCGCGCCGACCACCAGCGCATGGGCGGCACCGATGCGGTCCTGCCCCTGGGCGCCGACCTCGGGCAGGACCATCTGGCGGGCATAGCGGTTCATGCCGTCACCCGCAGCCATTCGCGGATGCGGCCCTCGGGGTCGGGGTTCAGCGTAATGTCGGTCACGGCCGAGGCCACGTCGGCGCCAGCGGCGAAAGCCTCGAGCGCGCGGTCCGGGGTCACGCCGCCGATGGCGACCAGGGGCGTCGCGCCGACCAGCCGGCGCCATTCGCGGACCCGGTCCAGCCCCTGCTGTTCCCATTTCATCTTCTTCAGGATCGTCGGCCAGACCGGACCCAGCGCGACGTAATCGGGCCTGAGCGCCAGCGCCCGGTCCAGCTCGGCATGGTCGTGGGTCGAAAGGCCCAGCCGCAGCCCCGCCTTGCGGATCGCGGGAATGTCGGCGGTGTCCAGATCCTCTTGCCCCAGGTGGATGAAGTCGCAGCCCAGGTCGATGGCGGCCTGCCAGTGGTCGTTGACGACCAGCGTGGCGCCATGTTCGCGGCAAAGCTCCTGGCACAGCGCCAGTTCGCCCAGCAGCCGGGCGGGCGGCTGGTCCTTGATGCGGATCTGCACCAGCTTCACGCCCAAGGGCAGGGCGCGGCGCAGCCAGTCGCTGTTGTCGAAGATCGGATAGAAGCGCGGCAGTTTCATCCCAGCACCGCCATTCCGAACAGCGGGGTCGAGGGCGCGGCCATGTCCCGCGCCTCGATCGCGCCGGCGGCATGGGCCAGCTGGCCCGCCTCGATCGCCAGCGCCATGGCGCGGGCCATGGCGACCGGATCGCCGGCCTTGGCGACGGCGGTGTTCAGCAGCACGGCGTCATAGCCCAGCTCCATCGCCTGGGCGGCGTGGCTGGGCAGGCCGATGCCGGCATCGACCACCAGCGGCACGTCCGGGAAATGCGCCCGCAGGCTGCGCAAGCCGTAGGGGTTGTTCAGCCCCCGGCCCGAGCCGATGGGCGCGCCCCAGGGCATCAGCACCTGGCAGCCCGCGTCCAGCAGCCGGCCGCAGACCGACAGATCTTCGGTGCAATAGGGAAAGACCTGGAAGCCGTCGTCGGACAGGATGCGCGCCGCCTCGACCAGCGCGATCACGTCGGGGCAAAGCGTGTCGTGGTCGCGGATCACCTCCAGCTTGATCCAGGGCGTCTCGAACAGTTCGCGCGCCATCTGCGCGGTCGTCACCGCCTCGCGCACCGAATGGCAGCCGGCGGTATTGGGCAGGACCGGGATGCCCAGATCCTTGATGAGGTTGTGGAAATCCTGGCCGGCGCCGCCTTCGCGCCGCAGGCTGACGGTGGCGATGCCGGCGCGGGATGCGCGGAACGCCTGCGCCATGATCGCGGGCGAGGGGTATTGCGCCGTCCCCAGCATCAGCGGGCTTTCGACCGCGGTTCCATAAAAGTCCGGCATCTCAGCCCCCCTGCATCGGCGCCACGACTTCCAGCGCGTCGCCATCCTTCAGCGTGGTTTCCGCCCGCGCGGCGGCGGGCAGGAAGGCGCCGTTCAGCGCCGTCGCCACCTTGGCCGCGCCCAGTCCGATCTCGGCCAGCGCGTCCTGCACGGACGGGCCGTTCAGGTCGCGCGCCTCTCCGTTAAGGGTGATCTTCATCCATGAACTCCGGTTTCCGGCCCTTGAGAAGGTAATCGGCGGCCATGCGGGCCACGGCGGGGGCCAGAAGATAGCCGTGGCGGTAAAGGCCGTTTGCGTAAAGCGTGCCGCCGCGCCGGCGCAGGCGGGGCAGGTTGTCCGGGAAGGCCGGGCGCGCATCCGAGCCAAGCTCCAGGATCTCGGCCTCGGCAAAGCCGGGATGCAGGGCATAGGCGGCCGACAGCATCTCGACCGCCGAACGGGCGGTGACGCGATACTTGCCGCCCGTTTCCAGCATGGTGGCGCCGATCATGTAGACGCCATCGCCGCGCGGCACGAGGTACAGCGGGATGCGCGGATGCAGCAGGCGGATGGTGCGGGTCAGGGTCACTTCCGGGCAGCGGATCACCAGCATCTCGCCGCGCACGCCGCGCAGGTCGGCCAGGTCGTCCTTGGCCGCCAAGCCGCGCGCGTCCACCACAAGGCCGGTGGGCGTCCCCTCGGTCTCGATCTGGATGCCGCGTTCCTCCAGCCGGTCGCGCAGCGCCAGCAGGGCGGCGCGCGGGTTCAGGTGCGCCTCGGTCGCGAAATGCAGCCCGCGCGGGAAGCGGCCGGACAGTTCCGGCTCCAGCGCCGCGATCTCGTCGCCGTTCACCGGCTGATGCGCCTCGGTCAGCCGGGCGAAACGGTCCAGTTCCGCCCGGTCGCGCGAGGGCGCCAGAACCAGCGTGCCGCGGCGGATGACCTCGGCCCCGTTCGCCTGCCACCAGTCGGCGGCATCGACGCCCAGGCGCAGCACCACCGGCTCGGCGCTTTCGGCCTCGCAATAAGGGGCGAGCATCCCGCCCGCGCGCCAGCTGCAAGCCTGCGATCCGGGCTTGCCGGCCGGGTCGATGATGCGCGGCAGGGTGCCGCGCTGGGCCAGTTCGGTGGCGATGCAAAGCCCCATCACCCCGGCGCCAAGGATGGTGATCTGGTTCATGCCTGTCTCCAGAGCGCGTGGAAATGATGCACCGGGCCGTGGCCCAGCCCGACCGACAATTCGTCGGCGCGGGCGATGGCGGCCTGCAGCCAGCCATGGGCGCGGGTCATGGCCTGCGCCACCGTCATGCCCTGCGCCAGCCCGGCCGCGATGGCCGAGGAAAGCGAACAGCCGGTGCCATGGGTGTTGGGCGTCTGCTGCCGCGGCGCGGTCAGGACCAGCGGCTCGGGACCGATCAGCAGGTCGGTGCAGCTGTCCTCGGTGGCGTGGCCGCCCTTCATCAGCACGTTGGCGGCGCCCAGGGCGCGCAGCGCTTCGCCCTGCTGGCGCATCTCCTCGGGGGTCGCGGCGGGGGCAAGGTCCAGCAGGCGCGCGGCCTCGGGCAGGTTGGGGGTCAGCACGGTCGCCAGCGGGATCAGCTGCTCGCGCAGCGCCGAGACGGCCTCGTCCGGCAAAAGCGCGTCGCCGGATTTCGCCACCATCACCGGGTCCAGCACCACCGGGACCGGGTTGTCCGCCAGCAGCGCCGCCAGCCGGCCGGCGACGACCGTGATCGCATCCACGCCGCCGACCATGCCGATCTTGACCGCGCGCACGTCCAGGTCGCCGAAGACCGCGTCGATCTGGGCGGCGATCATGGCGGGGCTGACAGGTTCGACCGCGGCGACGGTGCGGGTGTTCTGCGCGGTGATCGCGGTGATGACCGAGGCGCCATAGACGCCCAGCGCCGAAAAGCTTTTCAGATCGGCCTGGATTCCGGCACCGCCGCCGCTGTCCGAGCCGGCGATGGTCAGTGCGATGGGATGGGGCTGCAATCCCGACATGGCCCGCCTTTCGTTTCGGCCGGGCACGCGGACGCTGGGCGGATGGGTGGCGGCCTGGGATTGCGGGCCGCGTCACTCTACCCTTCCCTACGCCGGCATGACCCGGATCAGGTTCGATGGGTCGGTGCCCGGCACCTCTCAGCCCCGTGCGGGGCTCCCCAAGTGTATGAGTCTTCCGCGCGACACTAGGCCCCGGCGCCCCGTATTGCAAGGGCCGCGCGCGGCCGGCCCCTCGCTGTCGCGGATCCGTCGGCCTTGCCGGCTGCATGGCGGGGCACGGGGCGCGGTTTTCGGGCTTTACAGCGCCGGGAATTCCGGCCGATCTGGGCGCGGCGAAATGCGGAACGATGCGATGAAAAGCGTGATCTTCGACCTGGGCGGGGTGCTGATCGACTGGGATCCGGCGCTGGCCTTTGCGGATGTGTTCACCAGCCGGGCCGAGGCCGAGGCCTGGATGGCCCGCATCGACTTTCCCGGCTGGAACCGGATGCAGGACGGCGGGCGCAGCTTTGCCGAGGGGCTTGCCGCCGCCCGTGCCGCCCATGGCGACGAGGCGCGCCACCTGGCCGGCTATCTGGCGGCTTTCCCCGTCACCATCGAAAAGACCGTGCCGGGCAGCTGGGCGATTGCCGAGGCGCTGCTGGCCCGCGGGGTGCCGCTTTATGCGCTGACCAACTGGTCGGCCGAGACCTGGCCCCATGCGCTGGAGCTGCATCCCCGGCTGGGCGGGCTGTTCGCCGACATCCTGGTTTCGGGCCAGGTCGGCGCGCTGAAGCCCGAGCCCGCGATCTTTCGGCTGCTGATGGACCGCAACGGGCTGCGCCCCGAGGACTGCATCTTCATCGACGACAGCCCGGCCAATGTCGAGGGCGCCCGCGCGCTGGGCATCGACGCGATCCGCTTTACCAGCGCCGAGGCGCTGGGCGAGGATCTGGCGCGGCGCGGGGTGGTTTGAAGGGGGCGGCTAGTCCGCAATGCGGGACTAAACTGCCATTGAACGGTGCGAATATTTCATGCATCGCCACAAGGCAGCTTCATCGGGACTGTGATGCCGCAACCAAACCCCGCGCAAACTTCCGCGGCTTTGATCAGACCGGCCATTCCGGCGACGGTCTGGATGCTGGGTATCGTCAGCCTTTTGATGGACGTCTCATCCGAGATGATAAATGCGCTGCTGCCCCTGTATCTGGCCGGAGGGCTCGGGGCGTCGGCCCTGGCCATCGGGTTTATCGAAGGCTTGTCGGTCGCGGTTGCGACCGCCACAAAGTTCCTTTCCGGCGTCCTGTCCGATATCAGCAGGCGGGCGAAGCCCCTGGCGGTGCTGGGCTATGGTCTGGGCGCGTTGTCGCGGTTGATCTTCCCATGGGCGGTGAGCCTGGACCAGATCGTGCTGGCAAAAGCCATGGATCGGGTGGGCAAGGGTATCCGGGGCACCCCGCGGGACGCCATCGTGGCCGCCGTGAGCCCGCCCGAAATTCGCGGGGCAAGCTTCGGCCTGCGCAAGTCGCTCGATACGGTGGGCGGATTCGTTGGCCCGCTGGTCGCGGTCGGCGCAATGATCCTGCTGGCGGGCGATATCCTTTCGGTGTTCTGGATCGCCGCCATTCCTGCCGCGCTCTGCATGGTCGTCCTGGTCTTCTTCGTGAAGGAGCCTGCGGGACGCCATTCGATGAAACGCGGAAGCTTCCGTCTTGTCGACGCGTTCCGGCTCAACCGGGCTGTCTGGGCCGTGATCGGGCTGGCTTCGATCATCATGCTTGCCCGTTTCAGCGAGGCATTCGTACTGCTGAAGGCGCTGGAGGCAGGCTTCACGCCCGCCTGGGTGCCGCTGTCGCTGGTCATCATGCACGCCGCCTATGGTCTGACGGCCTTTCCCGCAGGCAGACTGTCGGACCGGATCGGGACGTCCGGTTTGCTGCTTGGAAGCCTGGGTTTTCTGATCGCTGCCCACCTGACGCTCGCTTATGCCGCGACGGTGTGGGTCTATGTCCTCGGCACGGTGCTCTGGGGGTTGCACATGGGGCTCTCGCAGGGGCTGCTTGGCGCGATGATTGCTGCGGCGACGCCCGAACATCTGAAGGGCAGCGCCTTTGGCACGTTCAATCTCGTGACCGGTGTGGTCGTGCTGGTCGGGAATACCCTGGCCGGATGGCTGTGGCACAGTGCGGGTTCCGCGACGCCTTTTCTCGTCGGGGCCGGGCTGTCGATCCTCGCGATGATCGGCATTGCATCAGGCGCACGCCGATCCAAGATGCCCTGACCGGCAGCTAAGGGCTCAAACCCACCGCCCCAGCCCGCCTATCCCACCAGCTTCGCCACGTGGCGAAGCGCCAGCAGGTAGCCGTGGATGCCCAGGCCGGCGATCACGCCCTCGGCGCGCAGGCTGACATAGGAATGGTGCCGGAAGCTCTCGCGCTTGTGGACGTTCGAGATATGCACCTCGATCACCGGACCGTCGAAGGTGTTCAGCGCATCCAGGATCGCGACCGAGGTGTGGGTGAAGGCCGCCGGGTTGATGACGATGGCCTGGGCCGATCGCCGCGCCTCGTGGATCAGGTCGATGATCGCGCCCTCGTGGTTCGACTGGTGGAAGGCGATCTCCAGACCAAGCTCGGCACCCAGCGCCCGGCAGTCGCGTTCCACGTCGGCCAGCGTGGTGCTGCCATAGATCTCGGGCTGGCGCTGGCCCAGAAGGTTCAGGTTCGGGCCGTTCAGGACATAGACGGTGGGCATGGCGTTCTCCGGCAGATCGGGGGCAATCTAGCCCAGTTCGGCCAGAAAGATATAGCCCGCGCCGTAGATCGTCTTGATCAGGCGCGGGTTCTTGGGATCCTCGCCCAGCTTGGTGCGCAGGCGCGAGATGCGCACGTCCATCGCCCGGTCGAAGCTTTCCCCCGCCGTGCCGCCCAGCGTTTCCAGCATCTGCGCGCGCGAGATCAGCCGGCGCGGGTTGTCCAGGAACAGGCGCAAGACCTCGGCCTCGGCATGGCTGATCGGTGTCTCGGCGCCTTCGGGCGAGGTGAGCGTGTAGCGGTCGAAATCGGCCGACCAGCCGGCAAAGCGGACCTGCTGGCGGCCGGGGCCGGTCTCGCGCTGGGGCTTGCGCAGCCGGGCGCGGATGCGGGCCACGACCTCGGCCGGCTCGAAGGGCTTGATGATGTAGTCGTCGGCGCCAAGCTCCAGCCCGGTCACGCGGTCCTGCACCTGCGCCCGGCCCGAGATGATGATGATCGCCGCGCCGGATTCGCTGGCCAGCCGGTGGACCAGCGCCAGCCCGTCGCGGTCGGGCAGGCCCAGGTCGATCAGGCAGGCATCGGGCTGGATGCGGCGCAGCGCCGCCTCGAACTCGGTGGCGCGGGCGAAGCCTATGGTGCGAAAGCCCGCCTCCTCCAGCGCCGAGGACAGCAGGCGGCGGATTTCGGGCTCGTCGTCGAGAATGGCGATCAGGGGGGCGTCAGTCATCTGTCTCTGCCATGGCCACGGCCAGTTCGGTGTCGCCAAAGGGCTTGGTCAGGACCGGGCAGTCAAGCCCCGATCTGCGCGGATCGCCCAGCGGCAGCGCCGTCATCAGCACCAGCGGCAGGCCGCGGCCCCGCAGATCCGCCCCCGAACCGTCGCCCAGTTGCAGGTCGGAGAGGATCATGGTCAGCCCGGCCAGGTCGGTCAACCCGCGCGCCTCGGCCAGCGAGCCGGCCTCGATCACCGAATGGCCCTGGGCGGTCAGCATCTCGCGGATATGGGCGCGGATGGCGTCGTCATCCTCGACCAGCAGCACCAGTTGCGGGCGGGCGGCGCGCAGCGGCAGGCGGATGGTCACTTGCGCGCCGCCACCCTCGGCATTGCCCAGCCGCAGGGTGCCGCCTGCCAGCTTGATCTGGTCATAGACCATCGACAGGCCGAGGCCGGTGCCCTGGCTGCCCTTGGTGGTGAAGAAGGGCTCGGTCGCGCGCGCCAGCGCCTCGTCGGAAAAGCCGGGGCCGGTATCGGCGACCGCGATCTCCAGCCAGCGGCCGGCGGGCCGGACGGTGACGCCGATGCGCCCGCGGCCCCGCATGGCGTCGCGCGCGTTCAGGATCAGGTTGAGCAGCACGTCCTGAAGCACGCCGGGGTCCAGCATCACCCGCGCCGGCAGATCGCCGATGCGGGTGTCCAGCGTGACGCCCGCGCCCAGCGTCGGCCGGGTCATCGCCGCCAGGTCGTCCAGCATGGCGCGCAGCCCGACCGGCTGCGGCTGGTGTTCGCGCCGGCCGGTCAGCGCCGAGATGCCGTCGAGCAGCCGCACCCCGCGCCGGGCGGCGGCCAGCGTGGCCTGCACGTCCTCAGCCTGTTCGGGCGGCAGTCCGGCGCGGGCCAGCCGGCCCTGAAGGCCCAGGATGATGGTCAGCAGGTTGCCGAAGTCATGCGCCAGCCCCGAGGTCATCTGCGCCGCCACCGCGCGCTTGGCGGCATGGGTCAGCGCCTCGCGCGCCTGCACCTCGGCGGTAACGTCGGTGGACAGGATATAGACGCCGCGCCCGTTCTGGTCGGGGGTCAGCGCGATGCGGATGCGCCGCCCCGAGGGCGGGTGCGTGATCTCGAACACCTGCGGCTGGCCGGCGATGGCGCGGTCCAGGTGCGGGCGGATGCGGGCGAAGGTCTCGGCGCCCAGCACGGTTTCGCATTGGCAGCCGATGATCGAGCGATTCGCGCCGGGAAACACCATCGAGATCTGGTTGTTCGAGAAGGTATAGCGATAGTCGCGATCCATATGCGCGATATGGGCCGGGACCATGGCGGTGACATGGCGGGTGCGGGCCTCGGATTCGGTCAGGATGCGCTTGGCTTCCTCCAGCGCGGCATTGGTCGCGGCCAGGGCGCGGTTCGCGGCCGACAGCCGCTCGGCATTCTCCAGCACCAGTTCTGAGAGTTCCTCGGACCGGGCGCGCAGCAGCGCCTCTTGCCGCTTGATATGGGTGATGTCGGTATAGACCGCGATCCAGCCGCCCTGGCTGAGCGGCGCCCCCTCGACCGAGATCCAGCGGCCGTCGGCGCGCTTTCGTTCCATGTAATGCGGCTGGAAGGTGCGGGCCTGGTCGACGCGCTCGCGAATCGCGGCCTCGGGGTCGTCCTGGGGGCCGTATTCGCCGCGGTGGACCAGGTAGCGGATCGTATCCTGGAAGGTGGCGCCGGTGCGGGTCAGCTCGTCCGGCAGGCCGAACATCGCCTGATAGGGGCGGTTGCAGACCGCCAGCCGCAGGTCGGCGTCGAAGATCGAGATCGCCTGCTGGATCAGGTTCAGCCCCGAGCGGGTCAGTTCGGCGTGCCGGTCGTTCGTGGGCGTGACCATTCCTGGCATTGCGCGGTCCCTGTAACAATTCGTAGGATTCAGGAAAAACTGACGCAAGAATTGCCGCAGTAAGCTGCGATTGCCAGAGGGAAGAGGAGCCCTGACGGCAAGGGGAGGAACCATGCAGAACGCTGAGGCGGCCCAGGCCGGTTTGCAGTCGATTCCAGCGTTGCTGGCGCGCAATGCCGAACGCTTCGGCAACCGGCCCGCCTATCGGGAAAAGGAATTCGGGATCTGGCAAAGCTGGACCTGGGCCGAGGCCGCGGACGAGATTCGCGCCCTGGCGCTGGGCTTCTTGGTGCTGGGCCTGAACCGCGGCGATCACGTCGCCATCATCGGCCGCAACCGCCCGGCGCATTACTGGGCCATGGTCGCGGCGCAGATGTGCGGCGCGGTGCCGGTGCCGCTGTATCAGGACGCGGTGGCCGAGGAGATGGCCTATGTGCTGGACCATTGCGGCGCCCGCTTCGTCGTCTGCGGCGACCAGGAACAGGTGGACAAGGTGCTGGAGGTCGGCGCCCGCGCCCCCTCGGTCGAACATGTGGTCTATACCGACAAGCGCGGGATGCGGAAATACGACCATTCCCGCATGAACGCGCTGGCCGATGTCCAGGCCGAGGGCCGCGCCGCCCAGCAGCGGCTGGGGCACGAACTGGACGCGCGCATCGCCGAACTGGGCTATGACGATACCTGCGTGATGCTGTATACCTCGGGCACCACCGGCAAGCCTAAGGGCGTGGTTCTGTCCAACCGCAACATCATCGAGACCGGCAAGAACACCGCCTCCTTCGACCACCTGACCGCGCGCGAGGAAGTGCTGGCCTATCTGCCCATGGCCTGGGTCGGCGACTTCATCTTTTCGGTCGGGCAGGCCTATTGGGCCGGCTTCACCGTGAACTGCCCCGAGGGCGCGCATACGATGATGACCGACCTGCGCGAGATCGGGCCGACCTATTTCTTCGCCCCGCCCCGCGTCTTCGAAGGCCAGCTGACCTCGGTGATGATCCGCATGGAGGATGCCGGCCGCTTCAAGCGCTGGCTGTTCCGGCATTACATGGAGATCGCCCGCCGCGTCGGCCCGGCGCTTCTGGACGGCAAGCCGGTCGGCGCGCTGGACCGGCTGCGCTACGGCCTGGGCAACCTGCTGGTCTATGGGCCGCTGAAGAACACGCTGGGCTATTCCCGCATCCGCGTCGGCTATACCGCGGGCGAGGCGATCGGGCCCGAGATCTTCGATTTCTACCGTTCGCTGGGCATCAACCTGAAACAGCTCTACGGCCAGACCGAGGCCAGCGTCTTCATCACCCAGCAGCCGGACGGTCAGGTGCGCTCGGACACGGTCGGCGTGCCCTCGCCCGGCGTCGAGCTGAAGATCGCCGAAAGCGGCGAGGTCTTCTATCGCTCGCCCGGCACCTTCGTCGAATATTACAACAATCCCGACAGCACCGCCTCGACCAAGGATGCCGAGGGCTGGGTGGCGACCGGCGACGCCGGCTTCTTCGAGGAGGCGAGCGGGCACCTGCGCATCATCGACCGCGCCAAGGACGTGGGCCGCATGGCCGATGGCCGGATGTTCGCGCCGAAATATGTCGAGAACAAGCTGAAGTTCTATCCGAACATCCTGGAGGCAGTGGTCTTCGGCGCCGGCCGCGACATGTGCACGGCCTTCATCAACATCGACCTGACGGCGGTCGGCAACTGGGCCGAGCGCAACAACATCGCCTATGCCAGCTACCAGGAGCTTGCCGGCCATCCAGAGGTCTATGCGACGATCAAGCAGCATGTCGAGGCGGTGAACGAATCCGTCGCCGCCGACCCGATGCTCTCGGGCTGCCAGATCAGCCGCTTCCTGGTGCTGCACAAGGAACTCGACCCCGACGACGGCGAGATGACGCGCACCCGCAAGGTGCGCCGCAACATCATCGCCGAGAAATATGCCGACCTGATCGAGGCGCTCTATGGCGGCCGCGACACGGTCAGCACCCGCACCGAGGTGACCTACGAGGACGGCCGCAAGGGCGAGATTCGCGCCACGCTGAAGATCGAGGACGCCCGGACCTTCCCGACCCAGACCATGCAGAAGGTGGCCGCGGAATGACCATGCAAGAAGGCTATACCACCGCCGACGGCCGCCAGATCGGCGGGGTGCTGATGGATCTTCGCAACATCACCCTGCGCTTCGGCGGCGTGACGGCGATCAAGGACATCAGCTTCGACATCCGCGAGGGCGAGATCCGCGCCATCATCGGCCCGAACGGCGCCGGGAAATCCTCGATGCTGAACGTGATCTCGGGCTTCTATGTCCCGCAAGAGGGCGAAATCTGGTTCAAGGGCTATCGCCGCGGCCCGATGAAACCCTATGAGGTGGCGCGGCTGGGCATCGCCCGCACCTTCCAGAACATCGCGCTGTTCGACGGCATGTCGGTGCTGGACAACATCATGACCGGGCGGCTGAACATGATGAAGGCGCCGATCTGGAGCCAGGCGCTGTGGTGGGGCCGCGCCGAGCGCGAAGAGGTCGAGAACCGCGAGCAGGTCGAGAAGATCATCGACTTCCTGGAAATCCAGAACATCCGCAAGACGCCGGTCGGCCGGCTGCCTTACGGCTTGAAGAAACGCGTCGAACTGGCCCGCGCGCTGGCGGCCGAGCCGCGGATCCTGCTGCTGGACGAGCCGATGGCCGGCATGAACGTCGAGGAGAAGGAGGACATGTGCCGCTTCATCCTGGACGTGAACGACGAATTCGGCACGACCATCGCGCTGATCGAACATGACATGGGCGTGGTCATGGACCTGTCGGACCGGGTGGTGGTGATGGATTACGGCCGCAAGATCGGCGACGGCACCCCCGACGAGGTGCGCAGCAATCCCGAGGTCATCAGCGCCTATCTTGGCGTGGCGCACGAGTAAGGGGGCGGCGATGGAATTTCTCTACGCAAGCGAAGTCCTGGCGAACGGCCTGATGGCCGGGGTGATGTATTCGCTGGTCGCGCTGGGCTTCGTGCTGATCTACAAGGCCTCGGGCGTCTTCAACTATGCCCAGGGGGTGATGGCGCTCTTCGCCGCCATGACGCTGGTCGGCATCATGGAGGGCCGCGTGCCCTTCGCCCATTTGATCAACGCGGCCTTCGGCGTGCATGTGTCGAGCTTCGGCTGGACGGTGCCGGGACTGTTCGCCATCC
Organism: Paracoccus ferrooxidans; assembly: GCF_029909815.1. Taxonomy (NCBI): domain Bacteria; kingdom Pseudomonadati; phylum Pseudomonadota; class Alphaproteobacteria; order Rhodobacterales; family Paracoccaceae; genus Paracoccus; species Paracoccus ferrooxidans. The sequence continues at coordinate 1,594,695 of NZ_CP038198.1, read as the reverse complement.
TGCTTACCGCGCTGATCATGGTGGGCCTGGCCATCGCCATCGAAAAGCTGGTGCTCAAGCACCTGGTCGGGCAGGAACCGATCATCCTGTTCATGGCCACCATCGGCCTTGCCTGGTTCCTGGAAGGGCTTGGCGACGTGATGTGGGGCGCCGACGTGAAGGTGCTGGACGTGGGCCTGCCGCAAGGCATTTCAGAGACGGTCGAGACGATGACGAACGACTGGCTCGGCTACGGCTTCTTCATCGACCGGCTGGACATCTGGGCGGCGGTGATCGCGGCGGCGCTGGTCGCGGCCCTGGTCGGGTTCTCGCAATATACCAAGCAGGGCAGGGCGATGCGCGCCGTGGCCGACGACCATCAGGCGGCGCTGTCGGTGGGCATCAGCCTGCAGTTCATCTGGATCATGGTCTGGTCGATCGCCGGGTTCGTGGCGCTGGTCGCGGGCATCATGTGGGGCACGAAATCGGGGGTGCAGTTCTCGCTCTCGCTGATCGCGCTCAAGGCGCTGCCGGTGCTGATGCTCGGCGGCTTCACCTCGATCCCCGGCGCCATCGTCGGCGGGCTGATCATCGGCATGGGCGAGAAGCTGTTCGAATATTTCGTCGGCCCTATGGTCGGCGGGGCGACCGAGAACTGGTTCGCCTATGTGCTGGCGCTGATCTTCCTCGTCTTCCGGCCGCAGGGGCTGTTCGGCGAGCGCATCATCGAGCGGGTCTGAGGATGAAAAGATTCTATGCCTCCGGCGGGGATATTGGGACACGAAAGAAGCGCGGAATCTTGCGTTCTTCCGTGGAGAAATATCCCGCGGGGGCGTGGGGGCGCGAAGCCCCCACGGGCAAGGCGTGACGCTGGGAGGAACGGATGTTTTACCGCGAGGCGGGTGATTTCAAGACGAGCTATCGCGACGATGGCCAGACCTTTCCGATCCGGCTGGATCGCTGGGGCTATTACGCGATCCTGGCGGTGGCCTTCCTGGTCGTGCCCTTCGTCATCGACAGCTACTGGGCCAATGCGGTTCTGGTGCCCTTCCTGATCTATGCCATCGCCGCCATCGGGCTGAACATCCTGACCGGCTATGCCGGCCAGGTCAGCCTGGGCACCGGCGGTTTCATGGCGGTGGGCGCCTATGCGGTCTACAAGCTGATGACGAGCTTTCCGGGCGTGCCGATCGTCGTCCATATCGTCCTGGCCGGGGCGATCACCGCCGTCGTCGGCGTGCTTTTCGGCCTGCCCAGCCTGCGCATCAAGGGCTTCTACCTGGCCGTGGCGACGCTGGCCGCGCAGTTCTTCCTGGTCTGGCTCTTCAACAAGGTGCCGTGGTTCTACAACTATTCCGCCTCGGGCCAGATCAACGCGCCCGAGCGCACCATCCTGGGTTGGGCGGTGACCGGGCCCGCCACCACGGCCTCGGCGAAATACCTGATCTGCCTCGTCTTTGCCGTCGTGCTGGCCTGGGTCGCGCGCAACCTGACCCGCGGCAGCGTGGGGCGCAAGTGGATGGCGATCCGCGACATGGACATCGCGGCCGAGATCATCGGGGTGAATCCGCTGACCGCCAAGCTGTCGGCCTTCGCCGTCTCCAGCTTCTTCGTCGGCATCGCGGGGGCGCTGCTGTTCTCGGTCTACCTGGGTGCGGCCGAGGCCAGCGAGGCCTTCGGCATCAACAAGAGCTTCCTGGTGCTGTTCATGATCATCATCGGCGGGCTTGGCAGCATCTTCGGCAGCTTTGCCGGCGCCGCCTTCCTGGTGCTGCTGCCGGTGCTGCTGAAGAATGTGCTGGTGGCGCAGTTCGGGTGGCCCACCGACCTGGCCGCCCACATCGAGCTGATGATCGTCGGCGCGCTGATCGTGTTCTTCCTGATCGTCGAGCCGCATGGGCTGGCGCGGCTCTGGGCGCTGACGAAGGAAAAGCTGCGGCTCTGGCCGTTCCCGCATTAACGACCGGACAACCGGCACAATCAAAACCTTGGGGAGGAGACCAAGATGAAACTGAAGCTTGCAACTGTCGCACTGGGCGCCGTCATGGCGGCGGCGCCGGCCATGGCCGACCTGGTGGTGCCCAACCTCAGCTATCGCACCGGGCCTTATGGTGCGAACGGCACGCAATATGCCGATGGGTTCAACGATTACTTCACGCTGCTCAACGAACGCGACGGCGGCATCGGCGGCGAGAAGATCCAGACCCCGGAATGCGAGACCGCCTATAACACCGAGAAGGGCGTCGAGTGCTACGAGGCGACCAAGGGCTCGGGCGCGCTGGTCTACAACCCGCTGTCCACCGGCATCACCTATCAGCTGATCCCCAAGGTCTCGGCCGACAAGATCCCGCTTTATACCCCCGGCTACGGCCGGACCTCGGCCAAGAACGGCAAGGTCTTCGAATGGGTGTTCAACGCGCCGGCGAACTATTGGGACGGCGCCAGCGTCGCCATCAAGTATCTGCTGGACCAGAACGGCGGCGACCTGAACGGCAAGAAGATCGCGCTGGTCTATCATAACTCGGCCTATGGCAAGGAGCCGATCCGCACCTTGCAGGAACTGTCCAAGAAGCACGGCTTCACCCTGACCGAACTGCCGGTCGACCCGCCCGGCCAGGAACAGAAAAGCCAGTGGCTGCAGATCCGCCGCGACAAGCCCGACTACGTGCTGATGTGGGGCTGGGGCGTGATGAACCAGACCGCCATCCAGGAGGCCGCCAACATCCGCTTCCCGATGGAGAATTTCATCGGCACCTACTGGTCGGGCTCGGAAGTGGACGTGAAGCCGGTGGGCGCCGGCGCCAACGGCTACAAGGCGCTGACCTTCCACGGCGTGGGCATGGACTATCCGATCTACGAGGACATGAAGAAACATGTCATCGATCCGGGCAAGGCCTCGCAGGGCGGGCAATATGTCGGCTCGGTGCTGTATTCGCGTGGCATGTATGCGGCGGTGGTGATCGCCGAGGCGATCGCGAAGGCGCAGGAGCTGGCCGGCACGGCGCAGATCAACGCTACGCAGCTGCGCGACGGGTTCGAGGCGCTGGACATCACGCCTGAACGGCTGGCCGAGCTGGGCCTGCCGGACTTCGGCCCCGAGATCAAGATGACCTGCGACAACCATGGCGGCAGCGGCATGGCGCGCTTGCAGCAATGGGATGCCTCGGCCGGCAAGTGGAGCCTGATCACCGATTTCACCGAGCCGGACCAGGAAGTGCTGGACCCGCTGATCCTCGAGGACAGCGAGGCCTATGCCAAGGAAGCCGGCATCTCGCCGCGCTGCTGAGCCGCTTTTCCCCGGCGGTCCGCCGCCGGGGGCCTTTCACCCGCGCCTGGAGGGAAAGTCCATGTTCGACGCCGCGCCGCAACGCGAGACCCTGCTCGAGGTCAACAATATCGAGGTGATCTACAATCACGTCATCCTGGTGCTGAAGGGCGTCAGCCTGTCGGTGCCCAAGGGCGGCATCACCGCGCTTCTGGGCGGCAATGGCGCGGGCAAGACCACGACGCTGAAGGCGATCTCGAACCTGCTGCATTCCGAGCGCGGCGAAGTCACCAAGGGCGCGATCAGCTATCGCGGCGAGCGGGTGCAGGAGCTGGACCCGGCCAGCCTGGTCAAGAAGGGCGTGATCCAGGTGATGGAGGGGCGCCATTGCTTCGAGCACCTGACCATCGAAGAGAACCTGCTGACCGGCGCCTATACCCGCGGCGACGGGCGCGCCGCCATCGCCCGCGACCTCGAGATGGTCTATTCCTATTTCCCCCGCCTCAAGGAGCGCCGGAAAAGCCAGGCCGGCTATACTTCGGGCGGCGAGCAGCAGATGTGCGCCATGGGCCGCGCGCTGATGTCGCGCCCCGAGATGATCCTGCTGGACGAGCCCTCGATGGGCCTGGCGCCGCAGCTGGTCGAGCAGATCTTCGAGATCGTCAAGGCGGTGAACGAGGGCGAGGGCGTGACCTTTCTCTTGGCCGAGCAGAACACCAATGTCGCGCTGCGCTATGCCCATTACGGCTATATCCTGGAAAGCGGCCGCGTGGTGATGGACGGGCCGGCGGATGCGCTGCGCGAGAACCCGGACGTCAAGGAATTCTATCTCGGCATGTCCGACCAGGGCCGCAAGAGCTTTCGCGACGTGCGGTCCTATCGCCGGCGCAAGCGCTGGCTGGCCTGAGGGCAGAAAGGCACCCCCATGACATTCTATGACAAGCTTGAAACCCGCAGCGCCGACGAGCGGGCCTCGTGGCTGGCGGCCGAATTGCCCGCCGCGGTCGCCCGCGCCCGCACGGCGCCGGGGCTGGCGCGCTTTCTGGGCGATGTCGAGCCCGAGCGGATCGCCACGCGCGAGGCGCTGGCCCGGCTGCCGGTGATCCGCAAGTCCGAACTCTCGGCCGCGCAGAAGGCGTCTCCGCCCTTCGGCGGCTTCACCACCCGGCCGGCGCCGGATTTCGAGAACGTCTTCCAGAGCCCCGGCCCGATCTATGAGCCGGGCCGGCGCGGCGACGACTGGTGGCGGCTGGGCCGCTTCCTGCATGCGGCGGGCGTGGGGCGGGGCGACATCGTCCACAATTGCTTCGGCTATCACCTGACCCCGGCGGGGATGATGTTCGAAAGTGCCGCCCGCGCGGTCGGGGCCGCGACCCTGCCGGCCGGCACCGGCCAGACCGAATTGCAGATCCGCGCCGCCGTCGATATCGGCACCACCGTCTATGCCGGGACGCCGGATTACCTGAAGATCATGCTCGACAAGGCCGGGGAACTGGGCGAGCGGTTGCGCTTCACCCGCGCCGCCGTCTCGGGCGGGGCGCTGTTTCCCAGCCTGCGCCAGGCCTATGCGGATCGCGGCATCGCCACGACGCAATGCTATGCCACCGCCGACCTGGGCCTGATCGCCTATGAATCCCCCGCCATGGAGGGGATGATCGTGGACGAGCGGGTGATCGTCGAGATCGTCCGCCCCGGCACCGGCACCCCGGTCCCGGATGGCGAAGTGGGCGAGGTCGTCGTCACCACGCTGAACCCGGACTATCCGCTGCTGCGCTTTGCCACCGGGGATCTTTCTGCGGTGCTGCCGGGGGCCAGCCCCTGCGGGCGCACCAACATGCGCATCAAGGGCTGGATGGGCCGCGCCGACCAGACCACCAAGATCAAGGGCATGTTCGTGCGCCCCGAGCAGGTGGCGGCGCTGGTCGCCCGCCACCCGGAAATCTCACGCGCTCGTGTTGTCGCGGACCGGTCCGGGGACATGGATGTGATGACGGTGCTGCTGGAAACCGGGGCCGAGGATGCGGCAAGATACGAAGGAACGGTGTTGGATACACTGAAACTTCGCGGCCGGGTGGAACTGGTTGCGCCGGGCTCGCTGCCGAACGACGGCAAGGTGATCGAGGACCGACGCAGCTACGACTGATTCCGGCCCCCCGGAATGAGGTCGCCCGATGCGCATCGCCGTCGTCCTGCTTGCTGCCCTGGTCGGGGCCGTGCCCGCCTGGGCCGAGAATCGCGCCGTCATCATCGGCAATGCCGATTATCGCAGCGCCCCCGACCTGGCAGGCTCGGACACCATGGCCCTGGCGAAGGCGCTGCGCGAGGCGGGCTTCACCACCCAGCAGGGCGTCGACCTGGAGGCGCGGCCGCTGCGCCGGCTGCTCGAGGCGCTGGCCCGTGCCGATGCCGATCCCGGCGCGCACATCGTGGCGCTGAACGGCCGCTTTCTGCATGACGCGGACGAGACCTGGTTCATGGGCACCGATGCCGATGCGCCCGGCCCGGCGGCGGCCGGGGTGCAGGGCGTGCCGCTGTCGCTGGTGATGCGGCTGATGGCGGGGGGCGAGCCGGGCTCGGTGCTGATCCTGGGCACCGATGCGCAGCAGATGCCGCACCGGCCGGGGCTGGAAAACGGCATCGGCGCGCTTCGGCCGCCGGCCGGGGTCTCGGTCGTCACCGGCCCGCCCGAGGCCGGGGCCCGCGCCCTGGCCGGGCTGCTCGGCGGGGCGACGCTGGCCCAGGCCACCGCTGGCCGGGCGCTTTCGCTGCTGCCCGAGGATGCGGGCAACCTGCGCCCGGTGCCATCCCGCAATACCGCCGATGCGCTGGCCGACGACCGCGATGCCTGGGCCGAAGCCGCGGTGGCGGACGGCGCCCCGGCCTACCGCGACTATCTGGCGCGCTATCCGCAAGGGATCTATGCCGCGGATGCGCGCCAACGGCTGGCGCAGATCGGCCGCGCGCCGGGTGTGCGCTATGCCGACCGTGCCGCCTGGAGCCAGGCCGTCGCGGCCGATACGGCAGCAGCCTATGCGACCTATCTGAAAGAGTTTCCCGTCGGACGCCATGCCGGCGCGGCGCGCAAGCGGCTGGCCGAATTGCGCCCCGCCCCGCCGGCAAGGCCCGCATCGCAACCCTCGCCGGCGGTGACGGCCGAACAGGCCCTTTCGCTCGGCCCGGCCGGGCGCGCCGCCATCCAGCGCCAGCTGTCGCGGCTCGGCCGGCAGCCGGGCCCGGCCGACGGCGTCTTCGGCCCGCGCACGCGCCTGGCGATCGCGGCTTGGCAGCGCGCCAACGGGCTGACGGCGACCGGGCACCTGACCGGGCCGCAGGTGCGGATGCTCGCCGCCCAGGCGGAAGGCAGCGCGACCGATACCGCCGCCCAGGACCGCGCCTTCTGGCAGCAAAGCGGCGCGGCCGGCGAAGCCGAGGGGCTGCGCGCCTATCTCGACCGCTATCCCCAGGGCATCCACGCCGAAGCGGCCCGGCGCCAACTGGCCAAGGCTGGCGCCGGCCGCGACACCCCCCAGGGCGACGAGGCGACTTGGCGCTGGGCCCGCCGACAGGGCTCGGCCGCGGCCTACGAGACCTATCTGGAACGCTTCCCGGCCGGCACCCACGCGCCTGCCGCGCGCGACCGCCTGGCCACCCTGCGCGCCGGCATCGAGGCGGCGCGGCGCGAAGAGGCGGGGCTCGGCCTGGCCCCCTCGACCCGCCGCCTGATCGAAGAGCGGCTGCGCATCGCCGGCATGCAGCCGGGCCCGGCCGACGGCGCATTCACCGAGGAAACCCGCGCGGCGCTGCGCCGCTACCAGGCGGCGCGCAATCTGCGCGTCACCGGCTATGTCACCCGGCAGACGGTCTCGGGCCTGCTGGCGGATGTCCTGCGCTAGCCCCGGCGGGACGACGTCTCGGCGTCCTCTTCGTCATGCCGGCGGGGTCTGCATCGCGATGCAGACGCCTCTCAACGCGTGCCAAGCGCGCTGGCAGCGATGATCCCTTTCGTGTTGCTTGTGCCCTCGGCCGCCGCCATCGGCCAGGGCCGCGCCCTTGCGCATGCCGCCTCGCTCGGCTGGGCGCGCGCCGCGCGTGCCGCCTTCCCTGGACCATGGCTTGAAGCCTGCCGCGCCCCGGCACCCCGGCCGCGATTTGCGGGCTCGCCCTGGGCCAGGCCGCTGCGGCGATCCTGCCGGGCCGCTTCGGCCGCCCAAGGATCTCGCCCGAATCCTCGCCGCGCGGCCCTGTCCTGCTTCCGATTTTCTTCCGTGTGGAAATATCCACGGGGGTGTGGGGGCAGTCAGCCCCCACCTGCTGCGCACCAACCGCGCAATGCGAAAACGCCCGCGGCACGGGGCCTGCGGGCGTTCCTCAACTCGGCTGACCGCCGGTTCTCAGCCCTGGCGGGCCTTAAAGCGCGGGTTGGTCTTGTTGATGATGTAGATGCGGCCCTTGCGGCGCACGACTTGGCAGTCACGGTGGCGGCTCTTGAGCGAGCGGAGCGAATTGCGAACCTTCATCGGTCTTCTCCTATCGCGGCGCATCGCTAGGTCGCGCCTTGAAAACGAAATACCCCCGAAAAAGCCTCGGGGGCGCGAAATGAATGGTGGGCGGTACTGGGATCGAACCAGTGGCCACTACGATGTCAACGTAGTGCTCTACCGCTGAGCTAACCGCCCCCCGTCAGGTGATTCTGCCGGCCTGCGCCGCCAGATCGCCTGGATCGGCGTGTCTATAGCCACCTCGCCCAGGGGTTTCAAGCCCTCAATCGACGGCTATTGGCCTTCCTCGAACATGGTTTATAAATCTTCCTGACTCGACCGTCCAGAATGGCGCCCTCTGCGCCGCCGGGGAAAGCCAGGATGACCAGGGAAGAGCCGACTTTCGATCTGATGCGGCCGCAATCGTGGCTGGGCGGGGTGATCTTTGCCTCGCCGCATTCGGGCCGCGCCTATCCCGACTGGTTCCTGGCCGAATCGCGCCTGGACCCGCAGCAGCTGCGCTCGTCCGAGGATGCCTTCGTGGACCGGCTGATCCAGCCGGCGCTGGACCATGGCGCCGTGGTGCTGACCGCGCGGGTGCCGCGCTGCGTGGTGGACCTGAACCGCGGCCCCGAGGAAATCGACCCGCTGGTGGTCTCTGGTGCCACGCCGGCGGTCAGCAATCCGCGCATCATGGCAGGGCTGGGGGTGATTCCCCGCGTCGTCTCGCAGGGGCGCGCCATCCACGACCGGCCGATCCCGCGAGCCGAGGCCGAAAGCCGCATCGCCCGGCTGTGGCATCCCTATCACCGCGCGCTTTCGGCGCTGATCGGCGAGGCGGTGGCGCAGTTCGGCGGCGCCATCCTGATCGACATGCATTCCATGCCGCGCGATGCGCTGACCCATCTGCCGCGCCCGCGCCCCGACATGGTGCTGGGCGACCGCAACGGGGTCTCGGCCGCGCCGCGGATCAGCGCCGGCGTGGCCGAGGCGGTGGCGGCCGAGGGTTTCCGGCTGCGGCGCAACTCGCCCTTTTCCGGCGCTTATATCACCCAGACCTATGGCCGGCCGCGCAACAATGTCCATGTCGTGCAGCTGGAACTGGACCGCTCGCTCTACATGGACGAGGGCCGGATCGAGCCGCGCCCGGACTTCGAGCTGTTCCGCGCCCGTTTCGCCCGCGTCGTCGCCCGGCTGGCGCGGCTGCGCCCGGATGCCAGCGACGCGGCCTTCGCCGCCGAGTGACCAAGGAAAGGAAATGCGATGCCGCCCGAAATCGCCGAGATGATCGGCCAGAACATCGCCCTGATCGTGCTGGCGCTGGTGATCCTGTTCGCCGTCAGCCGCGCCGTCCGCATCGTTCCCCAATCCGAGAAATACGTCGTCGAGCGCTTCGGCCGGCTGCATGCGGTGCTGGGGCCGGGGATCAATTTCATCGTCCCCTTCCTTGACCGGGTGGCGCATCGGATCTCCATCCTGGAACGCCAGCTGCCGACCTCGCGCCAGGATGCGATCACGGCGGACAACGTGCTGGTGCAGGTGGAAACCAGCGTCTTCTATCGCATCATCGAGCCGGAAAAGACGGTCTATCGCATCCGCGACGTGGATGCGGCGATCACCACCACGGTGGCGGGGATCGTGCGCTCGGAAATCGGCACGATGGAGCTGGACCAGGTGCAGTCGAACCGCGCCCCCCTGATCGAGCGCATCCGCGAATCGCTGGCCAATATCGTCGACGACTGGGGCATCGAGGTGACGCGGGCCGAGATCCTGGACGTCAACCTGGACGAGGCGACGCGGGCCGCCATGCTGCAACAGCTGAACGCCGAACGCGCCCGCCGTGCCCAGGTGACCGAGGCCGAGGGCCGCCGCCGTGCCGTGGAGCTGGCGGCCGACGGCGACCTTTATGCCGCCGAGCAGCAGGCCAAGGCCAAGCGCATGCTGGCCGATGCCGAGGCCTATGCCACCGCGGCCATCGCCACCGCGATCCGCGAGGGCGGGATCGAGGCGGCGCAATACCAGGTCGCCATGCGCCAGGTCGAGGTGCTGGCCGAGGTCGGCAAGGGCCAGGGCAAGCAGACGGTGATCGTCCCGGCCTCGGCCGTCGAGGCGCTTGGCGATGCCTTCCGCATGCTGCGGGGTGGCAAATGAGCTGGGCGAACGGCTGGATCTGGATCATCGCGGCGCTGATCCTGGCGGCGGTGGAGCTGGCGCTGCCGGGCTGGTTCTTCCTGGGCCTGGCCGGCGCGGTGCTGCTGATGGGGCTGGCGCTGCTTCTGGGCCTGTGGCCGGGCGGGCTGCCGATGGCGCTGGTGGTCACGGCGGTGCTGACCGGCGTGATCTGGCTGGCGTTGCGGCGCATCTTCGGCGCCAAGCGGGGCGAGGTGCGGCGCTGGACCCGCGACATCAACGACAACTAGGCTTTGCCGGCGCCAAGCTGGTGCTGACCCATGGCGCGGGCCTTTTGACCTGCCTGCGCGACGATTACGACTGGATCCCCTTTCCGGCGCATTGGGACCTGCCCGGCGGCGGGGCCGAGCCGGGCGAGACGCCGGTCGAATGCGCCCTGCGCGAACTGGACGAGGAATTCGGGCTGCGTCTGCCGGAAGGGCGGCTGGCGGGGCGGGCCTTTCCCTCGGTCCTGGACCCTGGCCGTTTGTCCTGGCTGTTTTGCGGCACCATCACCGCGGCCGAGATCGCGGCGATCCGCTTTGGCGACGAGGGGCAGGAATGGCGCATGATGCCGGTTGCCGAATTCGTCGCCCATCCGCGCGCCGTGCCGCATTTTCGCGACCGCGTGCGGCTGGTCCTTGCCGGCGCGGGCTGCGGGATTTGAGAATCGCCCCGCGGCGTGCATGATCGGCCCATCGCAGCAAGGAGGCATCCATGTCCCGCATGCAGCTTTATCGTCGCAACGGCTGGGGCTCGGCCATCGTCGAGGCCCAGCTGGCGCATTACGGGCTGAAGGCCGAGGGGATCGAGGTCGCGGACCTGTTCCTGGACCCGGCCGCCAGGCGCGAACTGATGCGGATCAGCCCGGCAGGGCAGATCCCGGTGCTGATCCTGCCCGACGGCCGGGTCATGTCGGAAAGCGCGGCGATCACGCTGCACCTGGCCGACATGACCGAACGGGACGACCTGGTGCCCGAGGCCGGGGCCGCCGAGCGGCCGCGCTTCCTGCGCTGGCTGATCTTCCTGGTGGCGCAGGTCTATCCCTGCTTCACCTTTGGCGACGATCCGGCGCGGTTCCTGACCGACCCGGCTGCGCAGAAGGAGCTGGGCGAGGCCACCACGGCGCGGTTGCAGGAGCTTTGGACCGCGGTGGAGGGCGTGGTGGGTGCGCCCTGGTTTCTGGGCGAGCGGTTCTCGGCGCTGGACATCTACCTGGCGGCGATGACCAACTGGAAGCCCGGCCCGGAATGGTTCGAGCGCCATGCGCCCAAGGTCTGGTCCATCGCCCGCGCCACGGCGGCGCGGGAGGATCTGGCGCCGGTCATGCAGCGCAATTTCGGCTGATTACGCCCCGGCCAGTTCCGCCTGGATCGCCTGCGCCGCGGCGCGCGGGTCGGCCGCCTGCCAGATCGGCCGGCCGACGACGATATGGTCCGCGCCTTGGGCGATGGCGATGGCCGGCGTCTCGATCCGCTTCTGGTCGCCGGCATCGCTGCCGGCCGGGCGCACGCCGGGGGTGACGATCAGCCGGCCCGCCGCCTCGGGCAGGGCGCGGATCAGCGCTGCCTCGCGCGGGCTGGCGATGACGCCGTCCGCCCCGGCCTCGAAGGCGCGGGCGGCGCGGGTCGCCACGATCTCGGCCACGTCGCCCGGCACGATCAGCCCGGCATCCAGGTCGGCGCGGTCCAGCGAGGTCAGGATGGTCACGGCCAGGATCTTCAGCCCCGAGCCGCTTGCCCCCTGTTTCGCCGCCCTGACCACATGCGGGTCGCCATGCACGGTCAGGAAATCCAGGTCGTATTGCGCGATGCCTTTCACCGCCGCCTCGACCGTGGCGCCGATGTCGAAGAACTTCATGTCCAGGAAGATGCGCTTGCCGTGTTCCTGCTTCAGCTCGTTGGCGAGCGCGAGGCCGCCGCCGGTCAGCATGCCCAGGCCGATCTTGTAGAAGCTGGCGGCATCGCCGATCCTTTCGGCCAGTTCCAGCCCGGCCAGCGCGTTCGGCACGTCCAGCGCCACGATCAGACGGTCGTCCATGTTTTCCCTCGGCCCCTGCGACAAACGGGCCGCTTATAGGCGGGAACCCTCTGTCTTGAAACCCCGTTTGTTCCTGCCCATGTGACTGGCAAGACCCGAGCCGGATCGTGCCAATGCGGGCGATCCAAAGCGGGGGCTGAGGAAAGGATTTTCATATGGATATGGAAAAGTTCACGGAACGGTCGCGGGGCTTCCTGCAGGCGGCCCAGACCATCGCCATCCGCGAGGAAAACCAGCGCGTGATGCCCGAGCATCTGCTCAAGGCGCTGATGGACGACGAGCAGGGCTTTGCCAGCAACCTGATCGCGCGGGCCGGGGGCGATGCCCAGGCCGTGCGCCAGGCCGTCGACCAGGCGGTGGCGAAACAGCCCAAGGTCAGCGGCGGGCAGGGGCAGGTCTATGTCGATCCCTCGCTGGTGCGCGTGCTGGACGAGGCCGAGAAGCTGGCCAAGAAGGCCGGCGACAGTTTCGTCCCGGCCGAGCGGGTGCTGACCGCGCTGGCCGTCGTCAACACCAATGCGCGCGACGCGCTGGCAGCCGGCAAGGTGACGGCCCAGGGGCTGAATTCGGCGATCAACGACATCCGCAAGGGGCGCACGGCCGACACCGCCAGCGCCGAGGACAGCTACGAGGCGCTGTCGAAATACGCCCGCAACCTGACCGAGGCCGCGGCCGAGGGCAAGATCGACCCGATCATCGGCCGGGACGAGGAAATCCGCCGCGCCATGCAGGTGCTGTCGCGGCGCACCAAGAACAACCCGGTGCTGATCGGCGAGCCCGGCGTCGGCAAGACCGCCATCGCCGAGGGGCTGGCGCTGCGCATCGTCGATGGCGACGTGCCCGAATCGCTGCGCAACAAGCAGCTTTGGGCGCTGGACATGGGCGCGCTGATCGCCGGCGCGAAATACCGCGGCGAGTTCGAGGAGCGGCTGAAATCCGTCCTGAAGGAGATCGAGAACGCCGCCGGCGAGGTCGTGCTGTTCATCGACGAGCTGCACGTTCTGGTCGGCGCCGGCAAGACCGACGGCGCCATGGATGCCGCGAACCTGATCAAGCCGGCGCTGGCGCGGGGCGAGTTGCATTGCGTCGGCGCGACCACGCTGGACGAATACCGCAAGTATATCGAAAAGGATGCGGCCCTGGCCCGGCGCTTCCAGCCGGTCATGGTCGAGGAGCCGACGGTCGAGGACACCATCAGCATCCTGCGCGGCATCAAGGAAAAATATGAGCTGCACCACGGCGTCCGTATCTCGGACGCTGCGTTGGTGGCTGCTGCGACGCTGTCGCATCGCTACATCACCGACCGCTTCCTGCCCGACAAGGCCATCGACCTGGTGGACGAGGCCGCGAGCCGGCTGCGCATGGAGGTGGACAGCAAGCCCGAAGAGCTGGACCAGCTGGACCGGCAGATCCTGCAGATGCAGATCGAGGCCGAGGCGCTGAAGAAGGAAGACGACGCCGCCTCCAAGGACCGGCTGGAGAAGCTGGAAAAGCAGCTGTCGGAATTGCAGGAGAAATCCGCCTCGCTGACCGCCCGCTGGCAGGCCGAACGCGACAAGCTGGAAGGCTCGCGCACGCTGAAGGAGCAGCTTGACCGCGCCCGCGCCGAACTGGACCAGGCCAAGCGCGAGGGCAACCTGGCCCGCGCCGGCGAGCTGAGCTATGGTATCATCCCCGGACTCGAGCGGCAGCTGGCCGAGGCCGAGGGCCATAACGACGGCCTGCTGGTCGAGGAGACCGTCCGCCCCGAGCAGATCGCCGAGGTGGTGGAACGCTGGACCGGCATCCCCACCAGCAAGATGCTGGAGGGCGAGCGCGAGAAGCTGTTGAAGATGGAGGACGTGCTGGGCCGCCGCGTCATCGGCCAGTCCGAGGCGGTGACGGCCGTGTCGAACGCCGTGCGGCGGGCGCGGGCCGGGCTGAACGACCCCAAGCGGCCCCTGGGCAGCTTCCTCTTCCTCGGCCCGACCGGCGTCGGCAAGACCGAGCTGACCAAGGCCATCGCCGAATACCTGTTCGACGACGACTCGGCCATGGTCCGCATCGACATGTCCGAGTTCATGGAGAAGCATTCGGTCGCGCGGCTGATCGGCGCGCCCCCCGGCTATGTCGGCTATGACGAGGGCGGCGTGCTGACCGAGGCGGTGCGGCGCCGCCCCTATCAGGTGATCCTGTTCGATGAGGTCGAAAAGGCGCACCCGGACGTGTTCAACGTGCTGCTGCAGGTTCTGGACGACGGCCAGCTGACCGACGGCCAGGGCCGGACGGTGGACTTCAAGCAGACGCTGATCGTGCTGACCTCGAACCTTGGGGCGCAGGCGCTGTCGGCCCTGCCGGAAGGGGCCGATTCGGGCCAGGCGCGGACGCAGGTGATGGACGCGGTCCGGGCGCATTTCCGGCCCGAGTTCCTGAACCGGCTGGACGAGATCGTCATCTTCCACCGGCTGACGCGCGAGAACATGGACGCCATCGTCCGCATCCAGCTTGCGCAGCTGGAGGGTCGGCTGGCCCAGCACAAGATCGGGCTGGACCTGGACGAGGCGGCGCTGAAATGGCTGGCCGACGAAGGCTATGACCCGGTCTTCGGCGCCCGGCCGCTGAAGCGGGTGATGCAGCGCAGCCTGCAGAACCCCCTGGCCGAGATGATCCTGGCCGGCGAGGTTCTGGACGGCCATACCGTCCATGTCACCGCCGGGCCCGAGGGGCTGGTCGTCGGCAACCGCGTCTCCTCGGCCCATCTGGGCTCGGCGGATGAAAGCGGGCC